>NZ_NRSJ01000005.1 GCF_016584085.1 Halochromatium glycolicum | reverse complement strand
GTTCGGGGTTCGGGGTTCAGGGTTCGATCTGCTGAACCCTGCACCCAGCACCCCCTCATATTCCAAGTATTACCGCTAGCTCATCGGACTGCGCCAGGACACCATCCGTCCCGGCGTCCAGGACGACGACGCGCAGCGTCTTGCAGGCGTCGTTGTTCAGCATCATGCCCACGCTCGTCGTGGCGCCGAGCGGCAAGGTCCGCGAACCTTTGGCGCGGTCGAAGTCACGACCCACCGCCATCCCGGCACGGCCAACCTTGTCGCTACCTGCCATCAGCAGCACGCGCACGGTCAACGGCTCGGTCGCGAGGAGGTCGGCCTGCGCCACCAGCTTGAGCCCGAAGGTTCGGTTGGTCACCGCGACGGGGCAATCCTCGATTCGGACGCCGATCCCCGGCAGCGCAGCCGATTTGCCTGAGGCCATGCGCAGGCTGACCACCGGAATCGCCAGTTCTTGGAGGCTGAATCCGCCGTGATGGAAGGCAAGACCGCCGCCAGCCTTGAATACCTCGAGGCCGGTGGGAAAGATGAAGTCCAGATCCGTGTGGTAGCCAAGCTCAGCGCCGGACACTCGGACGGTTCCGGCAGGCGTGCTGCCGCCGTGCCCGATCCAACAGCGGCGATGCAGCTCCAGCCTGTCGCCACCAGGGTTGTCCGTCTTCATGTCGTCTTCCTTGCGCACGGAGAACTGGTGGCCGTGGTCCGCGGTGATCACGAAGTCCTCGACACCGGCGGCGGCGAGTTTCTTCACCGCGCGGGCCAGATTGCCCATGGTTGTATCCATCACCTGGCGTGCCAGCAGGTCGCCGTCCATCTCGCCGACGAAGTCGATCTCTTGGGGACGCACCACGACCAGCGGCGCCTTGGCGATGTCCTTGGCGAGCTGCGACGGCTTCTTGCCCAGCAACTTGCCCAGCAACTTGCCCAGCGTCATGTCGGCCACGCCAGGAACCTTGGCCTTCAGGAACTTCAGGCGCTCGTTCAGACCGGGCATCACCCTGTCTTCGATCTGCGCGCCCAGCCTTCCCTTGGCATCCAACAGATCGAAGCTCGCGGAGGCCCCGGGCAGCAGCGCGGCCATGCCAACAGGGGTGATGGACGGCAGCGCCGAGACCGCGGCGCTCACAGTCAGGTCGGTCGCGCCCTCGATCTGGCGCGCAAGCTCCACGCCCATCTCGTAGCGCATCGCATCGATGAGGAAGTAGGCGACGCGCCCGCCCATGGTCTCGACCACATCGGGATAGACGTGGGTCTGATGCAACGTGCTTGGCACCTGCCAGCCCGCCGCTTCCAGGGCATCTACGATGCCCTCGGCCATGGCTTTCAACAACTGCTCGTGGGCATCGCGGACCACACCAAGGGCCTGCTCGGCCTCGGGCTCCTCGTCCATGTGCGCAACCCAAGTCTCCAGGTGCCATTGTAAACCATCCACCGAGTGCCAGCCGTCGTCTCTGGTATAAGCAGAGAAGCACTTGGCGGCGTCTTCGCCCATTCTGGACAGCTCCGGCCGGATGCGCTCGACCGCTTGTCCCAGCTCGGCCATCAACCGGCTTGTCCCAGCTCGGCCATCAACCGGCAGGTCTCCCATTGGGCCTGGCGCCGGACATCCCGATCGACCCAGAAGCTATGCCCCACCACCGGTTCGACCGCGGTCCGAAGCCCGAAGTATGTCCCAGCGTGACGGGCGAGATAGGTGAGATGACCGCCGATGGTGATCCGCGGCAGCGGGGCCTCCTCTTGCGGCTCCAACTCGCGCGCAAAGAAGGGTTCGAACTCGCGCCGCGGGTCATAGAAGACCACGATCGAGCGCTTCTTGAGCCGATCGCCAAGGTGGTCGGACAAGTAGTCGTGTAGCGCGTGCATCGGCCCTGACCTCAGTCGCCCGCCTTCCAACGATAGTCTGCATCTGTTTTCACGAGGCTTCTGATTGCGTCCAATCTGCAAGTCGCAAATCGAGGCCGGCGAAGTGACGCGTGTTGCGGGTCACCAAGACGGCGTCTTGCGCCAAGGCGGTTACGGCGATCAGCAAGTCGGCGTCTTCAATTGGACTGCCGTCGCGATGCCGATCTGCCCAGAGGACAGCAGCGCGTTGCCAATCCGCCTCCGACAGTGGTGCAGTGACCCAGGTCGCTGTCAATGCCTCGTACTGCGCCAGGTTCCGACTCGCGGCCTTGAGCAACAAGTAACGGCGAATCTCATAGTCGACCACTGGACTTAGAACGAAACGGGTCTCGGGTACATCACGCACGGAGTCGAAGGCAGCACGAACGGCGGGGTCGCCTCTCATCAGGTAGCTGATGATGTTGGTGTCCAAGACCCAATTCACGTCGGCTCGTCCAGTGAGCTCAACCGCACTGGATGTTCGGCCCTAAAGGACGGGAGCTCGTCCCATACAGCGCGCTCCGCGTCAGTTAGAGGCCAATCCAGCGCATCGACCCGGCTCGCCGGTCGAGTCCCCTCGGAGTTTTCCAGATCGAGGGCGATCATTTGCACACGGTGACCCAGCAGGGGTGTGAGTGCGGGAACGGCATCGACCAGTGCTTGGTCGACCTTGGTTTGGATCTGAAGGGCTTGTTGCATGGATGGGACTCGGTGGTTGGTTTTTCGTCGTCGGTCGTCGGTCGTCGGTCGTTAGTCGTCGGTCTTTCGATGGTATCGGGTGCCACGGCCCGAGCCGGACTTCGTAACCGATCGGTCGGCGAGCAGTGCGGCGATGGCTGTATTCCACTGCGCGTCGCTGAGCCCTGTGGAGGCGAGGATCTCGGCCTTGCTTGCTCCATCGGCGACGGCTGCTACGGCTTGTTTGATGGAGTCCATCACTGCGGGATCGGTGGGTCGCCGATGTTCCGGAGCGCGGGCGGCCTGTCGTGCTGCGCGCGCCGCCCGCTGAGCCGCGGCCCGATGCGCGTCGTCCGCCGCCTCGGCCGGCGGCGGGGCATCGAGCAGGCCCTGGAGGGCAGCCTTGACCGCGGCGGAGGTGCGCTCGGCGATGAGTTGGTCGATCTTCGCCTGCGGGACCTTCACCGGCTGCCACTTGCTCTCGTCGTCCTCTAATGTCTTCCCTCCGGATACTGCACTGCGACCCTCAGCAGAAAACGCAGAAAACTCCACGAACGAGAACAGAACACGATCGCTCACCCAATACGCAAACGGCGCCCCCGGCACCTGCCGAAACCCCTGCGGATCGACCTCGAAGACCCGCGCATCGGGCTGACCGCCGCGGACGGCCTGGACGACCTCGCGCAGGGCGACGGCCTTGTCGTCGGCCTCCAGCAGGCGCAGGAACAGGCTCATGGCGGCGGACTCCAAAGGGAGGTGACCGGCAGCTCGGTGACGCGGAACATGGGCTTGTCCGGTCGTTCGCCGGGGACGAAGGCATCGGCATTGGCTTGGAGCGCAACGGCGAGGTGGAGGGCGTCCATCGCGGCGAGGCCATGTCGCTCGGCCAACTGTTTTGCCTGATCCGTGACCGCAGGATTGACGCTCTGGTGTTCAGCCCGCGCGAAGACCCCCCGATAGAAGGCCGCCTCCTCCAGGCGTCGGTAATAGAGCGCCTTGGGCATGACCTCCAGCCAGAGCAGCTCGCTGACGATGAGCTGTCGGGCATCGTCGGCGAGCAGGTCGACGGCCCGCTCGCACCAGGGATGACGGCCGGACCAGGCGGCAATCAGCAGGTTGGCATCGATGCCGATGCGCCGCTCAGTCATCGGCGACCCCGCCCCGACGGCGGCGAACCTCTGCCGCGATCTCATCCGGCCCCATCAGCTCGCCGCCGGATGCCAGATGCGCCTCGCGCGCAGCTTGGGCCAAGCGCGCGATCTGGTTGCCGGGGGCATCGTGCGCGGCCTCGCGGTCGTCCGATGTCAGTATCTCGACCCTGATCCTTGCCCGCACCCCGACGGGGAGCGCATCGGGGAGTCGGATCAGGTGATTGCGGGTGATCTCGGTCTCGAAGGTGACGTCTTGCATGCATCGCCTCATGCGCTTTGGGGTGTCTTGACCAGACAGTATGCCGCCGCCTCGACGATGGCCGCATCCATGACGCCGTGGCCCAGATCGGCGAAGACCGCCGGCCGGGCCTAGTTCAGGACGACCTCCTAGTCAGCGGAAAGTCGACGAACTCGGACAAGAGCTGCAGTCGGGCAGGATCGAGCCCCTGGGCCATTTCCGCAATTTCTTCAACGGCGGTCATCGTGCGAGCCTCCGGTCATCAACTGTTGGCTTGGTCTTAGAGCAGCTCACGCTCATCAATATCGATCATCGCAGCTCCGTAGCGATGCAGCTCCGTAGCGATGCAGCTCTAGCAAGAACGTCGCCCGGTCCATGTCCACCAGTCGGGCGGCGATGCCCGATGAGGTACGCCTGCGCTCGTACAGCTTGACGGCCATCGCCATCCGTGCCTCGCGCTCGAATTCTCCGAGCGTTGCTTGGAGACTGTCCGGAAGACTGTCGGGGATCGTAATGGTGAGTTGCATTGTTCGCGCCAGGGTTCGGGGTTCAGGGGTCGGGGTTCAGGGTTCGGGTAGTCAATGATGCTCTTCGGGCGTTGAGCATGCGTCCGATTTCTGATGTCGTTCTCAGCAGGTCCGCGGCTTGCGCTTGTTCCAGCAACACCAGGTTGCGTGAAAGCTCAACTTGGGTTTCCAGCTCCAGCAAGGAGCCGTAAGCGATCGAAACGAAACGTGCATAGTCTTTGCCTCCGCGGCCATAGCCTTCGGCGACATTGGACGGAATCGACACCGCCGCCCGTCGCATCTGCGAAACCAGTCCGAACAACTCTTCGCGTGGAAAGGTAGCCGTTGAACGATAAGCGACGCCTGCCAAATCCATCGCCTGCTGCCAAACTCGAAGATTGCGATGACCGCGCTCACTCATACCGAACCCCGAACCCCGAACCCAGCTGTGCTCTGCATCCAGAACGCCCGTGAACTTCAGATCGGCGGCGCCATCAAGGAGGCCGGGATAGAAGATCACCGTGGGGACGTGCAGCTTGCCCTTGAGCTGTTCTGAGGAGCGCGGACGTGCGATACATGGGGAAGAGCGCGCCGGCACGGACGATGAAGACCACATCGCGCTGCGGTTCGACGTCCTCTGGGACGCGGCGCGCGACTAGATCGTCGAGCGGCTGGTATTCGCTGAGGATTTGGAAGATCGTGATAACGGTCGCATCGAGGCCGGCCAGGAGCGAGAGGTCAGGACCGCCGAATCGGCTCGATGATCAGGCCGCAAAAAAGGACATCACCCGTGCCCGATCAGCTCATCGATGTGCACCGCGACGCTGCGCCCGAGCGCCGAGAGGTTGTAGCCACCCTCAAGGCAGGAGACGATGCGCTCGTTGGCATGACGGACCGCGATCTCGCGCAGGCGCGCGGTGATCCAGGCATAGTCCGGCTCGCGCAGCAGAAAGTGCGCCATGTCATCCTCGGCATGGCCGTCGAACCCAGCCGAGATCAGGATCAGCTCGGGCGCGAACGCCTCCAGCCGCGGCAGGCATTGCGCCTCCATCGCGGCGCGGAAGGCCTCGCCGTTGGTGCGCGCCGGCAGCGGGATGTTGATGACGTTGTCGGCGGTCGGGCCGGTGCCGGAGCCAGGATAGAACGGATGCTGGAAGCTCGAGCAGAACAGGATGCGCTCATCACCGGCGACGATGTCCTCGGTGCCGTTGCCGTGGTGGACGTCGAAATCGACGATCGCGATGCGCGCAAGGCCGTGCTCGCTCAGCGCGTGCGCGGCCGCGATGGCGACATTGTTGAAGAAGCAGAAGCCCATCGAGCGGGCGCGCTCGGCATGATGGCCGGGCGGCCGGACGGCGCAGAAGGCGGCATGGTGGCGGTCGCTCATCACCAGGTCGACGGCCAGGGTCGCCGCCCCGGCGGCGCGTAGGGCCGCATCGAGCGTGCCGCGCGACATCGCGGTGTCGCCGTCGACCCAGACGAGCACGTCGTCGACGCTCGGGGCCGCCTCGAACAGCATGTCGACATAGCCGGGCTCGTGCACCGCCAGCAATTGCTCCCGGCGGGCCTTGGGCGCGTCATAATGGGTGACCAGCATCTCCATGCCAGCGGCGATCAGCCGATCGGAGATCGCGTGCAGCCGTTCCGGCACCTCGACATGGTGCGCGCCCATTTGGTGCTCTAAGCAGTCTTGATGAGTAATGAAGGCCGGATTCATCGCGCACCTGCCCCTGTGGTCGAAGTGGTTCCGAAAGCTTAATCCCTTTGTCATCGTTTTGCCTTGCCACCGATTTCGCCCCAGGAGGGGCCAGCCGATGCGACTCTCCGATCTGGACCAGCTCTTTGCCCCTGAGGCGGTGGCCGTGTTCGGCGCCAGCGACCGCGAGGGCTCGGTCGGCGGGATGGTCTATCGCAACCTGCTCGCCGGCGGCTTCAAGGGCGAGTGCTATCCGATCAACCCCAAGTACGAGGAGGTCGGCGGACAGCCGTGCTGGAAGGACCTGGCGAGCCTCAACAAGCGCGTCGATCTGGCCTTGATCGCGGCGCCGGCCGAGGCGGTCGCCGGCATCCTGGATCAGTGCGGCGAGTACGGCGTGCGCGCGGCGGTGGTGCACTCGGCTGGCTTCTCGGAGCAGGGCGAGCAGGGCATCGCGCTGCAGGAGCGGGTGGTCGAAGCGGCACGGCGCAACCGCATCCGGATGCTGGGGCCGAACTGTCTCGGCGTGATGCGCCCGTCGCACGGGCTGAACGCGACCTTCGGCAACGAATTGCCGCGCGCCGGCAATGTCGCGCTGGTGTCGCAGTCGGGCGCGGTCTGCACCGCGATGCTGGATCGTTCGGGGCCGCGGCGCCTCGGCTATTCGGCGGTGGTCTCGCTCGGGGCGGCGGCCGATGTCGACTTCGGCGATGTGCTCGATTATCTGGCGCTCGACCCGCAGACCCAGAGCATCCTGCTCTACGTCGAGGGGGTGCGCGATGCGCGACGCTTCATGAGTGGTCTGCGCGCGGCGGCGCGCCTGAAGCCGGTGGTGGTGGTCAAAACCGGGCGGCACCCGGCCGGCTCGCGCGCAGCGCGCTCGCACACCGGCGCCTGGGTCGGCTCGAACGAGGTCTTTCGCGCGGTGCTCGAGCGCGGCGGCGCGGTGCAGGTGCAACGGCTCGCACAGCTGTTCGCCGCGGCGCAGGTCTTCGGCGCCGGCCGGCGGCTGGCCGGTAACCGGATCGCGGTGATCACCAACGGCGGCGGGCCGGGCGTGCTGGCCGCCGATCGCGCGGTCGACCGCGGCCTGATCCTGTCCGACCTCAGTGACGCGACCCGGGCCAAGCTCGAGCAGGCGCTGCCGGAGCACTGGTCGCATGGTAATCCGGTCGACGTGATGGGCGACGGCTCGCCGCAGCGCTATCGGGAAGCCCTCGACGCCTGCCTAGCCGATGCCGGCGTCGATGGGGTGATCGCACTGCTGGCGCCGCTGGCGACCAGCGACCCGAGCGCTGTTGCCCAGCAGGTGGTCGAGGCGGTCAAGAAGACGCGCAAGCCGGTGCTGACCTGCTGGATGGGCGAGGGGCGGGTGGCCGAGGCGCAGACCCTGTTCGCCGAGCAGGACGTGCCGCACTTCGAGTCACCCGAGGTCGCGGTCGATGCGATGTTCTTCCTCTCCGAGCAGCGCCGCAATCGGATGCTTCTGATGCAGTCGCCGGCGCCGGTCTCGCAGCAGCTCGGGCCGGATGTCGAGGGCGCGCGGCTGATCATCGAAGGGGTCATGGCCGAGGGGCGTAAGGCGCTGGGCACCATCGAGGCCAAGGCGGTGCTAGCGGCGTTCCGGATCGCGACCACCCAGGCGGTGCTGGCGCGCTCACCGAACGAGGCGCTGATCGCGGCCGAGGCGCTCGGCTTCCCGGTCGTGATCAAGATCAACTCGCCGGATATCCGCTACAAATCCGATGTCGACGGCGTACGGCTGGGCTTGAGCGATGCCCAGAGCATCCGCCGCGCCTTCACCGAGCTGACCGACCGCGCGAAGAAATTGCGGCCGCAGGCACGGATCGAAGGGGTCACGGTCGAGCACATGGTGCCGACCCGTGCCGCGCGCGAGCTGATGGTGAAGGTGGTGCGCGACCCGATCTTCGGGCCGGTGATCAGCTTCGGCGCCGGCGGCACCGACATGGAGATCCTGGAGGATCGCGCGCTCGGCCTGCCGCCGCTGAACGCGTTCATCATCCAGACCATGATCGAGCACACCCGGGTCGCGCGGCTGATGGGCGCCTACAGCAACATGCCGCCGATGAACCGCCAGGCGCTCTCGCGCATCCTGCAGCGGGTCTCGGAAATGGTCTGCGAGCTGCCCGAGATCATCGAGCTCGAGATCAACCCGCTGATCGGCAACGATCTCGATGTGATCGCGGTCGACGCGCGCATCCAGGTCGACTACCGGCCGCCGCAGATGCCGGTCTACGGCCACATGGCCATCCATCCCTATCCGCAGCACCTGATCGAGCAGGTGCCGTTGCCGGACGGCTCCGACCTGACCATCCGCCCGATCCGCCCGGAGGACGCGCAGATGGAGCAGGACTTCGTGCGCAACCTCTCCGAGCAGACCAAGTACTTCCGCTTCATGCAGACGATCAAGGAGCTGTCGCCGGAGATGCTGGTGCGCTTCACCCAGATCGACTACGACCGCGAGATGGCCCTGATCGGCGTGATCCGCACCCAGAACGAGGAGGGCGGGGCGCAGGAGCAGGAGGTCGGGGTGGCGCGCTACATGACGCACCCGGGCGGGGATACCTGCGAGTTCGCGATCGTGGTCGCCGACGAGGTCCGCCGCCGCGGCATCGGCGCGCGCCTGATGCGCTCGCTGATGCAGAACGCCCGCGACAAGGGCCTGCGGATCATGGAGGGCGAGGTGCTGAGCGCCAACACGCGCATGCTGGCGCTGGTCAAATCGCTCGGCTTCCGGATCGAGACCGACCGCAATGATCCGACGGTGAAGCTGGTCTCCAAGGTGCTTTGAAGCGTTCCGGCCCTGACAGTCGTCGTTTAAACCGCGTCCAGAGACAGCAACGTCATCTTTCCGCAGCAGGCGCGGTCAAGATGGCACATCCCAAACTGGACGCAGTGTAGGAGGTCAGGGCTGGCTCAATCTGGCGCACCAAACTCGAAGGGATTGAGCAGCTCGACGCCGAAGGTGGCGAAATCCGCAATGTTGTGCGTGACCACCTTGAGACCATGCACCTTGGCAATGGCGGCAATCATAGCGTCTTCGTAGAGGGTATCTGAGGTGCGGTGCATCAGCTTCGCCCAGCAGCGAAACGCCGGCCCATCCGTCGCAAGCAGATTGTAGGAATCACTCACAAGATCAAGCCAGGCTTCGATTTCCTTGGCCTTCTCGACGTCTTGCTCGCGGGTGAGCTCAATGCCGACCTGGATTTCGCCCAGCGTCACGGTGGCGAGATGAAGGTGGGCATCTTCAGTCGAATTGAGCCACGCGAGCACAGCGCCATGCGGCCGTGGTTTCCGTAACTCGGAGACGACATTGGTATCTAGCAGGTACACGGGCCGTTACTCGAGCCTGGTCGCCGGTCGACGTCGAGCCCTACCACGCGCGGGCGTTAAGTGGTCAGTGCGCGCCGAGTCACTGAGCAGCAACTGCTTGAGCGAAGGACGTGCCGCGGCTTCAAGCCGTCGCCACTCAGCGATGGGAACCAGGACGGCGGTTTCGGTGCCGCGACGTGTCACCACCTGCGGTCCTTCACGCACGCAAGCATCCAGGAATTCACTGAAGCGCGCTTTTGCATGCTGAACGGGCCAAGTCGGCATGGGTTCCATCAGAATCAGATGACTAGGAACCTGACCAGTCTATCGGCGGTTCCCTCGTGAAACAAGCGAGCCCATGAGTCGGCTTTCCCCATCACTGCGCCGGAAGCCTCGGTTTACCAGTCTGCGGTGTCGAGCGCAGCTCCTGTGTCGGTCATTTTGAAGTCCCCGGAAGCGTCGTGGAAGAGAGGCAGCAGCAGGGCTGCTTGCCGATCGGGTCTGTGCGCTCGCGTGCGACATCCCCGCTTCGGGGAAGCGCCGCGAATGGCAATCGTCGCCGGTCCCTGGCGACAGCGCAGGACAAGATCAAAGGCTATGCGCGTACAGCACCTCGACCTCACCGAGGTGGATGATGCCCGAGAAGTTGTCGAAGTACTGGTCGGCGACCTGCTTCGCAATCGCCCGGGCGACATCCTCGTTGGCGGTGATGATCTCGATCTTGATGTTCGAGTAGGTGTCCGAGACGGGGGTTTGCCCCGGAGAAGGCGTATTGCGGCTCCCAACGCCGGAGGCGGCCATCACGGTGTAGCCGGTCGCCCCCGCATCGAGGATGATCTTGGTGATCTTCTTCAACAGCACGCTCTCGGTGATGATCACCAGCTTCGTGGCCTTTTGTGTCATGACTTGCTACCTCTCACTGTGTATCGACGCGGCCGGGAGCGCCTTCAGGCGCCGAAGACCGCCTGGGCCAGACCGATATAGAGCGGGATGCCGAGGGCGATCGCGACCGGCGTGCCGACGCTCGTCGATGAGCCGATGTAGGACGAGGGGTTCGCCGTCGGTATTCCAGCACGCAGCGTCGGCGGTCCGGAGATATCCGAGCTCGAGCCCGCGATCACGGCGAGCAGCACCACACCGCCGGGGCTGAAGCCGACCAGATAGTGGGCGATGGTCCCCAGCCCGAAGGCGATCAGGCCGTTCATCAGGGGCGCGATGGCCGCGTAGACGGCGAACCAGTGGGCGACGCGTCGCAGCTCATTCAGCCGGGCATAGGCCTCGATGCCCATGATCAGCATCAACACCGAGAGCAGACCACGGAACAGCGGCTCATAGAAGCTCTCGAAGACGCGATCGGGGTTCGTGAACAGCCCAAGGGCAATCCCGAGCAGCAAGGCCGAGAGCGCCGAGCCCTGCAGGCTTTCCTTGACGATCGGCCAGATCGCGACCTTTTCGCCGGCCCCGTCCTTCTTCTTCTTCAGGTAGACACTGGCGAGCACGATGGCCAGGACCAGGGCCGGGATATCCATGAACGGATACAGCGCGACGGCCCAGGGCTCGTAGGGGATGCCTTCAGATTCCAGCACCACCGTGCCCGCGGCGAGGGTCGAGCCGCTCACGGCGCCGAATAGTCCGGCGGTCGCGATGCCGTCCTCGGTGCGAATGCCGGGCAGCAGCGCCAGGGTGTAGCGTCCGATGATGACGATCAGACAGCCCATGAACACCGCGATCAATGCCGGCAGCAGCATCGCCCCGATATCGGCCTCGCCGATCGCCATGCCGCCCTTCATGCCGACTTTCAGCAGCAGCATGAAGACGATGAACTTGTAGATCGCATCGGGGATTGTCAGCCGTGAGCCAAGCGCGGCGATCAGGATGCCACCCAACAAGAACGCCAATGTTGGCGACTGCAGCTGGTGCACGAATCGGGCACCGAAGTCGAGTAATACTTCCACGTTCTTCACTCCTCGTTATCGACACGACTCAGAGCAGCGCACCGTCCTGGCAACGGCGCGTCTGCTGCGTTGCTGAGGCGACCCTCGGGTGCGATGAGCTGGCGCGCCGCGCTTCGATGGGACGCGCCTTCTCCCGAGCCCTTTATCGGCCGCCCGGAATCGGCCCTTTTGGCCACGAGGTGGAGGATGTGGGCAGTCTGCCCCGACCGGTTATCGGACTTTAATCGCGCACGGATCGGAAGAAATCGATAGGTTCGTCAAATTCGATAGATTTCTTCTCGAATCCCGAATGTGACACGCCTGCTCCGTCCGCACCTCAGGAAGGGGCGGGCCGAAAGCAACGAGCCCACAACCTGATGAGGGTGTCTCCACGTCCTGGAGCAGCGAGGGCAAGACGATGAAGCAGACGCGAACCGTTCGGTGCATTGCAGGCCTGGCAATCGCAGGACTCTTGGTGACGGGGACTGCGAGCGCTGCAAGCGAGGCGCTTATCTATTATCCGACGTCGGTGGCGCCAACCCTGCCCTCCCCGGAGGCAGTCGAGGCGATGCAACACGCTGGGCCGCGGGGGCTCTTGGGGACGCTTCAGTCTGCTCATCGCCGCGCGATCGGTCAGGGGTGGGCGGGTGTTCCGGCGCTCGACCGCGTGCCGCCGGGCGAAGCGGCGGCCGCGGTTGCGCACTGGCCTGTCGAGCAAGGGGCATCATCGACAGTGCCGGCCGGTGATGCGCGAGCGGCCCGGTCGGCTCCTGAGAGCGCCGGTGCTGCAGACTGATGCCGCATCTGGCGTCCGTCAGCCCCGTTGCGTGCCTGGCGACGAATCGATGCGTTGTCCGGCGCCCTGTCCGGCGCGCTCGGAGACCGCCCGCTTGAGCGCATCGGCGCGCGAGTCGATCCAGTTCTCGGCCGGCATCACCTTGGCCAGTCCGAGATTCTCGAAGCGCTTGCGCGGCTGCTCTTGGAGCCCGGCGAGGTAGACGCGGCAGCCATGATGCAGGGCCTCCCGGATCACGCCTTCGACGGCGAGCGACGTGGTCACGCCCAGGTGGGGCACATCGCTCAGATCGACGACCAATGACCGTGCCGAAAGGAGATCGTTCTGCTGTCGCGTTACCGCCTTCGCGGCGCCGAAGATCAGCGGTCCGCTCAGGCAGAGCAGCACAACGCCGTTGCTCGGATCGCGCAGGATGCGCCGTTCTTCCTGGCTGGCGTTCGGGCAGGTGAGACCCTCGCTGGAGTCGGGCAGGCCGAGCACGCGCACGCCTTCGGATTGCAGATCGGCGAGGCGGCGAATGGTGAGCACGTTGGCGACGAACAGGCCGATGCCGACCGCGGTGATCAGATCGACGAAGACCGTCATCGCGATGACGCCATACATGATCAGGGCACCGCGCAGCGAGACCTTGTGCGCGCGGCGCAGGAAGCCCCAGTCGATGATGTCGATGCCGACCTTGATCGCGATGCCGGCGAGCACCGCCTTCGGGATCGGCTCGACCAGCCCGCTGGCGCCGAAGACGATCACCGCGAGCAGGATCGCGCGGGTCAGGCCCGAGAGCGCGCTGCGGCCGCCGGTCTGGATGTTGACGACGGTGCCCATGGTGGCGCCAGCGCCGGGCAGGCCGCCGAACAGCCCCGAGGCCAGGTTGCCGAGGCCCTGGCCCATCAGCTCCTTGTCGGAGTTGTGCTGGGTGCGGGTCAGGCTGTCGGCGATCACCGAGGTGAGCAGGGCGTCGATCGAGCCCAGCAGCGCCAACACCAGCGCATTGATGACGATGGTCTGCCATTGACCAGCGCTGAAGGTCGGCATGTGCAGCGAGGGCAGGCCGCCGGGCACGGCGCCGATCGCCCGGTAGGTATCGCCATCGAACAGCTGCGGCAGCGCGAAGATGGCCAGCAGCGTGCCGACGACCAGCGCGAGCAGCTGCGGCGGCATGAAGCGACGGAAGCGCTTCGGCGTCAGCAGTAGGATCGCCAGCGACAGGAGGCCGAGCGTCGTCTCGGCCGGCTTGACCTCGGCGAAGAACCCTGGCAGCGCCGTCAAGGAGCCGAGCACGCCCCCCGGCGGCGAGGCATAGCCGAGCAACGGCGGCAGCTGGATGATGATCAGGATGAAGCCGATGCCGGACATGAACCCGGAGATGACCGTATACGGCATCATCGTGACGTAGCGCCCGAGCTTGAGCGCCCCGAAGGTGAGCTGGAAGATGCCGGTGAGCATGACGGTGGTGAACGCCATCGCCATGCCGTTCTCGGGGTTCGCCGCCATCATGGTCGCGATCACGGCGGTGAAGACGACGGTCATCGGCCCGGTGGGCTCCGAGATCAGCGTCGGTGTGCCGCCGAATAACGCGGCGAACAGGCCGATCAGTACGGCCCCGTAGAGGCCGGCCTCGGCGCCGGCGCCCGAGGCGACGCCGAAGGCGAGCGCCATCGGCAGCGCGATGACCGCGGCCGTGACGCCGCCGAATAGGTCGCCCTTGACGTTCTGGAGATTGATCTGATTGAAAACGCGCATCGGCGTAGCTTCCCCCCTTGCAGCGCTGGCTTGCTTTTGGCCGCGTAGGGTAAGGGTTTTTGCCGGGGAACCGAAATCGATAACGCGGATCGATGGGATAGATGCACACAGGAGGCACCGGCGGGTGTGGTTCGCGCCAACGCTCACGGAACGGCGCCATCCCCGATGATGGCCCCCGCGACTTAGCGTCACGACGGCCAAGTTCGGCCTGGGCTCGGCCTAGGCTCGGCCAGGGGTTGGCCTGCTCAGGCCGAGACGGCGTGCGATCAGCGCGTCGCTGTTGCGAGAAGGTCGCGCTGTTGCATCATTGATACTATACTGCAGCTGTAGCTGCTTGACCGAGTAGTTCCGGCGAGAGCCGGATCGCCTGAACCCATAACGGATCGTCTGAACATGTGCCGATTTGCTTCGACGCTCTCTCCGCTCACTTGTGTCGCTCTGCTGGCATGCGCGGTCCCGGTGGCGGCTCAGCCAGCCGGCGATGCCTGGCGGGTGCGTTTCGAGAGCGGGGCATTGCACCAATGGCAAACCGATCTCGACACGGGCGGCGAGGTCGGGGTCGACGCCTGGTCCGTGCTTGTTGGCGCCGACTATCCCGCGTTATCGGATCTGCGATTGGGGCTGTCATTCGGCTACGGCGGGCGTGATTACTACTTTGACGGGGGCAGCGGCTTTGCCGGACTTCGCCCATGGTCCAATGCGCGCGAGGCACGGCTGAGCGGGACGGCATCCTGGAAGGCGGACGAGCGCTGGAATCTGTTCGCAGTGCCGACACTGCGCTGGTTCGCCGAGGACGGTGCCAGTCTCGATGACGGGCAGTTCGGCGGGTTGCTTGCGGCGGCCTCTTATCGCGTCAGCGACCGCCTCAGCATCGGGCCGGGTTTCGGGGTGTTCTCGGAGCTCGAGGACGAGACCGACTGGTTCCCGATCCTCGCGCTCGATTGGCGCCTCACTGACACGCTCAGTCTCCGCACCGGCCGTGGCTTTGCGGCGACCCGCGGGCCGGGGCTGACGCTCGACTGGACCCCATCGGAGCGCTGGGACGTTTCGCTTGGCGCGCGCTATGAGAAGGCCCGATTTCGGCTCGATGATGATGGGATCGCGGCCGGTGGCATCGGTCAAGACACCTCAATTCCGGTGTTTTTGGGCGCGACCCGGCATTTCGGTCATCACCTCAGCCTCAGCCTCTTCGCCGGGGTAGAGTTCGATGGCGAACTGCGGCTTGAAGATGCTGACGGGAACCTGATCGATCGCTCCGACTACGATACGGCGCCGTTCGGTGGCGCGACGCTGGATCTGCGCTTCTGAACCGTCCCCAAGATTCGGCGACACATGCTCAATGTCACCAATCGCTCGCGGTGATATAGCCGTCTAACCTAATGCGAGCACTACCCCTTTGATTGTGGCAGCAGTGATGTAGGATAACCAACAGGGTCTGTACGGATATCGGTACGGTTGACGATGTTGGCGCGGCCAGACGAGCTGGCCGCGGCCGGCTTGGCTCTTGGGATGGTTATTGCGAGTCCGGCACGAAGCTCAGCACGTTGCCGTTGATGCAGTAGCGTTTACCGGTCGGCGGCGGGCCGTCGTCGAAGACATGACCGAGATGGATGCCGGAACTGGCGCTGCGGACCTCGGTCCGGCGCATCCCGTGCGAGCGGTCCTCGTGGTAGGTCAACGCCCCTTCGACCGGATTGAAGAAGCTCGGCCAGCCGGTCCCGCTCTCGAACTTGGTGTCGCTGCGGAACAGCGGCGCGCCGGTGATCGGATCGACGAAGACGCCCGGGCGCTTCTCATCGAGATGCGAGCCGGTGAACGCACGCTCGGTCCCCTGCTCGAAGGCGATACGTTGCTGCGCCGGGGTCAGGATCTGGAAGCCGAGCCACTTCCAGAACCGCTCCTTGTCGCCCTTGTAGCCGGTGTAGCGCGAGACCTCCTCGCCGTCCTCGAAGAGCACCATGGTCGGTGTTGCGAACAGCGCCTTCTCCAGCTCCCAGCCCTGCGGCGGCCTCGGGTTCAGGGTGCTGATCACCGGTATGTCGGACGACCAGTGGTCGAGGACCTCGGCGCGAAACTGCTTGCAGAACGGACAGTCCTCGGCCTCGAACACGATCAGCTGCCGCTCGCGGTTCAGGTCGCTGGCCTCGAGCTGCTCGGGGGCTTGCGCGGAGGCTAGCTGCTGGCCATCTCCAGGGACGGTCCCTGGATAAGCGACATTGGTGCCGCCGAGCCCGCAGTAGCCGTTCGGATTCTTCTTTAGATAGTCCTGGTGATAGGTTTCGGCGCGGTTGTAGTTGCGCAGCGGTGCGATCTCGGTCGTGATCGCGCCGTAGCCGGCCTCGCTCAACGCCTGCTGGTAGGCATCGCGGGTCGCGAGGGCGGCATCGCGCTGCGTGTCGCTGTTGTAGTAGATCGCGCTGCGGTAGTTGCTGCCGATGTCGTTACCCTGGCGGTCCCCCTGGGTCGGATCGTGGTTCTCCCAGAAACCGATCAGAACGCGCTCCAGGCTGACCTGCTCGGGATCGAAGGTGACCTTGACCACCTCGGCGTGGTTGCGCTCGTCGGTGCGGCCGCGCTGGATGCGCTTCTCGAGATTCAACACGTCGCGATAGCCGGCGCGTTCGGCATCGCCGCCGGCGTAACCGGATTCGACATCGAGGACGCCCGGGATCGCGGACATCCGCTTCTCGGCGCCCCAGAAGCAGCCCATGCCGAGCACGATCGAGTCAGTGGCGGCGAGGGCCTGGAGTGGAAGGCTGAGCAGGAGAGTGGCAACTGCGAGAAATCTTGATGGAAGCATCGGGTACGAGCCTTTCTACGGTCAGAATTGACAGTAGGACCGCCTGGGCGGGCGGAATGTTTCATCGGGAACGGCGGGCCGGTCATGCCCGCTCAACTGGCGTTGCGTGACGATTCAATTGGCGATGCCCCAGCACCTGTCCCCAGGTCAGGGTTTGTTCGACAACCGGGTTCAGGTCGTCCGGCCAGAACTGATGATCCGGCCCTACTACGGCCTCGGCCAACCGCGCCACGACGGCGGCCGCGGGCAACGGCGCCGGGTAGGCGGGCTGAGACATGATCCGGATACAGCCGTTCTGCGTGATCGGACAGGATGCCCAACCGTGGGCCTGCTCACGCTCCAGCCAGCGCATCGCGGTGCCGTGATGCATGTGGCTTGCGTCCAGCAATGCGACGAGCACATTGACGTCCAACAGCGCCCGCATCAGACGCCTTCCCGGTCTCTCAGGGCGTCGATATCGTCGTTTGTGACGATCACATCGCGCGCATCGAAGGGCCGAAATCCGGCCACTGGGCGCTGCCTCGTGTCGTCCTGCGCCCTGCTGCCGGAAAGCGCCTCGCGCAGCAGATCGGACACCATCCTGCCGGCGGAGACCTTGCGCAATCGAGCGCGCTCCTTCGCTGCGGCGAGCACGTCGTCGTCAATATCCAAGGTCGTTCGCATCATGGCACCTCGCATCTTGATGCGTTGATGTTAGCGTGGCCGCCCAGCGGTGAGCTCGCCATCGTCGAGCTGCCGGGCAGACGCCGAGCGCCTACGCGCCGGATCGAGCCATGCAGCCGCCGGCTTGACCCGACGGCAAGAATCGATCCGCAAAACCTGCCCGCGGTCAAGCGCCAATCGTTACGCTTCTGTGACAGCCAGCAGGCGGCTGATTAGATGTAAGCCAAAAATAGAGGAGCTCATCCCTCCCGAAAATCGCGCTCAATTACGGTCAGCGTGACCTTTCAGGCTCTTTTCCAGAGAGGAAGTTGGTAACGAGGATCAGCCCGAGTTAGCCTCCTCTCAAGATAGAACGCAATAGCTTTGCGTACGCCTCGGATCTTGAGTGTTGTATCGCCTGCCTTGACGTAGTCTTGCATCAGGGCATCCTGCGCCGGTTGGTCGAGTTGCCGGTTGATCTCGAATTCAAGGTCGATGCGTTCATTCCATTCTTTGTCACTTTCTCCCGAAACCCAGGGTTCATCGGAGAATTCGGCTGTCGCGATGCGTGCAATGGTGAAGTCCCGGAAGTCCGCTTCTTGATGGCAATAGGCACGTAGGTGATACCGCCCGTCCGCATACACCAAATGATGCGGAGAAATGGGTCGAGAGCGAGAGCCAGTCTTCGCCCAGTAACTGATGACAACGACAGACTGGCGACGGAGAGCCTCAAGCGCGATTCTTGCGGCATGCTTGTCGTAGAGGGGATGCGCAAGCGCATCGACATCAGTGAACGGTAGATCAGCCCAACTCGGCTCATCATAGAAGCGCGCTGTGTAGCTCGCGGCCCGCTGGTAGTCCAGGAATCGGCCAACGTCTTCACGAATATAGTGCGCGCCGAACCCTTCAGTGGGCACTTGGCGTCTTTGGGTCGCCTCGTAGCGCATCTGGCCGGGATGTCGCTCGGCATAACGCTTAATGGTCTGTTGTGCATTTTGCCGCGCGATGCCAAAGGCCTCCGCTAACTCGGTTGCGGTAAGCCCGCCAGCCCAGAACAGCCGGGCCTCAATGAAGGCAAATCGCCTGATCATGTCATGTTTCATGACAGTCTTTCGCTCGCATAGGTCATGGCTTTGAGCTAAAGTCTAGCCCAAGTCACCGAAGCGCGAGGCTGTCATGAAACGGATTCGACTATCGCTGCCGCGGGGGCAGTGGGCAGAGTTCCAACACCAAGACCTGGTACACGACGCTGTCGTCAACGGCTTAATTGCTGCGGGAGCAGCGCCCGAGCAAGTCATCGGCGCGGGGGCCGAGCCTTGGACCTTTGCTGCCCTAGGCTACCATCGTGCACATGAGGGGCGGGTGCACAGCCTGATCATCTCCACACCGAGTGCTGCGCTGGCGGCTACTGTCTCGGCGCTCGACCCCGCGGCGGTGCGCTATGCGAGGGCATCGACCGGCGAACTGCTGGATTTCTCCGCAGCCTCAACAAGTACCGAGGCGCCGCCAGTCTGCGATGATCCGGGCGCACTCGGGGTGCTGGCGCTCTCGCCCATCGCGATCAGCGACCCAGCTTCCAAGAAGAAGCGCTGGTTGACGCAACTCGATCAGGTCGATTTGTCGGCAGCGGCAAACGCCAGGCTCAGCAAGATCGCCGGCCGCAGCGTCTCGCTAAGCGTGCAACCCGATAGCTTGTTCCTCCGCGCAAACCCTCGCCATTCTGTACTCGTCAGTACCAAGCGACTGCGCAACGGCCGTGCCGCGTTCGTCATCGGCATGCAGGCGCCGCTAGTGCTCGCGGGCAGCCGCGAGGACTTGCTGCTGGCCTGGTATGCCGGGCTCGGCGAGAAGACCCGCAACGGCTTCGGCTGCCTCGGATTGGCGGAACAGGGAGTCGGACGATGAGCGATACAAAACAGGAAGCGATTGCACTTGCGAAAGCCGTCTACGAGGCGTTCATGCGCGAGGTGGTCGAACGGCATGTGCTGACTGATCGTGTCGGCGCCTTGTCCGCGCAGAAGCAAAAGAAGATCGAGACCGAGCGTGATATCGACGTGCGACCGGTCCGGCTGATGACCATCAGCGGCAAGGGCGGTTGGTCCGCTGACCCCAGCCTGCGCGAGCGTTATGCCGAGAGCACCAACGTCACGCTGCTCGACCATCTCCTGTCGGTGGTGCGTGGCGCCGTCACCTTCGCGGCCTTGGATACGTTGGCAGCGAATTCGGAGTTGGATCAGGACGCGCTGCGCTCGGAGCTCCGGGTGGTGGCCGCCATCGCCTTCATGCACGACCTGGACAAGGACCTCGGTTTGACCCGCGACGCCGCGCTCCCGTTGGAACCGCTGGCGGAGCGCTGGTCGGCCTATGGCTTGGATGATTTTGTCGAGCCGGAGTATGCCTTGGAGCCCGATCAAATCCGGGCGCTGATCGAGCATGCCGAGACGAGCCAAGTCCATCGCAGCCCGGCAGCTACCGCACCGCCGCGCGCGCTCCGACATCTGATGCGATATATCGCCCTCGCCGACAAGCTAGACGGGCTCTGGCTCAAAGAGGGCATCGATGCTGTCCTGAAGCGCCTGGAGCAGGACGCAGCCTTATCCACGGGGTTTCTCAAGTCTTGGGCGAAGATCGATCTGTTCGACCCGCATCACCCGTTCCTAGTGGACGAATTGCAACGCTACTTGTCCGCGCAATGCGAGCGGCTGACGCAGGTGCCGCCGCTGATCGAGGTTCATCAGGATGGGCGGTTGGTGATGCTGATCCCCGCGGAGCAGGCGGACGAGATCAAGCAAGCAGGGATCAAACGGCTCGGCAAGAAGCTGACTCGGGAGCTGTTCCACCTGCGGGTCAACGTGTCGGTGCGAGCGGTGCCTGAGTTGCTCGATGCGCAACCCGACCACGAGGGCCTTCTCGAGTACACGGGCACGGTGCCTCTGGACCGGGAATTCGGGCGGCTGTTCCTAGTGAAGGCAAGCTTAGCCGATGAGTTCCACACCGCGCGTTTGGACGAGCTGCTTGGCGGCCTCGGACTGTCGCCCGCATGGCCGAAAGCGGCCGGTCAGACCCTCACACCGTTCCCGTCGCCGGGAGAACTCCCCGAAACGGCGCAACTGCACCTGCGGCGTACCGCGCACCTGTTGGCGTTGCTGAATCACAAGCAGGTCAGAGAGCTACCGGAGTACGAAAGCCGCGAGCAACAGCTCTTGGAGGCGGTCGGCGTCGAGCGTCCGGAATGGATCGCCGCGCTCGCGGATCGTATCTCGCGCCAGGTGTTCACAGGGTTTTGGGCCGTCGCCATCGCCAGCGAAGACGCGGAGGTTTTCGAGCGCGTCTGGGGGGATGATGGATTGCTGCGACGCTGGCTGGAAGGAGCGGAGGGTGAGCCCGGGCTGCGCGATAGCATCGATAGCAAGGGTGCGCCGATTGTGGAGGCGGTCGTGGCGCACTTCGCCGCGGCGCTTACGAGCAGGGCAGTGCATTCCGGTGGCGCCGGCAACAAGCGCTGCCTGTTCACTGATCAACCGCTGACACCGCGAGCGACCTTCACTCCGGCGGACAAGCTCTACGAGATCAAGAAATCTGCCTTCTCCGGTCGTGACGGCCGCCTGGAAGATGTCGATTCGGCACAGGGCGAGGCCCAGGTTTCGCCCGTCTCTTATGCCGAGCACCGGTTCCGCTCGCATGTGCATGCCGCCGCTGGCGGCAAGCCGGATGGCATTCCGACCTTGCTGTCATCGCCATCGACCACAGGCCTGTTCGCCGCGCTGGCTCTGGCCAGCGAGGCCGACTTCGGCAACCTGTCGGTCTACGACCTGGCACGAGAGCAGGTCTCTAAGGGGCGGGTTTACCGCGGATTTGACGCCTATCGTCACCGCTATCGCGTTGCCCGCTTCGAGCGAATGCCTGAACGGACAGAAGACCAAGTCGATCAGCTGCGTTTGCTGCTGCGCGCGGCGCTGCGATTTGGGCGGCCTGTCCATCTCTTCCGGGGCCTTCCAACCCAAGAGCGCGCTTTTTTCGCCTTCGATGCCATGCCGCGTCGCCTCGCGGACCTGATCGGTGGTAGCCAGCTGCGCCTGGAGCAGATTCCGAGCGCGCTGGAGCGGCTGGAAACCGCGAATCTGATCCTGAGCACGAACGGACTCGGGTTCGAGGTGTTCGACCGCTACGCCCGTCCGGCGACCCGCTTGGGCGCGGTCTGTCTGGCCTGGGCGCAGCTTCACGACGATGCGAAGGATGGGCAATCGGACCGGAGCGGCCGTTTCTGGCGGGAATTTGAGCAACTGATGGAGGAACCCCTGATGAGCGACACCGAAGCACCCTTGGTTGAGCTGGGACGCGCAGCGGCGCGGATTCAGCGATACCCCGGCGCCATGGCCTCGGCAAATTTGGAGCTGTTGACCTTTAGCCTCAGCCTGGAGACAGCGATTGCGGCGTGGAAGCTGAATCAGCGTGATGCTGAGTCGCTGGCGATGGCCGTTGCGGGCGAGCTGGAGACCAACCTAGTGCGTCGGCAACAGCAGTCGGCCAAGACGACGCGGAGTGAAGTCTCGCTGACAAACGAGTGCATTGCCTTCGCCCGTCGCTTCGTTAATGACGTCTGGTTTGGCGTCCTCGATGGCCGCCCGCCTGCCCAAGCGAACCGGCGTGTGCTGGCGAGCATCTACCGCATGTCCTTCCTCACCGCCCCGCGCACAAAGAGCGATGCGGAGCCCGAGATCACTACCGAGTCCGAAACCACTACCGAGAACGCCGACTGAACGGAGCCAACCCATGGAACGCTTGAACGACTACCTGCCGCAACTGGACCAACTGCTCGAACAGAGCCACGGCGACAAGGACAGCTATCTGCATCCGAAACGAAAGAACCTCGGTTGCGTCTCTGTGGTACTGCTGCGCGAGGCGATCGCGCCGCTGGTGATCCGCAACGCGGAGCAGGAGATCACGGATATCGAGTTTCACGACGACACCTGGGTCCGCGCCATTCCGAACAAGTTCAAGTATCCCGAGCGCGGGCGTGGCCTGCAGATCCTGCGGGCTATGAACGCCGGTGGTCGCTATCCGCAGAACCGCACAGCCATTCCGAAGGGATCGAGGGCTTCCGAGTCGTTCGACCTCAATACGCTGGTGTTCGGCGACTCGGCGAACCACGAGAGCAAGGTGCTGCCGGTGCGCGCCGCGGTGAACTATTCCGATGCGCTGAGCTTGCGACCGAAGTATCACGTGGTGGGCGAGAGCTTCCACAACCGCGGCTTCGAGAACGGCACGCTCTGGGATGCGGAGGCCAAGAAGAACACCGACAACCTGTTCAGCCGCCACTTCGTGACCCCGGGTGCGCTGCTGGTGCAGGTGCTGTCCACGCGCGGCAAGCTGCTGCCGCCCATCGGCCTCAAACACCTGCTGTTGTCGGTGGGGCTCGCCGGCAGCTACGGCGGGCAGACCTCGGTGACCGGCATCAACTTGCGCACCCACTTCGTCGGCCTCTATGCGGACAAGTTCGAGAAGGCGGAGACCTCGCCCTACGAATTGCTGAAGACGGTCGGCGGCAACAACGCGATGGACGTGGAACAGGCGAAGACGGCACTGGATGAGGTGCTCAGGCCCAAGCATGCGACCGTGATCCCTGGCGCGGATGTGCAGACCTGGGTGGATGACCTGATCGCGGGCTTCAACGCGCCGGGTGGAGCGCTGGAACAGGAGTACCAAGGCGCCGCTGAGGCGATGGTCAAGCTGTTCGACGGCTGGTTCGAGAGCGGCAAGAAATGACGGCAGTCATTGGGCTCAAGGCCACGACGCTGACGCCCTTCGCCTACCACTCGCTGGCAGTCCAGGGCGGCACCGCGACCCTGCCGGAACTGATCAGCGACAGCGCGTTGTGCTTCGGTTTGGCCAGCGCACTCGGCTACGCCCGCGCCTGGTGTGCCCTGCCGGCGAAGGACTACAAGCGCGACTGGTCGGCGATGCCCTGGCGCGCATCGGTGCTCACCACGCAGCAGCCGCGGCTGCTGCCCCCTATCGCCCGGCGGCTGAATCTGGAGGAAGAGGGCGGTTTTCAGAAGAAGCTCCGGGATGTGGTGAGCAAGGGCAACCTGAAGCAGTTCTGGAGTATTCAGGAGGTGCCACCGGCGGTGCAGTTTCAGGGCGCCCTGTTCGGCCCGGACCCGTTCAAAGTGGTTGGCGCCGATGAGATCGTGATCCGCGTCGGCCTGCACCGCAACGGCATGGTCAAGCTGGAGCCCGACCGGACGGTGGAGAGGGTACGGCTGAATGCGGCCACGGCGATGCTGTTCGAGCAGGAATTGCAGGTCGAGCGCTTCCTTCTCTACGGGCTGCAATTAACCGCGCCGATGCCGCTGAAGGATGCGACGGATGAGGTCCGAAAATGGAAATAACTATCGCACGCCATTGCGTCGCCAAGGGTGGCGACGGCCTCTCGCCGTTACAGCATGCGCTACTGCATGACGCGCATCCTATCCGGGTGGCCGACGCGCCCACCGGAGCTGGCAAGAGCTACGCCTTCCAACGGGCGCTGCTCGAACAGGAGGCACGCATCCTGTTCATCGTGCCCACCCGACGCCTGGCGCAGAACCTGGCCGGCGCTCTGGTGCAAGAGCTGATTGAGGCCGGTTGGCCGCAGCCGCGTGCTGAGCGTGCCGTTGCACTCTGGAGCTCGGATCAAACCCTCGCCTTGCGCGAGGCCGGGGTAATCAACGTCAGCGGGCATCGGCTGCGTCAAATGCAGGAGCTCACACCCCATGCCGGCCATGGCGAGATGATCATCGCGGTGCCGGAGGTCGTGAGCGGCCTGTTGATCCGGCGCCGGGTGCAGGCCGGCAGTGATGGACTTGGCGTCTTCGACCTGTTGAACGACTTCGATCACATCGTCTTCGATGAATTCCACACCATCGAGGAGCGGGGCTTCGGGCTCGCGGCTGTGTTTGCGCGGCTGCTGACGGTGGAACGCGAAGTAGGGGTGCGCGGTTACGGCGGCGCCAAGCTGAGCTTTCTGTCCGCAACGCCGTTGGATCTCTTGCCGACCCTGGCGCAAGTGGGGGTGCCCGCGGATCAGATCGCTCCGTTGAGCGAGACCTTGGTCGATGAGGGGCGACCGTTGCACGGCGATGTCGTGCTCTCGTTGGAGGAAGCGCCAACGCTATCGGCGCTGATCCTGAAACACCTCCCCGCGATCGCGGCAGAGCTCGAGCAGGGGCGACAGGTGGTCGCGATCTTCGACTCCGTCGCAAACCTGGAGCGCGAGTTGACCGCGCTCGCGCGGAGGCTCACCGCGGGCGGTATCGACCTCTCGCGGGTCTTGGTGATCAACAGCATCCGCGACAGTGTTGCGCGCGGCTTGACCGCTGCCGGGCTCGCCTTCGGGCGCAAGCAGAACCCGCACGACTTCGGGCTCATCCTGGCCACCGCCAGCGTTGAGATGGGCGTGACCTTCCGCCAGGCCAACTTCATGCTCATGGAGCCGGGCATGGAGCCGATGAACTTCCTGCAGCGTTATGGTCGGGCGGCACGGCGTGGCGAGGATGGTCGGGTCATGCTGCGCTTGGACAGCGACAAGCAGATGCGCGCGGGCTGGCTGCGGCAGTTGAGGGCCTTCATCGAGGAGCATGCTGGCGAGGAGGTCGGCATCGAGGCGCTGACGAACGTGTTGAGCCGGGCCGCTCAAGCTACCGGCAGCGGGCCGCTCGCGCCGGGCACCTTCGGACAACTTTCCAAGCGCGCCAACTTCTGCGCCGGCCTCTACTGGAACGCGCTGATGGCGCATCCGAGCTACAAGAAGCACCAGGGTGCGCATCTGTTCAAGCATCGCCCGGACGCCTGCAAGACGCTGTATCGGCTGGAACAGGACGTGCGCCGGCTGGAGGCGCAGCCCGGCTGCAAGGAGCACGTCGAGCGCTGGCTCAAGCTGTTTCGGGAGCAGGTCTTCGATCTGCGCTCCATCGAGCCGCGGGTGCGGGTGGTGAACGAGCGTGGCGAGGCGTTGGAGTTCGGTCGGGTCTGGCTGCGCCGGGAGACCACCGTCTATGAGCGCGGCACCTACGACGGCGACGAGATCCACATCACCGGCAACTTCGATGACTACTGGCGCGAGGACAAGGACCACTCGGCCGAGCGCACCTGGGTCTGCTACTTCCCGCACACCGGCGAGACGCGCTTGCTGCCCGTGAAGGGCTTGGTGCCGGCCTGGTGCAAGGCGCTCACTGAGGTCGACCAATACCGCATCGAATGGGACGACGAGCCCGAGGCCTTCGAGTCCGCCACGAAGCTTGTCCAACTGACCGGCCTGGTACCAGGACATGACCCAGAGATTCCAGTGGAATCGGTCAGCGGCGTTCTCTGAACGGGTCGACCGCCTGGAACTGCATGGCTTGCACTTCCAGCACGTCAACCTCTGCGAGCGCCGGGCCTGGATGTACCTGCACCGAGTCAACTTCGCGCAGTGGAACAGCCGCGTCGCGACCGGTGCCGCGCATCAGGCGACGCACTACAAGCGGGATCGTTCCACGGTCGGGCTGTTCGGCCTGGCGCCGGATCGGGTCGATTGGGATCAGGCCATCGTCTTCGAGAACAAAGGCACCGGCGGCGCGTCGGGGGCGGTGGATCGCCAGGTCGGCTTCTACGCACTGATGCTCTCCATTGCGACCGGACGCATCTGGACAGGGCGGGTGCAAGTACTTACCAATCGGCGTTGGCGCGAGGTGTCGCTGGACGACGCGCTGCTCGACGGGCTTTGGGCGGACAGCCTGAAGCTGGAGCAGTTGTTCTTCAACGAACGCGTCCCCGGCGCGCACCGGATTGGACTTTGCGCCAGCTGCTCGCTGGCTCCTTTTTGTGGACATGATTGATGGAAACGCTGTTCATCACCCGCGAGGCCAAGCTGAAGCAGCGCGAGAATACCCTGGCGATCACCATCGGTGACCGCACCCGGTCGTTACCGATCGAGTCCATCAGTCATTTGGTCCTGCTGGGAGAGGCGCGCCTGAACAGTCGGCTGCTGACGCTCTGCGGCAAGCACGGTGTCCGGGTGTCAGTGTTCGACTTCTACGGCTACTGCAAGGGAGCCTTCGAGCCCGTCGCCCGCAATCCAGCGGGCTTGGTCAAGCTCAAACAGGCGGCGCTGCTGCTGGATGACAAGCGCCGCATGGCGGTCGCCAGGGAGGTCGTACGCGGGGCCGCACACAACATGCTGGCGAACCTGCGGTACTACCACTATCGCGGCGCCAAGGACCTGGACAGGATCATCAAAGGCATGCGAAAGCTGGTGCCGAAGATCGGGATCGCTGAGTCGAGCGAGGTCTTGATGGGCGTCGAGGGTAATCTGCACGAGTGGTACTACAGCGGTTGGAAGCACATCGACACTGCGCTCGATTTCACGCCCAGGGTCAGGCGACCGCCGAATAACCCGACCAACTGCCTGATCTCGTTTTTGAACCAGTTGACCTACGCCGTCGCTCGGCACGAGGCCAGCAAGACCCACTTGGAGGAGACCTTCAGCGTGTTGCATGCGCCGGGGCGCGGCCGCGCATCCTTGGGATTGGATCTCTGCGAGCCGTTCAAGCCGGTGGTAGTCGACATGCTCATCTTCCGTATGGCCCGCAGGCGGATGCTCGCTGACAACTGGTTCGAGCAACAGGACGGCGTCTGTCTGTTGACGGAAACCGGACGGAGACACGTATCGGAGCAATTCGCGCAGCGGCTGGAGGAGGTCTACGCAGATCGCACCTATCGTGAATGGATCTATCGCGAGGCGCTCGGGATCGAGCGACACGTACTCGACGTCGAAGAGTACGTCGCCTTTACACGTAGAGTCTGACGATGTTCATGCTGGTCACCTATGACGTCGAAGCGACACGCACGAGCATCTTTCGGAAGCTGCTGCGTCGCTACCTCAACCACGAGCAATACTCGGTCTTTACCGGCGACATCACGGAAGCGAATGCCGTACGGCTGCGGCGTGAGCTCAGCCAGGTGATGATCCCTGAGGATCGTCTCACCGAGATCACTGCCGCCAACCGCCGCAATGTTCATGTGGTTCATCTGGTCAAGGACCAATCCGGTAAGGGCGAGGTCAAGCGCGAGCAAGACAACCGCCACAGCTCGGATTTTGACACCCTGTGACCGACTTCGACCTCCGCTGAAGCCTCGAACCACCCTCTCAGATGCTCCACTGGCTCGATGCATCCGCTAGCACGCCCTGCTTCGTGTAGACTCCTCATGCGTCGAGGCGCGCAAAAACGAGGGTTCCGAATCCCCATGAGGGGTTATGAGCCGAGTGTGAGACGACCTTCCCTTCGCGCGTCGCGTGTTCCGAATCCCCATGAGGGGTTATGAGACCGATCGGGACGGGCGTGCAGACAGCCTGGCGGAACGTTCCGAATCCCCATGAGGGGTTATGAGCAGCAGTTCGCTCGCTTTAAGTCGATACTGCGGATCGTTCCGAATCCCCATGAGGGGTTATGAGACTCGGACTGGCGAACACGCGCAATCTTGCGCAGATCGTTCCGAATCCCCATGAGGGGTTATGAGTCTCCGCCTAGACTGTCAGGCGCGGCGATCAGGGCCGTTCCGAATCCCCATGAGGGGTTATGAGATTGTCCGTCTCGACTTCGACTTCGTCTTCATCATCCGTTCCGAATCCCCATGAGGGGTTATGAGACGCACGGCATAGCTCGCGTGATCGGGTACTGCCTCGTTCCGAATCCCCATGAGGGGTTATGAGTTGTAATCGATGCGCGTTCTGCGCTCGGTGCCGATCGTTCCGAATCCCCATGAGGGGTTATGAGGCAGTAACCGCGGTCTAGCTCGGTGGTGAATTGATCGTTCCGAATCCCCATGAGGGGTTATGAGCTGTGTGTCAACCGCGTCCTCTACGAAGACCAGAGCGTTCCGAATCCCCATGAGGGGTTATGAGACCCCGCCGCCCAGCGCCTTAAAGGCATCCACCTGTGTTCCGAATCCCCATGAGGGGTTATGAGCCGCTGCCGGCGTCCCGCGGCTTAAAGAACACGCGCGTTCCGAATCCCCATGAGGGGTTATGAGCCTCGCGGCCCCAGGTCTCGTGCCCCTGCCCCAGGCGTTCCGAATCCCCATGAGGGGTTATGAGATCAATGCCACCGGCGGCGGTGTGCTGATCAACGGGTTCCGAATCCCCATGAGGGGTTATGAGACCCAGGCAGACCGCGAAGCCGCCATCAAAGCGACCGTTCCGAATCCCCATGAGGGGTTATGAGGAACTGAATCACGCAACAGAGAGGCCAATGCAATGAGTTCCGAATCCCCATGAGGGGTTATGAGGAGGCGGTGATCTGGCACACGATCCAGCGCAAGGCGAGTTCCGAATCCCCATGAGGGGTTATGAGCTCGAGTTCGGAGACGAACAGCAGCACGTTGACCGCGTTCCGAATCCCCATGAGGGGTTATGAGCCGGCGCCAAGATGCAGACGAGCCTTTTGGTGCACGGTTCCGAATCCCCATGAGGGGTTATGAGTTGAAGGCGGCTCATACGTCTTTGCAAAAATCCGCAGTTCCGAATCCCCATGAGGGGTTATGAGCGATCCATTGCGGGTGTCTCTTTGTGCTTTAGCCTCGTTCCGAATCCCCATGAGGGGTTATGAGGGATATGCGTCGCGATGTAGCGCACTGCGTGTTGCTGGTTCCGAATCCCCATGAGGGGTTATGAGACGTTTGGCAGCGTGGCGGTCGCTCAGACCACACAGGTTCCGAATCCCCATGAGGGGTTATGAGGTGATCTCGGTGTCGGTGATCTTCTTGGCCGGGCGGGTTCCGAATCCCCATGAGGGGTTATGAGTATCGCGCCAATAAGCACTCGCACCGCACCGACTGGGGTTCCGAATCCCCATGAGGGGTTATGAGGCGACGCCGTGCGTCCCATCCAGGAGGCCGCCGCATGTTCCGAATCCCCATGAGGGGTTATGAGAGCAGGCGCCCACGGCAGACAGCGCCACCGGGGAGCGTTCCGAATCCCCATGAGGGGTTATGAGCTGCGCGCCGGCGCCCGCCAATGGCAGCTCGGCGTCGTTCCGAATCCCCATGAGGGGTTATGAGATCGGCTACGGACATACCGCGACCGCGCAGCCCGGCGTTCCGAATCCCCATGAGGGGTTTTGAGCTGCATGCACCCAGGGCACTCTGTTAAGCCGCGACGAGTTCCGAATCCCCATGAGGGGTTATGAGTGGAAGGGTTCGAGCGCGAAGTCTTCGCTGGTCGTGGTTCCGAATCCCCATGAGGGGTTATGAGACCGCCTCCGGTCCCGCAGCAGATCAAGCGGCTTCAGTTCCGAATCCCCATGAGGGGTTATGAGGGTAATCAGCCGCAGAACTTCGACGAGGATGTGCCGTTCCGAATCCCCATGAGGGGTTATGAGTGATCTCCGTTTGACGGCAAGCGTTCAAACAACGCAAGTTCCGAATCCCCATGAGGGGTTATGAGAAGATGCTTTAATTCTTCCAGTAGGCAATGGTGACCGTTCCGAATCCCCATGAGGGGTTATGAGCTGCATACAGCCGGGGCACTCCGTTAAGCCGCGACGAGTTCCGAATCCCCATGAGGGGTTATGAGAAGTGTATGCTTATGTCAACGCAACTATTGCTAATAGTTCCGAATCCCCATGAGGGGTTATGAGGCGATGCAGCGCACCAAGGCACTCGGCCTGCTGCATGTTCCGAATCCCCATGAGGGGTTATGAGCCGCGCCCTCGGCGCTGATCCATTGAGAAAACACCCGTTCCGAATCCCCATGAGGGGTTATGAGGAGCAGGACAAAGACGACTTCTTTCGACTTGCGGTAGTTCCGAATCCCCATGAGGGGTTATGAGATCGCTTGCAGTCCGAGCACAATCGCGAGCAATCCAGTTCCGAATCCCCATGAGGGGTTATGAGCGCGATCAATGACTTACACGGGGCCGCAGGCGCTGGTTCCGAATCCCCATGAGGGGTTATGAGCGGCACGAGTGCGCCGACGTAGGCGACTTCGGCCTTGTTCCGAATCCCCATGAGGGGTTATGAGCGGTTGGCGCCGTCAGCACTGGCGCACGATGCCCTCGTTCCGAATCCCCATGAGGGGTTATGAGCGTAGACCCAGCGACCCTGATCGGCGTTGAGTAAGGGTTCCGAATCCCCATGAGGGGTTATGAGTCGTCGCTGCCATCTTCACCAAAGCGCACGCGGGCGGTTCCGAATCCCCATGAGGGGTTATGAGCAGATGTCGCGGACGGTGCCGCCCATCTTGCGAAGCGTTCCGAATCCCCATGAGGGGTTATGAGTCGGCATACCAGCGCTTGCCGCGCTTGCGAAACGATGTTCCGAATCCCCATGAGGGGTTATGAGCAAGGCGTTTTGCCCGATGCGTCTGTCGCGCTCACGGTTCCGAATCCCCATGAGGGGTTATGAGACGGCCGATCTCCCGGCTGTTCGCGCGGGGCGCAAGTTCCGAATCCCCATGAGGGGTTATGAGATCGGCGCACGGCGCTGAACGCGCAATCGCTGAGTCGTTCCGAATCCCCATGAGGGGTTATGAGCGTTCCGCGATGAATTGGCGAGCGGCACGTTCAGGGGTTCCGAATCCCCATGAGGGGTTATGAGCGCCTGCTCTCGCTTCTTCTCGCGCCGGATCAGCGCGTTCCGAATCCCCATGAGGGGTTATGAGCTCGACGCATCGCGAGCGTGGTGCTTGCGCGTTCGCGTTCCGAATCCCCATGAGGGGTTATGAGTCTGGCGATCGTGTTATCGCCAAGCTGGACGGATCAGTTCCGAATCCCCATGAGGGGTTATGAGTGCTCGGGGCAGACTCTGCGCTGATTCGCGAGGTGAGTTCCGAATCCCCATGAGGGGTTATGAGCCAATTACGCTTGCGGATGGCGAGTCCGTAACACTCGTTCCGAATCCCCATGAGGGGTTATGAGGGCAAGTGAGTAATATCCAAATGCACAACGCGCATCGTTCCGAATCCCCATGAGGGGTTATGAGGCTTCACCTTGTTGGCACTCGCCTATTGGAAGGAGCGTTCCGAATCCCCATGGAGATTATGATATGAAGAGTCCGGGCTGAGGTCGTACATCGCGCCGCTGGTCGTTCCGAATCCCCATGAGGGGTTATGAGATGGCGGTGATGGTCGCGCTGCGGCCGCGCAGGGGTGTTCCGAATCCCCATGAGGGATTATGAGGATTGCACCTGAACTCTTGCACTCTTTGACAGCCAACGTTCCGAATCCCCATGAGGGGTATCGAAGGCGCTCCGCCACCATCTCCCGCAATTCCTTTGGCGCCATCACCTCGACCTCTGGCCCGTACTTGAGGATGTCCATCAGCAGCTCGCGCGGGTCGGAGTAGGGGATCTGGAGCTCGTAGCTTCCCTCGCTCCATTGACCGAGCTGGTCCGGGTGCCAAACCTCGTCCGCGACCCAGCGTGACGCCTCTGGGCTGAACCGCAGCACGGCCCACGCGCTGGCGTTGCCGGAGAAGATGCCGAAGCTGGCGCCGAGGAACCGGTCGAGCGTCTGCTGATCGTGCACGCGCGCCCGGCCGGCAAGCTTCTCCGCATGGGTGATGCGGTCGAGCGAGAAGGTGCGGAGCGCGCGAGCGTGGTCGCAGTCGGCGATCAGGTACCAGTTGTCGCGATAGCGCAGGAGCCGCTGCGGGTGAATGAGACGGTCGCTCTGGCTGTCCTTCGACCGGCTGTGGTAGCGAATCCTGAGCTGCCGGCCCTCAAGCAAGGCGGCGGTGATGATGCCGAAGCGCTGAGGCTCCGCGGGTCGCGCGGCGACGGGCTGAAGCAGGATGCGCTCGCTCACGGCGGAAGCACTATGCCCGCTCTGGCTCAGGAGGCTGCGCAGCCGAGTCCGCAGCGGTCCGAGATAGGGGGCGAGGAGTCCGGGCTGGACGAGATCGAGCAGCCGTTCGCTAGCGAGGAGGGCATGCAGCTCGCTTTCGTTCAGCCAAAGTCCGGGCAGCTCGAAGCTGGTCGATTCCTCGTAGCGATAGCCGTTGCTGGCGCGGTCGTAATCAATCGGCGCGCCCATGAAGTCGCGCATGTAGCCGAGATCGCGCACGAGCGTTGCGCGCGACACCTCCAAGGCTTCCATGAGCTGGGCGAGCGAGTGGGGCCTTTGCCGCAGCAGTGCATGCAGTCGGTAGATACGCTCCGCGCGGTTCATGACGAATCCATGGGCATGGTAGAGTTTTTCCCTTATGCGTTGAACTTCCATTGATCCAGGCTACGCATTTTGAATCCCGATGCCTTTGAGCGATAGTGATGGGTGATTGAGGGCGCGGAGCACTTCCATGGGGCGCCTCGCTGCGCTGGCTCGCGGCGGTAGGTGTTCCTCCGTATCCATCCCCAACTGGCAAGCCCGGCTGTCGCGGTTTGTGGGACTGTTTTGCGGAGCGGCATCTACGCTTGGGTCGGGCTGTCGACCTTGGAGAAGTCCGCAATGGCCTTTCTCGGAGGACAACGGACGGTTGCGATCTGCTTAAGCAGCTCGGACGTGCTCGCATCCCCTCTTCACTCCTCGCCGACATCGAGTCGGACCCCGTTTCGTGACCACCGCGGCCCTGAGCCGCAACCGCTACGCCGGCGGATGCCACCCCGCTACGACCCACAGCCGGCGCGCGGGAACGATGTAGGGGTTGTTCAGGCGTAGGGCCTCCACCGTGGCTCGGCCCATCGGGGTGAGACACCGAATGCGGACCCCGCCATCCGTCCAGGCGAAGTGCTCCGACCAGCCCTGTTCGCGTGGGTTGAAGAGCGAGACCCGATCGCCGGTGTCCGGATCGAGGGCCTCGGTTTGCGTGCCCTTATAACTATTGCACCAGGCGCAAGACAGCCAGAGGTTGGCCGGCTCCGATCCGCCGCCACGGGCGCGCGGTATGAGGTGCTCGATGTGCATCCGGGCGCCACTGACTCGCTGGTCCGTGAGGCAGTACCCGCATCGATAGCCGGCTTCGGCGGTGATGCGCTCCTTGAGCGCCCTCGAGATGGCGTCAGGCATCAAGCGGCGTCGGCTTCGGCCAACAGCCGCTTGCCGCTGCGGATGCTGAGCAGTGCTGTCGCTCGCGCCTTGCGGAGCGTGATCCGTCCGTAATCCGTTCGCAGGGCGTCCAGCTCATCCTGTTCTGCCGATGAAGACGGTCCGCTCGTGCTGAGTTCGACCATGCGGGCCTGGTCCTCCTCGGGCATCACGGAATGGGCGGTCTCCATGAGCCGAGCATCATCCCACCAGGTCATCTCGACCAACTCGGCGCGCATATCTTCCGGGACGTCGTCCAGCGACGGCACCACGCCTTCGAGCATTGCGGTGAGCACTTCCTCGAGCGGCCTGTGTACGGCGCGCGCCGCGCCGCCGACGCGTTCCGCGAGGGCGTCCGGCAAGTTGATGGTGATGGTCGTCATCTGCGGCTCCCGTCGTCTGGCGTTCGCCAGGGGCTTCGTCGGTCCGATGATGGGATTTTTGGCCCAAACCGCCGAAAATCGGCAGTAGGCCTTGAGGCGGAGTCTACCAGGTTGAGTTGCTGGTAGACTCCACCTTAGCGGTGATAAATCAGTAGCCTACGAGCAGCCGAGCATCGGTTCCGGCAACTGCCAGATCACGACCTCGATCAGCACGCCGTTGGCGAACTGCTCCTTCTTTCGGTAGACCGCCTTCGCAGGCATGCTGGTCGAGTCCTGAGTTATCCCTAGAGATTCACTCGAAAAGACGGCAGGTTATCCTCTGCTTGCCCAGCAAGCCACTGCGCTTGGGCCTCATCGTAGGGATCACTCGCCGCGTCGCCCGCAAGCGGGCGACAGGCCGGTTTCGGCACCCCCTGGGGGTTATCATCGTGCCGGTGCCCCAGCGGCGGCCAAATTGTGGGGATACCTCAGGGTCGAGCCTGTTTGCTGTCGATCTTTTATCCCGTCGCCGTGCGAATCCACTCCACCCGCTTGCGCATGACGCCGTAGTAGACCACCGGGATCACCACCAGCGTCAGCACGGTCGAGACGAACAGGCCGAACAGCAGTGAGACCGCGAGGCCGGAGAAGATCGGGTCGTCGAGGATGAACGCGGCGCCGGCCATCGCGGCGAGGGCGGTCAGGACGATCGGCTTGGTGCGCACCACGGCCGCGTCGACGACCGCGCGCTCCAAGCTCGCCCCCTCGCGCACCTGCTGATTGATGAAGTCGACGAGCAGGATCGAGTTGCGCACGATGATGCCGGCGAGCGCGATCATCCCGATCATGCTCGTGGCGGTGAACTGCGCGCCCAGCAGGGCATGACCGGGCATGATGCCGATGATCGTGAGCGGGATCGGTGCCATGATCACCAGCGGCACCAGATAGCTGCGGAACTGGGCCACGACCAGCAGATAGATCAGGATCAGCCCGACGCCGTAGGCGATGCCCATGTCACGGAAGGTCTCGTAGGTGACCTGCCATTCGCCGTCCCATTTGACGCTGTACTCGTAGGGGGTCTCGGCCGGCCTCATCGACCGCACCGGGCATCAGCACGAGCAGTCTGCGCCCGCCAATAGCCATGTGCCGATGGATGTTCTCGACCACGACCCCCTTGGCGCCTTGGTGGACAAGCTGGCTAGTCCCTCAGATCCACGAAAAGATTCTTACCGCATGCGCGGGCATACTTACGTAAGGTGGCGACGGAAGGCGAATGCTTGCCAGTGGCCAGCGCCCGCTCCAAGCGTGCCACTGCGGGCGCGTGCGTGCCCATGCGCTCCGCGACCTGAGCCTGGGACAGCCCCGCCTCGTGACGCGCCTTGAGTAACAGGTCGAGCAGGGCGAATTCCTCCTGCTCCAGGCGCTCGACCTCGGCTTGCACACCGGGACGCTGCATCAGCGTCTCGATCAGTTCATCGTGGGTCTGCATGCTGGATCTCCTTCATCCGCGCTTCGGCAAGACGCCGTTCGCGTACGGGTGTCTTGTTGGTCTTTTTGACGGCCAGCGTCTTCGGTTCGGTCAGAGACGATGAGGATATCGAGGAGAGCGACCTGGATAGACTGAGCGATCCGACTCGCGATGCCACGCCACGCTCTTCGACACGACGAGCATTCAGATGGAGCTTTCCGATTTGCTGCGGTTCAGTGTCGATATTCTGAATCCACAGACGTTGCCGGACAGCTTCCGCGATCGCGTATTGCACGAGGCACAGCCGTTATGACTATGCAGACCGTCAGCCGTGAACAATTGAAGGCAGAGATCGATCAGCTCGACAGCGAGTATCTGGGGCTCGCCTACCGGGTCATCCGCCAGTTCCCCCATCGACCGTCGCCGGATCAGCAAAGGCCCGGCAGACCGCTTTTTTCGAAAGGCTGGCACGGCCGACTTGCCACTCCGGCTTTCAGTGACCAAGCCCTGACGAACGATCCCAAGCTGGCCTACCCCGCGTCGCCTTCTGTCCCCGAGTTTTGCGACAACCAAGACACAAGGCCGAATTCGCGGTGACGGGGGCGTCAAGCCGCCCGTGAGCCATCGAGTGTGAGATCGAGACGAATCGCGTCCCAGGGCACGAAGACCCTGCCCTCGGCATCTTGCTCGATCAGGTCGTGTTCGAGCAGTTTGTCGAGATCCTCGCGCACGCTGTCATATCCTTGCCCGAGGCGCTTGGCCAGTGCCTGGATCGAGAGCGGCCCCGTCGCCTTGAGCGTATCCAGTAACCGCAGACGCTCCGGGGTGAGCTCGGCGAACAGCTGTTCCGGACTGGCGAAGTTCAGTCGGTAGTCGGCCTCTGGCAAGGCGTCGCCAGCATCAATCGCGCGCGCCAGGGCTTGTAGGTCCGACTTCGTTTGACTCCAGTCACTGATGCCGACAATCGCCTTTGCCATGTTGCGCCTCCCAGTCGTCTAGGTCGCGGATGAAATCGGCCAGTAGTTGGTCGATGCCAACAAACTGATAAGCAACTTCTGTGTCACAGATGTGCTTGTGGTCGCCCTTGCCGCGCTCGTTGTCGTAACGCACGATGCAGTTGCCGTCATGACCTGCATAAAGCCGATACTTGAAGGGATGCGCACAGCCAGGCATCGGTTCCGATAACTGCCAGATCACGACCTCGATCAGCAAGCCGTTGGCGAACTGCTCCTTCTTTCGGTAGACCGCCTTCGCAGGCATGCTGGTCGAGTCTGTTTGCTGTCGATCGTTTATCCCGTCGCCGTGCGAATCCACTCCACCCGCTTGCGCATGACGCCGTAGTAGACCACCGGGATCACCACCAGCGTCAGCACGGTCGAGACGAACAGGCCGAACAGCAGTGAGACCGCGAGGCCGGAGAAGATCGGGTCGTCGAGGATGAACGCGGCGCCGGCCATCGCGGCGAGGGCGGTCAGGACGATCGGCTTGGTGCGCACCACGGCCGCGTCGACGACCGCGCGCTCCAAGCTCGCCCCCTCGCGCACCTGCTGATTGATGAAGTCGACGAGCAGGATCGAGTTGCGCACGATGATGCCGGCGAGCGCGATCATCCCGATCATGCTCGTGGCGGTGAACTGCGCGCCCAGCAGGGCATGACCGGGCATGATGCCGATGATCGTGAGCGGGATCGGTGCCATGATCACCAGCGGCACCAGATAGCTGCGGAACTGGGCCACGACCAGCAGATAGATCAGGATCAGCCCGACGCCGTAGGCGATGCCCATGTCACGGAAGGTCTCGTAGGTGACCTGCCATTCGCCGTCCCATTTGACGCTGTACTCGTACGGGTTCTCGGGCGGGCTGATGAACCACTGGTTGAGCCCCAGGCTCTCGGTCAGCTGCGCCGAGATCGCGAACAGGCCGTAGAGCGGACTGTCGGTCTCGCCGGCCATGTCGCCGGTGACATAGACCACCGGCAGCAGGTCCTTGTGATAGATGCTGTGCGCGCGCTCGGTGTCGACCACCTCGACGATCTCCGAGAGCGGCACCAGCTCGCCGCTGCGGGCGCGCACCCGCAACGCCAACACCTGCTCGAGATCGGCCTGATCGGCCTCCGAGTAGGTGACCCGGATCGGCACCGCGAACTTGACGTTGGCGCCGTGCAGGAAGCTCATGTCCTCGCCCTCGAGCACGGTGGCCAGCGCCTGCGCGACCGAGGCCTGCTCGACCCCGAGCCGCGCGGCCTTGGCGCGATCGACGACGACCAGGAACTTGGCCGACGGATATTCGACCGAGTCGTCGATATCGACGATGTCCTCGGTCGCGGCGAAGGCCGCGCGGACCTGCTTGGCGATCGCGATCTGCCCCGGATAGTCGATTCCGTAGACCTCGGCGACCAGCGGCGAGAGCACCGGCGGGCCGGGCGGGATCTCGACGATCTTGGCGTTGCCGTCGTAGCGGCGCGCGATCTCCTGCAAGGGCGCGCGCAGTTCGCGTGCGATCGTGTGGCTCTTGTCGTCGCGATGATGCTTGTCGACGAAGTTGACCTGGATATCGCCGAGGTGCGCGCCCTCGCGCAGGTAATACTGGCGCACCAGCCCGTTGAAGTTGATCGGCGCCGCGGTGCCGGCATAGGCCTGGTAGTCAGTCACCTCGGGCACGGTCTCGAGGTACTCGCCCATCTCCGAGAGCACCCGCGCGGTCTGCTCCAGGCTGGTGCCCTCGGGCATGTCCAGCACCACCTGCAGCTCGCTCTTGTTGTCGAACGGCAGCATCTTCAGGATCACCGTCTGGGTGACCGCGAGCGACAGGGATGCCGCGATCAGCAGCAGGATGCCTGCCAGCAGCAGCCAGCGGTTGCGCATCCCCTTGCCGCCGGCGAGGAAGGGACCGATTGTGACGTCGAACAGCTTCTGCAGCCGCGGATCATTGCCCTCTTGGTGATGGCCGGCGTCGCCGCTGGCGATCGCGGCGTCATGGCGGCGGCCGAGCAGCATGTTGCTCATCCAGGGCGTGAACACGAACGCGACGACCAGCGAGATCAGCATCCCCATCGAGGCGTTAATCGGGATCGGGCTCATGTAGGGCCCCATCAGGCCGCTGACGAAGGCCATCGGCAGCAAGGCCGCGATCACGGTGAAGGTCGCGAGGATGGTCGGGCTGCCGACCTCGTCGACCGCGCCCGGCATCAGGTCGAGCAATCTGCGCCGGCCGATCGCCATGTGCCGATGGATGTTCTCGACCACGACGATCGCATCGTCGACCAGGATGCCGATCGAGAAGATCAGCGCGAACAGCGAGACCCGGTTCAGCGTGAAACCATAGGCCCAGGATGCGAACAGCGTCAGCGCCAGGGTCACGATCACCGCGGCGCCGACGATGATCGACTCGCGCCAGCCGATCGCCAGCATCACCAGCAGGATCACCGAGCCGGTCGCGAAGATCAGCTTGCTGATCAGTTTCTTGGCCTTGGCATCGGCGGTCGCCCCGTAGTCGCGGGTGATGGTGACCTCGACGTTGTCGGGGATGAAGGTGCCCTCGAGCTGCTCGAAGCGCTCGATCACCCGCTGGGCGATGTCGACCGCGTTGGTGCCCTCCTGCTTGGCGACCGCGATGGTCACCGCCGGGGTGATGCCGACCAGGTCGATGCCCTTCTCGGCGGCGCCCGGGCCGGCGCCCATCCAGACGTAGGTCTCCGGGACCTCGGGGCCGCGCTCGAGGGCCGCGATGTCGCGCAGGTAGACCGGGCGGCCGCCGTGCAGGCCGACCACCAGCTCGCCGATCGCGTCGGGGCTGGTCAGGAACGTGCCGGCCTGGACCAGGATCTCCTGGTTGTCGTCGACGATGGCGATGTCATCGCGGATGCTGTTGCTCGCCTGCAGTGATCGCCGGAGGTCGGTCAGGTCGATCCCGTGCGCGGCGAGCGCCTGCGGGTCGAGCACCACGCGCACCACCTGGCGCGGCTCGCCGACGGTGTAGACGTCCCGGGTGCCGGGCACGCGCTTGATCTCCTGCTCGATCGCGTGCGCGACCTGGCCGAGCTCGTAGGCGCCGACGGTCTCGTCCTTGGACCACAGGGTCGCGGTCAGGATCGGCACGTCGTCGATGCCCTTGGGCTTGATGATCGGCTGGCCGACGCCGAGGTTCGGCGGCAGCCAGTCCTCGTTCGAGCGCACCTTGCTCGACAGCCGCACGATCGCGTCGGTGCGGTTCTCGCCGACCTCGAACTGGACCGTGATCACGGCCATGCCCGGCCGCGAGATCGAGTAGATGTGCTTGACCCCTTGGATCTCGGAGAGCACCTGCTCGGCCGGGCCGGCGACCAGGTGCTCGATCTCGGTCGCCGAGGCGCCCGGGAACGGGATGAAGATGTCGGCGAAGGTGACGTTGATCTGCGGCTCTTCCTCGCGCGGGGTCACCAGCACCGCGAACAGGCCGAGCAGCAGGCCAAGCAGCGCCAGCAGCGGCGTGATCTCGGTGTCCTGGAACTGCTTGGCGATGCGCCCGGAGAGGCCGAGCTTGGTCGGCGCGGCCGCGTCGGCGGCGCCCTGTGCGGCCGGGGGCGTGGCTGGGGGCATAGCCGGGTCAGCAGTATGGTTCGACTCAGCCATCCTGCGGCTCCCCGCCCTCGACGCGGGACTGCGCCTGGGCCTTCAGCGCGACACCGGCGGCGATCGGGTCGAGCGCGACCTGCTCGCCCTCGGTCAGTCCGGAGAGCACGACCACCTCGTCGTCCAGGGTCGGGCCGGTGCGGATCTGGCGCAGGCGGATGTCGCCGTCGGGATCGACGACATAGACGGCGGTGACCTCGGAGCGGTAGACCACGGCCTCTTTCGGAACGGTCAGCTCCTGCTCCTTTCCGGTGACGATCCCGGTCTTGACGAACATGCCGGGGAAGAGCCCCTCGGTCTCGGTGCTCAGGTCGGCGCGGACCTTGAAGGTATTGGAGCCGAGATCGGCGAATGGGAAGACCGTGATCCGGTCCGGCTCGGCGACCTCGCCGGAGGGCAGATAGACCCGGATCTCACCGAGCTCGCGCACGGCCGGGATCAGGCTCTGCGGCACATCGATGATGACCCGCAGCTCCTCGAGCGAGACCCCGCTCATCACCGGGGTGCCGGGGCTGGCGATCTCGCCGAGCTCGACATGGCGGCGGGTGACGATGCCCGAGTAGGGGGCACGGATCTGGGTGTAGGCGAGCTGCTCCTGGGCCTGCTCGAGGTTGGCCTGAGCGGAGTCCAGCCGCGCTTCGGCGCTCTTGAGCTCGGCCTCGGCGCGGTCCATTGCCGATTCGGAGACGTTCTGCTGCTCGTAGAGGCCCTTGACGCGCGCATGCTCGTCGCGCGCCTGTTCGAGCTGGGCTGAGGCCGAGCGCAGCTCCGCGGCGGCCTGGGCGAGCCGAGCGCGATGCTCGGTGTCGCGCAGTCGAACGATGATCTCGCCCTTTTCGACGAAATCATCGACGTCGTAGAGGATCGCCTCGACCTGGCCGCTGGTCTGGGCCGAGACCGTGGTGCGGTTGATCGCCTCGACCACGCCGTCGAGGCGGTATTCCTTTGGGACCACGCGGTAGCTGGCCTTTGCAATGGTCAACTGGTCAGCGGCTGGTGGCTCGGTGGCCGCGGTTTGACCTGTTGCTGCGATCAGCAGGAGCGATATCGACAGCGCCCGAGCAACGCGAAAGCCTATCTTCATTGCCATGGGATTCCCCGCCAGTAGATTAGTATTTGCTTATATTATCTGTTTTGTTATTGAGTTCAATCTATTTTTCGTCAGTTTACGGGTCTGGGTCGGCATTCGTCGCGCCTTGTGGGCGTTCGATCACCCTGAGCTCCCGGTCACAGCGCGGACGAGCCGAGGGCTGGGCGTTGTGGAGGCCTGATATCGCCGTGGGGGTTGTGAGCGACCGCGGGGGCTGACGAGAACGGGGGCGTTTGCCGAGTCTCGCTTCAACGGCTGTTGCGTGGCTTCCGAGGCGCGTTGCGCGTGCCTGATCGCAACGAGGCGAGTCAGGCAGAACGAGACGGACTGGTCATGCCAACGAGCCGTGACTCAGCGGGATACCGCGTTTGGTGTCAGGCGAGAAGCTCGTCCGGCGTCGTCGCGCGGTTGCTCTCGAGCATGCGCTGGAAGCGTTGTGGGTCGTGCTTGAGGATTTCGACGTATTCGTCGAGCAGCGTCGCCCATTGCGGGCCGCCGTGCTCGCGGAATTTCACGAGCGCGACCAGCAGGATCTTGGCCGCGGCCCGGATCTCGCGCTGATCGCCGTCGCCGTAGTGGCCGACGAGCTCGTCGTAGAGGGCTTCGACCCGCTCGATCGGGGGCTGATGATCCTTGGACATCGGGCTGTGCTCTACCGTGCGTCTAGCGTGAAGGGGGCTTTCGAGAAGGGCCGTCAGTATACTCAAGACACATCCAGGACCTGCGCCCGGATATGCAGGCCGCGTCGCGCGAGCGGATGGTTGAAATCGACCTCGACGCCGTCGCTGTCGCTGCCGAGGATCGTGCCGGGGAGCTCCTGGCCGCCAGGTGTCTCGAATTGGATCACCAAGCCTTCCTCGGGCGCGAAGTCGGGCGGGAGATCGCTGCGCGCGATGCGCTGGATGCGGCTCGGGTCGTGCTCGCCGAACAGGGCACTGCCATCGGCGAGGAACTGCTCATCGGCGCCGGCGCAAAGTCCGTCCAGCAACGACTCCAGGCCAGGCGCGAGGGTCCCGTCGCCGACTCGGAATTCGAGCGGCTCGCCATCGAGGCTCGACAGCGCCTCGGTGCCGTCCTCGAGATGGATCGCCAGATGCAACCGGACCCGTCTGCCGGGGCCGATCGAGGGGGGTTCGGTGGTCATTGGTCTGTCACTCCGGAGCATGACGGGGAAGGCAGTATGCGGGCTGCGGCACCTGCTGTCGCGCTGCGCCGTGCAGCGACGCGCTCGGCGACTGACCCCATCCATTGAGCGTTTCGTGCCGGCCGTTTATGCTGCGGCGTCTGTCTGTTTTGAGGAGCATCGCCCGATGGCGGGTCACAGCGACCAACCAAGAACACTCTTCGACAAGATCTGGGACGATCATGTCGTGCGCACCGATGAGCACGGTACCGCCCTGCTGTACATCGACCGGCAACTGGTGCACGAGGTCACCTCGCCGCAGGCCTTTGAGGGCCTGCGCCTGGCCGGGCGCAAGCCGCGCCGGCCGGAGGCCAACCTCGCGGTGCCGGATCATAACGTCCCGACCAGCGACCGGCATCTCGGCATCGTCGACCCGATCTCGCGGCTGCAGGTCGAGACGCTCGAGGCCAACTGCCGCGAGTTCGGCATCCAATTGTTCGACATGGGTGATCCGCGCCAGGGCATCGTCCATGTGATCGGCCCCGAGCAGGGGTTAACTCATCCCGGCATGACCGTGGTCTGCGGCGACAGCCACACCTCGACCCACGGCGCCTTCGGCGCGCTCGCATTCGGCGTCGGCACCTCCGAGGTCGAGCATGTGCTGGCCACCCAATGCCTGCTGCAGCGCAAGCCCAAGAGCATGTTGGTCAGCGTCGAGGGCGAGCTGGGACCGGGCGTGACCGCCAAGGACATCGTGCTCGCGATCATCGGCGAGATCGGCACCGCCGGCGGCACCGGCCATGTGATCGAGTACGCCGGCGATGCGATCCACGCGCTGAGCATGGAAGGGCGGATGACCGTCTGCAACATGAGCATCGAGGCCGGCGCCCGCGCCGGGCTGGTCGGTATCGATGAGCACACCATCGACTATCTGCGCGATCGCCCGCGCTCGCCGACCGGCGCCGAGTTCGAGCGCGCCGCCGAGTATTGGCGCTCGCTGAACAGCGACCCCGGTGCCGACTACGATCGCGTCGTGCGCATCGATGCGGCCTCGATCCGGCCGCAGGTCACCTGGGGCACCTCGCCGGAGATGGTGGTGCCGGTCGACGGCGCCGTGCCGGACCCGGCCGAGGTCGCCGATCCGGTCAAGGCGACGAGCTATGGGCATGCGCTCACCTACATGGGGCTCACGCCGCGCACCCCGATCGCCGAGATCGCGATCGACAAGGTCTTCATCGGTTCTTGCACCAATGGTCGCATCGAGGACCTGCGCGCGGCCGCCGCGGTCGCCAAGGGCAAGCAGGTTGCGCCCTCGGTCAAGCTCGCGATGGTCGTGCCCGGCTCCGGGCTGGTCAAGCAGCAGGCCGAGGCCGAGGGCCTGGACCGGGTCTTCCTCGATGCCGGCTTCGAGTGGCGCGAGCCCGGCTGCTCGATGTGCCTGGCGATGAACGCCGACCGGCTCGAGCCCGGCGAACGCTGCGCCGCGACCAGCAATCGCAACTTCGAGGGCCGCCAGGGCCAGGGCGGGCGCACCCATCTGGTCAGTCCGGCAATGGCGGCGGCGGCCGCCGTGGCCGGTCACTTCGTCGATGTCCGGGAGCTCGAACAATGAGGCCATTCGAACGATTCCGCGGCGTCGTGATGCCGCTCGATCGCGCCAATGTCGACACCGACGCGATCATCCCGAAGCAGTTCCTGAAGTCGATCCACCGCACCGGCTTTGGGCCGAACCTGTTCGACGAGTGGCGCTATCTGGATCACGGCGAGCCCGGGCAGGACTGCGCGAACCGGCCGCTGAATCCGGATTTCGTGCTCAATGACCCGCGCTATGCGAACGCCGAGATCCTGCTCACGCGGCGCAACTTCGGCTGCGGCTCCTCGCGCGAGCATGCGCCCTGGGCCCTGGCCGATCATGGCTTCCGGGTGTTGCTGGCGCCGAGCTTCGCCGACATCTTCCATCAGAATGCGATCAAGAACGGGCTGCTGCCGATCGTGCTCGATGAGGCCGTGATCGACAGCCTGTTCGCGCGCGCCGGCGGCGAGCAGCCGCTCCAGATCGATGTGGATCTCGAGGCGCAGCAGTTGCGGCCCAGTGTCGGCGAGCCGATCGCCTTCCCGATCGATGCCTTCCACAGGCACTGCCTGATCAATGGGCTCGACGATATCGGCCTGACCCTGCAGCATGCGCCCGAGATCGCGGCCTATGAGCAGCGGCGGCGCGAGCAGGCGCCCTGGCTGTTCGCGTCGGCGGTATCGGCCTAGTCGCATGACGTGGTCTCTGACACGCGAGCGGCCCTCGCGGAACTGCGGCCTGGTGCCCATGACCGCTTGGGTGGCGAGTCTTCTATCGCTTCGCCAAGGGTGTCTTCACACTCGGGGTGCTCTCGTCGTCATGCCCTCATGACCGCGCGCATCCCGATGTAGTGCACCTCTGAGGGAAAAATGGCCAAACACTATTGACGCAGGCTACTCGCGCTTGCCTCGCACCGGCTGCGGCGCCGCTGCGCACTCGATTCCTGTCTGAACGGAGACACGCTTGACCAAGAAGATCCTGATCCTGCCCGGCGACGGCATCGGCCCGGAGATCGTCGCCGAGGCCGTCAAACTGCTCGACTGCCTGCGCACCGACTTCGGACTCGCGATCGAGACCGAAGAGGCGCTGGTCGGCGGCGCCGCCTATGACGCCGCCGGGCATCCGCTGCCGGACCAGACCCTGGCCCTGGCCAAGACCGCCGATGCGGTGCTGCTCGGCGCCGTCGGCGGCCCGAAATGGGAGCCGCTCGAGATCGCCTTGCGCCCGGAGAAGGGGCTGCTCGGTCTGCGCTCGGGGCTCGGGCTGTTCGCGAACCTGCGCCCGGCGATCCTCTATCCGCAGCTCGCCGAGGCCTCGACGCTGAAGCCGGAGGTGGTTGCCGGGCTCGACATCATGATTGTGCGCGAGCTGACCGGCGGCATCTACTTCGGTGAGCCGCGCGGCGTCGAGACCCTGGCGAACGGCGAGCGCCGCGGCCTCAACAGCCTGGTCTATACCGAAAGCGAGATCGAGCGCATCTGCCGGGTCGCGTTCGAGATCGCGCAGAAGCGCGGACGGCGGGTCTGCTCGGTCGATAAGGCCAACGTGCTCGAGTGCACCGAGCTCTGGCGCGAGGTCGCGACCCGGGTGGCCGGTGATTACCCGGACTGTGAACTGAGTCACATGTACGTCGATAACGCGGCGATGCAGCTTGTTCGGGCGCCGAAACAGTTCGATGTGATGGTGACGACGAACATGTTCGGGGACATCCTCTCCGATGCGGCGGCGATGCTGACCGGCTCGATCGGGATGCTGCCCTCGGCGTCGCTGAACGCGGACGGTCAGGGCATGTACGAGCCGATCCACGGCTCGGCGCCCGACATTGCCGGACAGGACGCCGCGAATCCGCTCGCGACCCTGCTCTCGGTCGCGATGATGCTGCGCTACTCGCTCGGTGAGCCGGACCATGCCGACCGCATCGAGGCGGCGGTCTCGGCGGTGCTCGAGCGCGGTCTGCGCACCAAGGATATCGCCGCCCCGGGAGCGAGCGCGGTCGGGACCCGGGCGATGGGCGATGCGGTCGTCGACGCCTTGCGAGCAGCGAGTTAGGGGGTGATGATGAAACGGGTAGGCTTCGTTGGTTGGCGCGGGATGGTGGGCTCGGTCCTGATGGACCGGATGCGCGCCGAGGACGACTTCGCATTGATCCCGGAGGCGTGCTTCTTCTCGACCTCGCAGCAGGGCGAGCCGGGGCCGGATGTCGGGCAGGGCGCGGCGCCGCTGCTCGATGCCCAGGATCTCGAGGCGCTGGCCGGGATGGATGGCATCGTCACCTGTCAGGGTGGCGACTACACCTCCGCCGTGTTCGACGACCTGCGCGCGCGCGGCTGGTTCGGCTACTGGATCGACGCGGCCTCGACCCTGCGCATGCGCCCGGACAGCACCATCGTGCTCGACCCGGTCAACCTCGAGGTGATCGAGCAGGCGCTCGCGGACGGCAAGCGCGACTTCATTGGCGGCAATTGCACGGTCAGCCTGATGCTGATGGCGGTCGGGGAGCTGCTGCGGCGCGATCTGGTCGACTGGGTCAGTGCGATGACCTATCAGGCCGCCTCCGGCGCCGGCGCGCGCAACATGCGCGAGCTGTTGTCGCAGATGGGCGCGCTCGAGGGCGCTGCGGCCGAGCTGCTGGCCGATCCGCGCAGCTCGATCCTCGCGATCGACCGTGCCGTCACCGCGGCGATGCGTGCCGGGGACTTTCCGGCCGACGCCTTCGGCGTGCCGCTCGCCGGCAGCCTGATCCCGTGGATCGACAAGGCGATGGAGACCGGCCAGTCGAAGGAGGAATGGAAGGGCGGCGTCGAGACCAACAAGATCCTCGACCGCGGTGAGCAGCCGATCCCGATCGACGGCACCTGCGTGCGCATCGGCTCGATGCGCTGCCATAGCCAGGGGCTGACGCTGAAGCTCAAGCGCGCGATCCCGGTCGACGAGGTCATGGGGATGCTGGCCGAGGCCAACGCCTGGGTCAAGGTGATCCCGAACGAGCGCGAGCAGACCCTCGCCGAGCTCTCGCCGGCGGCGGTGACCGGCGATCTGATGATCCCGGTCGGGCGGTTGCGCCGCATGGCGATGGGGCCGGAGTACCTGAACGCCTTCACGGTCGGGGATCAGTTGCTATGGGGCGCGGCCGAGCCGCTGCGCCGGATGCTTAGGTTGCTGCTCGAGCGGTAACGGCGCGCCGGTGCGCGGGGCGTCGTCCAGTGACAATTCAGATAGGATCGTTGCGCAGGCAGCGATCGGGCTGGGCTCGCTCTTCGCGATCCTTTGCCTGCTCTGGGGCGAGCCGGCCGGCGCCCTCGGCGTCGGCGAGATGCGCACCCAGTCTGCGCTGAATCAGCCTTTCTACGGCGAGATCAGGCTCTTCGATGTCGACGAGAACGGTCTCGATAACGTCAAGGCCAGCCTCGCGAGCCGCTCGGCGTTTGAGCAGGCCGGCATTGAGCGGCCACACTCGCTGACCCGACTGCAGTTCAGGCCGATGATCGGGCCCGGAGGCGAGCCCATCATTCAGGTCGTGACGCGGGAGCCCGTTCGCGAGCCCTATCTCGATATGTTGGTCGAGGTCGTCTGGCCTGATGGGCGTCTGCTCAAGGAATACGCCGTGTTGCTCGATCCGCCTGCTGTCGGCGGCGCCCGAAACGCCCGGGAGAGCCAGCCGCGTCAGGGCCTGACTCCGCGGAGTCAGCAAACGCGGTCGTCACCGTTTGTGCAGGCGGCTGAGGCCGGTTCCGGCCGATCTGGGCCCGAGGATCAGCAATCTGCGCCGTCCTCGGTCCCTTCGCAAGCGTCCGAGCTGACCGACGAGGGTCGCGCGGCACGGGTTCAGGTCCCTGCGTCGGCCTCGGAGGTCCGCTTCCCGCTGCATGTCGGTCCGGTACCGCCGGGTGCCGGACTGGCGCGCATCGCTCGGCAGATCGCGCCGCCCGGCGCAACGGTCGAGCAGACGGCGCTTGCACTCTACCGAAACAACCAGCACGCCTTCCTCGGTGGTGATATCAATCGGTTGCGGCTGGGGGCGGAGCTGAGTATCCCGAGTGCTGCCGAGCTGTTCGTGCTCGATCCGGAAACTGCAGTTCGCGTCTATCGCGCTGCACTGGCCGGTCGGGACGTCGCGCGAGCGCCGCTGACCGATCGCGATGTCGAGCTGCGAATCGCGACCGGCGACGGGTGGGAGACGGCGGGGGGCGCGAGCGAGGGGTTGGCTCAGGCTGCCGCAACGCAGGGGGCTGAGACTGCCCAGCCAGCGGCGACGACGCCGCCTGGTGCTGCAGAGCTCGAGGCCGAGATGCTGCTGGTGCGCGAAGCAAGCGAGGCCAATCGTCAGGAGGCGACCGAGCTCCGAGAGCGCATTCGCGCACTCGAGGCGCGGCTCGATGATATCCAGCGCTTGCTCGCGTTGCGCAATCAGCAGCTTGCGCAGTTGGCGCTCACAGGGGCCGCCTCTCAGTCCGCTGATATCGATGCCCGCGCTGATGAGGCTGATGCCGCCTTGGATGAGGCTGATGCCGCCGTAGACGAGGCTACTGCCACCGCTGAGAACGGTGCGGCCACGCCCGCCTCGCCCTCTGAGCGGGCAGAAGGCGCGACCGATTCGGCCGCCCAGGAGCGAACTGCCGATGGGCATTCTGAGACCGCTGCTGCGGCCGAGTCTGGACAGAGGGAGCGCGCGGCCGCTGTCGAGCCAGCTTCGCCGGCGCCTGAGATCGAGTCGAGACCGCAATCGGAAACGGCTACTGCCGCGCGGACAGTTCCGGAGCAGCAGAGCGAGCCAGAGCCGTCTGCGCTGATCAAGGGGTGGCTCGATTCGCTACCCGCTTGGGCAATGCCGGTAGCGGGCGGTGCGATCGTCTTGGTCCTGCTGGCGCTGCTGATTCAACGGCGACGCCAGCAGGCCCAGCTCGCCGCAACGCCTGCCCTGGAAGAGGACACCGACGCCGGCGAAGGCCCTTCAGCCGACGCGCCCAATGCGCAGCATCTGGAGCCCGAACGCCCGACGACCAGGCCGTTGCCGAACGCCCTGGTCGTCGGGCCCTTGTCGCCGACCAAACCAAGCAAGACGGTGGTTGACACCGACACCGACACCGAGACCGAGGTCGAGGCCGAGACCGTGGCGCCCGGCCCGGAAGACCACGAGCCGCTCGATCGGTTGGCGGAAGCCGATATCTACCTCGGTTACGGCCGTTATCGTGATGCCGCGCATGTCCTCAACGAGATTGCCGCTGAGCAGCCGAGCCCGCAGCTGCGCTTCAAGCTGGCCGAGATCTATGCGGCGGCAAAGGATGAGCAGGCGCTGGCCTCCCTCGCCGATGAGATGCGAGCGGCCGGTGATCCGGAGGTGGACCCGGAACGCTGGGCACAGATCCAGGGCGCGTTCGATGCCGTCGGGGCAGGGGTCTCTGCCGATGAGGAGGAGCCCCTGACGCTGGACGCCCTGCCAGACCCGGATCGGCCGTCCGCCCGGTCTTCCAGGCCTGATGCTCCGGTCGATGCCGCGCCTGCACCTGACCTTGAGCTCGCGTCGGCTCCAACCCAGCAGGTGATGCCCGAGCGAGCCCCTGAGGCACCTGAGGAGTCGGCTCAGGGGGCGGAGTCGGACGAGCTGTTTCTCGATCTTGATGAGCTCGACGGCCTTGAAAAGGGGGGCTATGCCGCGAGCGATCCGCTCAGTTCGTCCCCGGAGACCGACGCAGCCCGCGAGGGGTCTGCGCCGCGCGGTCTGCCTATCCCAGAGCTGATCGACGAGGCCGATCGCGATCACGTGTCTGACGATTCGGAGCTCAACGACAAGGAGCGGCTCGAGCTCGATCTCGCCGCGCTCGGCGATCTGATGGATGAGTCTGCGCACACTGGTGTGACCGACTCTGCCGCAGCTGACCTAGGTGCGGCTGCCCCGGTTACGGCTGATCCGGTTGCGGCTGATCCGGTTGCGGCTGATCCGGTTGCGGCTGACCGGGCTGTGGCTGACCGGGCTGTGGCTGGGCCGGCTGCGGTGAAGGGCCCTAGCCTTGAGCGCGAGCAGGATGAACCGTTGGAGCTGCCAACGCTCAGCGGGCTGCCGGATGAGGCGGTTGAGCTTGAGCGTTCACTGACGGCGACATCGGCGAACGAGTCGGGCGAGTCGGCCGAGGCTGTCTTGATTCCGCCAACTGCGCCGAGCGGCGCCAGCGATGCGGATGGCGGCTGGCCGCTCGAGAGCGAAGACTGGGATGAGGTGTCGCTGAAGCTCGATCTCGCGCGGGCGTATCTCGATATGGGCGATTCCGAGGCAGCGGCGACGATCCTCAACGAGGTCGTTGCCGAAGGTCGCGAGGAACAGCGCCAGGAGGCCGGGGCGCTGCTGGCACGGCTGGGTAGCGATGACCCAAGCGGATGACCGGCTGGCTCTGGGGCGGGAGTCGAGATGGCTCAGATGAGCACGGATAGGCCGCAACAGGCCGACGCGCGGCGTCGGATCGCGCTCGGCGTCGAGTATCTTGGCGCGCGCTATGCCGGCTGGCAGTTTCAGCATCATGCGCTGACGGTTCAGCAGGTGCTCGAGGAGGCGTTGTCGCGGGTTGCGAACGAGCCCATCCGGGTCCACTGTGCCGGTCGAACCGACGCCGGCGTGCACGCCACTGGCCAGGTCGTCCATTTCGATACGATGGCGATGCGTCCCGAGCGAGCCTGGACGCTGGGCGTCAATACCAACCTGCCGGACGATGTTGCGGTGCAATGGGCCGCCGAGGTCGATCCGACGTTTCATGCACGTTTCTCGGCCGAAGGCCGGCATTACCGCTACCTGATCCTGCGGCAGCCGCTGCGCTCAGCGCTTTGGCACGGCCGCGCGCTCTGGACGCACCGGCCGCTGGATGTCGCGCGGATGCAAGAAGCCGCGCGGGCTTTGATCGGTCGGCATGACTTTACGAGCTTTCGCGCGCTGGCCTGTCAGGCCAAGAGCCCGGTGCGGACCGTCCGGTATCTGCGGCTGCGGGAACAGGGGGCGTTGCTCGAGCTGACCATCGGTGCCGACGGCTTTCTGCACCATATGGTCCGGAATATCGTCGGGGTGCTGATGGCGGTCGGGCGGGGTGAGGCGTCGGCCGGCTGGACCGCCGAGCTGCTCGCGCTGAAGGATCGTACCCGGGGCGGCGTGACGGCCCCGGCGCACGGCCTTTATCTGACGCAGGTCGATTATACAGCGTCCTCTGGTCTGCCTCCTGCCGTTGCAGGCGGCTTGCCCCAGGTCGAGGCGTCTTGCTCTGGCTTGGTCATGTGCGGGCCCGAGCTCCGGTCTTAGTGGCTGTCCATTTTCTACTTCCCGATGATCGCCCAGCTCTGGCCCGTAAATCGGGAAGAAGTTGATGGACAGCTTCTTAGTGCAGCACGGCGGCGGAATGGGGGTGAATGCCGGACAAAGCAGCTTCGGACGCCGCATCCCCGGCTGTGATTTAATTTAGGGTTTGGGCGGTCGGAATCAGTCTCGATGCGAACGCGGGTCAAGTTTTGCGGTCTGACGCGTCTCGTCGACATCGATGCAGCGGTCGCGGTGGGCGTCGATGCGGTCGGACTGGTCTTCCACGCTGCGAGCCCGCGCGTCGTCGCGCTGGAGCAGGCGGCGCAGCTCACGGCGGCCTTGCCTGCCTTCGTCACTGCGGTCGGGTTGTTCGTTGATGCGCCGCCAGAGCGGGTGCGGGCAGTGCTCAAGACTGTGCCGCTCGGCGCGCTGCAGTTTCATGGTCAAGAGCCGGCGGAATACTGCCGCAGCTTCGGCCGGCCATGGATCAAGGCGATCGCGGTCCGTCCGGGGATCGACCTCGAGGCCGAGGCACAGCGTTACATCGGCGCCTCCTCGCTGCTGTTCGACACCTATGATCCCGCCCTGGCCGGCGGGACAGGCCGGCGATTCAACTGGGACTGGGTGCCGTCCAGCCTGGCCGCGCGCTGCATCCTTGCGGGCGGGCTGCAGGCCGAGAATGTGAGCGAGGCGATCCGGCGGCTGCGCCCGCATGCCGTCGATGTCAGCGGCGGCATCGAGCAGACGAAGGGCCTCAAGGACCGCGAGAAGATGACAGCATTCATGAATGGGGTACGTGATGGCGACCAGAGCTGACGAGATCGCAACCGGTGACCCGGCGATGGCAGGGCCCTATCGCTGGCCCGATGCGCAGGGCCACTTCGGACCCTATGGCGGGCTGTTCGTGCCCGAGACCCTGATGCATCCGCTGACCGAGCTGCGCGAGGCCTATGAGCGCTACCTCGATGATCCGGACTTCCTGCGCGAGCTCGATGCCGATCTGCGTGATTACGTCGGTCGCCCGTCACCGGTCTATCACGCCGAGCGCTGGAGCCGTGAGCTCGGCGGCGCCCAGATCTTCCTCAAGCGCGAGGACCTCAATCACACCGGCGCGCACAAGGTCAACAACACCATCGGCCAGGCATTGCTGGCACGGCGCATGGGCAAGACCCGGATCATCGCCGAGACCGGCGCCGGCCAGCACGGGGTCGCGAGCGCGACGGTCGCGGCCCGGCTGGGGCTCGAGTGCGTGGTCTATATGGGTGAGGTCGATGTCGCCCGGCAGGAGGCGAACGTCTACCGGATGCGGCTGCTTGGCGCCGAGGTGGTCGCGGTCAAGTCCGGGACGCGCACGCTGAAGGATGCGCTGAACGAGGCGATGCGCGACTGGGTGACCAATATCGACAACACCTTCTACATCATCGGCACCGTCGCCGGCCCGCATCCCTATCCGGCGATGGTGCGTGATTTCCAGTCGGTGATCGGCCGCGAGGCGCGTGGCCAGATGCTCGAGAAGACCGGGCGGCTGCCGGATGTCGTCATGGCCTGCGTCGGCGGCGGCTCGAACGCGATCGGGCTGTTCCACCCCTTCATCGACGATCAGGCGGTGCGGATGATCGGCGTCGAGGCCGCCGGTGACGGGCTCGATACCGGCCGCCATGCCGCGCCGCTCTGTGCTGGCGAGCGCGGTGTGCTGCACGGCAACCGGACCTACCTGATGGAGGATGAGAACGGCCAGATCCGCGAGACCCACTCGATCTCGGCCGGGCTGGATTATCCAGGCGTCGGCCCCGAGCATGCCTGGCTCAAGGACACCGGGCGCGCCTCCTATGTCGCTGTCACCGATGACGAGGCGCTCGCGGCCTTCCATGGCCTGACCCGCACCGAAGGCATCATCCCGGCGCTCGAGACCAGCCATGCGCTGGCGCAGGCGGCGAAGCTGGCGCCGACGATGGCCAAGGACCAGAGCATCCTGATCAACCTCTCCGGTCGCGGCGACAAGGACATGCAGACGGTCGCGCGGATGGACGGACTGCAGCTATGAGCCGCATCCAAACGACCTTCGAACGGCTGCGCGAGGAGGGACGTACCGCGCTGGTCCCATTCGTCACGGCCGGTGACCCCGACCTCGAGGTCAGCCTCGCGCTGATGCAGCAGATGGTCGCGGCCGGGGCCGATCTGATCGAGCTCGGCGTGCCGTTCTCGGACCCGATCGCCGATGGGCCGGTGATCCAGCGGGCGACCGAGCGTGCATTGGCCAATGGCGTCTCGCTGCGCGATGTGCTGGCGCTGGTGCGGCGATTCCGCGAGACCGATCGCGAGACGCCGGTCGTGCTGATGGGCTATCTGAACCCGATCGAGGTGATGGGCAGCGTGCCGTTCGCCAGCGCGGCGCGCGAGGCCGGTATTGACGGCGCCCTGATCGTCGACGCTCCGCCGGAGGAGAGCCACGAGCTGGTCGCGGCGATGAAGACGCAAGGTCTGGATCTCGTCTATCTACTCGCGCCGACCTCGGATGCGGCGCGCATCAACGCGATCGGCGAGGTTGCGTCGGGCTTCGTCTACTATGTCTCGGTCAAAGGGGTGACTGGGGCCGGCAATCTCGATGTCGAGGAGGTTGGGGGCAAATTGGATGCGATACGCGCCCAGATCGCGCTGCCGGTCGGGGTCGGCTTCGGGATCAAGGACGCGGCGACGGCTGCCCAGGTGGCCCAGGTCGCCGATGCGGTGATCGTCGGCAGCGCGATCGTCGGGCAGATCGAGACCCTGGCCGGGGAGGGCCGTGCCGAGGAGATCGCGGCGACGATCGGCGTCTTTCTCGGTGAGCTGCGTACGGCCATCGATACCACGGACAGGGTGGCGGAACATGTCTGAGAAGGGTGCGCGAGGCGATGCGATGAGCTGGTTCGAAAAATTGATCCCGAGTCGGATTCGGACCGAGGCGATCAGTAAGCGTGCGGTCCCGGAAGGGCTTTGGGATAAGTGTCCGGGCTGCAATGCGGTACTGTACCGGGCCGAGCTGGAACGCAATCTCGAGGTTTGCCCAAAGTGTGCACATCACAACCGCATCTCGGCGCGTAAACGGCTCGAGTTCTTCCTCGATCGGGACGAGCCCGAGGAGATCGGCGCCGACCTCGAGTCCACCGATCCGCTCAAGTTCAAGGACATGAAGAAGTACAAGGATCGGATCGGTCAGGCGCAGAAACAGACGAGCGAGAAGGAGGCGTTGATCGTGATGCGTGGCCGCCTCAACGGCATGGCCTGCGTTGCGGCGGCCTTCGAGTTTCGGTTCATGGGCGGGTCGATGGGCTCGGTGGTCGGCGAGCGCTTCGTGCGCGGTGTCGAGGCGGCGCTCGAGCAGGATGCGGCCATGGTCTGCTTTGCGGCCAGCGGCGGTGCGCGGATGCAGGAGTCGCTGTTCTCGCTGTTCCAGATGGCTAAGACCAGTGCCGCGCTCGGCAAGCTGCGCGAGGCGAAGCTGCCGTTCATCTCGGTGATGACGGACCCGACCATGGGCGGCGTCTCAGCGAGCTTGGCGATGCTCGGCGATATCAACATCGGCGAGCCGGGGGCGCTGATCGGCTTCGCCGGCCCGCGGGTGATCGAGCAGACGGTGCGTGAGACCCTGCCGGACGGCTTTCAGCGCAGCGAGTTCCTGCTCGAGCATGGCGCGCTGGATCAGATCTGCGATCGGCGCGAGCTGCGCGACCGCGTTGCCGAGCTCTGCGCGATGCTGATGCGGCGCGCCCAGCTCGATTCCGATGCAGAGACGACCGGGACAGCCGGTGGCAGCTCGACCGAGCTCGTCGTCGCCGAGCCCCAGGCGCTGCTGCCGCACCCGCTCTAGGCGAGCATCCGACGGCGATCCCGGCCTGAGGGCGTTCAATGCGGTTCCAGAACCTCGATGACTGGCTCGTGTGGCAGGAGACACTGCATCCGGGTCGGATCGAGCTCGGGCTCGAACGGATCAGGTCCGTTTGGTTCCGGCTCAGCGCTCAGACCGGGCCAGTGCGGCTGCCGTTCGCGGTCATCAGCGTGGGCGGCACCAACGGCAAGGGCTCCTGTGTCGCCTACCTCGATGCCTGGTATCGCGCGGCCGGTTACCGGTGCGGCGCCTACACCTCCCCGCATCTGCTGCGCTATAACGAGCGCATCCGGATCGATGGCGAGATGGTCAGCGATGATGCCTTGTGCGAGGCGTTCGAGCGCATCGACCGGGCGCGCGGCGAGATCGCCTTGACCTATTTCGAGTTCGGTACCTTGGCGGCGCTCGATCTCTTCATGCGCGCTGATCTGGACATCGCGGTCCTCGAGGTCGGCCTCGGTGGACGTCTCGATGCGGTCAATCTCGTTGCGGCCGATGTCGCGTTGGTCGCGAGCGTTGGGCGCGATCACATGGCCTGGCTCGGCGATGACCTGGCCTCGATCGCGACTGAAAAGGCAGGGATCTTTCGAGCCGGGCGGCCAGCGGTGATCGGTCAACAGGACGCCCCGGCAGCACTGCGTGAGCGGGCCGAGGAGATCGGTGCCCAGCCGCTGCAGGCCGGCCGTGAGTTCGCCTGGACGGCAGCCGCTGACGGCTGGGACTGGCAGGGACCGAGGGGCAGGCACTATCGTGCTCTGCCCATCCCGGCGTTGCGTGGTCGTCACCAGTACCAGAATGCGGCCGCTGCGCTCTGTGCACTGGAACAGCTTGCTGAGCGCCTGCCGGTCGCTCCTGCCGCGATTCGGCAGGGGTTGCTGCGCGCGGCGCTGCCGGGGCGATTCACGTCGGTTCCGGGCAATCCAGAGGCCGGTACGCCGGCCTGGGTGCTCGATGTCGCCCACAATGATCAGGCTGCCTGCGCGCTTGCCGAGACGCTCGCGGCCTATCCTTGCTCCGGGCAACGGCTCGCGGTGCTGGCGCTGTTGTCCGATAAGGAGCCGGAGGCAGTGATTGCGCCGCTCGCGCCGTTGATCGACCAGTGGTATCTGGCATCGGCACCGAGCGATCGCGCGATGCCGTTGGAACGGATGTCAGCAGCGCTGGCGGCGACGGCACCGGGAGCGACCGTTGTCGTCGAGCCCGATCTTGATGCGGCGTTTCAGGCGGCCGCGCAAACGGCACAGCCCGATGACCTGATCCTGATCTTCGGCTCGTTTCTCACGATCGAGGCGGCGCTGCGCAGTCCGCTCATCAGTCCTGTATAATCCGCTCCCTTATCTGAGCAGCAACCCGAGGCATCAGGCTGATGGACGAAGCGGCCAAGAGGCGCTTGGTCGGCGCCGCGGTATTGGTGGCGCTGGCCGTGATCTTTGTGCCGATGTTGGTCGAAGAGGGCGACGACGACGAGCTTGGCGAGCCGATCGTGATCCCAGAGACGCCGGAGTTTCCTGAGGAACGCCGGGCTGGGGCCGAACGCGAGGCGGCCGAAGGCGAGGCGGCTGAACGCGAGGCGGCCGAGCGCGATTGGACTGGGGAGCAGACGAACGATGCGCTGCCGGAGCCCCAAGATATGCCGCTGCCGCTTCCGACCCCGAAGCCGCCCGCGCCGACGTCGAGTGACCGGACATCGAGCGACCGGTCGGCGCAATCCGTCACGCGTGCCCCGGAACCGGCCGCAGACGCCGAGCGCCGCAGCGGCGAAAAGCGTCCTGCTGCGGATGCCGGCACCGAGTCGGGGCGGGCTCGGCCGGCGCCGGAGCGTCGCGAGCTTGCCCCGGCCGGGCCAAAACCGATACCGAGCGGTGTCAGGGCTTGGGTGGTCCAGGTCGCGAGCCTGCGCGCGCCAGACGCGGCACGGACGCTGCAGAACGACCTCAGGGCAAAGGGATATCCGGCATTCGTCGAACAGGCGAATGTGAACGGCCAGCGCTACTACCGAGTGCGTGTCGGTCCCGAGGTGGAACGCGCCCAGGCGGATCGGTTGGCCGATCAGCTTGCCAGCGATACCGGAAGCCAACCATTGGTCCAACGTTACCCGTGAAGACCAGGCTCGTCGAAGCGGGGGGCGGTCGGCCGTCGTCGATACGACGCCTGACAGGTGCCGCTGCGGCCGCTCGGTGCGGAGCACTGTCATGATCTGGGTCGACTATCTCATCATCGCCATTATCGCGCTCTCAGCGGTGATCGGGCTGGCCCGGGGGTTGGTTCGCGAGGTGATCTCGCTTGGCGTCTGGATCGCGGCGCTGGCGGCGGCCTGGTTGTTCTATGAGCCTGTCGCAGCGCAGCTCACACCTTGGATCTCGACACCCTCGGTGCGCATCGGGGCGGCAGTTCTACTGTTGGCCGTCGGGGTATTGATCGTCGGCGCGATCCTCGGCTATCTGCTGGCAACCCTGATCGACCGAACCGGTCTCACCGGGACTGACCGACTGCTCGGTCTGATCTTCGGCGCTGCACGGGGCACGGTGTTGGTGGCTCTGGTGGTCTTCCTTGCCGCGCTCACGCCGCTGACCGAAGACCCCTGGTGGGGGCAATCGCAGCTGCTCGATCAATTCAAGCTGCTCGCCGAATGGATGTTGAAGCAGGTCCCTCCGGACGTGACCGAGCGCATCCAGGCGCTGTGAGGTAGCCCATGTGTGGCATTGTCGGCATCGTTGGAAAGAACCCTGTCAATCAGATCCTCTATGACGCGCTGCTGGTGCTACAGCATCGCGGACAGGATGCAGCCGGGATCGTCACCAGCGACCGGAAGAAACTCCATATGCGCAAGGATACGGGCTTGGCGCGTGATGTCTTCCGGACGCGCCACATGCTGCGACTGCGCGGCAATATGGGGATCGGACATGTCCGTTACCCGACGGCCGGCGCTTCGTGCTCGTCCGAGGCACAGCCGTTCTACGTCAATTCCCCTTACGGGATCGTGCTGGCCCATAACGGCAACCTGACCAACGCCGAGGAGCTCAAGCACGAGGTCTTCGTGGACGATCTGCGCCATATCAACACCGAGTCTGACTCCGAGATCCTGCTCAATGTCTTCGCGCATGAGCTGCAGGCGCAGAACAAGCTGCGGATCGATGAGACCGACATCTTTCGTGCCGTCGAAGGCGTTCATCGGCGCTGCCGTGGCGGCTATGCGGCCGTCGCGATGATCCCAGGCTTCGGTGTCTTCGGCTTTCGCGATCCGCATGGCATTCGGCCCGTGGTCTATGGCAAGCGTGAGACCGAGGCCGGCGATGAGTACATCATCGCCTCGGAGAGCGTGGCACTGGATACGATCGGCTTCGAGCTGATCGGCGATGTCGCGCCGGGCGAGTGCGTCTTCATCGATATCGATGGCAACATCCACACCAAGCAGTGTGCGCCGCAGCCGGTGCTCTCGCCCTGCATCTTCGAATTCGTCTACTTCGCCCGTCCCGATTCGATCATCGACAACATCTCGGTGCACAAGGCCCGCTCGCGGATGGGTAAGAAGCTGGCGGCCAAGATCAAACGCGATTGGCCCAACCACGACATCGATGTCGTGATCCCGGTACCGGATACCAGTCGGACTGCGGCATTGCAGCTCGCGAATCATCTCGGCGTGCCCTATGCTGAGGGATTCATCAAGAATCGCTATATCGGCCGTACCTTCATCATGCCTGGGCAGCAGGTGCGAAAGAAATCGGTCCGCCAAAAGCTGAATGCGATCGATCTCGAATTCCGCAGAAAGAACGTGCTCTTGGTCGACGACTCGATCGTGCGGGGGACCACCTCGCAGCAGATCGTCCAGATGGCGCGCGATTCGGGGGCGCGGCGAGTCTATTTCGCCTCGGCTGCGCCGCCGGTGCGCTATCCGAACGTCTATGGGATCGATATGCCCGCTGCGAGCGAGCTGATCGCCCACGGCCGCAGTGAGGCCGAGATCGAGCTAGAGCTCGGGGCCGATCGGTTGATCTTCCAGGAGCTGGATGATCTGATCGACGCGGTGCAGAAGCGCGGCAAGAGCGTCGTCGACCGCTTCGATACATCGGTCTTCGACGGCGTCTATGTGACCGGCGATGTGACCCACGATTATCTCGATGAGCTCGAGCGCGCGCGAAACGATGGTGCCAAGGAGGAGAAGCGCACCTGGCAGGACGAGACCGTGATCGAGCTATACAACACCGCCTGATGCGGCGGCGACCCCCACGACTGCTCGGCTGCACGGCGTCCCCTTTTGGAGAGAAACCGGCATGCAAGACGACGAGGTGAGCGGGCGGGCTGGGACCATCGATCCACACTCAGCCGGAGCCGCGCCGACGGCTGACTCGGCAGCGGAGCCCGTATCCGACCCTGCGCTTGGCTCCGTGCCCGGCCCTGCGGTTGGCCCTGCGTCCGGCCCGGCCTCTGGCCCGGCATCTGGCCTAGCCACGCGGGCCATTCGCACCGGCCATCAGCGCACCGCAGAGGGCGAGCATTGCGAGCCGATCTTTGCGACCTCGAGCTTCGTCTTTGCGAGCGCCGCAGAGGCGGCCGCGCGCTTCGCCGGCGAGCAGCCGGGTAATATCTACTCGCGATTCACGAATCCGACTGTGCACGCGTTCGAGGAACGGCTCGCCGCCCTCGAGGGTGGCGAGGCCTGCGTCGCGACCGCATCGGGCATGGCCGCGATTCTCGCGACCTGCATGGGTCTGCTGCAGGCCGGGGACCGGATTCTCGCCTCGCGCAGCCTGTTTGGCAGCACCACGATGCTGTTCGACAAGTATCTGGCGCGCTTCGGCGTTGCGACCGACTATGTTTCGTTGACCGATCTGGACGGCTGGGCCGCGGCGCTTCGACCCGAGACCAAGCTGCTGTTCATCGAGACGCCGTCGAACCCGCTGACCGAGATGGTCTCGATCCGGCAGCTCAGCGCGCTTGCGCGCGCTAACGACTGCCTGCTCGCGGTGGACAACTGCTTTTGCACCCCTGCGCTGCAACGGCCGCTTGAACTGGGGGCCGACTTGGTGATCCACTCGGCGACCAAGTATCTCGACGGCCAGGGTCGCTGTGTCGGCGGTGCGGTGGTCGGCGATGCCAAACGGGTTGGCGAGGAGGTCTTCGGGGTTGTGCGGACCGCGGGCCCATCACTGAGTCCGTTCAATGCCTGGCTATTCCTAAAGGGTTTGGAGACACTGAATCTTCGCATGCAGGCGCATTCGGTCAATGCCTCGGCACTCGCCGATTGGCTCGCCGAGCATCCGGGGGTGACGCGGGTCCACTATCCAGGCTTGCCGACACATCCTCAGCACCACCTGGTTGGCTCGGGGCCGGAAGCACAACAGCACAGCGGTGGCGGCATCGTCTCGTTCGAGGTCGCTGCACCCGAACCGGACCGTGCCCGGGCGGCCGCGTGGGCGTTGATCGACGCGACCGAGATGCTCTCGATCACCGCCAACCTCGGCGACACCAAGACCACGATCACCCATCCGGCAACCACGACCCACGGGCGTCTCAGTCCCGAGGCCAGAGCGGCCGCGGGGATCAGCGAGGCGCTGATCCGGGTTGCGGTCGGGCTTGAGGACCTGGCCGATATCCAAGCCGACCTGGCGCGCGGTCTGGAGACCAGCGCGGCGTCGACTCGGTGACGCCTCGTCACCTCGCTATCACCCATTCGCCCGCCCCCGCCTCAAGTTCAGCAGTTCCTGCAGATCTCACGGGTGAACGCCTCAAGCCTCTGGGTATCGGCTGCGAACAATCGGATGCCCTCAGCGAGCTTCTCGGTCGCCATCGCGTCCTCGTTGAGGCCCCAACGGAACCTCTTCTCGTCATAGCTGACCTTCGGGATGTCCATACCTCGAGCGGCTTCGGGATCGAGCTTGCGCGGCACGGACCCTTCGGCCTCGGCGAGCTCGGCCAGGAGCTTGGGCGCAATGGTCAAGTAGTCGCAGCCGGCGAGCTCGAGGATCTCATCAGGGTTGCGAAAGCTTGCGCCCATCACGATCGTCTCGTAACCGTGGCGCTTGTAGTAGTTGAAGATCTCGGTGACCGATCGAACGCCGGGGTCCTCGTTTGCCGGGTAGCCCGTCCTGTTTTCGGCCTGCTTGTACCAGTCGAGGATGCGGCCCACGAAGGGTGAGATCAGCGTCACCCCGGCCTCGGCACAGGCAACCGCCTGCGGAAAACTGAACAGCAGCGTGAGGTTGCAGTGGATGCCTTGCTTCTCAAGGTGCTCGGCGGCGCGAATGCCCTCCCAGGTCGAGGCGATCTTGAACAATACCCGCTCGCGGGCATCGATCCCGACCTGACCGTAGAGCTCGATCAGGCCTTCCGCTCGGGCGATGGTCGCTTCGGTGTCGAACGAGAGCCGGGCGTCGATCTCGGTGGAGACCCGGCCTGGGACGATCTTCAGGATCTCGGCGCCGAAATTGACCGCGAGCTTGTCCATGGTCCAACGCGTATGCTCGTCCTCGTTGTTTCCGCGTGCCGCGCCGAAGCTCACCGCCTCCTCGACCAGGTGTCGATAGTGCGGCATCTGTGCGGCCTTGTAGAGCAGGGACGGATTGGTGGTCGCGTCCTGGGGTTTGTATTCGGCAATCGTCTCGAAGTCGCCGGTATCGGCGACGACGGTGGTCATGGTCTTCAGTTGGTCGAGTTTGCTCATGCCTCACCTCGGATCGGTCTCGACGCGAATGAGTAGCCTATCGATCACGGTGGCGCGTTACTCCGGATAATCTGGCGCTCGTAGCCGCGTTTCGGCGATCCTTTACCTGAACGATCTCAACGCCAACGTGGGGACGAGAGGACGGGATCAGTGCCGCTCCGTGCTCGGGGCCGCGCGATCTGCATGGCTCGCGTTTCCTGTCTCACTGAGCGCCGCGCTGTGATATCGTACTGTCATCAAATCGTCACAATCCCAGTTGATGCCCAGTTGATGCCCATCATTCGGATGCCCTGCGTAGATGAATCTGGCCCCCGCTGAATACCTGCTCCCGTCCGATTCGGATCATCTGGAGCTTGCTGAGCGCGTCACTGCCCGACAGGCCTGCGGTGAGGACTCGGCGGTGACCCTGAGCCGACACATTTATGACAGTTTCGATTGGCGTCTGTTCTTGGCCGGATTGACGCTGGAATGGGGACTCTCGGAAGCCGCAGCGGCTGATCATCACGACCGCTGCGCGTCCACCCCGGCTTCGGTCGAGGACGGGCAAGCGGCGTTGGTTGTCCCGGAGAACGGCCTTGTGCTCACGCTGCGGGAGCCGCGTGACCCGTCCGCTGCACCGGTGCTTCAATGGTCTGCGTTGGAGCCCGGTTTCCTGTCCGAGATGCCGGACGGACCCGTTCGCGAGCGCTTGGCCGGGTTGCTGGGTATCCGCCGACTGCTCCCGATGACGGAGCTGATCTCGGCACGTCGCCGGCTGAGGTTGCTGAATGAGGATCGCAAGACCGTGGTTCGGCTCGTGATCGAGCGGAACCGCTTTCGCAATCCCGCTACCGGTGAAACAGGCGACCTGAGCGCGCGGCTGCGGCTCAAGCCCGTGCGCGGCTATGCGCGCGAATTCACCGACGTGGAGCAATGGGTCCGGAACGAGCTCGGGCTCGAACCGATCGAAGGGCCGCAGGTGCTCGAAGCGCTGACAGCCGCTGGCTGTCGTCCGGGCGGTTACTCGAGCAAGCTCGACTACCGTCTCGATCCGGATCAGCGCGCCGACCTTGCGACCAAGGAGATTCATCGTGGCTTGCTGAAGACCCTGGAGGCCAATGTCGAAGGTGCCAGGCGCAACCTCGACAGCGAATTCCTGCACGATCTGCGGGTCGCCACGCGCCGCACCCGCTCAGCGCTCAGCCAGATCAAGGAGGTCTTTCCCGCAACCGAGGTCGATGATTTCAAGCAGCGCTTCGCCTGGCTGCAGCAGGTCACCGGACCGATGCGCGATCTGGATGTCTATCTGCTCGATCTGCCTGCCCTCGAGAAACGGCTGCCCGAGTCCCTTCGAGACGATCTGAGGCCATTGCGGGGCCTGCTGAACGACCAGTATCAGAGCGTGCAGGCCGAGCTGGCGAAGGCATTGGAATCGGACCCATTTGATGCGCTTCTAAGGGATTGGCATGCATTCCTCGATGCGCCGGCGCCGGCCGATCCAGAAGCCGGCCAGCCAGGAACGAGCCAGCCGTCAAGTGGCGGCGATTCAACGGCGCCGCCGCCCAAGCGCGCGCAGCAGCCGATCAAACAGGTTGCGAATCAACGCATCCGGAAGATGCTCGAGCGGGTGAGAAGCGAGGGCCGGGCCATCACCGAGACCTCGCCGCCGGAGGAACTGCATGAACTGCGCAAGAGCTGCAAGAAGCTGCGCTACCTGATGGAGTTCTTCCAGAGTCTCTATGAGCCTGCCCGCATCCGCGGGCAGATCAAGCAGACCAAGGTGCTGCTCGACAATCTCGGACGTTTTCAGGATACCGCCGTTCAGGCGCAGCATCTGCGCGAGACGGCCGAAGCAGAGGGCTGTCGTGACGGAGGCATTCCACCTGCAACCTTGCTCGCGATGGGGCTGCTGATCGGACAACTACAGGACGAGCAAGCACGGGCCCGAAGCGGATTCAGCGAGGTCTTCAGAGGCTTCGACAGCGATGCCAATGCGGCGCGCTTCGATGCGCTGCTGAGCGACGGCAAGGGCCGGAAACGGCAGATCGGTCGCCGCTGATGCAGACCATCGCCCTCTATAGCATCAAGGGCGGCGTCGGCAAGACCACGACCGCGGTCAATCTGGGCTTTCTGGCCGCAGCCGAGGGCTGGCGAACCCTGATCTGGGACCTTGACCCGCAAGGTGCGGCGAGCTTCTTCTTCCGGATCAAGACCGAGGTCGAGGGCGGCGGCCGCGCGCTGCTTAGACATCGGCGGGTGCTGGAAGCAGCCATCAAGGGGACCGACTTCGAGGGCCTGGACCTCCTACCGGCGGACTTCTCCTATCGTCATCTGGATCTCGAACTGAGTCGCGGGGATAAGCCGAAGCGCCAGCTGAGGCGGGTGCTCAAGCCGCTGGCCCAGGAATACGACCTGATCCTCTTCGATTGCCCCCCGAGTATCTCGTTGGTCTCCGAGAATGTCTTCGCGGTCGCGGATGCATTATTGGTACCCTTGATCCCGACGACCTTGTCGACTCGAACACTCGAGCAGCTCGATACCTTCCTGAACGAGAAGCTACCGAAGAACGCGCCACTGCTGCTGCCGTTCTTCTCGATGGCGGATTCGAGCAAGGCACTGCATCGCGCCGTGATGAAGTCGGTGCCGGGACAGGGGCGGCTGGTCCTGAGGTCAGTGATCCCGGAGACAGCAGAGGTCGAGCGGATGGGACTGCATCGGATGCCGATCCTCGCCTATGCCGGAGACGAGGCTGCGGTGGCCGCTTATCGCGGCCTGTGGCAAGAGGTCAAGGACGCGCTGCCAGCCCGCTGACCTGTGCGCCCGCCTCGTGCGACGCCGTCCTGGACTGAGCGCCTCGACGCAATCCTGGCCTAATCGGTGGTGTCTGGACCGAGCAGCCGCCGCAGCGTCTGTTCGTAGACCGCCGAGAGCTGCTCGAGCTCGTCAACGCCGACGCATTCGTCGACCTTGTGGATGGTGGCGTTGATCGGCCCGAGCTCGACGACCTGGGCGCCGGTCGGTGCGATGAAGCGCCCGTCCGAGGTCCCGCCGATGGTCGACAGTTCGCACGGATGGCCGGTCACGGTCTCGATCGCGGTCTGGGTCGCGTCGACGAGCGCCCCGGCCGGGGTCAGGAACGGATGCCCGGAGACGCGCCAGTCGATTGCGTAGTCCAGCTCGTGCCGATCCAGGATCGCGGTGATGCGCTGCTGCAGCGCCTCCGGCGTCTGCTCGGTCGAGAAGCGCAGATTGAAGACCAGCTCAAGCTCGCCCGGGATCACGTTATCGGCCCCGGTGCCCGCATGGATGTTCGAGATCTGGAAGCTGGTCGGCGGGAAATGGGCGTTGCCCGCGTCCCAGGTCTCGGCGCAGAGCTCCGCGATGGCCGGTGCCGCGCGGTGGATCGGGTTATCGGCCAGCTGCGGATAGGCGACATGTCCCTGCTTGCCGCGGACGCGAAGCACGCCACTCAGACTCCCGCGCCGTCCGTTCTTGATGAGGTCGCCGAGCCGCGTCTGGCTCGACGGCTCGCCGACCAGGGCATAGTCGATCGGCTCATCGCGCGCGCTGAGGGCCTTGACGACGCGGCGGGTGCCGTCGCGCGCCGGACCTTCCTCATCGCTGGTGATCAGGAACGCGAGCGAGCCCCGGTGATCGGGGTGGGTGGCGACGAAGCGCTCGGTGGCGGTGATCATCGCCGCGAGCGAGCCCTTCATATCGCAGGCGCCGCGGCCATAGAGGAGGCCGTCGCGCAGGGTCGGCTCGAACGGATCGTTCGACCAGGCCTCGATCGGTCCGGGCGGGACGACATCGGTATGGCCGGCGAAGCAGAACACCGGGCCCTGGTCACCGCGGCGTGCCCAGAGGTTGTCCACCTCGCCGAAGCGCATTGGCTCGATCGCAAAGCCCAGCGCCTCGAGACGGGCCGCGAGCAATGGCTGGCAGCCGTCATCCTCGGGGGTGACGGAGCGACGCCGGATCAGCTCGCAGGCGAGCGCGAGCGTCGGCGAATCCGGCGCTGCCGCGGCGCCGGCGGCTTGTGCGGACGACGCCGGTTCAGCGGGTGCCGTGGGCTCAGCGGGGGCGGGCATCGGGGCCGAAGAGGTTTGCATACTCATGCTCAGAGAATCCGAGACGAAGGATCGCGCCGGTGTCAAGCACCGGCCGGCGGATGATGGCTGGCTGGCTGGCTGCGCGGGCCCGCGGCTCAGATGTCGCGCAGCAGCTCGTTGATGCCGACCTTGCCGCGGGTCTTCTCGTCGACCTGCTTGATGATGACCGCGCAGTAGAGGCTGTGGCTGCCGTCCTTGGCCGGCAGGTTGCCGGGGACGACGACCGCGCCGGCCGGGACCCGGCCATAGGTGATCTCGCCGGTCTCGCGATGGTAGATCTTGGTGCTCTGGCCGATGTAGACCCCCATCGAGATCACCGCGCCCTGCTCGACGATGACGCCCTCGACGATCTCGGAGCGGGCACCGATGAAGCAGTCGTCCTCGATGATGGTCGGCGCGGCCTGGATCGGCTCGAGCACGCCGCCGATGCCGACGCCGCCGGAGAGATGGACGTTCTTGCCGATCTGGGCGCAGGAGCCGACCGTGGCCCAGGTGTCGACCATGGTGCCGGAGTCGACATAGGCGCCGATGTTGACGTAGGAGGGCATCAGCACACAGCTCGGCGCGATGTAGGAGCCGCGGCGGGCGGTCGCCGGCGGCACCACGCGCACGCCGCCGTCGCGGAAATCCTTGGAGCTGACGTCGGCATACTTCGAGGGCACCTTGTCATAGTAGTTGGTGAAGCCGCCCTTGATGAACTGGTTGTCCTCGATCCGGAACGAGAGCAGCACCGCCTTCTTGATCCAGTCGTTGACGATCCAGTCGCCGTCATGGACCTGGGCGACGCGCAGCTCGCCGCGGTCGAGCCGCTCGATGGTCTCCATGACCGCATCGCGCACCCGGGTCTCGACCGTGCGCGGGGTGATCTCGGCGCGGTGCTCGAAGGCTTGCTCGATGATGGACTGGTGCTCGCTGTGGTGATCGGACATGGAAAGGCTCCGTCGGGATCAAGAATGGGAGGTCAGGGGCTCAACTCAGCATGTCAACCGCGTTGAGCTTGGCAGGTGTCACTCGGGCGGACAATGGTCTCAGAATGGTCTCGGCAAGCGGGTGCTGTTCACGCTCGACAGGGTTTGACTCTGGACCGGTGCTTCTGGGCGGCTACGGGCTCAGAGTTGCTCGCAGACCGTCCGGATACGGTGCGCGGCATCGATGCACTCGTCTAGCGGGGGCACCAGCGCAATCCGTACATAGTCGGCGCCGGGGTCGCCGTCGGGGCCGGGACGCGATAGGAAACGGCCGGGCAGCACGCGCAGATTCTGCTCGGCCAGCAGTCGGCGCGCGAAATCGGTATCGGGAATCGGGGTGCGCGGCCACAGATAGAAGCCAGCCGCCGGCGCGCTGACATCGAGCGCGCCGTCGAGGATCCTGAGCACCGCGTCGAACTTCTCACGGTAGAGGCGGCGGTTCTCGATCACATGATCCTCATCCTGCCAGGCCAGCAGGCTTGCCTGCTGATGCTGCAGCGGCATCGCGCAGCCGTGATAGGTCCGATACTGAAAGAATGGCGCGATCAGCCTGGCGTCGCCGGCGACGAAGCCGGAGCGCAGCCCGGGCGCATTGGACCGCTTCGAGAGGCTATGGAAGCAGACGCAGCGCCGGAAATCGTCCAGGCCCAGTGCGGCGGCCGCCTGTAACAGGCCCGGCGGTGGGCTGGCCTCGTCGAGGTAGATCTCGGAGTAACATTCATCGGCGGCGAGGATGAAATTATGGCGCTGGGCGAGCTCGATGAGCCGCATCAGCAGCGCCTGATCCATCACCGCCCCGGTCGGGTTGCCGGGCGAGCAGAGGTAGAGCAGCTGACAGCGTCGCCAGGTCTCCTCCGGGATGCGATCGAGGTCGGGCAGGAAGCCGGTGTCGGGGCCGCAGGGCATCAGCTGCGGCGTCGCCCCGGCGAGCAGCGCGGCCCCTTCGTAGATCTGATAAAACGGGTTCGGCATCAGCACCAGCGCATCGGCCGCTGGGTCGATCATCGCCTGGGCGAATGCGAACAGGGCCTCGCGCGTGCCGTTGACCGGAAGGATCTGGGTCTCGGCATCGATCGCGCCAGTGGGCAGCGCGAAGCGCCGGGTCAGCCAGCCGGCGATCGCCTCGCGCAGCTCCGCGAACCCGCGCGTGCTCGGGTAGCTCGCGAGCTGGTGAACATGGCTGACCACCGCGTTGGCGATGAACGACGGGGTCGCATGCTTCGGCTCGCCGATCGACAATGCGATCGGCGGCAGGTCGGCGGGTGGCTCGATCTCATCGAGGAGCGCCGCCAACTTCTGGAACGGATAGGGCTGGAGGCGGCTAAGGTTCGGGTTCATGGCGACAAGCTGCCCGTGACATCAGCATTGGCAGCATGCGCGCTGGGCGAACGAGCATTGCCGAAGAAAAACCGCCAGTATAGGCTAGGGCATCGCTTAGCTCCAGTCACGAAGGTACGCCTCGCATCCGCCGTTGCCGGCCTTGCCGTCGCGCGGTTGAACGTCGCACAGCAGGGGAAGACACCATGAGCTTGATCGATGGCCTGCACCACGTGAGTCTGATCGTTGCCGATACCGAGCGCGCATTGACGTTCTATCGGGACCGGCTGGGACTGGAGCTGGACCCGAACCGGCCAGACCTTGGTTTTCCGGGGGCCTGGCTGTGGGTCGGTGCCCATCAGATCCATCTGCTTGAGCTGCCGAATCCCGACCCGAGCGAAGGCCGTCCGGCACATGGCGGCCGCGATCGGCATCTCGCTGTGGCCGTGCCGGACCTCGATGCGGTCATCGCGTCCCTGGATGCGGCCGGTATCGACTACAGCCTCAGCCGCTCAGGCCGCCGTGCCTTGTTCGTGCGTGACCCCGACGCCAATGCACTGGAGCTGATCGAGGTCTGAGAAGCCCTAACAGAATGCCCTCTTCGGCCTAGCAAATCAGCGGCTCGTGCAGGCTGGCCAGGCATTTTGATAGGGCCTCTGAGGCGATTGCCGGAAAAGCTCGTACCGAATTGCGCAGGATTGTCGTTTGCCTTCGAGGAGCGTCGCCGGGAGCATAGCCGGGCCATGTGACCGGCGGCGCGACGAAGAAGGCGAGCGAAAAGACCAGCAAGGCGGTATGAGCTTTGACAGAAATCGCCTAAGCCCTACCAGCCGTTGTAGTACCAGCGGTTATCCCAGTCCGATGGTGTCGGGATCGCTGCGCCGTCGGCATTAGGGGCAGCTGCCGGCGGTCCATCGGCCGCATCAGTGCTGCTGCCGATACTGCCCTGAGTGAGGGGGTCGACGCCTGGAGTCGGGGGTGGTCGCGGCACCAGTGGCGTGATCCAGGGGCCCCAGTTCAGATAGAGGCGCCGCTCATGCTCGATGAATTCGCGCACCTCTTGACGTCTGCGCAGCCGGCGTTCCTGCCGTTCTTCCCGTTTCGCTGCGCCGATCGGGTCCAGGGCCTCATGCCTGGCCTGATGGGCGGCCCGGCGCTGCTGCTGCAATGCGCGGCGTTGGGCGCGAACCTCCTTGAGCCAGCGCGGTACCTGATGTGATGATCCGGCCCCCAGGTTGGGCGGAGGGGACTCGCGCCCGGCAAGGACGCGTTCTGCGGGGACAGGGTGATCCCCGGTGCGTTGGGGATGCGCTTCGGCCCCCGGCATCGACACGCGCGTCTCAGCGGCATCGGCCGTCGCCATGCCGATGAGGAGCGGGAGTAGGAACAGAATGGGCGGAGGAGTTGGCTTGATCGACATGGTCAGCCATGGCGGCAACGGTCTGCTTGATAGATCCCTGGGATTCGCCGCGGGTATTTCAACATCGGCTCCCGAATCAGTTGGTTGGTGTGTCATCCAAACGGGCGTGGACCTCGCGCCGCAGACAGTTGAGTGTCTGGGCGCAGCGCACCGGTCCGGTGTCTCGGTTTGCGATGAAGAATACATCCTCGACCTCGGCGCCTACCGTTGTAATCTTCGCCCCCTGGACCTGGATATCGCATTGCTCGAATACTGACCCGATCTCGGCCAGCAGGCCGGGTCGGTCACGCGTGGTCAGATGCATCAGGGTGCGCTGATTGGCTGGATCATCGGTGAAGCTGATGCGGGTTTCGATCGGGAAATGCCGGAGTTGTCGCGGTAGGCGGCGGTTCACCGAGATCGCTCCGGTGGTTGGCTGCTGCAGCTCGGCGCGCAGGCGCTCGGCCAGTTCGGCGCTCGCCTCGCCTTGCTCCAAGGGTTCGTGCTCGCGGGTCAGTACCTGGAACGCATTCAGCGCCATGCCCTGCTCGGTGGTCATGACGCGGGCGTTGACGATATCGAGGTTGCGCTGATCGAGCAGTGCCGTGATCTCGACGAACAGATTCTCGCGGTCCTGGGTATAGATGAAGATCTCACTGCAACCGCGGGTCGGGAGCAGACGGATGTTCACGATCGGCAATTCGTCGGGGCATGCTTCGAGCACGCGCCGGGTCTGCCACGCGATCTCCTCGGGCTGGCTCGGTGCGAAGAAGTCCACTGAGAAATGGCCCCAGAGATTGCGGCAGTCCTCGGCCTCGATCCCTTCGCGGGCGAGGATGCGCATGGCCTCGTTCTGCTTCTGCTCGATCAGGACATCCTGCGCCTGGGGGTTGTCGAGGCCGCGATCCAACGCGCGTCGGGCGGCCTGATAGAGCTCGCGCAGCAGGGCATCCTTCCAGCTGCTCCAACGCTTCGGGTTGGTCCCGCGCACGTCGGCAACGGTGAGCAGGTAGAGGTAATCGAGCCGGTTGATTTCGCCGACCTGCTCGGCGAATGCCTGAACGACGGCCGGGTCCGAGATGTCCTTGCGCTGGGCCGTGACCGACATCAATAGGTGATTCTCAACCAGCCAGGCGACCAGCCGGCTGTCGAACTCGCTTAGGTAATGGAGCTGACAGAAGTCCCAGGCATCGTGGGCGCCGATCATCGAGTGATCACCGCCACGCCCCTTGGCGATGTCGTGAAAGAGGCCGGCGAGGTAGAGGATCTCGAGTTTCGGTACGCGTCGCGCGACGGCGCTGCACAGCGGCAGCTCATGATCATGTGCTGGTACCGATAATCGGCGCAGATTACGGACGACGCGCAGGGTATGCTCGTCGACCGTGTACACATGGAACAGATCGTACTGCATGCGTCCGACGATGTTGGCGAAGGCGGGGATGTAACTCGCCAACACACCGTAGCGATTCATGCGTCGCAGCGTCTGCGTCACACCGCTCGGGTGGCGCAGGATCTCCATGAATAGGCTGCGGGCGCGCATATCTTCACGGAAATCGTCGTCGATGCGATGCCGATTCTCGCGGATCAGCCGGATCGTCGAGGCGCGGACGCCGTGCAGCTCCGGTCGGACCTGGAGCAAGTGAAACGCCTCGAGCAGCGCGATGGGCCGGTGTTTGAATACCTCCTCATGGGTGACCTCGAGATAGCCGCTGCGGCTCTGGAAGCGCCGATTGATCGGCTCCGGCGGACCTACGTGATCCTGCAACAGGATCGCTTCGCGAAACAGCTGCAGCAGCATCTCATTGAGCCGGTTCAGCTCCATGACCGTCCGGTAGTACTGCTGCATGAACTGCTCTACAGCGAGATTGTCGCGATGGTCGGTATAACCGAATTGGTCGGCCAGGGTGCGCTGGTAATCGAACAGCAGGCGATCCTCATGCCGGCCGGTGAGTCGGTGCAACGCGAAGCGGATACGCCACAGCAGCGCGCGACCGTCGATCAGTGCGAGGTGCTCGCTCTCGGTGAGGAAGCCGTGCTCGACCAGCTCATGCAACGAGTCTGAGCCGAAGTGGCGCTTGGTGACCCAGGAGATCATCTGAATATCGCGCAGACCGCCGGGGTTCTCCTTGATGTTCGGCTCCAGGTTGTAAGCGGTGTCGCCATAGCGGCGCCAGCGCTTGTGCTGCTCGGCGATCTTGGCCTCGAAGAAACGGTTGGTCGGCCAGATGTGGTCCGGTCCAATGGCGCGCTGCAGCCGGTCGAACAGGCTCTGACGGCCGGTGATGAAACGGGCCTCGATCAGATTGCTGATGACGGTCAGATCATCGCTGGCCGCTGCGACACACTCGTCGAGCGTGCGCACCGAATGGCCGAGCTCGATGCCGATGTCCCAGAGGAAGGTGACCAGGTCGGTCAACGCAGACTGCAGCGTTTCGATCTGCTCGGCCTCGACGAGGATCAGCAGGTCGATATCGGACGCCGGATGGAGCTCTTCACGGCCATAGCCCCCGACAGCGACCATCGCGCCTGCGTCGGGGTCCGGTATGATGCGCTGCCAGGCGCAGCGCAGGAGCATGTCGACGACCCGCGACCGCGCCTCGAGAAGCTGACTGACCGGAACGCCTTGGTCATAGCGTTCGAACAGCCGCTGGCGCGCACTCTTGATGACGGCACGAAAGCGATCGAGGGCCGTGCCCGGCTCGGCGTCGAGCAGCTCGGCCTCTTGTTCGAGCAGGCCGAGACCCTGTGTCGCGTCGGTCCTCACCCTACGCTGGCGCGCAAACCGGTCTCGACGCCGGCGCGCGCGGTCTCGTTATCCTCGGGCGGTGCGAGTTCCTGACGTTCCTCGTCACGGAGTGTCAGGATCTCGTGTCCGTCCTCGGTGATCAGGATCGTGTGCTCCCACTGCGCCGACAGGGCGCGGTCCTTGGTGACGACTGTCCAGCCATCGGGCAGCAGCTTGACGAACCGCTTCCCGGCGTTAACCATCGGTTCGATCGTGAAGCACATACCCGGCTGCAGTCGGAGCCCGTCGCCGGGCTTGCCGTAGTGCAAGACCTGCGGCTCTTCATGGAACTCGCGACCGATGCCATGGCCGCAGTATTCCCGGACCACCGAGAAGCGGTGGTGTTCGACGAAGGTCTGGATCGCGTGACCAATATCGCCGAGAGTTGCGTCCGGGCGCGCCTGGGCAATCCCGACGCGCATCGCCTGCTGCGTGATGGTGACCAGTCGTCGGGCCAGGACCGAGGGTTCGCCGACATAGAACATCTTGCTCGTATCGCCGTGATACCCATCCTTGATGATGGTGATGTCGATGTTGACGATATCGCCCTTCTTGAGACGCTTGTTCCCCGGTATGCCGTGACAGACCTGATTGTTCACCGAGGTGCAGATCGAACGTGGGAAGCCGCGGTAGTTCAATGGGGCCGGGATCGCATCGAGCTCATCGACGATGAAGGCGTGACAGATCCGGTCGAGCTCGTCGGTCGTCACGCCCGGCACCACATGTGCTCCGATCATGTCCAGCACTGATGCTGCAAGCCGCCCGGCGACCCGCATCTTCTCAATCTCGTCGGCGCTCTTGATTGAAACACTCATGGGGCAGAATCCGGACGTCCTCGGTAACGTTGACTGAAGTTCCTTGATTTGGGTGTCGGTCTGGCCAGGACAAGCATCGCGCGCGGCTCGACGGATTGCCGCAGCTAACCCCCCATGGTATAAAACGCGGCGAAGTCGGGCAAACCAGACTATTGGTGCCAGGCGCGCCTGCAGGCAAACCAGACGCGGTCTGGCTCGTCGTTGAGCCATTCGCGGCACAGTGGCTGCGATTCGGTGGGCCCAGGCTGCGGCCGACGCACCAGGTCGACGGCTGATGCGAGGCCCGAAGGCTCGCTGTGCCTCATTTTGCGCCGATTCTGGAAGCCCTGTCAGGGGACTGCGCGCCGCGCATCTTCGGCAGGGCTGCGCTTGCTTGCGACTGGATAGATGGTTTTGGCGGTCGGTTCCGCTTGTCTGGAAACCGCTCGACGGAATGAAAGGCCATCCAGCGCGATCTCGTGCGCAATGACATGCCGCACACGTGCCGACACATGATGCCGGGTGCCCGGATACGGGTTGCATCATGGGGTGCGTGGAGGCCCAACCCGAATCATAGAGAGAATCTAAGATGACTGACGTTTCGATGCGGCAGATGCTGCAGGCCGGTGTCCATTTCGGCCATCAGACCCGGTATTGGAATCCGAAGATGGCTGCGTACATCTTCGGTCAGCGCAATAAGATCCATATCGTCAACCTCGAGCGCACCCTGCCGCTCTACCAAGAGGCGATGAGCTACTTGGGCAAGCTTGCCGCAAACGGGGGCAAGATCCTGTTCGTTGGCACCAAGCGCGCTGCACAGGATGCGATCCGCGAGGAAGCCACGCGGTGCAATATGCCCTACGTCAACCACCGTTGGCTCGGTGGGATGCTGACCAATTTCAAGACCGTCAAGCAGTCGATCGCTCGCCTCAAGGAGCTCGAATCCATGTTCGAGGACGGCAGTATCGAGCGCTTCGGTAAGAAGGAGCAGCTCACCCTGCGGCGTGAGCTCGACAAGCTCGAGCTCAGCTTGGGCGGGATCAAGAATATGGGCGGGCTGCCGGACGCGTTGTTCGTGATCGATGTCGGCCATGAGAAGATCGCCGTCAATGAGGCCAACAAGCTCGGCGTGCCGGTCGTTGGTGTCGTTGATACCAACAATGACCCGAGTCGCGTCGACTACGTCATACCGGGCAACGATGATGCGATCCGGGCTGTCCGGCTGTACATCGAAGGTGCGGCGTCGGCGATCCTCGATGGTCGGCAGACGGCAGCGGCGATGGCCGGCGGCCGGGATATGCCCGAGGACGCGGAACCGGCAGAAAGCGCTGTGTAATTGGCTCTGAGGGCTAAAGAACATCCATTCAATTCGTTAACAACCGCATACTGGAGTCATTCATGGCGATTTCAGCCGCACTGGTCAAGGAGCTGCGCGAGCGCACTGGCGCAGGGATGATGGAGTGCAAAAAGGCGTTGCTCGAGACCGATGGGGACATCGACGCGGCCATCGAGGCGATGCGCAAGTCCGGACAGGCCAAGGCCGCAAAGAAGGCTGGCCGCGTGGCCGCCGATGGCGTCGTCGAGCTCCGCGTCGCCGATGACGGCAATGCCGCCCTGATGGTCGAGGTCAATAGCGAGACCGACTTCGTGGCCAAGGATGAGAACTTCGCCGGCTTTGCCGCAGCGGTCGCCGATACCGCGCTCGAGCGCGCGATCGATGAAGAGGGGGCGTTGGCTGCGCAGCCGTTGGCGGGCGGCGCCGGCGAGACCGTCGAGGAGGCCCGGCAGGCCTTGATCGCGAAGATCGGGGAAAACGTCGCTGTCCGTCGGGTACATCGCCTGGATGCGCCTGAGGGCCGCTTCCATACCTATCGCCACGGCGTTCGGATCGGTGTGCTGGTCGAGTTGGTCGGGGGCGACGAGACCCTCGGCCGCGACATCGCGATGCATATCGCCGCGTCGAACCCCCTTTGTATCGCCGCCGAGGATGTGCCGGCCGATGCCCTGGAGCAAGAGCGCGAGATCTTCAAGGCTCAGGCGCTCGAGAGTGGCAAGCCGGCAAACATCATCGATAAAATCACGGAGGGCCGGATGCGCAAGTACCTCGAGGAGGTTACATTGCTCGGTCAGGCCTTCGTTAAGGACCCGGATACCCGCGTGGGCGACCTGCTCAAGTCGCAAGGTGCCGAGGTGAAGCGGTTCATCCGTATGGAGGTTGGCGAGGGGATCGAGAAGAAGGTCGAGAACTTTGCCGACGAGGTCAAGGCGCAGGCGGGCCAGGTCGAGACCTAGCTCTCTTCGGCGGCAACGGCCGCTCAGGCGCCGTTGTCGTCTGCTCGGCGCCGGTGCGCGGAGGCCGAGCCGTCAGTCGCCGGGTCGTTGACAGCATCCAGTCGCGCGTTACGCTTTTAACAGGACGGTTCCTTGTCGCAGACTCCCCACTATCGCCGCATCCTGCTCAAGCTCAGTGGGGAGGCCCTGCTTGGCGACGAGCCCTGTGGTATCGATCCGCAGCTGCTCGGCCGGCTTGCCGATGATGTCGGCGATGTCTCAAGGTGCGGCGTCCAGGTTGCGCTCGTCATCGGCGGGGGGAACATCTTTCGCGGCGCGGCGCTCGCGTCGGACGGGATGGACCGGGTCACTGGCGATCACATGGGGATGCTGGCGACGGTGATGAATGCGCTTGCGATGCAGGATGCGCTCGAGCGGCGGTCAGTCCCGACCCGCGTGATGTCTGCACTCAAGATCAATCAGGTCTGTGAGGATTACATCCGCCGCCGCGCGTTGAGGCATCTCGACAAAGGACGGGTTACTATCTTCGCGGCAGGCACCGGCAATCCGTTCTTTACGACCGACTCGGCGGCGAGTCTGCGAGCGGTCGAGATCGGCGCTGAGCTCCTGGTGAAGGCCACCAAGGTTGACGGCGTCTTTTCCGATGATCCGGTGACCAATCCCTCGGCAAGGTTCTATAAGCGTCTGACCTATGATCAGGCGATCGCCGAGCGTCTGAAGGTGATGGACACGACCGCCATCGTGCTGTGCCGAGACAATGGTATCCCGTTGCGAATCCTGAATATCTACGAGGCCGGCGCGCTGACCCGAGTGGCGGCGGGTGAAGACATTGGCTCGCTGGTGGTCACTGGAAATGAACCATGATTGACGATATCAAGAAAGACGCGGCTGAACGGATGTCGAAGAGCGCCGAGGCGCTGCGCCACGAGCTGGCGAAGATCCGCACCGGGCGCGCTCATCCGTCGCTGCTCGATCACCTGCGCGTGAGCTACTATGGCTCGGAGGTGCCGATCAATCAGGTCGCGAGCATCGCGGTCGAGGATGCGCGCACCCTAACCGTGACGCCTTGGGAACGGAACATGGTCCAGGCCGTTGAGAAGGCGATCCTTCAGTCGGATCTCGGCGTGAATCCCAATAGCGCCGGCACCGTGATCCGGGTTCCGATGCCGGCGCTGACCGAGGAGCGCCGTCGCGATCTCCAGCGTATCGCTCGACAAGAGGCCGAGCAGGCACGGGTTGCCGTTCGGAATATCCGCCGAGACGCGAATCACGAGCTCAAGGAACTGGTCAAGGAGAAGCTGATTTCCGAGGACGACGAGCGGCGTGGTCAGGAGATCGTGCAGAAGCTGACCGACCAATTCGTCAAAGAGGTCGACCAAATCCTCGAGGAGAAAGAACAGGATCTGATGGCGATTTGAGTGCGGTTTGATCGCGTTTGCGGAAGTCTGCAAGCCCTCTCCGAAGCTGGATGATCGCGTTGCCAGAGCCTGACCAAGACGGTACCCAGTTCAGGGTTCCGGCGCATGTCGCCATCATCATGGACGGCAACGGGCGCTGGGCTCGGCAGCGCGGGCTGCCCCGTACCCAGGGTCACCGAGCGGGTGCAAAGAGCGTCCGTGCGGTCGTCGAGCAAGGTCTGCGCAGCGGCGTTGAGGTGCTCACACTCTTTGCCTTCAGCAGTGAGAATTGGCGCCGGCCCCGTTCCGAGGTCAATACCCTCCTCGAGCTCTTCATGAATACGCTGAGGGTCGAGGTGAAACGGTTAGTCGAGCACGATGTCCGGCTACGTTTCATCGGTGAGCTCTCTGCGTTTTCGCACAGGCTCCAACGCCAGATGGCCGAGGCCGAAGCGGCGACGCAGGACGGCAAGGCGCTGCTGCTGCAGATCGCGGCCAACTATGGCGGGCGTTGGGACATCGTGCAGTCGGTTCAGTCGCTTTCCCGGGACGTCGCTGAGGGGCGTCTGCGCCCCGAGGACATCGATGAGACCGCGATCGCGTCGCGACTCTGCACCGGCGGCTTTCCGGAGCCCGATCTCTTCATCCGCACCGGCGGCGAGAAGCGAGTCAGCAACTTTCTCCTTTGGCAATGCGCTTATGCGGAGCTCTACTTCTCGGACCTGATGTGGCCCGAGTTCGATGCCGACGCCTTCGTGGCTGCGCTCAAGGACTTCGGGCGCCGTCAGCGTCGCTTCGGGCGTACCGGCGAGCAGATCACCGAGCTGGCCGAGGTCTATGGAGGCTGATTCCGTGACGCGGGTGCAGGTTCAAGGCCTCCGGGCACGGATGCTCACGGCTGGCTTGCTCGCCCCGCTGGTGATCGCGGCCGTGCTGATGCTGCCGACTGCCTGGTTCGCGGGGCTGATGGCCCTGTTCGTGGGGCTAGCGGCCTGGGAATGGTCCGGTTTGGCCGGCTTCGATTCGGCGCTGGCGCGCGCTGGTTATGTGCTGAGCACCCTCATCTGCCTCCTGCTGCTTTGGGATGCTGCACCGCGCGGGCTCGATGCCTTCCTGCTCGCCTGCGCGGCGCTCTGGTGGCTTGCGCTTCTGGTGCGTCTAGGCTTGATCCACCGCATCGAGCCGGCGCCGCCGACCGAGCCACTGCTGCTTCTGCTTGGATTGCTGGTGCTGAGCGCGCCTTGGCTGGCCCTGGTCCATCTGCACGGCCTCCAAGGCGATGGCCCCTTCCTCGCGCTGAGTCTGCTCCTGTTGATCTGGATCGCCGATACGGCAGCCTATTTCAGCGGTCGGCGCTTCGGCCGGGCTAAGCTATCGGCACTCTTGAGCCCGGGCAAGACGCGGATCGGGGTCTATGGCGGCATCCTCGCGGCTGCGCTCTGGGGTGGGGTGCTTGCGCTCGCGCTCGGCCTCCCAGTGGTCAAAGGCAGTTTGCTGGTGCTGATCTGCGTGGTCACCGCGGTCATGTCGGTCGTGGGCGATCTGTTCGAGAGTCTGCTCAAGCGCCGACGCGGCATCAAGGATGCCGGCTCCTTGCTTCCCGGTCATGGCGGTATGCTCGATCGAATCGATAGCACGACGGCGGCGGCGCCAATCTTTGCGCTTGGTCTGATCTGGCTGATCGGGGGACCTTAAACTGGAGAACCTTATGATCGGTATTACGGTACTTGGGTCGACCGGCTCGATCGGTGTCAGCACCCTTGATGTGGTGGAACGGCATCCGGACCGGTTTCGGGTCGTGGCGTTGAGCGCGCATCGCAATGTCGAGCGCCTGGCCGAACAGTGCCGGCGGTTCGAACCGGACTATGCGGTGATGGTCGATCCGGCGGCGGCGTTGGCGTTGCGCGAGGCGCTCTCCGGGCTGGCGAATCCGCCCGAGGTACTGGAGGGGGCCGACGCCTTGGAGACCGTTGCGGCAGCTCCCGAGACCGATTATGTGATGGCGGCGATCGTCGGTGCGGCCGGCCTGCAGTCGACCCTGGCCGCAGCCCGGGCCGGCAAACGTGTGCTGCTTGCGAACAAGGAGGCGCTGGTCGTCGCGGGGGACATCGTGATGCGCGCTGCGACGGCCAATGGCGCAACGCTGCTACCGATCGACAGTGAGCACAATGCGATCTTCCAATGCATGCCGCCGACCTTCGCGGACGGGCTCAGTCAATGCGGTGTCGAGCGGATTCTGCTCACGGCTTCGGGCGGGCCGTTTCGTCATGCGGCGCCGGAGTCCCTCGCAGCGGTGACGCCAGATCAGGCCTGCGCCCATCCGAACTGGCAGATGGGGCGCAAGATCTCGGTCGACTCGGCGACGATGATGAACAAGGGGCTCGAGATCATCGAGGCCTGTTGGCTATTCAATACCTCACCGGATCAGATCCAAGTCGTGATCCATCCGCAGAGCGTGATCCACTCGCTTGTTCAGTACAACGACGGCTCGGTGCTCGCGCAGCTCGGCAATCCGGATATGCGCACGCCGATCGCCCATGCGCTGGCCTGGCCTGAACGCATGGCCTCCGGCGTCGAGCCGCTCGATCTGTTCGCGACGGCAACACTCGACTTCGAGCCGCCGACGCCGGCTCGCTTTCCCTGTCTCGATTTGGCCTACCGTGCCGCCAGTGAGGGCGGGACTGGTCCCGTGATACTCAATGCTGCGAACGAGATTGCGGTCGCAGCCTTCCTTGCCGGGCGTATCCTGTTCACCGAGATCGCGACCGTGGTCGAACGGTCAATGAACGAGCTGCCAGCCGAGCCCGTCGATGGGACCGGTCTCGAGCATGTGCTGGCAGTCGATGTGCAAGCGCGTGAGAGGGCGGAACGAATCGTGAGCGCACTGGTCGGTTAGAGCCTGATGCTAGAGCTACTCCTCAAAATTGGTGCCTTTCTCGTCGCGATCATTGTGCTCGTGACGGTCCATGAGTTCGGCCATTTCTGGGTGGCCCGGCGCGTGGGCGTCAAGGTGCTGCGCTTCTCGATTGGCTTCGGCCGACCCTTGCTGAGCTGGCGTCGGCGTGGCGATCCGACCGAATATATGATCGCCGCGATCCCGCTCGGCGGTTACGTCAAGATGCTCGATGAGCGGGAAGAGCCGGTTGCCGATGCAGAGCTGAAATGGGCCTTCAACCGGCAGTCGCTCTGGAAACGGTCAGCGATCGTGGCCGCCGGTCCGGCGGCCAATTTCCTGTTCGCGCTGGTCATCTACTGGCTGTTGCTGATGGCGGGGCAGTCCGGTCTCAAACCGGAGGTCGGCGAGGTGCCGCAGGCCAGCATCGCCGCTGAGGCGGGCTTTCAGAGCGGTGATATGGTGTTGGACGTCGGCGGGCGGGCGACGCCGACCTGGGGTGACGTATGGATGGCGACCCTGGCCGAGGGGATGGGTGATGACGACCTCTCGATCCGGGTCCGTCGGCCCGACGGCAGCGAGCAGGAGCGCGTCCTCGACGGCAATCTGCTCGCCGAGCTCGAGCCCGGTCGGGGCTTTCTCGAAGCGATCGGGCTGCAGCGCGCCTCGCCGCCCGTTCCGCCGGTGATCGGTGAGGTGCTCGACGGCAAACCGGCCTCCGCGGCCGGACTCGAAACCGGGGACCGCGTCCTGCGGATCGACGGGGTCGAGATCGATGATTGGCAGCAGCTGGTGTCGGCCATTCAGTCGAGCCCTGGCAAGGAGCTCGAGCTGGTCATCGACCGCGATGGTACCCAGCGGACACTCGTGATCCAGCCCGAAACGGTGGAGGCCGACGGGGAGCGCGTGGGACGCATCGGTGCCGGTGTGCGCTATCCGGACGAGCTCTGGGCCGAGCAAGAAGTCTGGGTCCGTTATGGCCCGCTCGAGGCGGCTGTCGAGGCGACGCGTCGTGTCATCGATGTCTCGCTGCTGACGCTGCAGATCGTCGGCAAGATGCTCATCGGGGCGGCATCGGTCGACAACATCAGCAGCCCGATCGGGATCGCCGACACCGCCGGCCAGACCGCAAGCTATGGGCTGGCGTCATTCGTCCAGTTCCTCGCGTTGCTCAGCGTCAGCCTGGGACTGATCAATCTCTTCCCGATTCCGGTCCTTGACGGCGGCCACCTGCTCTATTTTGCCATCGAGGGCGTGATCGGCCGTCCACTCTCCGAAGCAGTCCAGCAGCAAGGGCAGCGCGTGGGGATCGTGCTGCTGATCTCGTTGATGACCCTCGCGTTCTACGTGGATATCGCACGTTTACTGGGCTGATCTGGGCGAATCCCTTATACTCGTGCAGTTTGCGGTCGCGGGTCACGACATCGTCATCGCCGTTGAGTGGTGGGGAACAGGACCCTAGCCGGGCTTCCCTCTGTCCTGATGAGGCGCTTGCCCGCGGGGTGTGCCGACACCGATTGCAGATCAGCTGATCCGTCGCGTGATTTGAGGGGGGCAATGTGACGTCGTTTCGCGCAGATCGCGCAAAGGGCCGCCTAAGGGCAATGCTGGCGGCCCTACTGTTGCTCGTGGCCGGCGTCCAAGCCGCCGAGTTCGATGTTGCCGATATCCGCGTCGAGGGTCTCCAGCGCATTGCGGCCGGGACGATCTTCAACTATCTGCCTGTCCAGGTCGGGGATCGGGTCAGCGACGGGATCACCGGTAACATCATCCGGACGCTCTATGCGACCGGTTTTTTCAGCGACGTGCGTGTCGAGCGCGAAGGCGACGTGCTGATCGTCGTTGTGCGGGAACGGCCGGCGATTGCCCAGATCGATATCACGGGTAACAAATCGCTGAAGACCGACAAGCTCAAGGAGGGGCTGGCCGACATCGGCATGTCCGAGGGCCGGGTGTTCAACCCGGTGATGCTGGACCGGATCGAGCAGGAGCTGCGGCGGCAGTATTTCGGTGCCGGCAAGTACGGTGTCGAGATCGAGTCGACGGTCTCGCCATTGGAGCGCAATCGCGTTGCGGTGCGGATCGCGATCGGCGAGGGGCGCACGGCGCGCATCAAACAGGTCAATATCATCGGTAACGAGGCCTTCACCGAGAAGGAGCTGCTCAAGCAGTTCGATCTCGGCACGACCAAGTGGCACTCGTTCTACACCAAGAACGATCAATACTCGAAGCAGAAGCTCGGCGGCGATCTCGAGGCCCTGCGCTCGTTCTACCTCGACCGCGGCTATGTCAACTTCAAGATTACCTCCACGCAGGTGTCGATCAGCCCCGACAAAGACGGGATGTATGTGACCGTTGCGATCGACGAGGGCGACGTCTACCAGGTCAAAGACATTAAGCTTGCCGGTCAGCCCTCGGTACCGGTCGAGGAGCTGTTTCCGCTGATCCATCTGCGCCGCGGAGAGGATTTCTCTCGAAGCAAGGCGACCGAGAGCGCTGAGCGCATCTCTGAGCTCCTCGGCAGCGAGGGGTACGCCTTCGCGAACGTCAACGCGGTGCCGGAGATCGACGAGGAGGCGAAGGAGGTCACGATTACCTTCTTCATCGATCCAGGCAAGCGCGTCTATGTGCGTCGGGTCAACATGGAGGGGAATACTCGCACCCGTGACGTGGTACTGCGGCGCGAGATGCGCCAGCTCGAGCGCGCCTGGTTCTCGACCGAGCTGGTCAAGCGCTCCCGCGAGCGCTTGCAGCGGTTGGGCTATTTCGAGGACGTGACGATCGAAACGCCGGCGGTGCCCGGTCTGGCCGATCAGGTCGATGTCGATGTGACGGTCAAGGAGAAGCCTTCCGGAAATCTGTTAGCGGGTGTCGGCTTCTCGCAGTCACAGGGTCTGCTCTTGAATGCGAGCGTGACCCAGAACAATTTCCTCGGAACTGGGAAGCGCGTCTCGTTTGCGGTGAACACGAGTCGAAGCGCCCAGCTCTATCGGCTTGCCTACACCAATCCGTACTTCACCATCGACGGAATCAGCCGGGGCTTCGACCTCACCTATCGGGCAACCGACTTCGATGATCTGACCGGCGCCGACTACTCGACCGACATCGGTCTCGCCGAGATGAACTTCGGCCTCCCGATCTCCGATACGATGCGGGCCGGGCTTGGTTTTCGCTATCAGTACACGCGTTTCTTTCCAGGGGGTGCGTCGCTGCTGGCCCAGGATTTCGTCGATGCAAACGGCGACACATTCAACGATTTCTTCCTGACCGCGAGCTATACGAAGGACAGCCGCGATTCGGCGATCTTCCCAACGCGCGGAACACTGCAGCGGGTGTTCGGCGAGGTCGCCGTGCCCGGCAGCGACCTCCAGTACTACCGTCTCAATGTCCAGGGGCGCCAGTACATCCCATTGACCCAGCGCTTCACTTTCGCCGTTCGCGGTGACCTCGGTTATGGCGCATCCTATGGCGATACACCGCAATTGCCCTTCTTCGAGAACTTCTATGCCGGCGGACCGCGATCGGTCCGGGGCTATGACGCCTATACGCTCGGCCCGCGCGAAGTCGATGGCGATCAAGACCCGGTCGGTGGCAACCTCAAGCTGACCGGCGGGCTCGAGGTCTATGCGCCACCGCCGTTCGGCGGCGATTTTGAGAACACGGTGCGGCTCGGCGCCTTTCTCGATGTCGGTAATGTCTGGTGGACCGAGTCTGAGCCATTGGTCGACCGGACGGGCTTTGATCTCGGTGAGCTCCGTTATTCGACAGGGCTGTCGTTTGCCTGGCTGTCACCGGTTGGCGCCCTATCGTTGAGCTTGGCCTATCCGCTCAATTCAGAGGACGAGGACGAGACACAGATCTTCCAGTTCTCGTTTGGACAAACCTTCTAATCACGGGTGGCTATGTTGAGACCAGGTTGGCAACTCTTGGCCTATCTCAGCCTGCTCCTGGCGGGCACGGCGGCCGCTGATGATCCCTTCCGAATCGCTGTCATCGACCCGAATCGTATCGTCGAAGAGTCACCCCAGTATGAGGCGGCCCGTAATCTGCTGAGCGCCGAAGCGCAGGAACGCGAGGCCGAGCTGGCTGCGCAGCAGGAGGATATCGACCGGCTCGAGAACCGACTCGAGCGCGACGGCGCACTGATGCGTACCGATGAGATCACCCGCCTGCGCAATGATATCCGCGCGCGCGAGCGGCGGTTGCGGTACGCCCGCGAGGAATTGCAGGCCGACTTCGCGCTTCGTCAGAGCGATTTGCGGACAAAATTGGTGAAACAGGTCGAGGAGGTCGTGGAGCAGGTCGCCAAAGACAACGACATCGATCTGATCCTGAGCGAAGGGGTGGTCTATTCGAGCGCGCGCGTCGATATGTCGGATGAGGTCATCGACCGTCTGAAAGAGGTCTTCGAGAAGCGCTGATCGGCTCGCGAAGGGCCGCCGGTCATCGAACTCCAGAGATAGCATACAAGCGATGCTGGTTAGTGAGCTTGCAACGCGCATTGGTGCCAGGTTCGCTCAGGGCCCGGACGCCGATGTGACCAGGGTCTGTGCGCTCGACGACAGCTGCGCTGATGGATTGAGCTTCCTGAGCTCTGGGCGGCACCTCAAGGGGCTGCATGCCACTGGTGCGGGGGCAGTCATCCTGGCGCCGGAATTCGTCGGCGAAGCACCCTGTCCTTGCCTGACCGCCGAGAACCCAACCCTTGCGTTCGCGCGCGCGGTCGAGCTGCTCCATCCCCGGCAACGCGCACCGGTCGGTTGCCACCCGAGCGCCGTGGTCGCCGGGACAGCAGTGATCGACCCGAGCGCCTCGATTGGCCCGCTCTGCGTGATCGAGGATCAGGTCCGCATCGGCGCCGGGGTCGAGATCGGCCCTGGCTGCTTAGTCCAGCGCGACAGCGCGATTGGTGATGACTCGCGGTTGACGGCTGCAGTGACGATCTGCGCCGGGAGCATCATTGGCAAACGTGTACTATTGCATCCTGGGGCGGTAATCGGGCGCGATGGTTTCGGGTTTGCCCGAGATGGGGAACGTTGGGTCCGCATCCCGCAGGTCGGTCGCGTGCGCATCGGCGACGATGTCGAGATCGGCACCAATAGTGCCGTCGATCGCGGCGCCATCGGCGAGACCCTGATCTCCGATGGGGTCAAGATCGACAATCTGATTCAGATCGGCCACAACGTTCAGGTCGGTGAGAATACCGCGATGGCGGCCTGCTCTGGGGTCTCTGGATCGACGAAGATCGGTAAGAACTGCACCGTCGCCGGCGCGGTGGGGATGGCGGGGCACTTGACCATTGGCGATGGTGTGCATTTTAGCGGCATGGCGATGGTGACTCGGTCTTTCGAGCAGTCCGGGAGCTACAGCAGCGGCATCCCGGCCATGCCGAGTGCCGATTGGCGCCGAAACGTCGCCCGTTTTCGGCATCTCGATGAGATGGCGCGACGGCTGCGGCGGCTCGAGGACGAGGTTGCGGCCCTCCGAGAAATGCAGGCTACCGAGTGACGGCAGCCTCCCTCAACCCAGGTGAGAGCGGGCGCGGGCAAGGCTAGTGCTGCCTTTAGGCAACGCTGAGACGCCCGGCATCGGCCGCTGTTGTGACGAATGAAGAACAAGCGTAGAGGACGCATGATGATGAGGCGCAGCCGGCTTGCTGGAGGTGGTCTTGATTAAGATGGATATCCATAAGGTGCTGAGTCTGCTGCCGCACCGTTATCCGTTTCTGCTCGTCGATCGGGTCGTGCTGTTCGAGCCGAATGAACAGCTGATCGGCCTCAAGAACGTGACCTTTAATGAGCCCTACTTCACCGGGCATTTCCCGGTGCGTCCGGTGATGCCGGGGGTTCTCATCATCGAAGCACTAGCGCAGGCGACCGGGCTCTTGGCGATGGAGTCGCGGCCTGATGAGGTCGGGGAGAAGTCGCTCTACTATTTCGTTGGTATCGATAACGCACGCTTCAAACGCCCAGTCGAGCCTGGTGACCAGCTCTTCCTCGACGTCAGGGTCCATAATGTAAAGCGCGGTATTTGGAAGTTCTCGGGGGAAGCGCGCGTGGACGAGCGGATGGTCGCGAGCGCCGACATCATGTGCACGGCCCGGGATTTCTGAGTCTTGATCCACCCAACCGCGGTCGTCGATCCTTCCGCGCAGCTCGACGATGACGTCGAGGTTGGACCCTATGCCATCATCGGCGCCGATGTCCGGATCGGCCATGGCACCTGGATTGGCCCGCATGCCCTGGTGCGAGGACCGAGCGTGCTCGGTTGCGATAATCGCATCTTTCAGTTCGCGTCGGTTGGCGAGGAGCCTCAGGACAAGAAATACGGCGGCGAGCCGACGAGGCTGATCGTTGGCGACCGCAATGTCGTGCGGGAATCCGCCACGATCCACCGTGGAACCCTCCAGGGCGGCGGTGAGACCTGCATTGGCAATGACAACCTGTTCATGGCCTACACCCATGTCGCGCATGACTGCATCATCGCGGACCATGTGATCATGGCGAATGCGGCCTCCCTTGGCGGGCATGTCGTGATCGAGGACTGGGCGATCCTGGGCGGCTTTTCCATCGTCCACCAGTTCTGCCGGATCGGTGCGCACAGCTTCAGCGCGATGGGTTCGGTGATCGGCAAGGACGTGCCGCCTTACGTCACGATTGATGGACACCCTGCAGTGCCCCGGGGGATCAACAGCGAAGGACTCAAACGCCGAGACTTCTCGAACAACGAGATCAATGCGATCCGCCGCGCCTACCGGCTCCTCTACATGTCGAACCTGAAGCTCGATGAGGCGATGCACGCGTTGCAGACATTGGCAGAGAGCGAGCCCGTGGTTGCTCGGATGGCCGCATTCCTGAGCACGAGTGCTCGCAGCATCGTGCGCTGATCGGTCAAGTTGAAGTCACAGGTGATCGGTATCGTGGCCAACGAGCCGTCGGGCGATCAGCTCGGCGCGCTGTTGGTTCAGGCCTTGCGCGAGCGGCGGCCTGAGCTGCGCTTCGTCGGGGTCGCTGGGCCGAAGATGCTGGCGCAAGGCTGCGAGACCCTGTTGCCGATGGAGCGGCTCTCGGTGATGGGGCTTGTCGAAGTGCTCAAGGTGCTGCCGGATCTGCTGAAGGCACGGCGGGATCTGGTCGCCAAGCTCGGTCGGTTGAACCCGGACGTCGTCATCGGAGTGGATGCCCCGGACTTCAATCTCGGCCTTGAACGGCGGCTGCGTGCGCGAGGCATCCCGACCGCGCATTTGGTCAGTCCAACGGTCTGGGCCTGGCGACCCGGCCGGGTCAAGGCAATCCGGCGCTCGGTCGATCTGATGCTGAGCATCTTTCCCTTCGAAGCGGAGTTCCTGAGCCGTCACGATGTCGCTGTCGAATACGTCGGGCATCCGCTCGCCGATGCGTTTCCATTGGAGGTCGACCGCAGCGCGGCGCGGCGCGCACTGGGGATTAAGGGGGCTGAAGGGCCATTGGTTGCCCTGCTGCCCGGGAGCCGGCGCGGCGAGGTCGAGCTGCTCGGCCGGCCGATGCTCGAGACCGCGCGCTGGATTCACGAACAGCGCCCAGCGGTGCGCTTCATGGCGCCAATGGTCTCCCCCAGCCTTCATGCGCGTTTCGATGCGATGCGTCTCGCGTTGGCCCCCTCGCTGCCATTGCGCTTGGTCGACGGGCAAAGCCGTGAGGTCATCGCGGCCGCTGATTGTGTCCTGACGGCCTCAGGGACGGCGACGCTTGAGACACTGTTGTTGAAGCGCCCCATGGTCGTCGCTTACCGGCTCAATTGGCTGACGTTCCATTTGGTCAGGCTACTGCGCTTGATCAAGGTGCGCTATGCCGCGATGGCCAACCTGCTGGTCGGGCGCGAGCTCGCGCCTGAGTTTCTGCAGGAGCGCTGCCGTCCCGATCAGATGGGGCCGGCCGTGCTGGCCCTGCTCGACAGTCCTGAGCGGCAAGCCGAGATCGCGCGCGTCTATACCGCAGTCCACCGCGAGCTCAGGCAGGATGCCTCGGCGCGAGCTGCTGAGGCGATCCTGCGCCTGCTCGATCAGCGTTCCGGGCACGCCTATGGCTGACCCAATCGTCCCGGTCGGGGTCCCCTCGGCGCACACGGCCGGCGTCGATGAGGCCGGGCGCGGTCCGCTCGCCGGACCCGTCTATGCGGCGGCGGTGATCCTCGATCCACACAACCTCCCGGAAGGCATCACCGATTCCAAGGCGTTGTCTGCCGTCCGTCGGGAGCGCTTGGCGGGCGAGATCCAGAGGCGGGCGCTTGCCTCTGCGGTGGCCTTCGTCAGTGTTGTTGAGATTGACCGGCTCAATATCCTCCAGGCCTCGCTGTTGGCGATGAGACGTGCGATTGAGGCGCTCGCCGTGGTGCCGAGCTTGGCCCTGATCGACGGCAATCGCTGCCCTGACGGGCTGCGCTGTCCGGCTCAGGCTGTGATCAAGGGAGACCGCAGCGTCGTGGCGATCGGTGCGGCATCCATCTTGGCGAAGGTGGCGAGAGATCAAGAGATGGTGCGTCTGGATCAATGTTATCCAGGCTATGGATTCGCGCAGCACAAGGGATACGGAACCAAGGCGCACCTGGATGCACTGCAGCGTTTGGGCGTCTGTTGTGAGCATCGACGAAGCTTCGCACCGGTAAGGGCGCTGATCGCTCGAGCCGATCAGGTCCGTGAACAGCAGTGGAATGCTCCGTGAACAGCAGCTGAATCGCCTTGGCTCGGATCACCCAGCGCTGCCAAGGCCCTGAGCAGGACGGGCTCGATTTGATTATGGACGCCAAAGCCCTTACGCACTGAGAAGCTGAATTCGCCCGAGAAGCCCCACCGTGACACGGCGACCCCCTAAGAGATCTCGTATTCGCCGATCCGAATTCAGGAGTACCCAGCATGCGCTGCTTACCGAAACGACGCACCCGATTGCTGAGCCGACTGTTCGGCCTCGCCTGGGCGCTGATCGCCGTCGCGTCGACCGCCTATGGCAATGATGTCGAGCTGACGCCCGTAGAAGGTGAGCCGATGGCGCCGGACTTCGCGCTTCAGGGCCCGCAGGGTGAACTGTACCGGCTCGCCGATTTTCGTGGGCAACCGTTGATCGTCAACTTCTGGGCGACCTGGTGTCCACCCTGTCGCGCTGAGATGCCAGCGATGCAGCGCGCCTGGGAACAATTGCAAGACGACGGGATCGGCGTGATCGCGATCAATGTCGGCGAAGACGCCGAGTCGATCGAGGCATTCGTCGAGCAGGTCCCGGTCAGCTTTCCGTTGCCGATGGATACCGATTCCGCAGTGACCCAGCGTTGGCCGTTGCGAGGTCTGCCGACGACCTTCGTCTTGGCGCCGGATGGACGCTTGGTCTATAAGGCCACCGGTGAACGGGAGTGGGATGATCCGGCGCTACTCGATAGGGTGCGAGCACTCAAGCCCTAGCCGCTGCGTTGCGTCGGCTCAGGCCGCTGCGCCGCCCAGGCGGCCCCGTCCATCTTGAGTCGTTGATGTTAGACCGCCCGTTATCTCAGCAGGTCGTTGACCAGCCGGGCTGTGATCAGCACGGCGGCGCCGGTGATCAGCCCGAAGGCCGCGAGCAGGAGCCAGTGGAAGCCACGGTTGATACTGCGCAGCAGCCGGCCCCATCCGCGAAGCTCCGCGTCCGGGGCCGCTGGCACCGAGGCGAAGGCCTGGATGAAAACGAGTCCACAGAGCACCCAGAGCAGTGCGGTGATCAGTGCAGGCAGTGCCGTCTGTAGGCTGGCGAGGTTAGGGTTGAAGATGGCGATCGCTGTAACGACCGCGAGCAGTGCCAAGGCGATGCCCAGCACCGGGCGCAGCGGCTGCAGAAACCGGGCGTAGCGAGAGACTGTTTCGAGCATGAGTGGCTCCAGGCGGTTCAATATCCTAGTCGATCCACTTTGTTGCCTGATCTGCGCGGCGGTCAACTGCAGTTTATAGCCATTCCGCCTGATCGCCGGACAGAAAACCCGGAGCAGTCAGCACCGATGGGCTCAGCCTGTCCGGAAACCAGGGCGGGTGACTATATGCGGTTCGAGGTTCCGGTCTCGACAGGGGCTTATGCGCGGCCGTCGACCGGATCGACCCGATGCATCCGGATCGAGGCGAGCAGTCGGTGATGCAATGTGCTTGGCAGCCGGTTGCCGCCAAGAAGCGGGTTTGTGGTGGCGCTCATGGTTTTGGCGCTCATGGTTTTGGCGATCATCGCAAGGTCACGCCTCGACCGAAGACCTCGGCGTGGCTGACGTTGAGGCGCTAGGCCGCTGGCATCAAGAGCGCTCGATCCGCAGCTTCAGTACCGCGCGCTCATTGGCCTCCGTGACGGTGAAGCGCCAACCGGCGTGGATGACACTTTCGCCGACGCCTGGGATGTGACGCAGGCGTGCCTCGACAAAACCGCCGGCGGTGTGGAACTCGGTGGCCGGTAGATCGATGCCGAGCAAGGCGTTGAGGTCCGAGATCGGCACCCTGGAGTCGAAGACGTAGAGCCCCTGGTCGATACGCTGGTAGTGGCGCTTGCGCTTCTGATGATACTCGTCGAAGTCATAGCCGACCTCGATCTCGCCGACCACCTCCTCGAGGATGTCCTCCATCGTGATCATACCGATGGCCGAGCCGAACTCATCGACGACGACGGCCATATGGTCCGCGCGCTCGCGCAGCACTGGCAGCAGCTCGTGGATCAGCTGTAAGGGCGAGACGTAGAGTGCTGGGCGCACCAGCTCGCCGAGCGGTTTGGTCGTCACCTCCTCGTCCATCAAGTCCCAGACCGTCAGCGTGACCACCCCGGTCACATTGCCGATGTTGCCCTGATAGATCGGCAGTCGGTTGAAGCCGGATTGGCGCACCAGCTGCACCGCGTCATGGGTGCTGCGCAGGTGGTTCAGCGCGGTGATCTCGGCGAGCGGGACCATCGCCTCGCCGACCGTGGTGTCACCGAAGCGGATCGCGCGCTCGATCCGTTTGCGGTCGAACAGCTCGACCTCCGCGCCGCGGTCGGCCATGTCCACCAAGGTGCTGAATTGCTGGCGGGTGATGAAGAGACTCGAGGCCGAGCGCGGTCCGCGCGCGAGTCGCGCGGCAACGCGAGCGACGAGCGAGAAGACCCAGACCAGCGGGTAGAATAGGATCGAGAACAGGCGCAGCGCATGAACAACCGACGGGGCCAATTCATCCGCCTTCTGCTGGTAGACGCTCTTCGGTACGATCTCACCGAAGACCAGCAGCACTGGGGTGAGTAACAGGAAGGCGTAGAGCTCGCCCAGCTCGCCGAAGCCCTGGATCATCAGCAGCGTGCCAAGCGTGGTCAGGGTGACCACGGCGATGTTGGTCCCGATCAGCGTTGTCGTGAGCAGGACCTCGGGGCGCTCGAAGAGCCGGAGCGCGAGCTCGGCGCCGCGGTGGCCCTTGGCCGCGCGCGCCTTGAGCCGGAACTTATCGGCATGCACCAGCGCGATCTCGCTGCCGGAGAAGAAGCCCTCTAGCAATAGCAGGGCGACCAGGAGCGGAATCACAATCAATGGGTCCATCATCTCAGCGCTCCGCCCTGGACTCTGATTCGCTCTTTCCGGCGGCTGAACCGGCGGCTGAACCGGCGGCTGAACCGGCGGCTGAACCGGCGGCTGAGCCGGCGGCTGGGTCGGTAGTCGGCTCTGGGGAGGGCGCGGGTTCGGATGCCATCGATTGCGCCGGCGCATCGGCGCTGGCGCCTTGGTCGGTGTTCGGGGACTGCTCGGGCTCGGCGTCCGCAACCGCCCCGCGCGAGACCCGTACCCGGGCGATGCGATGCCCGTCCATCGCCAGCACCTGGATCTCGCAATCCTCGACCCGGACCCGATCCCCTTCTTGCGGCAGGCGGTCGAGATGGCGGAAGGCGACGCCGGCGATGGTGGTCATCCGTGGGTCCCAGATGCCGAAGTTGGTGAGGTCGTTGAAGTCGGTGAGCTTCATGTCGCCGGGGACCTCATAGAGGTTCTCGTCGCGCTCCAGATACATCGCCTGGCCTTTGGCCTCACCGGAGAGGTGTCCGAAGATGAAGGTCAGCACGTCGCGCATCGTGATGATGCCCTCGACACCGCCGAACTCATCGATCACCAGCGCAGCGCGGGTCCGGTTCTCCTGGAAGAAATCGAACATCTCGTCGACGCGCTTGGTCGGCGGCGCCACCACCAGCGGCCGCAGTAGGCCTTCGATTTGGAGATCGCTCAGATCGGGCTGGTCCAGCATCAACGGCAGCACGTCCTCGAGCTGCATGAAGCCGAGCAGGTTGTCCCGCTGACCGCGGAAGACCGGGACGCGCGAATGGCGCAGGGCCTTGAATTGCCTCAACGCCTCGTCAACGGGCAGATCGCCGTCGATGAAGGCCATGCGCGTGCGCGGCGTCATGATCTCGACGATCTCGGTCGCGCCCGCATCGAGCAGATGGTAGATCAGCGTCCGTTCGGTCGCCTGCAGCTCACCTTCGTCGGCGACCTGATCGACCAACGAGCGGAACTCGTCGATCTGCAGGATATTCGCCGGGGCGATCTCGCGTCCCACGATCCAGGTGGTCACCTGGTCCGAGATCAGGCGCAGTGCAACCCGAAGCGGCGTCACCAGACGGACCCAGAGCCCCATCGGTGCGGCGACCATCCCTGCACTGACCCGGACCGGGTCCGACATCGCGATGGTCTTGGGCGTGACCTCGCCAAGCAGCAGCAGCAATGGGACCATGATCACGATGTTGATCACCCCGGCCCGCTCTTCGCCATAGAGGGTCATCAGGATGCCGGTCATGTTGGCGACGGCGGCGATGTTGATGAGCTGATTTCCGCAGAGCACCGAGATGATCAGTCGGCGCGGCTGATCCAGCAGTGCCTGCAGGGTGTCGATGCGTGGATGGCGACGGCGGCGCAGCTCTTGCAGGTCGAGCCGCGAGAGTGAGAACAACGCGGTCTCAGACCCCGAAAAGAACGCTGACCCGAGTAGGAGCAGGGCCTGCAACAGCAGCCGGACGACCATATCCGGTGCGGCAAGGAGTGCCGGATCGAAGCTCAAGAAGGCGCTGATCTCGGCTGCGAACGCAGCCGGCAACGCCAATGCCCCGCTGAGCAGCGCGTCGAGTCCGTCGGCGGCATCTGCTGGCGCAGCCGCCAAGGCTGTATCGAGGGAAGGCGCTGGGTCTTGATGTTGGGTCAATGCGGGAAGACCGGCTGCTCTGCAAGGTCGCGAGGCTAACCGAGGCGTGCTCAGCGCACAACAGAACCGGGCCGCGGCTTGCCGGAGAGACTGGAATCGACGCTTGCAAGGCAGACTCGACTCAAGGCTTGCCGAACAGACTGGAATCGACGCTTGCAATAGAGCATCCCGAGCACGACTTGGAACACTGTTTAGGAACACCCAGACGATCAACCATGACCGCTATCCATCTCAGTGCCCCCGATATCGATCCGGACGAGGTTGCCTACTTCGAGAAGCTTGCCCATCGTTGGTGGGACGATCAAGGGCCATTCTGGCCGCTGCACAAGCTCAACCGGTTCCGGGTCGACTACATTCGCGCGCAGCTCTGCCGCGTGTTCGCCCGCGATGCCAGGGCAGAGCGGCCGCTCGAGGGGCTGGAGATCCTCGACATCGGCTGCGGCGGTGGGATACTCAGCGAGTCAATGGCGCGGCTCGGGGCGCGGGTCACCGGCACCGAGATCACCGAGAAGAATATCCGCGTCTCGCAGATCCACGCGGGCTGGAGTGGCTTGGACGTGACATACCGGTTGGTCACCGCGCACGATCTTGCGCGCGAGGGCAAGACGTTCGACGCTGTCCTGAATATGGAGGTCGTCGAGCACGTCGATCACCTGCCCGATTTCCTGGCCGATTGTGCCCGCCTAGTGCGGCCTGGCGGCGTGATGGTGGTCGCGACCATCAACCGCACGCCGCTCGCCTGGGTGACCGCGATCTTCGGGGCGGAGCGTATCCTCGGCTGGCTGCCGAAGGGGACGCATCACTATCGCAAGCTGGTCAAGCCAGACGAGTTGACGGATGGCCTCGGCGCTGAGATGGTGCCGGTGGACCGCACCGGTGTGCGTGTCAATCCATTCAATCGGGTATTCAAGTTTTCCAGCTCGATGGCGGTGAATTATATGATGGTCTTTCGACGCGCTAACGGATCGGTGACGGCGGACCAGGCCAGCTCGACCCCAGCCGAGGCCAGCGTATGAAGATCGCCCTCTTCGGCGCCACCGGCGGCACCGGCCGACAGGTCCTGACGCAGGCATTGGCGAGGGGTGACTCGGTGCGGGCGCTCGCGCGCGCACCAGAGAAGCTGGACGCGGTGCCCGGCTTGGAAGTGGTTGCCGGCGATGTGCTCGACCAGGCTGCCGTCGACCGCTGCCTCGACGGCGCTGACGCAGTGGTCTGCGTGCTCGGCAGCCATGGCGGCAAGGACCCGGTCGAGGCCGAGGGCACGGCGCGGATCATCGACGGCATGCAGCGTCTCCAGATCAAGCGCCTGGTCGCGGTGACCTCGCTCGGGGTCGGCGATAGCCGAGATCAGGTGCCCGGCTTCTTCCGGGTACTGATGCAATTGACGCTGAAGCGGATCATGGCCGCCAAGGAGGAGCAGGAGGCACTGATCAAGCGCAGCGGGCTGGATTGGACCATCGTTCGACCCGGCGGGCTGACCGATGGGCCTGCGACCGGTGACTATCGCAGTGGGACCGATCCATCGATCAAGGCGACCCGGATCGCGCGCGCCGATGTCGCCGATTTCGTGCTGCAGCAGCTCGTCGACGATCGCTACCTGCACCAGGCACCGGCGGTCAGCTGAGTCCTGCGCGCCCCCGACACAGGCCGCCCCGATCCGATACGGATGCGCCCCCCACGCCAGGACTGGTTCTTCGCGCTGCGCCAAACCGCGCTCTTCTTCGGCTATCTGTTCTGCGCGCTGACGCTTGCGGTGGTACTGACCTACCCGGTCATGCAGACCGGTTGGATCGACTACGAGCCCCAGCGCGTGATGGGGCGCCTGGCGCAGGTCTTGATCCTGGCCGGCCTCTGGCCCTTCCTGCGCTGGCTGGACCTCGCGGACCGAGAGTCGCTGGGCTTCGCGCTCGGAAGGCCTCGGTTCATCGAAACGGTGAAGCGGGGCTGGCTCTTCGGCGTGCTCAGCCTGCTGGTGCTGGTGCTGCTTGAACTCGGACTCGGCGTGCGTGTACCCGATCCGGACTGGTCGGGCGAGCTGTGGGGCCTGCTACAGAAGGCCGTCGCAGCGCTGATTGGCGGTCTGCTGATCGGTCTGCTCGAGGAGACCTTCTTTCGTGGCGCGCTCTACTCGAAGATTCGACGTGGGGCCGGTGTCGCCGCTGCGGCGTCCGGCTCGGCAGCACTCTATGCTGTCGTGCACTTTCTGAAACCGCACGCCCTACCGGCAGGGCAGGCGTTCGATTGGCCTGGCGCCTGGGCCATGTTCATCCATGTATTCACGGGTTTCTTCCAGTGGCAGCATCTGGACTCGCTGGTCGCGCTGTTCGTCGCAGGCATCTTGTTGGCGCTCGTCCGCGAGCGCTCCGGTCACATCGGCTGGTGTATCGGTCTGCACGCTGGTTGGGTCTTCGTGATCCAGCTGACCCGACGTGTGACCGATGGTGACGAGGCCTCAGAGCTTGCGTTCCTCGCGGGTCACTATGACGGGGTCATCGGTTGGCTCGGGGCCGTCTGGATCGCGGTGATTGCATGGGCCTTCTGGCGAATGAGCACACGGTCGCCGTCGGTGGGATGTTGAGAATGCGCTGGGGCGGGTGATCAGCGCTCGGCCTGGTTTGTTTCCAGGCTTACCGCCGGTTCCGGTGCTGTCTCGTCGGTCTCGCAGGCCGACTTGCAGCCGAACCAGAGGACGCGTTGCCCGGCCAGTGCCTTGAGCGGTTTGGCGTGTTCCAGCACGCTGACCTCGCCGTGCTCATCGATGATCAGCAGCGGGATCGCGTCCTTCGGCAGCGCCTTCCTGAAGGCGTCGAGGTCGAAGCTCTCCGTGATGCGCGACCCGTGAAAACCCCAGCCTTGGTACCAGTGCCGCTGCAGGTCTTCGTATTGCACGTCTGCGGAGAACGCGGTGCGGCCGCGGACACCGGGCGCTGGACGGCGGGCCTCGGCCCGATCCCCGCTCGCGAGCTGGTAGACGCGCTGGCGCCCGAGCTCCGGCGCGAAATGGGCACAGACGAGGGCGTTGTAGGCGTCGTTATTGGTCAGCGCCAACAGCGAGCGGAACGCGCCCAGCTCCAGCGCGTGCTCGGCATGCTCGGAGAGCAGCTCGCCGAAGAACACTGGCACACCGGCAAGCCGGGCGTTGCGCAAACGGTGCCAGGCATTATCGGCAACGATGACGGGGATCTGACGCTCATGCAGCGCCTTGGCGAGCCCGGTGCTCCAGGCGGTCGCGCCGGCGATGATGAGTCCGCCGCGGCGTTGCGCGCTCAGGTCGAGCCGCCGCGCCAGCCAGCCCAGGCTCAGGCCATGCAACGCCACCGTGAGCAGGATCAGCGTGAAGACCAGCGGCAACAGCTGCTCGGCACCGGGGAAGCCTTGCTCAGCCAGCGCCGGCCCGAAGACCCCGGCGACGGCTGCAGCAACCACGCCGCGCGGCGCGATCCAGCCCACCAGCACCCGCTCTTGCCAGCTCATCCCGGCTCCGATCGTCGCGATCCAGACCGAGACCGGACGCACCAGGAAGATCACCACCGCGACCAGGGCCGCGCTGCGCCAATCCATCGCCGACATGATGTCCGGGTCCAGGTCCGCGGTGAGCAATATGAACACACCGGAGACGAGCAGGATGGCGATGTATTCTTTGAAGCGGCGTATCTCGCCGATGCTCGGGAGATTCATGTTGCCGAGCACGATCCCGAGCACCGTTGCCGCGATCAGACCGGCCTCGTGAAGCACCAGGTTGGCGAGGGAATAGACGCCGATCGCCGCGGCCAGCGCGATCGGCCCCTTGAGGTATTCCGGGACCTGACCGGCCAGGAAGGTCCGGCCGAGCAGCCAGCCCCCGATGCCGCCCAAGGCCAGGGCGCTGAGCACCCCGAGGGCCGTGTGCAGCAGGGTCTCATCGAGCGGGGCGGGGCTGTTCCCGCTGCCCACACCCGCGAAGTAATCGAACAGCACCACGACCAGCACGGCGCCGATCGGGTCATTGACGATCCCTTCCCATTTCAGATAGGCGGCCGGACGCCGTTTCAGACGTGCCTGGCGCAGCAGCGGCAGGATCACCGTCGGGCCGGTGACGATCAGGATGGCGGCGAAGATCACTGCAACCGGCCAAGACAGCCCGGCGATCCAGTGCGCTGCGACCGCGGTAAGCGCCAGCCCAAGCGCGACGTTCAGGGTGACGAGCCGATTGACGACCGCGGCGGATTGTTTCAGCTCGGCGAGGTGCAGCGACAGGCCACCCTCGAACAGGATCGCTGCGACAGCAAGGTTGATCAACGGTTGGTAGGCCTCGCCGAGGGCCTCGCTGGGACGGAACAGGCCCAGGATCGGACCGATCAACAGCCCACCGAGGCTGAGTAGAACGATCGCCGGGATCTGCAGCCGCCAACCGAGCCATTGGGCTGCGAGCCCGAGCACGGTCAACAGTGCCAGGGCATCGGTCAGATGTTGGGTCATACTGAAGCCGTTAGCGGGTGGCGAGTACCAGGCGTTTCAGAATGGCGGCGCGGAACGCCCAATGGGTTCAGGATGAGGCAGCGCCCAGGAGGATGCGGCTGCTATCTCATCGAGGCCTGCGAAGCTGGCCTGAGTCGGGCCTGTCCCGTTTGGGTCTCCTAAACCTCGCTGGCGTTCCAGTTCCGGAAGGCGAGCAGCCAGGAGCCCAGACCCGGGTTCGGCTCACCGTGCGCCTGCAGCAGCTCGGCGAGCTCGCTCAGCAGCTCCCGGAAGGACCGGACCAGCAGCTGCCAGCTGTGCGGATCGAGTTCGGGGTTATCCGCCATGGTCTCTGCAGCGAGCGAGCCGGCCCCCGCCCACCAGTCATTGCCGTTGATCGCCCGCCAGACGGCCTCGGGCTCCTCAGCGAAGCGCTGCGCCAGCGTTTTCACCTCGGCTGCCCGCGGGTGCCGTAACTGCTCGAGCAGGTCGGCGAGCTGCTCGAGAACAGCCTGCGTGCGCTCCCGCAGTGCCTCTTCCCCCAGCCTCGGCTGCGGCGCTGGCCGGCGTCGCGCACGCCGGCGAACTGTCGACGGTGGCGTCGAAAAACAATCCCCGATGACCGTTTCGATCTCGCTGCGTTTGGCCTCGATATCGCCGACCAAGGCCAGTTGGATCTGCGCCTTCGTCAGGTTCTGACATGGGTCGGTCACGCGAAAATAGCGGTCGCCCTCGAGATAGTCGGTCAGGAACCGCATCGCTAGCTCGAGCGGGATCAGCGCGATCGCCGGGTAGAGCAGGGCGAGCGCGTCTGAATCGAACAGGGGTGCAGCGACCTCGGAATAACCGCTCATCAGGGCACGGGCGAGCGTGAGGTCGAGCTCGGCCGAGGGTTCTTCACCGAGTGCGCTCGCGCGATTGCAGCAGGAGCGCAAGCAATCGGCCAGGTCATGATGCAGCAGACCGGGTTGTACGGTATCCAGGTCGATCAGGCAGAGCGCGCGGTCCGAGTCCTGTGCGAACAGGACATTGTCGAGCTTCGGATCGCCGTGGGTGACCCTGGTTGGCAAGGTCCCATCGCATCTCGCGCGCTGCAGGACCGGCAGCAGTGCCGCGCGTGCCTCGATCTGTTCCAGCGCGATCTCGATCTCATCGCAAAGGGGTCTGACCGGGGCGTTGAGCCCTGCATCGAGCTTGACCCTGCACTGGGGCGTGTCATGGAGCTCGGGTAGGGTCAGATTCAACCGGCTTGGCGGCAGGTCGGCGAGGGCGACGTGAAAACGCCCGAGCGTGAGCCCGATCTCATGTGCCTGGCGCGGATTCTCGAGCGGCTTCAAGACCCGGCTATGCTCGATGTACTCCATCAACCGCCAGGCGTCGCCGTTGTCATCGCGGAGGGTCGCCCGGCCGTCGCTGTCCCGCATTAAGCGGGGCAAGCGGACGCCGGCATCGGGATGCCCGGCGAGCCAGTCCTGGATGCACAACAGATTGGCGTCGATCGCATCGGCATCCTTGAACACGAGACCGTTGATCCGCTGGAGCACGAACTGTCCGGCCTTGCACTTGAGCAGTCGCGTGTCGTTGATCAGCCCGGCGCCGAGCGGCCGGATCTCGAAGCGAGCCTCCAGCGGAAAGAAGCGCTGGGCGACTCCAATCGCCTGCCCATCGCCGCCCTGTTTCGGCGCATCCGTATTCGTCATACCCTCAGTCGCCCTATGTTCGGCGCAAGTGTCGGTCGCCATCGCGACGCGCGCTGCTGCAATCCATACGGGAATCTGGTTGAGATGTCGCAGTCTAACAACTTTCGGCGACGCGCTTGGTCCGGTATACTAGGCGTTTGTTTCGAGACGTCGCGCCCTTAGCTCAGCTGGTAGAGCATCTGACTTTTAATCAGGTGGTCGTTGGTTCGATTCCAACAGGGCGCACCATTCAAATCAACGGGTTAGCTTCTCTCGGGGCTAGCCCGTTTTTCTCTGAGTCACCATCAAGTCACCACGCGGATGCATTTCGGTCTTGGTCTTGGTGACTCGGAGCAGCAGGCCAGCAGGATCAGCGGGGCCAGTGCGGGCAATCGTCGGGGTGCCGTCGTGCTCGCGGTCGGTCTCTTCGGCGATCCCAAGCAGCCGGTGGGCGCGCGCTGGTCGTGTTCTGGGGTGTCGAACCAGTCGGACGCGCGGGCTTCGATCCAGTAATCCCAGACGGCATGCGGGATGTGCTCCGGGCGGCTGTCTTCGGGCATGGTCGCGCGACCTTCGACGCGCGGGCCTTCTGTGGAAGGACCAAGCTAGGCGGTGAAGGGGCCGCGGTTCGGGAGCTACCCTGGGCTTGGTCGGGACAGTGCAGCAGGTGGGGCGCGGGTTACATCAGACCGCGGGCGGCCAGGCTGCAATAGGTTCCGGTCTAGGCGGCGCTCAACGCGGGTCAGGCGCTCGCCTAAACGGTCAATGGTGGCTTGCTGGCGGGCAGTCGCCTCTTCGGTATAGGCGGCATCGGCGCGGGCTCGGCTGGCTGCCAGCTCCAGATGGGTGAGCCGATGCTTCACCTCCGTCATGTCGTCGCTTAGCGCGTCGATTGAGCGGTCTCGGCAGTCATGCGGTTGGCCTCGATGGTTGCCTTGCCTATAAGTGAGGATTCTTCACTTATCCAGATGCTCTCTCGTCGCTCGCGTGATCGCGTCAGCTTGCCTTGCGTCGCTCGGGCAGCTCTACCACGTTCGCGCTCGGCGCCAGGCCGGCGGCGCCTATGATCCGGGCGCCGTGCTGCTCCAGGGCGGTGCTGACGCTGTCTTCGCCGAAACGGGCGTAAACCTAGGTGGTGCTGGCGGTGCTGTTAATCAGGTGGTCGTTGGTTCGATTCCAACAGGGGCACCATACAACATTCAGCGGCTTAGCTAACCAATGATAAGCCGCCTCCCTAACCTGAAGGCCCTTGATCATCTCGCGATCACCAATCCTGGATGCTTCAACAGCCGCCTCCTAGAGCGCTGTCGGCGCAGGCATGCTGGCCCCGAAGTGCTGCTCAATGCGGCGCTAACATGGATAGGGTCCTCATTTGGGTTTCAGCGCTGGGGCTCATGCAGTCGTCACCCAGTTTTCCAGTCGGAGTCCGTTCAGGCGCCGAAACGCGGTCTCGTTCTTGGTTACCAGCGTTGCTTGCTCGGCGAGCGCGTGGGTGACGTGGACCCAGGGGGCCCCCGACAGGAGGCACTTCGGCTAGCATTGTCTCCACCCGTTGGACCACTCACCTGGAGCGCCCGCCATGACCAGCCCTGCTTACCTGCTCCCCAAACGAACCCGACCGACCTGGATTCCGGCCCTCGAACCGCTCGACTGGGCCGAGGAGCCCGGGGTCGCGCTGCCTCTGCTGGGCTATGTCAGCGCCGGCCGGCCGATCGAGACGCCCGAGGACGATCAGACGGTCGTCGTCCCGAGTCACATGGCGCGCAAGGCCAGTTATGCGCTGCGGGTGCGCGGGCACTCGATGACGGATGACCAGATTCAGGATGGCGACACGATCATTGTCGAGCAACGCCAGACCGCGGAGAACGGTGAGACGGTGGTGGCCCTGATCAACGGCGAGCGTGTGACCCTGAAACGCTTCTATGTCGAGGCCGACGGCATCCGCTTGGAGCCGGCGAACCCGGAGATGGAACCGATCTATCTCAAGCACGACGAGCTGGAGATCCTCGGCATCGTCACCGGCGTCATTCGGCTCACGGAGTGAGGGCACTGATCGCGTATCCGATAGCGTCATAGGCTACTCATCGCATCGTGAAGCGCCTTATCGGTGGCTCTGCAAGCGTATCCCGATTGCCGGTATGAGGTCTCTGGCCGGGCCTCTGACCGGGCCTCTGACCAGGCTTCTGTCTGGGCCCTCATGGCGGTCGTTTCTTGAACGCCTCGGCTGAATCGAGGCCGACACTGCCGGGCTGTGAGGGGATTCGAGGAGGCTGAGTCTTGCGCCGCAAACCCGTCGCGTTCTTGTCCACGGTCTTGCTCGGCTGCACGGTTCTGCTGGAGGGCTGCGTTATCGGCGCTGCGATGGTTGGTGCGAAGGTCTACTCCGATCATGAAACCAGGAAGTCACTGACACAGGCCGTTCAGGATTACCGCGAGGCAGCGGCGGCCGTGGAGCTGGGAGACCCGAAGGAGGAGGTGCTTGCACTGCTGGAGCCGACCCAGAGCCATCTGAAGAGCGCGCTGCGGCGGGAGCCCCATCGCTATCGGCGTGGCAGCTCGCAGATCGAGATCTACTATTTCCGCTCGGGGTGGGTGGAGGATGGGCTCATCACGGACGACGAGTTCACGCCGTACATCTTCAAGGATGGCCGTCTTGTCAATGTCGGATGGCGGACGCTGACCGGGCCCAGGACCTGGGGGCGACCCGTTCAGTAGTGATAGGAACGGAGCCACCCGGGAGGCAGAGTTCCGGGCAGCTCCGGATAGGTCCGGGCAGCTCAGGTGGGACGGACGGTGCGGCCTTAGAAGCCCTATCAAAATGCCCGGCTAGCCCGCACAAGTTGCGGATTTGTTAGGCCATAGAGGGCATTCTGTTAGTGCTTTTTAATCCATTGCCGCGTTAGAAGTCCTCCGTCTCGGAACGGTTTTGCAGCAGCGGGGTCTGCGGCGCAGGCGGTTGCGATGGTTGATCGGTTGCTGAGTGCAGCGTCGTCCGCTGGGCCTCGCGCTGGGCCTCGCTGCCATCGACGAGCTGACGCAGATCGGCCACGATCTGCTTCAGCTGCTCAGCCTGATTCGCGAGCTCAGCGCTCGCCGCGGACGATTCTTCCGCATTCGAGGCGCTGATCTGGGTGACCTTGTCCATCTGCGAGATCGCAAGATTGATCTGCTCCACGCCGCGAGCCTGCTCGTCGCTGGCCGTTGCGACCTCGCTCATCAGCTGAGTGACCTTGCTGCTGGCGTTCACGGTCTCCTCGAAGAGTGAGACCATATCCTCAGCAACGGCCTTACCCAGGTATTTTTCGAGCTCGGTCGAGACCTCCTTGATCCGGACCGTGTTCTCTTGCGCGGATTTCATCAGCTCATTGGTGTTGTTGACCTCTTCAGCACTGCGTTGGGCCAGTTTGCGAACCTCGTCGGCGACGACAGCAAAACCTTTGCCTTGCTCGCCGGCACGAGCCGCCTCGACCGCGGCATTCAGCGCGAGCAGGTTGGTCTGGAACGCGATCCCGTCGATGGTGTTGACGACCTTGGCGGTGCTATTGGTGCTCTCTTCGATCGCCTTGATGGCGGTGTCGAGCTTCTCGAGCCTGGTGCGGACCTCTTCGGCGGTGGCCCGAGCGGCCTGGACACCTTGATCGGCCTTGTCGTTGGCGCTGCGGCTCAGGGTGTCGGCCTCGCGGGCATGCTCGGCGTTCTGGCGCGTGCCGGCGGCCATCTCTTCGACGCTGGAGCTGGTCTCCTCCAGACTGCTCGCTTGCTCACCGGCGCCTTCGGCCATTTGCTGGCTGCTGATGTTGACATGGCCGCTGACAGTGGCGACCTGTTCACTGCCTTCCTGCAGGTCCTTCACGACACGGTTGATCGGGTCAACGATCGATTTGGTGATACGAATGGCAAGTGCGATACCGGCGACGAGCGCGATCAGCAGGCCGATGCCGACCCCAAGGCTGCTGATGTTCATGCTCTGCATGGTATCGTCGGCGATCTCCTGCGTTCCTTTCATGCCCGCCTCGGCCGTGACCTGGCATGCCGTGATCAGCCTTCTGCCAGCGGTCTCACGGTCCCTGGCAAGGGTTTCATTGGCCTTCCAGGTGGACACCAGCGATTCCATCGCTTGCTTATAGCTGCCTGCCGCCGCCCTCGTGTCCTCGATCTGTTTCAACAGCGCCTGATCAGTAGTGTTTCCCTCGAGCTGGGCCAAGAGTTCCTCGATCCTTGGCATGTTCTCGTTCAATGCGGTATCGATATAGCTCAGGTCATTGAGCGCCTGGGCCTTGAAGGCCTTGATCCGGGTCTCATTGCCAACGTCGATGACGTTGTTGACGAGGGTGATATCGCGATGACGTGCACCCAAGTCGGCGGCCATCGCTTCGATCTGATTGTCTAGAAAGGTGTCGGTCGCCGACACGAATTGGTTGGCGGCCGCATCCATCGCATTACGGAACTCTGCGAGCTGGCGCTCATCGGCTGCGATACCCTGTTCGGATTCCTCGGCAAAGGCCTCGATCGCAGCCTCATACGCCTTCCCGCTCCGCATGATTGCATCGAGCTGGTCGAGATCCTCCTGCTTACCGGTGATCGCCTGGATCGACTCTATCTCGGGCACGATCTCGGCGAGGTGCTCGAGCGCCTCTTGTCGCAACAAGCGCGAGCCAATGGCCTGGGACTTGAAGTTTGCGACGCGGGCGCTGGTGCCGAGATCGACGATGTTGGTCACCGCCCTGATCTTGGCGATACGCTCTTCAAGGGCTTGCTCGAACAGCTGGTTCTGGAGATCCAGGAATTCGCTGCTCGCCTGCATATAGTCGGCGCCACTCTCGTCGAGCTGTTTGCGGAGCGCCTCGAAGCGCTCCTGAAGCTCGCGTGTCTGCTCCATCATGTTGAAATAGGTGTTGCGCGCCTGCTCGGCCTCATCGATCTGGCCCGCCAGTGCCGAGAGATGGGAGGCCGTCTCGTTGAGCGCCTTTGCGTCATCGAGCGCCTCGTCGAGCGCGTCGGCCTCGGTCTCGGCTTCCCGCCAGTAGCTGTCGATGCCCGTCAGGCTGTAGCCACGCATCGCGTACATCAGCCGGTTGGCGGCGCCCCGTAGGCGCGACGCCACATCGACCTCGGGCACGTATTCCTCGGCCAAAATCGACGCCTTGTCCTTGACGATGAGCATGTTGATCGTGGCAAAGCCGCCCAGTATCGCGATGATCACGATCAGCGCAGCGAACCCGTAGATAATCTTGCTGCTAAGCTTCAGGTTTTGAAACATTTTTCGTCCACGGCCTTCAAGTTGGTGAGGTCGGCTCTTGTTCCGTCGGAGCCAGAGCGAGCATGGGAACAGGTACTCTTCGAGCTCGTAGAAAAGCGTAAGTGGTATCGGTCTATGGGACCGGAACTATAGCTCATCACGCGGAATCGCATGAATACTCGAAGCTTCGATGGCGAGCATCTTGCTTGATTATTTTGATTGATTCCGGTTTGGATGAGTCGCGCCTGATTCGCATTTGGCATATGATCGATGTCTAGCGCGACGATTGCAGATGATGACGTTAAGGGACGGGCATATTCCATTACGTTGATTTGAGTCAAAGATGATCGAAACGAAAAGCGAGCACGAAGGGGTTTGATCCTTGACGCCGTTTTATATCTTGTTGGCTTTTGCGGCGTTGCTCTTGGCGCTTCTTCTGCTTTTGTTCGCTCAACGCCGGCGTCCGCGCTTGCGTGCCCAAGCATTTGAGCGGCGGGCGTTATTGTCACCAGCGGAGCGTGAGTGCTACCGGCTGGTCACCGAGGCGCTTGGGGATGGGTACCGGGTCTGCCCAAAGGTTGCCGCAGCGGCGCTGTTGCAGCCGGCAGGGCGCAGCCGTCGGCAGCGGCGGCGGGCAGTCGAGCTATTGGGGGAAGGTCTAGCGGATCTCGTGATCTGCACGCTTGCCGAGACCTCGCCGCTCCTGGTGGTCATCTTCCGCGATGGCCGCGGTGATCGCAGATCGCGCCGCGGGGAAGCCCGGTTGCGAGCGGCCTGCGCGGGGGCCGGGCTGCCGACGCTCGAGCTACCGGTAGAGGCGCCGCCGTCGGTGAGCAGGATAAGGGAGTTGGTCGACGAAGCGCTTAGGTTGGGCGAGCCAGACGGGCCGAGCGGGCATGGTGAGCCTGGCATCGAGACGCGGCGTCAGTTGATGCAGGCCGACGATGACGACGAAGAAACGGCGATGCTGGCCTCGCTGTCTGCGGCGATGCGGGATACAGAGGACGATGCAGGCCAGCGCTGAGTGGCGAATACCTCGGGCCTGATCGGGCCTGATTGGGCCTGACGGGGTCAGGGGAGCCGGATCAACATGCCGCCTAGCCCGACTTCGATCATGCGGCCGAGTTTTTCGGCACAGCCTATTATAGCCATGCTACGTGATCGCCGGACAGAAAGCGCCGGAACAGTCAGCACCGAGGGGCCCCAGCTTGTCCGGAAACCAGGGCGAGTGACTATACCGGTGCGTCACCGCCTTGAGTTGGCGGTGCCGCCCGGCTGCACCTGATCAGGCCAGGTTGGAGGGCGTGCTCGGGTCCAGCCAGACCTGACCGTCCGCGAGCGCGACGCGATAGGTTCGGATCGGCTCGTCGGCCGGCTCGTCCTCGGGTTGGCCGGTCTCGAGGCTGAAGCGGCTGCCGTGCAGCGAGCACTTGATGCGCGCGCCGTCCAGACAGCCGTAGGAGAGCGGGTAATCCTCATGGCTGCAGTTGTCCTCGACCGCGTAGAAGCGGTCTTCGACACGAGCGATCAGGTAGGGTCGTCCGGCGACCTCGACGCGGAGAAACTTGCCGGGCGCGATTGCGTCGGCCCTGGCAACGGCGACGAAGGGCGCTTCCATTGATGATGCCATCTGCTTCGGCTCCTCCCTCAACGCAGACGCTGCGCGGCGGCGCCGGAATCGAGCACGGCGCGAATGCGGTCAGCGCCCCCGCTCAGCGTCTGCTCGCGGCCGAGATGCCAGAGGATCAGCGCCCCCGCGAAGACCAGACTGTCGTAGGTCGGACCGCGCTGGCCTTCCAGGGCCGCCATCCCGGCCTGCGCGGCGGCCTTGGCGGTGGCGCCGACATCAACGGCGACGGCGATGTCATCGCTCGGTCGGCTGGCGGTCGGCAGGTCCTCGGGCAACGGCACCGCACGCACGTTCTGCTCGATGCCGAGCGCGGTCGGGTCGATATCGAACGGCTGCTCCTCGCCCATGTGCTGGTAGTTGAAGCAGACCCCGTTCTGGCGCAACGATGGCACAATGCCGCCCTCGACGCCACGCACCAGCAGCGCTGACTCGTAGCCGGCGTGGCGGGCGAGCAGGGCGTAGATGCGCGGGTAGGGCTTGTGGACGTAACCGGTGACTAGATGGGTCTTGTTGCGCCCGTGAATCGGCCGCGCCATGACCTCGACCGTGGTGATCGCCTGGCGCTTGACGATGGTGCCGCGCAGCGGGACGAGGTCGTGCAGCTTGGGCGCGAACGCGCGCTGATCGACATAGCTCCAGCCGATATTCGGGTCAGCCAGGCGGGCGGCGGCTTCCGCCGGACTCACATCGACATCGATGCCCGCGGCCTCGAGCACGTGGCGATGGGTGATGCCGAACTTCGGGCCGACCGCGTCGACGCCGTGTGAGACCGCGGGCAGGCCGCATTCGGCGAGCACCGGCGCCAGGAAGGGCGAGGCCGGCAGGCAGCGGTTGTAGCCGTCGTATGGATCGGCGAGGTCGACGACCTCGTCGACATCGGCGACCACGTGGTCGGTCGCCTCGCGCACCGCGTCGAGGATGCCGCGCTGTTCGTCGTCGGTCTCGCGCTTCATCCGCAGCGCGATCAGGAAGATACCGGCCTGGACCGGGTCGACCGCGCTATCGAGGATCGCGCTCATGCCGGTCTGCGCCTCCTCCATCGAGATGTCCTTCGACAACTCCGGGCCGGTAGCAATGCGCTGGAGGATGGATCGCATCGTGCGTTGGGTTTCGTTCATGATCTACGACATCTCATCTGAAGCCAAAGGAGGGGCGCCGGCTCGACGGGCGCACGAACCCGGCAAAGCTCGGGGTTGCTAAGGCTGGGTTCAAGCCGGGTATCGGACGGCGTCCGGCCGGGTCGTCGTCGGTTACAACGCTGCAGAATACGCGCTCGGCCAGGGCAGGGCAGGCCGCAGAGGGACACGTCAGTCTCGCCAACGCTTCAGCAGGTCGCCATAGGCATCGATGCGCCGATCGCGCAGGAAGGGCCAGATGCGGCGCACCTGCTCGCTGCGGCCGGGATCGAGCTCGGCGACCAGTAGCGTCTCCTGGTCTGACGGAGCTTGCGCCAGGATCTCGCCCTGCGGGCCGCAGACGAAGGAATGGCCCCAGAACTGGATGCCGTCCTCCGGGCTCGTCGCATCCGGCGCCGGCTCGAAGCCGACGCGATTGCAGGCCAGCAGCGGCAAGCCGTTCGCGATCGCATGGCCGCGCTGCACCGTCATCCAGGCATCGAGCTGGCGCGCCTGCTCGGCGGGCTCGTCGCGCAGATCCCAGCCAATCGCGGTTGGATAGAGCAGCAGCTCGGCGCCCGCCAAGGCCATCAGCCGCGCCGCCTCCGGAAACCACTGGTCCCAGCAGACCAAGACCCCGAGCCGCCCGGCCGCGGTCTCGACTGGCTCGAAGCCGAGGTCGCCGGGGGTGAAGTAGAACTTCTCGTAGAAGCCGGGATCATCCGGAATGTGCATCTTGCGGTAGACGCCGGCCAGGCGGCCGTCGGCATCCAGCACCACGGCGGTGTTGTGGTAGACGCCGGGCGCGCGCCGCTCGAAGACCGAGCCGACGATCACCAGGCCGTGCTCGGCCGCGAGCGCGCCAAGGCGATCGGTGCTGGGACCGGGGATCGGCTCGGCTTGGTCGAACTGCGAACAGTCCTCGGTTTGGCAAAAATAGGCGCCGTTATGGAGCTCCGGCAGCAGGACAAGCTGGCAGCCGTTCGCTGCGGCGCGCTCGATCAGGCCTTCGTAGGCATCTTGGAGGCTGCCAGCGGGGGTGACGGGCGGAGCACTAGTTTGGAGGAGGGCGGTCTTTCGCATCGGGAATCTTCAGCTAGGGCCACAGCTTGAGCACACTAAGAAACGCTATCAAAACACCCGCTAAACTTACGCAAATGTCTGATTTCGAGGGCTTCAGAAGTCATTCTGTTAGAGCTTCCAATGATGATGCCACCGACACCGATGGTGACGCTTGAGAACCAGCGCATGAAGCTGTCCATGCGCTGCTGGAGGTAAGGATCAGGTGTTAGCGCGCGATGCCAGATCTGGTGAGATTACCCGGGTGCTTAAGCGAAGGGAAGACTTGGCTCTGCATCAGCGCTCCGGGTCATGTGTTCACACCGCACGCTTTCGGCGAAATCGGAGTTCAGACGAAATAAGTTTACACTGCATCCAAACGAGAAACACTTTCTCAGAAAAGACTGCCCACCTTGTGCGGCTCTATTTCTGCGATCTCGGTTACCAAATTGACCTTTTGCGTTTCCCCTGCCGAATCAGTCCAGCCAACCTCAACTGCAAAAACTGCCCTATCCGGGTTGGTCTTCGGAGTAATCTCCCAGCTGATTTGGTAGGTGGCGTAATCGCGATTAGTTTCCTCGGAGCCAGAGCTAGCTGTTCCGAGTTTCGTTGTAAACTCATCTTCGCCTTTAATAGCTCGGAAGCTCTCGATCTTTTCCTGGGCGAGATGAAGCGCTTCGCTGCGAGAACGAGCGCTCGAGTTTGATTTTAGTACATTTGCTTGAAACTGTGTAACAGCGAGCAAGCCGAGAGCAACAATCGCAAACGCTATCATTGCTTCGATCAGTGAGAAGCCAAATTGACAATCCTTTTTGGTAATGGCGAAAAAAATCATGATGATCACTGTTTGTATGATATTTACCAGTCTTTCCAGGACCCAGGAAGCCTCACCGCATCATCAATTGCGAATAGCGTACCCGCTGGTGGATTTCCGCTCAAGTTCTCCATGCTATAAAATCCGGTGTTTGCATTAAATTTTTTGGCGCTCTCCTCGAGGAGCGCAGTCCCGACAATTTCAGCGCCTCCCCAGCCATTGCAATCCCCGTCAGTCTGAGCATAGTAAACAAACCCATAGACGCGTGCCCCGCCATTAAACTTAGGGCAGCCAGGGTCTGTTAGTATGATCACCACTGGGTGGTCAGGGCTACCATAGGTCGTGCCACCATTAAGAGGGTTTTTTCCGGTATAAATGAGAAAAGGGAAATCAGGTGCGTCACCAGTCGGTACATCTTGCTTCTTACTGTAGGTTTGGCCCGCAGCTGTTGCCTTTGTTTTTGCATCTGAAAGCGAGATATCGAAGACATAATTCCATGCTTTGGGCTCACTCAAGGAGGACGCTTCTCCATCAAGGTAAGCGCAGTTTGCTCCAGGACATGCTGGAGACACCTCTGCGCCGGAACCTACGCCCTCGGCCGGCTTACACGAACGGTCGTCGCCGCTACTATTACAAATGCGCACATCGAAATGACCAAGTTCGAGGCAGTCTCCATAAAAACCATGCCCTGGGTTATCTGTTGCTAAAGTCTTGATTGCTATTCCATCAGGGCGCGGAAAAATGTCTGGGGTTCCTTTGACATCAGATAGGCATCCATCTACTACGATCGGCGGTGCGTTAGCGCCGTTTGGAGTCAGGTAAGGATAAAGCTGATGCACTATCTGTTGGGCTGTACTTCGTATTGCCCCATTTTCAGCCTCGACGGTTGATGTAACTCTTAGATATCCGTTTGGTAAATCTGCAAACGTCAGGGTTGGGGTTAGCGAATATCCAGACTGCAAGTTAGGCAGTTCGTCGCCTGGAAATGTCGTTGTGCATCCACTGCACGAATTTTCGCGAAGCCAAGCCAATGCATACTCAAGTCCAGCTTCTGCGGCTTCCTTTGCTTCTCGTGTCCGGTAATCAATTGCTGATGTTGCTTCTTGATTAGCAGCGATTCGCCCAACCGTCAAGGCCGCACCGGTAACGAGCATCATCAAGATAGTTGTTACCAGTATCGTCACTGCACCAGATTGGTATCGCGTCAAGTAGGATGTCGTGCGGTTACTCAATTGCTTCCTCCTAGGGTGAGCGTTAAGTGCGCTTCTCTGAACACCTTCAGTCAGCTAAGGGTCCCGGCATGGTGCCGTTGTATCAAACGCACTAAGGTACTTATCGTTCCGAACGCGCACACTGTTACGTACGGTTTGTTTTATATCCTGCATCGATGCCGACTTTAATTGGCCGGTTAACGCTATTTCGACGTATCGAATGCAAAGGCATGGATTGCCGGTGGAGCATAGATCGTCGGATTCGCTGGAAAACGAACCTGTGTTATTAATTTCATCCTCTAGGATTTCTACTTGTGTATGCGTAAGACTAAAAGTGAGCTCGGTGATCTCAATTTCTTCTTCGGTCAGGTCTTCCCATGAGCCTAGCTCGCAATCAGCTGCATCGTCGGTGTCTGGTACACCAGTGCGGGTTTCGATCGCGTTTTGATGTAGACGAAAGCCAAATTTTTCATTCTTCTCCCCGCTACTTGCGTCGAAATTGTCAACCTGAGGTGGGGAGTCTTCGTCTAAGTTGTAGGTTAGAACTATGCAGGTATCCGGATCTTCGCCATCGGCGCTGCCGGTTTGAATGTCATAACTCCCGCTCAAAAATGGGTTTGATGGGACTTCTGAAGGATCAATGATTGCTGCGTACCCTGCTCTCCGAATGTCGTTGACCATCACAACCATTGTTGCTCGAAGGTTTTGGCTTAGCTCCGCAGAGCGTAGATTGACAACCCCGTATCGTGCAGAGTCGGCAAGGACATAGAAGGCCCCGCTAACCACGATTGTACCGATCGCGATACCAATAAGTAGCTCGATCAGGGATACTCCATGGCAACGAGTTGGTCGCTTTAGCATGGCGTATATCCTGGAACATTACCGGATGGTGAGCAGATGCGGATTCGGCCGCGTCCGCTGAGCACAACGCGAAGGTCATAGCCAGATGAAGTCGTAAAGGTGAAGCTGCCGTTTGTGGCGCTGCCCCGTATCCGGTCAAACACCAGACCTGAGCTTGATGAATAGGTGGTGCTTAATGTCACATCCGAAGCAAGTTGGTCACCTAAGAATCTCCTGATATTGCAATCGCCTGAGGCTGAGCAGTCGCAGGTACCAGCGTCGTCGATACCGACGCACCAGGTCTTTCCTGTAACGCAACTCACAGTGAGGTCTGAGTTTCGTCTCACGGTCTCCATGCGGACGAGGTCGAGATGTGAAGAAAGTGCCTCCGCTGCGTGCTTGAGACGCGTGCGCTCGATGGACTCGCTGAACCGTGGGGCGCTGATCGCCAGGAGAATGCCTAAGATCGCCACCGTCGCGAGTGTTCCGACGAGGCTGAACCCCAGAAGGCCTTGAAGGCTGTGACCGGGGCCTCGGCACCACCACGTGACTGGTCTCGGCATACCCTTAACCTCTTTGCTAAGCTTTAGAGATCACTCGAGCATAGTCAGACTCTGGGGCCACGGCTTTGATGGATTTCCCGTTTCGACTCGTCCGAGGGTAGAGGCGGGCGACGACTCCATGGCGCGAGGTCGACAGATCAGGGCTGGTGTACAAACGGTCGCGCTCCGAGTGGCATCTGGGTTTGTGGGCTCGTTTCGGGCGCTAAACTTACGCTCTTGTTGGGTTGCTCGAACGTATCCTTCTCTATCGTGCACTGAAGGATAGGGACGTTTACTGACAAATGTACGAGGTCACTGCAGTTCTATGCGCTATGCTAGTCGTTGTTCAAGCGGTTTCACGCTGATCGAGCTACTTGTAGTGCTTTCGATCGTCGGTGTCCTCGCTGCCATTGCACTGCCCAGCTATCAAAACTATATCGAAAAGAGTCGGCGCTCTGATGCGATGAGTTCGCTTCTCAAACTGCAACTCGAGCAAGAGCGATACCGGGCGAATCATACAAGTTATGGTGAGCTTTCCGATGTTTGGTCAGGGTCAGATTCACTAGATGGTTATTATCAACTTGCTGTCTCCGGCGTCAGCGCTTCTGGCTATACTGCGACGGCAACACCGAAATCGAATGGGAAGCAGGCTGGGGACAGTTGTACTTTCTCGCTAGATCAAGACGGTCCGGATGTGAGTTCGGATACGAAAAAACGTTGCTGGAATAAGTAATGATTTCCGAATTTGAATGATGACTTCAGGACTCTACGAAACCGACCTCCTCCGCTGGTCGGAAGAACAGGCAAACCTGCTGCGGGCCGGGCGGTTGGACGAATTGGATATCGGTAATCTTCTCGAGGAGCTTGAGGACATGGGGCGGGAGCAGAAGGTCGCTTTGCAGTCGTTGCTGCGCCAGATTCTCATTCATCTGCTCAAGCTCCAGTGCTCGCCGGCGACGGCTCCGCGCGGTAAGTGGGTCGATGAGCTGATCGAGTTCCGGGCCCAAGCGCAGACACGGCTCGAGGAGGCGCCTAGCCTCAAACATTATGCGGATGACCTGTTCGAGAAGGCTTGGCGTCAGGCACGGCGCGGAGCGGCAAAATCATTCGAGGCCTATGGCGAAACGGGGGAGATTCCGGGGTCTTGCCCGTTTTCGCTGCAGCAGTGCCTCGATGATGACTACATTCCGGCCAAGCCCTGATGAGCGTGCAAACAAAGAAGCCGCACCCGAAGTGCGGCTTTCGTCGATTGCCTTACGAGCGGCCGGCTAAAGCCGCTCGCTAGGGGACTCGGTCAGTTGACGTCGAGCATCGTCTCGGAGTCGGCAATCATCACCGGGTCGGTCAGATCGGTCGGCAGGTGATCGAACTTCTTCACCAAGCCGGGCCAGAGCAGGTTGTAGAACAGCTCGCCGCGAACCAGCGCGACGCCTTCCGCTGGAATGTCATAGGTCAGCTCGCGCTCTTCGTGCGGGCGTAGCCGGGTGTCGTCGCCGGGCTGGGTGGCGGTTGGCGGTGGGGCGGGCATGCCTTCGTCATCAGCGAGTGCATAGGAGAGGTAGGCTTGGGGGTCCTCCTTGGCGGGATGGCCTTCGGCGTTCTGCCAGACCACGTTGCCTTGGTCGTCATAGGCGGTGAGCTTGATGAACAGGTTGCGGAATGGGGCGCCCGTTGGCATCGAGTGCGGTAGCTGGTTCTTCAGATAGACCGTCGTCTTGAGCGTGTCGCCGTCCTGCTCGGTGGTGACATCGAAGACGACTGCGCGCTTGAGCATCGGTGGTGAATGCCCGCCGCCCATGCTGTGGTCGGCGATGCCGTTGGCGATCGGCATGTGGCAGGAGAGACAGTTCACCTGCGAGGCGCTCTCCATGTACTCGTTACCGGTCTGGCACAGCGGGACGCCATGCGGGTTGTTGCGCTGGTCATGGCAGCCCATGCAGGCATCGGAGGTCTTCATCAGGCGCGGATTGGCCTCCATCGGCAGCGCCCGGATGGTCTCGCCTTCGTAGTCCACCGGCTCGCCGAGATGCGGGTTCGGCTTCTGGGAGTCGCCGCCGCCGAGGCCGACGCCACCGAACAGGTCGTCACCGGCCGAGGCTAGCTTGGAGAGGGCATCGTTGATCCCGGCCGGGGCCTGGATGGTATCGGCCACTTCGTAGGCCTTGAGGCCAAGCCGCAATTTGCCATCTTCGCCCTGCACGCCCTTGAACGATTTGAGCGTGTGACAGGCAACGCAGTTGACGCCCTCGCTGTAGGCCGCCATCGCGTCGAGCTTGGTGGTCTTATCGATTGCCGCATTCGGCGCGTGGCATTGCAGGCAGATCGGGTATTTGCCGGAGGCCTTGTGCAGTACGCCTTCCTCGGTCGGGGAACCGACAACCATCTTGTAGAAGGTGCCGTGGATCGGGTCCTTCAGCGCGGTGCTCTGCGCGTGCATCGAGCCCTTCCATTGCTTGTAGATGTCTTGGTGGCAGTTGGCGCAGACCTCGGACGAGACGTGATGGATCGAGTCGGTATCGCCGGCGAGGGCCGCTGTGGGCAGCGTCGTCAGGGCGAGCAGGCCGGCGATGGCGCCGATTGCAGCGTGGATGCACTTAGGGGGTGACATCGTTCAGCATCCTCCTTTCGGTATTGATTGGTACTGAGTTAGTGGTTTTCCTGTGAGGGCGGCTTATCGAAGCCACCGCCATTCTTCCTTGCATGACCGAGCGCGAACATGCCCGAGGTCAATACTCCAGATTGCTGCATTCTATCGATACTGGTGTAATCCTGAACAGCCAATGGGCTTCAGTGCCTTTGGTTAGAGAATTAGCAGATAAATATTCGCTTATTTCCTGGCATTCAGGTTGACGACGGCCGGAGGTTGTCGCGAACCATGGCGTATTGGGCGCCTAAGAGAACGAATGCGCACGCGAGAAGCGAGACTGTGGTTGGTCCTGTCCGGACGTTGGATGCCGGGCGCGGCCGCGTCCTGACGATGAGGAGTCGCCGTGCGGTATCCGCTCATTCCAGGCTCAGAGCGGACACTAAATGAAGTAGGCAGTCGCGCTTGCATCTGTGGCAAGCCGCAATGAGACCACCGAGGCTTTTTACCGATGATGTTTTCACTGCTCCGGCCGATCTGTCCGTCGGCCAAGGCCCTTCTGCTCGTCTGTTGCATGCTGGCAAGCAGCGCCGCCTTTGCCGCCAAGGTAGCGCTCGATCCCTCGAATTGGGGGCACCCCGAGGGCGAGAACTGCGTGAGCTGTCATGAGAAGTCCTCGCCCGGGCTCGCTCAGCAATGGCATGACAGCGCCCACAAGACGGCCGGGGTGAATTGCCTGGATTGTCACCAGGCGGAGGCCGCGGAGCCGGATGCGATCGAGCACGAGGGGCAGGTCATCGCGACCATCGTCTCGCCGAAGGACTGCGGCCGCTGTCATGAGAAGGAATATGAGGAGCAGGCCGGATCGGTCCACGCCGAGGCCTACGCGATCATCAGGGATCGCATTCCGGCGCTGGCGCATAATGTCACCGGCGCGGCGATGCAGGCGGCCGGCTGCGATCAGTGCCATGGCTCGCTGGTGAAGGTGCGCGGCGATGGCACCCTGGACCCGAAGACCTGGCCCAATTCCGGCATCGGCCGCATCAACCCGGACGGCTCCAAGGGCTCCTGCTCGTCCTGCCACGGCCGCCACGCCTTCTCCAAGGCGCAGGCGCGCGAGCCGAGCGCCTGCGTGCGCTGCCACTCCGGGCCGGATTCGCCGGACAAGGAGGTGTTCGAGGCCTCCAAGCACGGCATGCTGTACGCGGCGCAGCGTGAGCAGATGAATCTGCACGCCGACACCTGGGTGGCCGGCAAGGACTACACCGCTGCGCCGACCTGCACCACCTGCCACATGGGCGCGGCCGGCAAGATCCCGACGACCCATGATGTCGGGCTGCGCAATGCCTGGACGCTGAATCAGCCGGTCTCCTACCAGCAGTATCTGGTCCTGCTCGCGGACGGCAGCAAGCTGGAGCTGCCGGCTACCGCGAAGCCGCCGAAGCGCGGCAGCGAGCTCGAGAAGGCCGACGGTAGCGTCGCCAAGGTGAAGGCCGTGATCTCGCCGGATCGGCGGCGCACGGTGATGAGCATGGTCTGTCTGGAATGTCATGCCAAGGGCTTCACCGAGGGCTTCATGACGCAGTTCGACAACGTGGTCGAGCTCTACAACAGCAAATTCGGCGAGCCCGCTGAGGCGATCATGGCCGGGCTCTATGAACGGGATCTCTTGACCCCGCTGCCGTTCGACGAGCCGCTCGAGTTCATCTACTGGGAGCTCTGGCACGATGAGGGCGCGCGCGCCCGCCATGGCGCCTCGATGGCCAGTGCGAATCATGCCTGGTGGGAGGGGATGTACCTGGTCGGCCGCAACTTCTACAGCCGGTTCCTGCCGGAGGCGCGGGCCGTTGCCGGGGATCAGGCCGCGGCGATCATCGACCCGGTGCTTGCCGAGAGCGGCAAGCATGAGTGGCTGGACGCGCCGAGCCAGGCGAATCCGATCCTCGGCTGGATGCCACCGCCTGCACCGGCGGCCGACCCAATGCCGGTGCCAGCGGTCGAGGACGGCCCATCGGCGGCGTCTACGACCGATGCGGGCACCGCCGTGGGGGCGGCTCAGGCGCGCGCGGTTGGAGCTGAGATGCCGGATGCCGATGAGCCGGGTGCGGCAGCGGATGCGGTCGAGCCCGATGCTGCCCAGGCAGCCGATCAGGCGGGTGGGAACAGTGCGGATGCGGAGGCGGACTGATGATCAAGCTCGAGGCCCCGCAATTCATCACCCGTCATGTCCTGTTCGCGTTGGTGGCCGGCGGCATCGGCGGGGTGGTGTTCATGTTCTTCCTGCTCGAGTTCGACCATTACACGAGCTCGAACGCCTTCTGCACCACCTGCCACTCGATGACCTATGCCGATGACAGCTACCAGTCCACGCCGCACTACAACTCACCTTCCGGTGTGCGCGCGAGCTGCGGCGATTGCCATGTCTCGGAAGGGATCATCATGGCGACCTACGACCACGCGATCGGCACCAAGGACCTGATCAAGCAGCTGTTCGGGCCGGACTACGATGACCCGGTGGTCAATCTGCTGCATCTGCCGGAGGCGGCGTTCGCGGCGCGCGACTGGTTCCGCAAGCGCGATTCGGCGACCTGCAAGCGCTGCCACACGTTAGAGGCGATCCAGGGCACGCGCGCGAACACGGCCGCGATCCATCAGGAGGAGACCGAGGGCAAGAGCTGCATCGACTGCCACTACAATCTGGTGCATCGGCACGTGCCGAGCGAGCAGACCTTCAAGCGCGAGGCCTGGAACGCGATGGTCGAGGAGGAGTTCGGGCTGGAGCCTGGAACCGCCGCCGAGCTGTTGGCGAACGAGTGAGTATCCGCGAGCGTCGGGCCAGGCGGTCCGAGGCCGGCGGCTCGAAGGTTCCGGAATGCGATGTCGATGGCCGAAGTGGCGTGGCGCCCGCGCCGCTTCGGCCGGCAACAACCCAGGTTGCGGAGGCGGTGCCGCTTGCTCGCGTCGCCGAGCATCCGGCGCGGCCTCTCGGTCGCGCGCTTGCCTTGATTCCCGCAGCGCGCGTTTAAGGGCGCTGGCGTGCCCGCCCGGTTTCCTAGCTCCGCGGGCGTGATCCGCGCCCCCTGCTTGATGACCGTGGTTGGATGCAGGGTCTAGCCGCGGCCGCCGCGGCTGTTGCGCTCTCAGGGGCCGGCCCGTTCAGGATCGGCGTTCTCGAATCCGCCATCCTCGAGGATGCCGGTCTCGCCCTCGGATTTGGCGATGATCACCGCGCCGGCCGAGTCGCCGGTGACGTTCACGGCGGTGCGCAGCATGTCCAGGATGCGGTCGACCGCCAGCAGCAGCCCGAGGCCCTCGAGCGGCAGGCCGACGGCGGAGAGGATGATCGCGATCGCGACCAGGCTCGCGGCCGGGATGCCAGCGACGCCGATCGAGGTCATCAATGCCAGCAGCACGACGGTGAACTGGGTCGCTAGGCCGAGTTCGATGCCGTAGGCCTGGGCGATGAACATCACCGCGACGCACTCGTAGAGCGCGGTGCCGTCCATGTTGATGGTGGCCCCGAGCGGCAGCACGAAGCTGGTGGTCTTGTTCGAGACGCCGGCGTTCTTCTCGACGCACTCCATCGTCAGCGGCAGGGTGGCCGACGACGAGGCGGTCGAGAACGCGGTCAGCAAGGCCGGGCTGACGGCGCGATAGTGCCGCAGCGGACTGACCCCGCCGAGGACGCGCAGCAGGAGCGGGATGGTCACGGCGAAATGGAGGCCGAGCGCGAGCACCACGGTGAAGAAGAACTGCAGCAGCGGCACGAAGGCCTCGAGGCCGGTGCTGGCGACCGTCTTCGCGACCAGTGCGAAGACACCAATCGGCGCGAAGCGCATGACCAGATCGGTGATCTTCATCATGATCTGGAACATGCCCTGGAAGAAGTTGTATTGGACCTCGGCGTACTGGTTGGCGATCTGGGTCATGAAGAACCCGTACAAGATGCTGAAGAAGATCAGCCCCAGCATCTGGGTCGCGCTGGCGGCGGCGACGATATTGGTCGGCACCATGCGCAGGAAGATCGCGACGATATCGTCGGCGCCCTTGTCCGCGAATTGCGTCTCCAGCTCGCCGGCGTCGGCGCTGAGACCGAAGACCTCCTCAGGGCTGCCGTCGACGACGCCGGGCTGGATCAGGTTGACCACCATGAGCCCGACGATGATCGCGAGCAGGCTGGTCAGGGCGTAATAGCCGATCGTCTTGCCGCCGAGCCGCCCAAGGTTGTCGGAATCGCCGATGCTGGCGACGCCGACGATGATCGACGAGACGATCAGCGGCACGATCAGCATCTTCAGGGCATTCAGGAAGAGCTGGCCGATGAAGTCGAAGATGGCATGGAAGCTCACCCCGAACAGATTGCCGTCCTCGCCGACGAGCAGGCCGACGACGACGGCGAGGGCGAGGGCGATCAGGATCTGCCAGTGCAGCTTGAGCTTGAGAAGGGCCATGGTGCAGATTACGAAACGCTTGGGTGGAGGCTCGGAAGCATCGCCAGATCAACACGGCGGCTGACTCTGCGGGCACGCTCGATATTCAGCGGGTTTACGCTGATGATACTATGATCGGCTTGAGTATTGATTCATCTCAAGACCGGTCCAAGTCGGGCTTGCCATCCGAGTCGGGCTTACCTAAGGGGAAGCCGATGCTGGACTGCACCGAATTCCCTGGTCGAGATAGGCAGCTGCAGGTCTTGCGATGCGCACCGGGTAGCGAGGTGAGCTCGCCCCTGAACGCGGCAAAGCCAGCGGCGTCGAGAGATAACACTACAATGCGATTTCGTGTCTTCTATCTGATCAATCGTTCCGGCGAGCGCGTCTCGTCGACGAGCGCGGTGGAGATGACCACCAAGGCCATCTGCGAGCAGATGCTCGATCGGCTGCAATCTGAGGACGATTACCTCGGCATCCTGGATGCCGAGGACAACGCGCTGCAGGTCTTGCCGGAACCGGACAAGCAGCGCTATTACGTCGAGGTGCCGCTCGATGCGGCCAAGGCTTCTTTTGGCCGTTATGTCGATCGTGCCGAGCTTGAGGCCCTGATCCACGATCTCCCGGCCCAGATCAACGAGCGCAGCATCCCGGGGCTGACCTATCGGCCCTGGTAGCTTCCAGGCGAGCCCCGAGTGAGACGGCGGCCCAACGTTCATGGCCCGTACTAATACCGTGGTCGTCCGAGCGGGATTCGCGGCATCCGGAACGGCAGCAGCATCTGCACCCAGCGCGTATCGAAACGGGTGAGCGACAGACTCTCGTGGACCGCGGTGACCGGCTCGCCGAGCAGGGTGGTGCGGACCTTCGAGCGCGCATAGAAGGGCGTGTCCTCGAGCGTCTCCAGGACCTCGGCGCCGTGCCCCGGGTCGGCCTGGGTTGCGCGCGGGATGCGCCACCAGAAGCTGGTCTTCAGCGGCACCCGCGGCGGTGGCGGGAACGGCTCGGCGGCGCCTTGGCCGTCGAAGTGCAGGGCCAGTGAGCGGCGTTCGCCGTTCAGGAAGGTCATGTCGTAGAGCACCGCTGAGCTGGCGCGCAGCTTGGCGCGCGACCAGTCCCATTTGCGGAAGCCGTGCTCGAGCGGCTCATCGCCGCTGTTGCTATCCAGGTAACCGTCTCCGGACCAGCGTAGACCTGGCGACTCCATCTCGACCTCGACCCGTGCCTCGGGTGCGATCGGCCACCAGCGGTGGCGGCCGGCCGGATCGAGTGCGGTCTGCTGGCTGGTCAGTGCGCGCGGGTGGACGCGCACGATGCCGCGCAGGCGTTTCGGTAAGGGCGCGCCGCGCTCGTCGATGTGCACGGTCAAGGTGGCCCCGTCCCATTCGACCCGGCTGGGTCCGATCACCAGGGTATCGGCGCTGCGCTGCAGCTGCCCGCAGCCGCGCTCGGTCATGGCCCAGGCGGTGCGGTCCTGGCCGTAGAGCGCGACATTGAGCGCGCAGAAGTTCTCCGCGTTGCAGTCGCCGCGGCGCCGCGCCCGGGCGTAGTAGGGCGAGAAGACGCTGCCGAGCAGCGCGATGATCGTCAGACCGCGCTGTCCGTCATCGCTCAGCGCGTCGATGTACCACCATTCGTAACCATGGCCGCTCAGCGCTTGGTCGAAGCGCGGTCCTCGAGCAGCGAGGCGGCCGCCTGCCGGCCCGAGAGGGCCGCCATCGGCACGCCCGGGCCCGGATGCGTACTGCCCCCCGCCAGATAGAGCCCCGGCACCTTGGTCCGCGCCCCCGGTCGCGAGAACGAGGCCATCCAGCCGTGCGAGGCCCGGCCGTACAGCGCCCCGCCGGTCGCCGGAAACAGCTGCTCGAACTGGTTTGGGGTCGTCACCCGGGTGTGCTCGGCCGTGGCCTGGATGCTCAGGCCGCAGTGTTCCATCAGGCCGAATGTGCTCTGCGCGCATTGCTCGATCTCTGCTTCGGTAAAGGAATGGGTGTCGCCGATCGCCGGGGCGTTGACCAGGAGCAGGAGGCGCTCAGCGGCCTCAGGCGATGGGCTCTCTTGGGCGTCGCGGTCCTGCGCGCAGACATAGACGGTCGGGGCGCGGGGCAGGCGTTTCTGGATGAAGATGTCGTCGAACTCGGCCGGGTAGTCGTTCGAGAAGAAGACCGAATGCCGACTTAGCGGGAAGCCGCCGGCCTGGGCGACGAGATTCCAGGTGATGGCCGAGAGCGAGCGCTCGGCCGCCGGCGTCGGTGGCACCGCTCGGCTGAGCGGCGTGCCGAACAGGCCGGCGGCGACGGCGTTGGTGTCGCTGTTGGTGATCACCGCATCCGCCGGAAGCTGCTCGCCATTGGCCAGCCTGACGCCGCTGACGCGCTCGCGCGCGAGCGTGATCTCGCTGACCTCGGCATGATAACGAACGCGCGCGCCGAGCCGTTCGGCCAGCCTGGCGAAGGCCTGTGCGAGCTGATGCATGCCGCCGTTGACCAGCCAAACCCCGTCTTGCTCGACATGGGCGACCAGCATCAGCGTCGCCGGCGCAGCGAACGGCGACGAGCCGCAATAGGTGGCATAACGACCAAAGAGCTGCTGCAGGCGCGGGTCGCGGAAATGCTGGCCGAGTGCCGACCACATGGTCGCGAACGGCTTGATGTTGATCAGCCCGCCGAGCCCGCCTGGGCCGACGCGCCGCACCAGCCCGACTGGGCTGGGTCGGGCGGCGCTGATGAAGGGCCCCTTGAGCGTCTCGTAGATCGCCTTGGCGTCCTCGCTGAAGGCCAGGAAGCGCTTGCGCTCGGCCGGCCCGGCGAAGGCGGCGACGGCGTCGGCCGAGCGCTCGAGGTCGGCGTAGAGATCGAAGCGCTCGGTCGGGCTCCAGGCGTGACGGGCCAAGACCTCGGCCTGCTCGAGCCCGACCTCGTTCTCCAGCGACGAGCCGGCAGCGGCGCAGATCGCCTCGAACACCCAGCGCATCGTGAAGACCGTGGGGCCGGCATCGATCCGGGCATCGCCAAGGGCGACCTCGCGCATCTTGCCGCCCGGGCTGCCGGCGCGTTCGAGCACCGTGACATCCATACCCTTTGCGGCGAGCTCGACCGCCGCCGCCAAACCGCCGATCCCGGCCCCTACGATAACGATACGATCCGTTCCCACGCTTTACCTCAGAGTCAATCGACTGTGTGCCCGATGCCAACGTCGCCGCCACTGTCGTCGCCGGCGCGCTCGCCGGCGCGCTCGCCAACGCGGTTGCCAACGCGGTTCAAGTTGATCTCCGTCGTTTGACGCTCCAGCGACGGCTGTCTATCGTACATGTCCCGCCTTGGCGACGGGCAGTGTCTGCCGTGACAGCCGGGCTGTGCTGGCCCCTGGGCCGATCATCGAACCGATAGAACAATAGGGGCGAATCAACGATGGATCCCTTACAGCGGATCGAGCAGGCCCTCGAGGCCGCCATCGAGAAGGGCATGGGCGATGACTCGCCCCCACTGCTGCGTCAGGCCGTGCGCCATGCGGTTTTGACGCCCGCCTCGCGCGTGCGCCCCCGCCTCTGCCTCGCGGTTGCGCTGGCGTGCGGCGATGATGTGCCGGCAGTCAGCGACGCGGCGGCCGCGTCGCTGGAGCTGTTGCACTGTGCCTCGCTGGTCCACGACGATCTGCCCTGCTTCGATGACGCCGCGATGCGCCGCGGCCAGCCGTCGGTGCATCGCGCCTACGGCGAGCGGCTCGCGGTGCTCGCCGGCGATGGGCTGATCGTGCTGGCGTTCGAGAATCTCGCCTGGCATACCCTGCGCCACCCCGAGCGCCTGGCTCCGCTGCTCATGATTGTGGGTCGGGCCGTCGGTCTCAAGGACGGCATCGTCGCCGGCCAGGCCTGGGAGTGCGAGAGCGAGGTGGATCTGAGCGAGTACCACCGCCAGAAGACGGCAGCACTGTTCGCGGCGGCGACCGAGGCCGGCGCAGCGGCGGCGGGCCGCAACCCGGCCGAGTGGCGCACCCTGGGCGCGAACCTGGGTGAGGCCTATCAGGTCGCCGATGATCTGCGCGATGTCGCCGGTGATGCGGGCGAGCTCGGCAAGCCGGTCGGCCAGGACGCCGCGCACGAGCGGCCAAGCGCGGTTGCTGCACTCGGCGTCGACGGCGCCGTGGCGCGGTTGGCTGAGCTGACACGTGAGGCGGTGGGCTCGATTCCGACCTGCCCCGGTGCGGAGAAACTGCAAGCGCTGGTGCTCGGAGAGATGCAGCGGCTGCTGCCGCCGACACTCGCCGATGAGTTCAGGCGCCGATTGTCTGCGGCCGGCGACAGCTGAGACCTGGGAATGGCGTTGGCTCTCGATTGGCGTGAATGGCGCAATCGCCTGATTGCGCGCCCCGGCTTTCAGCGCTGGGCGGCCGATTTCCCACTGACCCGCCCGGTCGCGCGACGGCGCGCCCAGTCGCTGTTCGATATCACGGCCGGCTTCGTCTATTCGCAGATCCTCTACGCGTGTGTCGAGCTCGACCTGTTCGCGCGTCTGGCGGATGGACCGCTTTCGTTGACTGAGCTGGCGCCGATGATGCGGATGACCGAGTCGCAGGCGGACCGGCTGCTGCGGGCCGCGGTCGCCTTGGATCTGTTGGAACGGCGCGGTCAGGATGCGGCCGGCCGTTCACGCTTCGGGCTCGGCAATCACGGTGCGGCGATGCTGGGCAATCCAGGGATCGCGGCGATGGTCAGGCACCATCGAATGCTCTATCGTGATCTCGAAGACCCGCTCGCGTTGCTGCGCGGGGAGCTGGCCGAGACCGAGCTTGGCCGATACTGGGCCTATGCCGGCTCGCAAGACCCAGCCAAAGCGGCTGATGAGTCGGTGTCCGAGTACAGCGAGCTGATGAGCGCCTCCAACGCGTTCGTCGCCGACGATCTGCTCGATGCCTACTCGCTGAAGCAGCACCGGCTGCTGATGGACGTCGGCGGCGGGCAGGGCACCTTTCTGCTCGCGGCCGCCGAGCGTTGGCCGCATCTGCGCATCCGTTTATTCGACTTGCCGGCGGTGGCGGCGCGCGCGCAACGCCGCTTCGAGGCGCTTGGCCTCGCGGACAGGGCGGAGGCGGTGGGGGGCGATCTGATGACGACCCCGCTGCCGCAGGGCGCCGATGTCTGCTCGCTCGTGCGAGTGGTGCACGATCACGACGATGAGCCGGCCCTTCAGATCCTGCGTGCTGTGCGCGCGGCGCTGCAGCCGGGCGGGACCCTGCTGCTCGCCGAGCCGATGGCCGAGACGCCCGGTGCCGAGCCGATCGGCGACGCCTACTTCGGCCTCTACCTCTGGGCGATGGGCAGCGGCCGGCCGCGGCCGCCGCGCGAACTGAAGGCGATGCTTCGAGAAGCGGGGTTCGGCCGCATTCGGCTGATCCGGACCCGGCGGCCGATGCAGGCGCGGCTGCTGGTTGCGACCGCGGCCTGATCATGGGCTGACCACCCGATCGGCCGCTCCTGGGGCTTGCTGGGAGAACGAGGTTGACCTTCACGATGAGGCGCCTCCGGGGATGAACCGGTTGGGCGAATGCCTCAGCGCTCGGCCGTTCTGCTGCGATGCCGCCCTTGCGCGTTAGATGGCGCGGTTGCTCCTGGAGATGTCGCGGCTGCTCTGTACCCGCCGTGGACGCTGAGCTTGAGGTGCCCCGCGCGGGTGGCGATGGCGAGTGGGCTCTGTTTGATTGCGATACATCAAGGATTCTGGATGCTGCCAACCTGTGTTGACACCTGATGTGTAAATTTGGCTTGACATCATTTTGCGTCAGGCTAGACTGACACTCACTGTTCTTTGAGCCGTTGGCGACTCAGGCCGACACCTCTCTCCGACCCCTTGGAGCAAGCTGATCCGTCCACAGAGCGTCTCGTGAATACCGTCTCCGACATGTCCACCTTTGCGGTCGTTCTCGACCAACCGCAGCAGCTCGCGGTTAAACGTCTGACGCTGGACGCTGCAACCGCGGCCGACTGTGTCGTCGAGATCCAGTACAGTGGCATCAGTACGGGCACCGAGCGTCTGCTCTGGACGGGGCGGATGCCGCCGTTTCCGGGGATGGGCTATCCACTGGTGCCGGGTTATGAGTCGGTGGGGCGTGTTATCGAGGCCGGCGTCGACAGCGGACGCAGCGAGGGCGAATTCGTATTCGTGCCCGGCGCGCGCTGCTATGGCGACGTAAACGGCCTCTTCGGCGGCGCCGCGTCCCGGGTTGTTGTGCCCGGTGCGCGGCTGCTGTCGATCCCCGATACCCTCGGCGAGCAGGGCGTGCTGATGGCGTTGGCCGCGACGGCGCATCATGCGATTGCCGGCGAGGGCAAGACCTGTCCCGATCTGATTGTCGGTCACGGCGTGCTCGGGCGTTTGCTGGCGCGGGTGACGCTGGCGCTGGGTTCGCCGCCGCCGGTGGTATGGGAGACCAATCCGCAGCGTGCCAGCGGCGCGGCAGGCTATCACGTCGCCGACCCGCAGAGCGATGACCGCGCAGACTACCGGGTGATCTGTGATGTCAGCGGCGATAACCTGTTACTCGATCGGCTGATTGCACGGCTGGCGCGCGGCGGTGAGATCGTGCTTGCAGGTTTCTACGAAGCACCGTTATCGTTCGAGTTTCCGCCGGCGTTCATGCGTGAGCTGCGCCTGCGTGTCGCTGCCGAGTTTCAGGAGGCCGATCTGACCGCGGTGCGCGAGCTGATCGGGTCCGGGCGTTTGTCGTTGGATGGCCTGATCACGCATCGTTATGATGCCGCCGAGGCCGCGTCCGCCTACGAGACGGCCTTTGACGACCCGGCCTGCCTCAAGATGGTTCTCGACTGGAGAGGAATGCATGGGTAACGCTTCAGCCACGTCCGCAGCCGTGCGTGTCGGTTTGCCCGAGCAGGCGACGGCGCCGGCGATCAAGCAGACCCAGGTCATCGCGATCTATGGCAAGGGCGGCATCGGTAAGAGCTTCACCCTCGCCAATCTCTCCTATATGCTGGCCCAGCAGGGCAAGAAGGTTCTGCTGATCGGCTGCGATCCGAAGAGCGATACGACGACGCTGCTGTTCGGCGGCAAGGCCTGCCCGACCATCATCGATACCTCGTCTAAGAAGAAGGCGGCCGGCGACCAGGTCGCGATCGGCGACGTCTGCTTCAAGCGCGATGGCGTCTTCGCGATGGAGCTCGGCGGTCCCGAGGTCGGGCGGGGCTGCGGCGGCCGCGGCATCATCCACGGATTCGAGATCCTCGAGGGACTCGGCTTCCACGAGTGGGACTTCGACTACGTGCTGCTGGATTTCCTCGGTGACGTCGTCTGCGGTGGCTTCGGGCTGCCGATCGCGCGCGACATGTGCCAGAAGGTCATCGTCGTCGGCTCCAACGATCTGCAGTCGCTCTATGTCGCGAATAACGTCTGCTCGGCGGTCGAGTACTTCCGCGGCCTAGGCGGGAATGTCGGTGTCGCCGGCATCGTCATCAACAAGGATGACGGGACCGGGGAGGCGCAGGCCTGGGCCAAGAAGGTGGGCATCCCGGTGCTCGCCTCGATCCCGGCCGACGAGGACATCCGGCGTAAGAGCGCGGCTTACCAGATCGTCGGCAAGCCCGGCGGGACCTGGGCGCCGTTGTTCGAGGAGCTTGGCGTGAATGCGGCGGAGGCACCTCCGTTGCGCTCGAATCCGCTCACTCAGGACGAGCTGCTAGGGCTGTTCGCGAGCGACGAGGTCGGGCGCAATGTCGTGCTCGAACCGGCGACGATCGAGGATATGTGCAGCGCAGCGGCCCTCGACAAGCCGTCGCTTGAAGTCGTCTACGACGATGCCTGAGCCATCGGTCCCGCGAGGCGCAGGGTCCGTGCGCGTTGCTTGCAAGCCGGCTGATCGGGTCGGTCAGGACGAGCTCATCGCGACTGTACGAGATTGCGGCCCGAGTCATGATGCGGACCCCTATCAGAATTGGCCCGCATCCGATCTCGAGAGACTAGCGTGCAAACAGATTCTTCTTCGGCCCCGATGAGCGATGACGCAGCGCTCAACAACGAGGGGCATGGCTGCCATGCAGGTGGCGATGAACTGCGTCGAGCCGCAGAGGCTGCGGGTAAGAGCGATGTCCTGCAGCGCTTGGCAACCGACTATCCTACCGGACCCCATGATCAGCCCCAAACGATGTGTCCGGCTTTTGGGTCGCTGCGTGTCGGTTTGCGCATGCGCCGCACCGCCTCCGTCCTCTGCGGCTCGGCCTGCTGTGTCTATGGGCTGAGCTTCACCTCGCATTTCTACGGGGCGCGGCGTAGCGTCGGCTATGTCCCGTTCGATTCGGAGACCTTGGTCACCGGAAAGCTGTTCGAAGACGTCCGCGAGGCCGTCTCGCAACTGGCGGTCCCGGATCAGTACGACGCCATCGTCGTGATGAACCTCTGCGTGCCGACCGCGTCCGGTGTGCCGTTGCGGCTGCTGCCGAAGACGCAGAACGGCGTGCGCGTCATCGGGATCGATGTGCCCGGTTTCGGCGTGCCGACCCATGCCGAGGCCAAGGATGTGCTCGCGAGTGCGATGCTCCGTTATGCGCGGGGCGAGGCCGAGCAGGGTCCGGTGCAAGCGCCACGCGGTGGACGGAGCGCGAAACCGACCGTGACGCTGCTTGGTGAGATGTTCCCGGCCGACCCTGTCGGTATCGGCGCGATGCTCGAGCCGCTTGGCTTAACGACTGGCCCGGTGGTGCCGACGCGCGAATGGCGCGAGCTCTATGCCGCACTCGACTGCGCGGCCGTGGCGGCGATCCATCCCTATTACACCGCCTCCATCCGCGAGTTCGAGCAGGCAGGACGGGCGGTGGTCGGCTCGGCGCCGGTCGGACATGACGGTACCGCGGCCTGGCTTGAGGCGATCGGTAACGCTTGCAACGTTGCGCCAGAGAAGATTGCTGAGGCCAAGAATGCCTTCCTTCCGGCCATCAGTGGTGCGCTGGCCCAATCGCCGATCAAGGGCACGATTACCGTCTCCGGTTATGAGGGCTCGGAGCTGCTCGTCGCGCGGCTGCTGATCGAGAGCGGCGCCGAGGTGCCTTATGTCGGCACCGCCGCGCCGCGCACGCGCTGGTCCGATGCCGACCGCGAATGGCTCGAGGCAAAAGGTGTCATGGTCCAGTTCCGCGCCGCGCTCGAGCAGGACAAGGCCGCGGTCGATGCGGTCAAGCCTGATCTTGCGATCGGCACCACGCCGGTCGTCCAGCATGCGAAGGAGCAGTCGATTCCGGCACTGTACTTCACCAATCTGATCTCGGCGCGGCCGCTGATGGGGCCGGCCGGCGCTGGCTCATTGGCGCAGGTGGTCAATGCAGCGATGGCGGGTCAGGCCCGTTTCGACAAGATGACGGCGTTCTTCGCCGGTGTTGGCGAGGGCGAGACCGCCGGGGTTTGGGATCGACAGCCGACGCCGCGGCCGGCGAAGCCCGCGCGCAAGGCCGGCGGTGCTGGGGGGAAGCGCTGATGCTGGTGCAGGACCTGGATCGCGCCGGCGGCTACTGGGGCTCGGTCTATGTGTTCACGGCGGTCAAAGGGCTGTCGGTGATCATCGACGGTCCGGTCGGCTGCGAGAACCTTCCAGTCACCGCGGTACTGCACTATACCGATGCGCTGCCGCCGCACGAGCTGCCGGTGGTGGTCACCGGACTCAGCGAGAAGGAGCTCGGCCAAGAGGGCACCGAGCACGCGATGCGCCGGGCCTTCTCGACCCTTGATCCGGAGCAGCCAGCGGTGGTCGTGACCGGCAGCATCGCCGAGATGATCGGTGGCGGTGTGACCCCGTCGGGCACGCCGATCCAGCGCTTCCTGCCGCGCACCATTGATGAGGATCAGTGGCAGAGCGCGGACCGGGCGATGGTCTGGCTCTGGGAGCGCTACGGTGCCGCAGCGGCGAAGAAGCGCGCCAAGCAGGCCCAGGGCAAGGACAAGGACAAGCCGGAGGCGGGCGGTGGCAGACCGCGCGTCAACCTCATCGGCCCGATCTACGGGATGTTCAACACCTGGTCGGACCTGGCCGAGGTGCGTCGGTTGATCGAGGGGATCGGGGCCGAGGTCAATCTGACCTTCCCGCTTGGAACCCACCTCGACGATGTGCTCCGCTTGGCCGAGGCCGAGGTCAACGTTTGCCTCTATCGCGAGTTCGGGCGCAAGCTCTGTGAAGCGCTCGAGAAGCCGTATCTGCAGGCGCCGATCGGCCTGCATAGCACCACCAATTTCCTGCGTGCGCTCGGCGAATTGCTGGGGCTCGATCCGGAGCCCTTCATCGAGCGCGAGAAGCATACGACGATCAAGCCGATCTGGGACCTCTGGCGCTCGGTCACACAGGACTTCTTCGGCACCGCGAGCTTCGGCATCGTCGCGACCGAGACCTATACGCGCGGCGTGCGCCATTTCCTCGAGGACGAGATGGGCTTGCCGTGCAACTTTGCGTTCCCGCGCCGTCCGGGCGCCAAGCCCGACAATGACGCGGTTCGGGAGGCGGTGCATGGGCATACACCGCTGATCCTGTTCGGCGGTTACAACGAGCGCATGTATCTAGCCGAGATCGGTGGCCGCGCCGGTTTCATCCCGGCGTCGCTGCCAGGCACGATCATCCGGCGCCACACCGGTACGCCATTCATGGGCTACTCCGGCGCGACCTATCTGATCCAGGAGGTCTGCAACGCACTGTTCGATGCGTTGTTCAATATCCTGCCGCTGGGCACCGACCTCGATCAGGTCGAGGCGACTCCGGCGCGTCAGCACCAAGAGCTGCCCTGGGATCATGATGCGCAGCGGCTGCTCGATGAGATCCTGGATGCGACACCGGTGCTGACCAGGATCTCGGCGGCCAAGCGGCTACGCGATGCAGCCGAGCGCGCTGCTCGGATCGCTGGCGAGGAACGGGTCACCGTCGCGACCCTGCGCGACACCAAGGAGCGGCTGGCGCGTGCCGGGGCCTGATTCGCGCGTTCAGGCCTTTCACTGCTCCCTGCTCACTGCTCCCTACTCACTGCTCCCTGCCTAACGTTCATCGCACGGCGCCACCCGGACGATGAATTCGGCGTGATTCAGGGTAACCGCCTCGGCGTCTCGCCGGCCGCGCGGTCCGATGCGCTACTGCTGGAACCTCTCCAAACGGCCCGAATCGGCCGCGGCCGGCGCTGGTCGCATCACGGCCGGTCGTGGATCACTGCTGAGCTGACCCGCCGCGGGCCGATGGCGCAGCACTGATCAGCTTGGCGCACCCCTGCGCTGATCACCCGCCGTGCGGCGCCCTCAGCCGCGCTCTGGAGGCCGACCCCTTGGGCTCAAGGCAATCGGTGTGGGCCAAGGGGCCAGCCCGATCCTGACCGCTCTAGGTTCCGTTCTGCCCGCCTGGCGCGACTCGGTGACGGTGTTTGCGGTTCCGCATGCCGTCCGTGCCGTCTCTCCTGTCTGCGGTGCGTCAATCCGACCGTCGACTGCCAACCTGTGTTGACAGTTCGGGTGTAAATTAGCCTTGACATATGGCTTGGTCAGGCTAGACTGACACTTACTTCACAGACGTCTTCCGCAACCGCGTCGAAGCCGTCCCCGTAAGCCGATGAGCCCGTACTAGCGCATCCAAAGCCGTGCAAACCGCTCCCGAGATATCCACCTGTGCCGCTGCCTGCGATCCGCTGCCGCCGCTGACGGGCGGCGCTGCAACTGGCGGTCGCGGGAATCGCGGCGTTGGTGGCCTGGGCGCGCACGGCGGGCCTCAGCAGTGGGGACCGATGCGAGGGCAAAGCGGGCGAGAAGGGTCTGCTCAGCACCGGCGAGCCGCGATTCGCTGGGATGGTGCTGAGAGAGATCAGCATGCTGGTTTTTGCGTAGGGGGTGCCTTGATGCGCCCCTTGCGCTCCTTTGATTTTGGCTTACACGCGCTTGGGTGCCGCCCGGGCTGTGTTTGCCGATCAGGTATCTGCGACCTGCGGATGCCTGTAAGCGCTGAGGCGAATAAGGCCCGGCGTTTCCTGGTGACGCATACGTCATGCGCCAATGGCCGAACGGCCTAGTTAGCTGAACCGGAGGGTAACCCCATGGCAGACAATAAGAGCTTGACCGGATTGACGGAAGAAGAGGCCCAAGAGTTTCACGGCATCTTTACTTCCAGCATGACCGCGTTCTTTGGCGTTGTCATTTTCGCGCACGTGTTGGCCTGGTTGTGGCGTCCTTGGCTGTAATCCAGCCTGACCACGCACTGATCCCTGCCTTTTGATCGAATACTGGAGAAATGAATCATGAACGAAAAGCTCTACAAGATCTGGTTGCTGATCCAGCCCACGACCGCGCTGACCGCCCTGGGCGTCTTTCTGATCATCCTGGGTCTGGCGATCCACATGATCCTGCTCAGCACCGATGATTTTAATTGGCTCGAAGACGGCCTCCCGGCCGTTGAAGGTGTGCAGACTGCTCAGGTCGCCCCACAGCAGATGTAACAGGGCCTATCGGATGACGGCAGTGCGGATGCCCGCATGGCACCGCCTGCCGCCGATCTTGCTACGAGGAGGGCGCTTCTGCGCGTGCCTCCCCAGCAGAGGAAATCTTCAATGGCCATGCTGAGTTTCGAGAGAAAATACCGCGTACGCGGCGGTACCTTGCTCGGGGGGGATCTGTTCGACTTTTGGGTGGGGCCGTTCTACGTCGGCTTCTTCGGAGTCTCGACAATCTTCTTCGCCACGCTTGGTACCCTGTTGATCATCTGGGGCGCGGCCATGGGCCCAACCTGGGACCCATGGGCGATCAATATCGCCCCGCCGGACTTGAGCTATGGGCTCAATATGGCACCGCTGACCGAAGGCGGGCTGTGGCAGTTCATTACCATCTGTGCAATCGGTGCCTTTGTCTCCTGGGCATTACGGCAGGTTGAGATCGCGCGCAAGCTGGGAATGGGCCTCCATGTTCCGTTCGCCTTCGGCTTTGCGATCCTCGCCTATGTCACCTTGGTCGTGATCCGGCCGATTCTGATGGGCGGATGGGGTCATGGTTTCCCATACGGCATCTTCAGTCACTTGGACTGGGTGTCGAACGTGGGCTACCAGTACCTGCATTTCCATTACAACCCGGCGCACATGCTAGCGATCACGTTCTTCTTCACCAATGCGCTGGCGCTTGCGTTGCACGGTTCGCTGATCCTGTCGATGACGAACCCGCAAAAGGGTGAGCCGGTGAAGACGGGTGAGCACGAGAACACCTTCTTCCGTGACTTTATCGGGTATTCCATCGGTGCTCTCGGTATCCACCGTCTGGGTCTGTTCCTCGCGATCAACGCCGCCTTCTGGAGTGCGGTCTGCATCGTGCTGAGCGGTCCGTTCTGGACGCGTGGCTGGCCAGAGTGGTGGAACTGGTGGCTCGAATTGCCGTTCTGGTCATAAGAGGACACCAACATGGCTGAGTATCAAAACATCTTTACGCGGGTTCAGGTCCGCGAACCAGGCTACCCAGGTGTCGAGCTTCCAGAAGGCAACCTGCCACGCCTGGGCAAGCCGGTCTTCCCCTGGTTCTCCTATTGGCTCGGAAAGATCGGTGACGCACAGATCGGTCCGATCTACCTCGGTTTCGCCGGCGTCGCGTCGCTGTTCTTTGGCTTCATCGCCATCGAGATCATCGGCTTCAATATGCTGGCATCCGTCGATTGGAGCCCGATTGCGTTCATCAAGAACTTCTTCTGGCTGGCGCTCGAGCCCCCACCGCCGTCTTATGGGCTGAGCTTCCCACCGCTGGGTGATGGTGGCTGGTGGCTGATGGCCGGATTCTTCCTGACCGCATCGATCATCCTCTGGTGGGTTAGGACCTATCAACGTGCCATTGCGCTCGGCACCGGGACCCATGTTGCTTGGGCCTTCGCCGCGGCGATTTTCTTCTACCTGACGCTCGGCTTCATTCGGCCGATTCTGATGGGCAGCTGGGGTGAGGCGGTTCCGTTCGGTATCTTCCCGCACCTTGACTGGACCGCGGCGATCTCGATCCGGTACGGCAACTTCTACTACAACCCGTTCCATGCGCTTTCGATTGCCTTCCTGTACGGCTCGGCAGTCCTGTTCGCGATGCATGGTGGCACGATCCTCGGCGTCTCCCGCTACGGCGGCGACCGTGAGATCGATCAGATCACCAGCCGCGGTACCGCGGCCGAGCGGGCGATGCTGTTCTGGCGCTGGACCATGGGCTTCAATGCGACCATGGAATCGATCCATCGCTGGGCCTGGTGGTTTGCAGTGCTGACGGTCATTACCGCTGGTCTTGGCATCCTGCTGACCGGTACCGTTGTCGAGAACTGGTATCTCTGGGGTATCAAGCACGGAATTGTCGCGCCTTATCCATCAGAACTGACCATTCAGGACCCGAATCTGCTGCAGGGGGTGTCGCAATGAAGACCCTTAACCGCAATACGGTCATTCTTGCAGCAATCGGCGCGACTGCGATCCTGAGCGGCTGCGAGGCACCACCGCCTGAGAGCATCCAGAACGGCTACCGCGGGCTGCAGATGCAGACCAACTACAACCCGCGTCTGCTGGAGGAATCGCTCGAGGCCAATGTGCCACCGGAACCGATTCCGGCCGCCGCAGAGGGAGGCCCGCTCGCGAAAGACACCTATAAGAATGTTCAGGTGTTGGGCGACCTCACGGTCAACGAGTTCAACCGGCTGATGGTTGCGCTGACCAACTGGGTCTCACCGGAAGAAGGCTGCTACTACTGTCACGTCAGTGACGGTGGCTTCGAGGACGATGGGATCTACACCAAGATCGCCTCGCGCAAGATGTTGCAGATGACCCAGGATACCAACGCGAACTGGAAGGACCACGTCGCCGATACGGGCATCACCTGCTACACCTGCCACCGTGGCAATCCGGTGCCGGAGTATGTCTGGACGACCGATCCGGGTCCGGGTCAGCCCACTGCATTGGCGCCGACTGGTCAGAATATTGCCTCTGCAACGGTTGCCTACGCGTCGCTGCCCTATGATCCGTTCACGCCATTCCTGTTGGAAAGCAACGACATTCGGGTCATTGGCGACACGGTGCTGCCGCAAGGGAACCGTCGGTCGATCAAGCAGGCGGAATGGACCTATGGCCTAATGATGCATATCTCCGACGCGCTTGGCGTCAACTGCACCTACTGCCATAACTCGCGGTCGTTCTACTCTTGGGATCAGAGCACCCCGCAACGGACAACGGCCTGGTACGCAATCCGCCATGTCAGGGAACTGAACAACGATTGGGTCGTTCCGCTGACCGAGATCTTGCCGGAGTCACGTAAGGGTCCGTTGGGCGATGTGTACAAGGTGTACTGCACGACCTGCCACCAGGGTGCTTACAAGCCGCTCTATGGTGCGCCGATGGTGAAGGACTATCCTTCACTGCAAGGGCCGATCCCGGAAGGCGGTCTGGCAGCCAAGAAGGCCGCGGAAGCCGACGCGGTAGCCGACGCAGAAGAAGCCCCTCCAGCGCAGGCCAAGGCTGAGATGCCGGAAGCGCCAGCGCCTGAGGCTACGGCGGATGAAGCGGCTGCTGCCGATGAGCAGGCCAAGGCAGCCGAGCCGGAGCCGGCCCCTGAAGCAGCGCCAGCTGAAGAGCCTGCGGCCGCCGATGAGCAGGTGAAGGCCGAAGAGCCTGCGCCGGCACCGGAAGCCGCCGCGGAGGAAGCTGCCGAGCCAGCCACCGCTGACGCCAGCGCTGAGGCGGCTGAGGCCGAGGCAAAACCGGCAGCGGAGCAGCCGCAGCAGTATCCGCCGCGTCTGCAGTATCCACCGCCATCGATGATGCGTTACCCGCCGGCCCCGCTGCAGTATCCACCGGCACCACAATCTCGGTAGGACTATCCAGGGTGAGGGATCACCCCGTCCGGATGGGCGGAACCGATGACCGAAAGGTCAAACCTGAAAACGACAGAGGTGATTTCCATGGCTGATAACAAGAGCCTGACGGGCCTAACCGAAGAAGAAGCCCAAGAGTTCCACGGCATCTTCACGTCTAGCATGACCGCCTTCTTCGGCGTAGTCATTTTCGCACACGTGCTGGCGTGGCTCTGGCGCCCCTGGCTGTAGGCGACAGGGGTTCCTCAGGACCCTGATGCGAAGGGTGATGGACCTCGAGCAGTTTGCTGCTCGCCTCACCCAACCTTTCTAGAGGAGAGACCTCATGCATCGTATTTGGCAGCTATTTGATCCGCGCCGGACCCTGATGGCGCTGTTCAGCTTCTTGTTTGTGCTGGCACTGTTGATCCACTTCATCCTGTTGGCGTCACCGGACTTCAACTGGATTGGTGGTGCGTCTGTCGAGGCCCCGACCTCGAACATGTCGGCAATGCCGGCAGCCCGGACAATGAACTGAAGCATTGGCTAGAGATGGCAACCGTTTCGTGACTGTTGCCGAAGCACCGTCTAATGGTGCGCGGTTGCATCGGGCTTGGCGCTCGGTGCGGCAAGCCCAAGAGGGCAACCCCGCCGCGGGGGAATACGCGGTCGATGGCCGAGAGGCCCTTTCTGAAAACCGGAGGTTACATCCATGGCTGACCCGAAAAGCCTGACCGGACTGACCGAAGAAGAGGCCCAGGAGTTCCACGGCATCTTCACGTCCAGCATGACCGCCTTCTTTGGTGTCGTCATTTTCGCTCACGTGCTGGCGTGGCTCTGGCGCCCCTGGCTGTAAGGGCTGACGCGCTTGCGAACCTGACTTTGCGAGCACCTCCACACGACGGTGCTCCGAGTCTTAGCGACTAACGCAGAGGAATTTCACATGCATAAGCTCTGGCAGATCTTCGATCCACGCCGCACCCTGGTGGCAATCTTCATCTTCCTGTTCATCCTGGGTCTGCTGATCCATTTCATCCTGCTCAGCAGTGCGGACTTCAACTGGCTCGGCGATGGCATTCCGCCGGTCGCGCAGCTGGTTTCCCAGCAGATCGGCCTCGTTTAGCGTTTGAGGCCGTCCGTCTGCGGATGGATGCGCCAAGTCACCCGCGCAACACGGGTGACTTGGCGCCGAAGCAAAAAGGCAGCCGAACGGCTGCTTTTTTGTTGAGGCTCTATTTTCCCCAGCGCCCGATGAGATCGGCCAGATGCGCGAGCAGGGCGGCAGTGAGTGGTAGCGCGATCAGGGTCCAGTGGACCTCTGAGATGGCGGCCCGAACACTGAGGAGCAGCAGGAATCCTGCCAAGAGGTTGGGTGCCAACTCGGCCAATGACGGGCCGCGGCGAGCAAACCGATGCACGAGGGCGATGCCCAGCGCCTCGATCAGCACCAGGGCCAGGATGAGGTCGACGATGCGGCCAGTCGCAAAGAGCTCCGCCATAGACGAGAGAGGTCTGATCCAGCCCCGTTGCCGATCAGGCGTAAGGGCGACTCCTGCTCACTGCAAGACCACCCACAGTATCAAGCCGCCGAGCAGCAGGCGGTAGACCACGAAGGGAAACATGCTGACGCGTTCGATAAAGCGCAGGAAGAAATGGATGGTCAGATAGGCGACGACGAATGAGAGCAGCGCCCCGAGCCAGAGCTCATCCCAGGCGACCGGCGTTGGTGAGTCGATAAGCTCCTTGGTCTCGAGAAGGCCAGCTATCAGGATCGTCGGAATCGACAACAAGAACGAGAAGCGCGAGGCTGCCTGGCGCGTGAGGCCAAGAAAGAGCCCCGCGGTCATCGTGATCCCCGAGCGTGAGGTGCCCGGGATGATCGCAACGGTCTGAAACAGGCCGATGACCAGAGCGCTGCCCCAACCTATGCCGTATTCATCCCGATGTCGGCGACCCAAGCGGTCCGCTAGCCATAACAGCAGCCCGAAACCGATTGTCGTGCCGACGATCACCAGGCCGACGAGGTCGTCGTCCTGACGCAGTAACTCAAGTAACGTTTTCAGCGGCAGCCCCAGCGCCAGGATCGGCGCGGTCGCGACGATGACCATCCAGGCGAGGCGGGCGTCGGGGTCGGCCAAGGAGCGATCGCGCAGCGAGAGCAGCGCGGCAATCGTCATCCGCACCAGTTCTTGACGAAAGTAAAGCATGACCGCGGCGAGCGTACCGACGTGCACGGCGACGTCGAAGGCCAGGCTCTGCAGTGCGTAGCCGAATAGAAGCGGCGTCACGATGAGGTGCGCGGAGCTCGAGATCGGAAGGAACTCCGTGAGCCCTTGGACGCAAGCAAGCAGGATTATCTGGATGAGCTCCATTCTGCGGCTTCCTTGGGAGCCAGACCGTGATGCGATGGGGCGCGAGTATAGCGCGTTGGCCTGATTCTCCGATTGTCTCTTCGGCGATCGCGACAACGCCGTCGAGCCGCGCACCCTGTATCAGGCGGGCTCGATTGTCCCGGGTTGCGCCCCGCCGTGACCATTAATCCGTAACCATGGCCGCGATCCTGTCATCCTCTGCGGTGGCGCGCCGCCAGGATGGTCAACCCTCAGGCCGCCACAGCTCCACCCGGTCACCGAGCTGTAGCCGCCCGCTTGCGACAACACGGAAGCAATGCCCAGCGTGGCGACCGAGGGCGTTGGCCATACCGCGGCCGGCGATTTGGTCGAGGTAGCCACAGGGCGGCCGGATCCGGTGCCAACCGAGTTCGACCTCGCCGATTCGCAGCCGAGCGCCGCGAAGCTCGGACTGGCGGAGCCCGGCGACGACGAGATTACGCCGATGCGCCCCTTGTTGCAGCTTCAGGCCGGTGCGTCGTTCCGATCGGAGCAGATCCTCGGCCGAGATCAGGGTGATCTCGCAGCGGTCGGTCGCGCGCCAGTGGCCGGCGTCGGTGGCATAACGGTCCCCGACGAGCCCGCGACCGACGAGCGCCTCGGCCGCTTCGAGTCCTTGCATCCTGGCGCCCGCGTGCTCGGCGACGTAGATGCCGACCAGCTGCGGCGGCCGGCTCTGGCTGAATAGAGCGCGGAGCCGCCGCAGGCTGATCACAGCTCGAACCCACACAGCGGCACCATCAGCTCGGCCGGGCTCAGGCCGCCATGGACCCCGATCTGTTCGAACGCCTTTTGATGCGCCAGCTGTTGATGGATCACGCCATCGTCACGGGCGATCAGGGTGTAGTCGCCGATGCGCTCGTGCAGACGCGGATGGGCCTTGCCGAGCCCGAACAGACCCGCCTCGACCAGCTCCGCGCTCGGGTGGAGGCTGAAGTGGGGCTCGAGATGCTTGATGCAGAGCTGCTCGAACCGGCGCGCCTGATTCGGACGCAGGTAGCAATAGGCGGCCCGCGGCTCGCCACAGAGCGGGATGCGCAGGCAGTCGACGAGCTCCGGCAGCTTGCTGAGCTCGATGAGCGCCTCTGGTCGGGAATCCAACTGGCCATGATCAGCGCTCACCAGTAGCAGCGTATCGGTGCCGGCGAGCCGTTCGAACAGGATGCTGAGCTGGGCCTCGATCTGCTCGAGATGGGTCAGCGCCTGCGGGCTTTCGATCCCGCGTTGATGCCCAACTGCGTCCAGCTCCGACCAATACGCATAGATGAATGACGGGCTGCGCGCGCGTTTCACGGCCGTTGCGATCTGCCGGAACATCCCTGCGAGGTTCTTGTAGACATGCAATGTCGCCTGCCCCAGGTGGGCGAGATTGTAGGGCGAGCGCGCGATCTGCTTCGGTGAGATCACGACGGATTCGGTCTCGAGCCGCTCTGAGAGCGGCTGATGCCCGAACAGTTGTGCCGGATCGATTCCGGCGTCTTGGTAGCCGCTGCCGCCATGCCGTGGTGTCCCGGGTAGCACCGCGAGTATCGAGCCCAGCTCTTGAAGCCACATATACCAGCCGGTCATCCCATGCTGTTGGGGCGCGTCGCCGGTCAGGTAGGTGGTGATCGCTGTCGCTGTGGTCGGCGGGAATACCGAGCTCAGTGCGCCGAGTCGGTGGCTCGCTAACGGTCCCGTCGGCGATTGACGCTGGAGCCAGGCGTCGCCGAGTCCGTCGATCACCAGCAGCACGATGTGGCGGGCACGCCCGAGCTCGGCAGCCGGCAGCAGCCGCGCCTCCGGGTAGGGCATGGGCCCGAATTGTCCGCGACGACCGCGGGCCGTCAGCAGCGAGGCCATCAGGTTGACGATGCTGCCGCCTTGATAGTCGGGGTAGCGCATGCGCTGCAGCGAGCTGTAATGGCGGGTGCGAGGCGCCATTCTTGCCGGCAATGGGCGCCATTCTCAAGTCGTGGGACGCCGGTCGCTGCGATTCCGGCCCTTCATCGAGGGCTGCGGCGGCCATTCAGGTCGAGGCGGCGAATGGTCTACGCGACCGATCAGGGCAGGGTCTATCCCTTCGGCTGTCCTCAGGCGCGTCGCTATACTCAGGCGTCTCTGGACCCTCAAGACGATCCTTCCGAGTGTTGTATGCCGAGCTTCGATTACCGCGCCGCCTTGTCACAGATCCCCGCCGAGCCGGGTGTCTACCGGATGCTCGACGAGGCCGGAACGGTGCTCTACGTCGGGAAGGCGAAGAACCTGAAGCGTCGGGTCGCGAGCTACTTCGGGCGTGCGCTCAACCGGCGGCTACAGGTGATGGTCTCGCAGATCGCCGATATCCAGGTGACCCTGACCCGAACCGAGGGCGAGGCGCTACTGCTCGAGAGCGACCTGATCAAGACCCATCGGCCTCGGTTCAACGTCGTGCTGCGCGATGACAAGAGCTATCCGTACGTCTATCTGAGCACGCAGGACGCCTTTCCGCGCCTGTCCTTCTACCGCGGCTCGCGCGCCGGGGAGGGGCGCTACTTCGGTCCCTATCCGAGTGCCTGGGCGGTCCGCGAGACCTTGCAGCTCCTGCAGAAGTTGTTCCCGGTGCGTCAGTGTCGGGATAGCTTCTACCGGACCCGCACGCGCCCATGCCTGCAGTACCAGATCAAGCGCTGTACCGGACCTTGCGTCGGGCTGATTCGGTCCGAAGACTATGCGGTCGATGTCGAGCACAGCATCAAATTTCTCGAGGGCCGTACCGACGAGGTCATCGCCGAGCTCGGCGACCGGATGGAGCAGGCTGCGGCCGAGCTCGAGTTCGAGCGCGCCGCGGTGTTGCGCGATCAGATCGCGACCCTGCAGCGTATCCAGCAGCGCCAGTACGTCACCGCTGAGGGCGGTGATGTCGACATCATCGCGCTGGTCGAGGAGGCCGGTACCGTCTGCGTTCAGGTCTTCTTCATCCGCTCCGGCCGTAATCTCGGCAACAAGGCGTTCTTTCCGCAAGTCCCGGCCGATGCCGATCCGGCGAGCATCCTCAGTGGTTTCTTGGCGCAGTTCTATAGCGATAAGGATGTGCCGCCCGAGGTCCTGATGAATGCCGAGCCGGACGAGGCCGACTTCCTGACCGCTGCGCTGAGCGAGCGTGCCGGCCGCCGTGTTGCGCTGAAGCATCGCTTGCGTGGCGAGCGGACGCGCTGGGTCGAGATGGCGGTGAACAACGCCGCCCTGGCGCTCAAGAGCCGGCTCGGTAGTCGGGCAGGCTATGCGCGCCGGCTCGAGGCGCTGCGCGATCTGCTCGCGCTCGAGGACCTGCCGCGCCGGATGGAGTGCTTCGACATCAGTCACACGCGGGGTGAGCGCACTGTTGCCTCCTGCGTCGTGTTCGATGACGAGGGGCCTCGCAAGTCCGACTATCGCCGCTTCAACATCGAGGGTATCGAGCCGGGCGATGACTATGCGGCGCTCGAACAGGCGTTGCAGCGGCGCTACCGGCGGGTGCAGTCGGGCGAGATCCCGTTGCCGGACCTGCTGTTGATCGACGGCGGCAAGGGGCAGGTTGGTGCGGTCACGACGGTGCTCGATGAGCTCGGTATCGATGGGGTCAAGCTGGTTGGCGTTTCGAAGGGGCCAGACCGCAAGCCTGGCGCCGAGCAGCTGTGGCCCGACGGCGGGCAGCCGATCCTTGCCGGTGCGGACTCGCCGGCCCTGCATCTGGTCCAGCAGATCCGTGACGAGGCGCATCGGTTCGCGATCACCGGCCATCGCCAGCGCCGCGATAAGGCCCGCAAGACCTCGGTGCTCGAAGGGATCCCGGGTGTCGGTCCGAAGCGGCGGCAGAATCTGCTTCGGGCGTTCGGTGGGCTTCAGGGTCTCACCCGCGCGGCACCCGAGGATATTGCCCGGGTCGAGGGGATCAGCCGCACCCTGGCGCGCCAGATCCACGAGGCCCTGCATCGACAGAGCGATCGCGCGTAGCCGGTGCGGCTAGGCTCAGGTCGGACTCAGGCCGGACTCCGGTCGGACTCCGGTCGGACTCAGGCCGGACAGCCTCGCAGACGCCCCGTTGTTGCAACCGGACATGCTCCGGTCGCGCTCGGCGCTGCTTACACGAGCGCAGGCGGCGCGACTGCACCATTGCAAGGCGATGTCGGTGTATCATAAAGGGCTTTTGGCGGTCACCACGCCGAGTCTTCTTCGACACCGTCTTTTGCCTTGCGTTAGCGTTGACGCTGTTTCGCCCGATGCGCTCAGCGGCCCTCGCGCCGTCTCCCATCCACACCTCACTCTTTAAGGAAGCACTGAACAACACGATGGCCGACTTCGCCAAAGAGATCCTGCCGGTCAATCTCGAAGACGAGATGCGTCAGTCGTATCTCGACTATGCGATGAGCGTCATCGTCGGGCGCGCGCTGCCCGACGTCCGCGATGGCCTCAAGCCCGTGCACCGGCGCGTGCTCTACGCGATGAGCGAGCTCGGCAACGACTGGAACAAGCCGTACAAGAAGTCGGCGCGCGTCGTCGGTGATGTGATCGGTAAGTATCACCCGCACGGCGACACCGCGGTCTACGACACCATCGTTCGGATGGCGCAGACGTTCTCGATGCGCTACATGCTGGTCGACGGCCAAGGCAACTTCGGCTCGGTCGATGGCGACTCGCCGGCGGCGATGCGCTACACCGAGGTGCGCATGGCGCGCATCGCGCACTCGCTGCTCGATGATCTGGACAAGGAGACGGTCGACTTCATCGCCAACTACGACGAATCGGAGCAGGAGCCGACGGTCCTGCCGGCGCGCTTCCCGAATCTGCTGGTCAACGGCGCCGCCGGCATCGCGGTCGGCATGGCGACCAACATCCCACCGCACAATCTTGGCGAGGTGATCGACGCCTGTGTCGCGATCATCGACGACCCGCTGGTCGAGCTCGAGCGGCTGATGGAGCTGGTGCCCGGGCCGGACTTCCCGACCGCGGCTATCATCAACGGTGTACGCGGCATCCGCGAGGCCTATCGCACCGGCCGCGGGCGCATCCAGCTGCGCGCCCGCACCCATACCGAGACCGAGAAGCGCAGTGGCCGCGAGGCGATCGTGGTCACCGAGCTGCCGTACCAGGTCAACAAGGCGCGGATGCTCGAGAAGATGGCGCAGCTGGTGCGCGAGAAGCGGCTCGAGGGCATCGCCGAGCTGCGCGACGAGTCCGACAAGGAAGGCATGCGGGTCGTGATCGAGGTCAAGCGCGACCACTACCCGGATGTCGTGCTGAACAACCTGTATCAGCACACGCAGCTGCAGACCGTGTTCGGGATCAACATGGTCGCGCTGGTCGATGGCCAGCCGCGCACGCTGAACCTGAAGCAGCTGCTCGAGTACTTCCTGCGCCACCGCCGCGATGTCGTCACCCGACGCACCATCTACGAGCTGCGCAAGGCGCGCGAGCGCGCCCATCTGCTCGAGGGCTATACGGTCGCGCTCGCCAATATCGATGAGGTGATCGCGTTGATCAAGGCCTCGGCGAGCCCGGCCGATGCGCGTGAGGGACTGATGGCGCGCGACTGGGCGGCCGGCGCGGTGGCTGGGATGCTCGAGCGCGCCGGCGCGGCCGAGACCCGGCCCGACGACCTCGAGCGCGGCGATGGGCTCGGCGACGATGGCCGCTACCGGCTGAGCGAGCGTCAGGCGCGCGCGATCCTCGATCTGCAGCTGCAGCGCCTGACCGGGCTCGAGCAGGACAAGATCATCAAGGAGTACGAGGCGATCCTCGAGAAGATCGCCGAGCTGCTCGCCATCCTACGCGATCCGGATCGGCTGATGCAGGTGATCCGCGAAGAGCTGATCGCGATCCGCGATCAGTATGCCGATGCGCGCCGCACCGAGATCGTCCAGGATCAGGCCGACATCTCGCTGCTCGATCTGATCGCGCCGGAGGATGTGGTTGTGACCCTCTCCCATGCCGGCTATGTCAAGGCGCAGCCGCTCGCCGAGTACCAGGCGCAGCGCCGCGGCGGCAAGGGCCGCAGCGCCACCAGCATGAAGGACGAGGACTTCATCGACCGGCTCTTCGTCGCCAACTCGCACGACACCGTGCTCTGCTTCTCGAGCCACGGTAAGGTCTACTGGCTCAAGGTCTACGAGCTGCCGCAGGCTGGCTACGGCGCGCGCGGGCGACCGATCGTCAATCTGCTGCCGCTCGAGAAGGACGAGCGGATCAACGCGACCCTGCCGGTGCCCGAGTACGAGGAGGGCAGCTACGTCTTCATGGCGACCAGCAAGGGGACGGTCAAGAAGACGCCGCTGTCGGATTTCTCGCGACCCCTCGCGCGTGGCCTGATCGCGATCGACCTCCATGATGAGGAGTACCTGATCGGCGTGGCGGTCACCGATGGCCGTCAGGACATGATGCTGTTCAGCTCGGCCGGCAAGGCGGTGCGCTTCAACGAGTCCGAGGTGCGCTCGATGGGCCGCAATGCGCACGGCGTGCGCGGCATCTCGCTGGAGGACGGGCAGCGGGTCATCTCGCTGCTGGTGGCCGAGCCCGGCACCGTGCTGACGGTCGGTGCCAATGGGTCCGGCAAGCGCACCCCGATCGAGGAGTTCCCAACCAAGGGCCGTGGCACCAAGGGTGTGATCTCGATGCGCATTGGCGAGCGCAACGCCGAGCAGGTCGGTGCGGTGCTCGTGCGCCCCGGCGATGAGATCATGCTGATCACCGAGGCCGGCACGCTGGTGAGAACCGGCGTCGACGATATCTCGGTGATGAGCCGCAACACCTGGGGTGTGAAGCTGATCAACCTCGGCGAGGGGCAAAAGCTCGCCGGCATTGAACGCATCATCGCGCTCAATGGGGACGACGAGGATACCGACACCGATGCCGGTGCCGATGACTCGGCGGCTGAAGACGACGGCGCCGATTGAAGCGGGCGGGCTATTCTGTAACCCTCGTGCGCAGGTCTGCGCCGGCGCGCCCGATCATGAATCCAGACAAAGGTACGACTGATGTCTCGACCCTATAATTTCAGCGCCGGTCCGGCGATGCTCCCAGAGCCCGTCCTGCAGCGCGCGCAGGAAGAGATGCTCGACTGGCACGGCAGCGGCATGTGCGTCGCCGAGATGAGCCACCGCGGCAAGGAGTTCATGGCCATCGCGGAGCAGGCCGAGCAGGATCTGCGCGATCTACTCGCGATCCCGGACGGCTACCGCGTCCTGTTCCTGCAGGGCGGCGCCTCGCTGCAGTTCGCGATGGTGCCGATGAACCTGCTGCGCGGTCGCAACCGGGCCGATTACCTGAATACCGGCAGCTGGTCGAAGAAGGCGATCAGCGAGGCGCGCAAATTCTGCGACGTCAATCTCGCCGCCAGCACCGAGGACGGCAACTTCACCCGCGCGCCGGCGCAGACCGAGCTGAGCCTCTCGGCCGATGCGGCCTATCTGCACTACACCCCGAACGAGACCATCCAAGGCGTTGAGTTCCCCTACATCCCCGAGTCGTCGGCCCCGCTCGTTGCGGACATGTCCTCGACCCTGCTGTCGCGGCCGCTCGATGTCGCGCGCTTCGGGCTGATCTATGCCGGCGCCCAGAAGAACATCGGTCCGGCCGGCCTCGCGCTCGTGATCCTGCGCGAGGAGCTGATCGGTGAGGCGCCGGACGGCGTGCCAGCGATGCTGGACTACAAGACCCATGCCGACGCCGGCTCGATGTACAACACGCCGCCGACCTACAGCTGGTATCTGGCCGGACTCGTCTTCCAGTGGCTCAAGGACCTCGGCGGTCTGGAGGCGATGGGCCGAATCAACCAGCGCAAGGCCGAGAAGCTCTATGCGGCCATCGATGGGTCGGGCTTCTACGCCAATCCGGTCGAGCCGGCCGCGCGCTCCTGGATGAACGTACCGTTCACACTGGCCAATCCTGAGCTCGACGCCGAGTTCCTCGCCGGCGCCAAGGATGCCGGGTTCTTGACGCTGAAGGGTCATCGATCGGTCGGCGGCATGCGCGCGAGCATCTACAATGCGATGCCCGAAGAAGGCGTCGATGCATTGATCGCATTCATGGCCGAGTTCGAGCGGACCAAGGGGTGAGCCGGATGTTCAAGATCCAGACGCTGAACAATATCTCGGTGGCCGGGCTCAACCGGCTGCCGCGCGAAGGCTACGAGATCGCCTCCGAGATCACGCATCCGGATGCCATCCTGGTGCGCTCGGCGAAGATGCACGAACGGCCGGTGCCGGACAGCCTCAAGGCGGTCGGCCGCGCCGGGGCCGGGGTCAACAACATCCCGGTCGAGGCGATGACAGACCGGGGGATCGCGGTGTTCAATGCGCCCGGGGCCAATGCGAACGCGGTCAAGGAACTGGTGCTCGCCGGGATGCTGCTCGCCGCGCGTAACATCGCGCAGGGCTGGCAGTTCGCGCGCACGCTCGAGGGCGATGATGCCGCGATCGGCAAGGCGGTCGAAGCGGGTAAGAAGGATTTCGTCGGCTTCGAGCTGCCCGGGCGGACCCTCGGTGTGATCGGCCTCGGTGCCATCGGCGTGCTGGTCGCCAACGCGGCGCGCGCGCTGGGGATGAAGGTCATCGGCTATGACCCGAGCATCACGGTGCGCAGTGCCTGGAAGCTCGAGGCCGATGTCGAGGCGGCGCTCTCGATCGACGATCTCGTCTCGCGCTCGGACTTCATCAGCTTCCACGTGCCGCTCACTGACAAGACCCGGCACATGATCAATGCCGAGCGCATCCAGGAGATGCGCGACGGGGCGGTCCTGCTCAACTTCTCGCGCAACGGGATCATCGACGACGATGCGGCGGTGACCGCGCTCGATGCCGGCAAGCTGTACGCCTATGTCTGCGACTTCCCGAGCAACCTGCTGAAGGCCCATCCCCGGGTCGTCACCCTGCCGCATCTTGGTGCCTCGACCCGTGAGGCCGAAGAGAACTGCGCGGTGATGGTCGCCGATCAGGTCCGTGCCTACCTCGAGGACGGGAATGTGACCAACTCGGTCAATTTCCCGGAGATCGTGCTGCCGCGCAACGGCGGCTATCGGATGGCCGTGGTCAATCGCAACGTGCCCAACATGGTCGGGCAGATCTCGACCGATCTGGCCGAAGACGGGCTCAACATCATCGATATGCTCAACCGCTCGCGCAGTGATCTCGCGATGACGCTGATCGACATCGATAAGCCCTGCCCGGACGAGACGGTGCGCCGGATCAGCGAGATCGACGGTGTGCTCTCGGTGCGCTGCCTGTAGCGCAGTAGGCGCGTTCGGCGTGGATCGGCGCGATTTGTTCCGAGTGCGTCGGACGCAGGGTTCTATGGTGCAGAGGCGACCCTGTCGATGACCAGTGACGAGCAGCTCAACCAGGTTCGCGAGCGCATCAATACGATCGACGCCGAGCTGCTGCGCTTGATCTGCGAGCGCGCCTCATGCGCTCAGGATGTCGCCAAGATCAAGGACGCGCACGGCGAGGCGGTCAAATACTATCGGCCCGAGCGCGAGGCGGAGATCCTCAGACGCATCAAGTTGCAGAACCCCGGCCCGCTCGATGGCGAAGAGGTCGCGCGGCTGTTCAGGGAGATCATGTCGGCCTGCCTTGCTCTCGAGAAGCCACTGGAGATCGGTTATCTCGGCCCGGCCGGCACCTTCACCCAGGCCGCCGCACTGAAGCATTTCGGACACTCCGTGCACACGCAGCCATTCGGCGCGATCAGTGACATCTTTCGCGAGGTCGAGGCCGGCGCCTGCGATTACGGGGTCGTTCCGGTCGAGAACTCGACCGAGGGGGTCGTCAATCATACCCTCGATATGTTCATGCGCTCGCCGTTGCTGATCGCCGGCGAAGTGACCTTGCGCATCCATCACCATCTGTTGTCGACCGCGACCGAGATCGGCGCCATTCGCCGTGTCTACTCCCATCAGCAGTCACTGGCTCAGTGCCGGGGCTGGCTGGATCGTGCTCTGCCGAATGCCGAGCGCATCGCCGTCAGCACCAATGCGGATGCGGCCAAACTGGCGGCCGGTGATCCTCAGGCCGCGGCGGTGGCGAGCGAGGCGGCCGCGGAGCTCTATTCGCTGCGGGTGATGGCGCAGCGCATCGAGGACGAGCCCGGCAATACCACCCGCTTTCTCGTGATCGGGCCGGAGGATTCGCCGCCGAGCGGACATGACAAGACCAGCATGCTGCTGTCCTGTCGCAACGAGGCCGGTGCGCTGCATCGGTTGCTCTCGCCCTTCGCCAACCAGGGCATCAGCATGACCCGCATCGAATCCCGGCCCTCGCGCCAGGGCGTCTGGGACTACGTCTTCTTCGTGGACGTGAGCGGGCACCGCGCGGCGCCGGATGTCGCGAAGGCGATTACCGAGCTGCGCGGTGCGGCCAACCTGTGCAAGGTACTGGGCTCCTATCCGGAGGCGGTGCTTTAGAAATGCCATTCTGTCAGGGCGCCTATGTCTGTTGCCGATAATCCTTTCCTGAACCTCGCCGCCGCGCAGATTGCCGGGCTGAGACCCTATGTGCCGGGCAAGCCGATCAGCGAGCTCGAGCGTGAGCTCGGCATCGTCGACCCGGTCAAGCTGGCGTCGAACGAGAATCCGCTTGGATGCGGCGAGGCGGCGCGGGCCGCTTATCGGGCCGAGGCCGCGGAGCTCGGTCGTTATCCGGACGGCGGGGCCTTTGCACTGCGCGCTGCAATCGCGGCGCATCATGCGATCGCGCCGGAACAGATCACGGTCGGCAACGGGTCCAATGATGTACTGGACCTGGTCGCGCGGGTATTTCTGCATCCGGGACGCGAATCCCTGTTCTCTGAGCATGCGTTCGCGGTGTACCCGCTCGCAACAGCGGCCGTTGGCGCGACCGCGCGGGTGGCGCCAGCGCGCGATCATGGGCATGACCTCGATGCGATGGGAGCGCTCGTCAACGAGCGCACCGGCGTGGTCTGGATTGCCAATCCCAACAACCCGACCGGCACCTGGGTGGCCGCCGAGCCGCTGCGCGCCTTCTTGTCGGCACTGCCGGATCACTGCATGGCCGTCGTCGACGAGGCCTACTTCGAGTACGTCGGCCAGGACGACTACCCGGATACCAGCCTTTGGCTCGATCAGTTTCCGAATCTGATCGTGACCCGAACCTTTGCCAAGGTGCATGGCCTGGCTGCCCTCAGGGTCGGCTACGGCCTGAGTCATCCCGATGTGGCGGAACTCCTGAACCGGGTCCGCCATCCGTTCAATGTGAACGCGCCGGCTCAGGCGGCGGCGATCGCGGCGCTAGGTGATCAGGAGCATGTCGCACGGTCGGTCGCACACAATCGCCGCGAGATGGAGCGGGTGAGCGCCGAGTTGACGTCGCTGGGGCTCAGTTATATCCCTTCGGTCGGCAATTTCGTGACGGTGGATCTCGATCGGCCCGCTGGCCCGGTCGATCAGGCACTGTTGCGCGAGGGGGTCATCTGCCGCCCGGTCGCGAACTATGGCCTACCGACTCATCTGCGCATTAGCATCGGGCTCGAGACCGAAAACGACCGCATGCTCGCTGCACTCGCGCGCGTGCTGGACCGGGGCAGCGCGGTCACGCCGAAATGATCGAGCGTCTCGCCGTCATTGGGGTCGGTCTCATCGGTGGATCGCTTGCGCGGGCCTTGAGAGCGAACGATGCCGTCGGCGAGGTGATCGGCTGTGGTCGCTCGATCGAACATCTCGAGCGCGCGCAGGCACTCGGGGTGATCGATGCGTATTGCCAGGACCCGGGCAAGGCCGTCGCCAATGCCGATATGGTCTTCATCGCCGTTCCACTGGGCGCGATCGCGGGCGTCTTTGCCCGCATTCAGGGGCAACTGGCCGAGCAGGCCGTGATCACCGATGGCGGCAGCGTCAAAGGCAGTGTGATCGCCGATGCGGTGCAGGTGTTCGGCGAGATCCCGTCATGGTTTGTGCCAGGGCATCCGATTGCCGGAACCGAGCGCAGCGGGGTCGAGGCGTCTTTCCCCGAGCTGTATCAGAACCGACGCGTGATCCTGACGCCCCTCGCTGAGACCGATCCGCAGGCGATCGAACGGGTCCGCGCGATGTGGGAGCGCGTTGGCTCTGAGGTCACCGAGATGAGCGTCGCGCATCATGACGAGGTGTTGGCCGCAACCAGCCACCTTCCGCATATGCTGGCATTCGGCTTGGTCGATGCGCTGACGAGGCTGGGCAGCAATGACGAGATCTTTCGCTATGCTGCCGGAGGCTTTCGTGATTTTAGTCGTATCGCCTCATCGAGCCCGGAGATGTGGCGGGATATCTGCCTCGCCAATTCAGAGGCGTTGACAGCGATGCTCACGCGTTTCGGCAGCGAGATGACCGAGCTGTCGGACGCGATTCGTCGGAAGGATGGCGAGGCGCTGCTGCGCATCTTCGGTCGGGCGCGCGCTGCACGGGAGCGTTATGTCGATGGGATCGACGAAGGTGTTTCCTAGATGGATCGATACTGAACAGCCGGGCAGCTGCTGCGTGCAGTGGGGGCATCCTGCCCCCGGTCCCCAGCCCTCGCCCCTAGGCACAGGCCGATGTTGTCCGGTCCCTGATGAACTAAGGCGATTTCTGTCAAAGCTCATACCGCCTTGCTGGTCTTTTCGCTCGCCTTCTTCGTCGCGCCGCCGGTCACATAGCCCGGCTATGCTCCCGGCGACGCTCCTCGAAGGCAAACGAAAATCCTGCGCAATTCGGTACGAGCTTTTCCGGCAATCGCCTAATGCCGGCACTCGTCCAGATGGCGTGAGACGCCGGGGATCAAGGCCACTACGAAGGTGACTGCCAACAGCAACGCCGCCGCGAGTACCAGCATCAGCGAAAGTTGGCTGGTCGGAACCGCCAAGGGGGTCCAGATTGCGACAACCCCGAGCATGAGGCCCATAACAAGAAGGAGACCTGACATCATCACGGCGGCGCGCATGGTACGACAATTGACTAACATGACCGAGCTCCGCTTGCTTAGTAGATAAGCAAATACTAATACATAGTCCGATTGCTGTCCAGGACTTGCCGAGGGGGCTCGGTCGTCCTGTGCACAAGATCACAATTGCCCGATGCTGAAGGGGCTTGGGCTCGCTGTCGGGGGCCTTGGTCGGACGATGTATGGCCTGGCAATTGCCTCGGGCCAGCGGGTACAGTAGGCTCGGCTTGCTTCTTCGGGTTAAGCCGCGCTCTTTGGGCTGCCGCCTTCTGAGGCGGCTTGTGTTGGGCATCGGGTTGGCCGCGGTTGTCTCGCCACGACCTGGGTTGGCGCCGACCGTGATCAATCTTCGCCTAGTCAAACCGGGTCGGTCGCGTCTGTGGGCGGGCGGACCCCTTTACCTCGGGATTCTTTGCGATGGAGAACGATACCAATATCACCTGGCACGAGCATCGGGTTACGCGCGAAGAGCGCGAGCGCCTGCATGGCCATCGTGGCTGCGTGATCTGGTTTACCGGCCTCAGCGGGTCCGGTAAGAGCACATTGGCCAATGTGGTTGATCACATGCTCGCTGCACGCGGTATCAAGAGTGCAGTGCTCGACGGCGATAATGTTCGCCACGGACTCAATGCCGCCCCGGGTATGCTCAAGGAGAGCCATGGTGAGGCATTCGCGGACCGCTTCGGCCTCGGGTTTTCAGCCATTGACCGGGAAGAGAACATCCGTCGGATCGGCGCTGTTGCCCAGCTGTTCTGCGAGGCTGGCACCATCGCATTGACAGCCTTCATCAGTCCGTACCGGATCGATCGCGATCGGGTGCGCGCGACGATGAGAGAGGGCGATTTCATCGAGGTGTTCGTCGACACCCCATTGGAGGTCTGCGAGCAACGTGATCCAAAGGGGCTCTACAAGAAGGCCCGCGCCGGGCAGATCCGGCACTTCACTGGGATCGATGACCCTTACGAGGCGCCATCGGCGCCGGAACTGACCCTCCGTGCGGGCGAGCATACCCCGGAAGCGCTCGCGGGCGAGGTCATCGATGATCTGGTCAAACGCGGTATCTTGCCCGAGAGCGACTAGCTCACCCGGTCGGCTTTTCGCACCCTGGCCGCTGAGGCCGCTGCGCCGCGCCGTTGCGCCCCGGGCAACGGCGCTTGCAGCAGCCGCTGGTTGTCGACCCTGGAGCGTTGGTGTGAACGCGCTCGGTAGTCAGCGCCTGCTTGCCGGCCTCTTTGCTTAGGCGCTGCCGTTGGGAACGCGGGTCCTTGCCGTATCAACAGGCGTCAGGCTCGTCGCGCTTGCCGCCGTATTCGTTCTCTTCCTCGGTCGCGTTGCGCACCAGCAGGACCTTGACCTGGTAGATGACCTCGCGTCCGGCGAGCGGGTTGTTGCCATCGAAGGTGATGCTGTCGCCCTCGATCTTGGTCACCAGGAAGCTCTTCATCTGTCCGAGGTTGTTCTCCATCAGGATTTGGCTGCCGAGCTGGCGGTATTCGCGCGGCACGACGGACATCTTCTCGGTGATGACCAAGCACTCGTCCCTTGGGCCGTAGATCTCGGAGCAGTCGACGAGGAGGTCGACCCGCTGGCCCTCGGTCTTGCCCTCGAGCTCGCGCGTGATCGCCGGCGACAGGATCTCGTTGACGCCGTGAACATAGTGTCGAGGCTTGGTGACCTCGGTCAGGATGTCACCGGTCTTGCTGTCGCGGACCACATAGGTCAGCTCAACGTATTTACCGTCGCGGATAGCGTTTGGACGGGCTTCGCTCATAGGTAGCTCCTTTCAGCGGCTCGAGAGGCTCGTGCGGTCGGACTTGATCTGTAGGGCAGGTGGGATGAGAGGCGGCTTGTCAAATCGCTGGGCCATGATACCTGGGCTACTCATCGAGGCAGGTCCCATCGAGGCAGGTCCCATCGAGGCAGGTCCCATCGCGTCAGCCAGCTCCGCGACCCGTTTTGGTCGCGGGCCAGCGCCCAATCCCTCGTCCGCTGTATTTGAAGGCCCGCGCCAACATCCCAACTCTCTCTCGCGTACGGCCTGAGGTAGAACCAGTGACTCAAACCCCGCTTGATGTCCGCAACGATGCGATCTCCGACCTCGCCCTCGACGTCACCCAGGCCGTGCTCGCCCAAAGCGACGAGGCGCAGTCGATCATGGAGGACGAGAATGGCCCGCTGACCTTGGCGCGTGCGCTGTCCGATTTCTTTCAGATCGCCGGTGCGCTCGAGGCCGGTGCGGCGGTCTTGGAGCAGGATGAGCTGGACGAATTCTGCGCCTACGGGCTGGACCTGCTGGACCGGCTCGCCTTCCTGGTTCGCAAACTGGAGATCATAGACAAGCGCGACACGGTGGCGCGCCTATGTGCGTCAATCGGGGTCTGGATGGCGCGCCGTGGCGCAACGATCGACAATCTCGAAGGCACGGCCGACGGTTTCGGGATGATCGTCAACGGGACGCGCTCAACCGGCGATCTTTGCGCCCTCTGCGGGATGATGGAGGAGGTGATCGAGGCGGCGTCGGTGAGGATACAGCTCGACGAGGATCGGGGTGACGCATGGCGGCCGTGGCGTGTGATCAACCTGAATGCGGGAATTGCCGCGACACGATCCCTCGATCCTGATCTGATGCATCGCACCTTCGATAACATGGGGCGACGGCTTCCGGACGATATGCCTGGTTTCCTCGCCGACGGGATGCGCCAAGCCGCGGTCCAGAACGTGCCCGAGGCCGTTACCGAGGTCTTGCGCGACTATATGGCAAGGTGGCCAGCGGCTGCGTCGCACTAGGGCTGTATCCCGTGATCAAAGCCCACTCCCAGCGCCTGCTGCAGCCGTTCTCCGCTCAAGTCCAGATCGCAGAGACCGAGCTCGCCCGGGCCTTGTCGATGGACGGCGAGCTGTGGGAATTCCAGTTCATCTTTGCCAACGGTCGCGTCGGCGGTCCGCAGAAGGGCCGCTTCATCCGGGCGGCGCACATCCGCCAACGGGATCTTCAGAGCGTCATCGACAACCCCACCACAGAGGAGGGGGTGGTGGATGATCGCATCCTGGAGCTGGCGCGTTTTCTGGTCGGGGCCACCTTGCCCTTCGACGCCGCCGATCGTTATGAATACTGGCTGCTCGACCCGGCGGATGACTCCCCGCTCGCGCTGATCTTCTCCTGCACGGACGCCTCGGAGATGGCCTCCTTCCCGAAGCTCACGGAGTGGCGCGCGCTGCCTGCCGCGGTGATGCCTATCGAGACCACCGAAGCCGAACAGAGCAACGCCTATGGTCCCGTCAATTACCGCTTGGAACGCGCTGTAGCTGAGCGAGCAGGAGCAAAGCCGCGGGCGCGGTGGTTCACGCGGCGCTATAACGACGAGGAGTCCTTTCCGCCGTTTCTCGTGCGCGAGGACTGGTGCAACGACGAACAGCAGACTCTTTGTCAGCGATACTTGCACCGTCAGGCACCGCGCCTGTTGATGCTGCACGGTGTCGGCTTGGAGGAGCGTCGCCGTATGGAGTGGGCCGCGAAGGCCAATGCGCTCGATGTGGCGCGCTTCTTCCCGCTTTACCCCGAGGTCGCAGACAAGGCGGTTATGGACAAGATCCGAGTCGAGGCGCGGCTGCGGCTGGCCGCTGGCGAGGCGCCTTACGTGATGGGTCGCCGTGACGGCGTGCACTACCAATGATGGCGATTGGTGGCGATCCGACGTAGATCGCAGACGGGCTTCTTGCTCGACGCCTACCCCTTCGGAAAATGCTGGATGTTCGGATTCGTCTCGATCGAGCGATTAGTAACAGTTATAACGTCCGAAAATGTATGAGTCGCGCTGAATGTCCTGTAATGCTTATACTCCAATGTGGTTGTGGTCTGACTGCGTGTAGACAAGAACCGCAACCTCCGGCCGGGCGATCCAAGGGATCGTTCGAGCACTGTGGACTCGGCCGTGGAGCGCAAGGGGCGAGACCTCCCTCGAGGCCACTGAGTTCGCTATCGCTAGTGGAGTCATTATCCAATGATTACAAGTAACCCGTTCGCGAGTCTGCCGCTCGAGCCTGGCGTCATGCAGGCGTACGTCGTCCTGATGGTCCTGTTGGTCATCGGCGGTACACTGCTGGACGTCATGCACAAAAAGAGTGCGAAATATTTCTTTGAGAAGGGCCAGTCGCTCAGCAAGCTCGCCAAACGCGAGGTCAGCACCGGTGAGAAGGCAGGTATCGCTGTCAGCACGCTCACCAACGAGGTCCTGGCGTCCAGCGAGTTCGCGAACCCCGACCGTCGCAACGCGCATCTGCTCACGATGTATGGGTTCGTGTTCTTTGTCGTCACCACGGCCATCATGATCTTTGGTCTGCCGGCTGCCGAAGGCACCTCGTTCACGATCTCGGCGCTGCTCTGGCATCTGGGTGCGTTGTCGATCTGTGTCGGTGGCTCTTGGTTTTGGTTCAAGATCCGTGCCGATGTTCGCTCCGAGGGGAATGCCTGGTACGACGTGCACCAATCGGACCTCTTCGTCGTCTCGTTGATGCTGATGGCCGCCTTCGCGTTGGTCTGGTCGCTCCTGCAGGCCGTGACCGGCGCCACCTCGGTGCTGAGCATGATCGTGTTCGTCGCCTTCATCCTCGCATCGACCACGCTGTTCAGCACCGTCCTCTGGTCCAAATTCGCGCACATGTTCTTCAAGCCTGCCGCGGCGTTCCAGAAGAAGGTCGCGGTTGCCGATGGCTCGCACGACAAGCTGCCCGAGATCCCCGATCTGGCCAGTGCCGAGTGCAAGGAGCAATACCCGGACATCCCTGAGTACATGGGCGACAACCCGCCGAACATGGGGCTGGGCATCAATCGCGAAGCGCCGAACCACTACTGAGCGCAACCACCGCCATCACTGAGCATGACCTGGCCGGTCAGGCCGCAGAGAGGAATCGAACATGCCAACCTTCGTCTACATGACGCGCTGCGACGGCTGCGGACAGTGCGTTGACATCTGCCCATCGGACATCATGCACATCGACCCGGTGGTACGCCGCGCGTACAACATCGAACCGAACATGTGCTGGGAGTGCTACTCCTGCGTCAAGGCCTGCCCGCACAACGCCATCGACGTGCGCGGCTATGCCGACTTCGCGCCCCTTGGGCACTCTGTTCGGGTGCGCCGCGACGAGGAAAAGGGCGTCATCGCGTGGCGGATCATCTTCCGCAATGGCGAGAAGGACATGAACCTGCTCGCCCCGATCACCACCAAGCCCTGGGGCAAGCACATTCCCCAGCTGGCGGACGTACCGGCGCCGAGCAATGAGCAGCGAGACAGTCAGTATCTGTTCAACGAGCCCAAGTACATCCGCTTCGATGAAGGCGAGCTGCACACGCTGGAATCGAACGGTCTGAAACTCGTGCCGGGCGTGGAGGGTTACTAATGAACTACAAGACGATTGTTGAAGACGACATCGACGTCCTCGTCTGCGGTGCAGGACTGGGCGGCACGGGTGCCGCCTTCGAAGCACGCTATTGGGGCAAAGACAAGAAGATCGTGATCGCCGAGAAGGCCAACATCGATCGCTCCGGCGCTGTCGCCCAAGGCCTGTACGCGATCAATTGTTACATGGGCACCCGCTTCGGCGAGAACAACCCGGAGGACCACGTCCGCTACGCCCGCATCGACCTGATGGGCATCGTGCGCGAGGACCTGCTGTTCGATATGGCGCGCCACGTCGACTCCGCGGTGCACCAGTTCGAGGAATGGGGCCTGCCGCTGATGCGCAACCCCAAGACCGGCGCCTATCAGCGTGAAGGCCGCTGGCAGATCATGATCCATGGCGAGTCCTACAAGCCGATCGTCGCCGAGGCGGCGAAGAAGTCGGCCGACAAGGTGTTCAACCGCGTCTGCGTCACCCACCTGCTGATGGACGAGTCGAAGGAGAACCGTGTCGCCGGTGCCGTGGGCTTCAACGTGCGCACCGGCAACTATCACGTCTTCAAGTCGAAGGCGGTGGTCGTCGCCGCCGGTGGTGCATCGAACATCTTCAAGCCGCGCTCGGTCGGTGAGGGCGCCGGGCGCGTCTGGTACGCCCCCTGGTCGTCCGGCTCGGCCTATGGTCTGTTGATCGGCGCCGGCGCCAAGATGACGCAGATGGAGAACCGCATCGTCCTCGCCCGCTTCAAGGACGGCTATGGTCCGGTCGGTGCGTACTTCCTGCACCTCAAGACCTACACCCAGAATGGTCTCGGCGAGGAGTACGAGTCCAAGTGGTTCCCGGACCTGGAGAAGATGGTCGGCAAGCGCTACCTCGACGTCGAGGCCTCGCACCGCACGCACCGTCCGATCCCGACCTGCTTGCGGAACCACGCCTTGATCAACGAGGTCAACGCCGGTCGCGGTCCGATCCACATGGTCACGATGGAGGCCTTCCAGGACCCGCATCTCGAGGAGATCGGCTGGCACAACTTCCTCGGCATGACCGTCGGCCAGGCCGTGCTCTGGGCGGCGACCGACGTCAACCCGAAATACGAGAACCCGGAGCTGACCACCTCCGAGCCGTATGTGATGGGCTCCCACGCCACCGGCTGCGGCGCCTGGTGCTCGGGTCCCGAGGACGTCTCGCCGGACGAGTACTTCTGGGGCTACAACCGCATGACCACGGTCGAGGGCCTGTTCGGTGCCGGTGACGCGGTCGGTGGTACCCCGCACGCCTTCTCGTCCGGCTCCTTCACCGAAGGTCGGCTCGCGGCGAAGGCGGCCTGCAAGTACATCGACGACGGCAAGGGTGAGGGGATTCGCGTCTCCGATGCGCAGATCGACAAGCGCAAGGCCGAGATCTACAAGCCGATGGAGCACTACAAGATCTATCGCAACGAGATCACTGCCGGCAGCGTCAACCCGAACTACATCAACCCGCGTCAGGGCCTGGATCGGCTGCAGAAGCTGATGGACGAGTACTGCGGTGGTGTCACGTCCAACTACATGACCAACGAGAAGCTGCTGAGCATCGGCCTGAAGAAGCTCAAGCTCTTGGAGGAGGACCTCGAGAAGGTCGCTGCCGAGAACATCCACGAGCTGCTGCGGGCTTGGGAGCTGAAGCATCGTCACCTCACCTCCGAGGCAGTCATGCATCACACCCTGTTCCGCAAGGAGACCCGCTGGCCTGGCTACTACTACCGCGGCGACGCGATGAAGGTCGATGACGACAATTGGCATGTGCTGACGGTCTCGCGCCGCGACCCGGAGACGGGCGAGTACACGATGGAGAAGGCCCCCTGCTATCACCTGGTCGATGACAAGCCGGAGGCCCAGGCAGCGTAAGCCTCCTCGTTGACGGTCGCCCGGGGTCCCAAGAACGGGGCCCTGGGCATGTCTTGCCGCTCGATGCACTTCGCATTCGACGCAAACCGCCTGGAAGATGGCGGTAGAGTATGAATATCAACGACCTATCAGACCAACAGATTATCGAGATCGCCCACCCGATGTGGGACGACCTGATTCAGTACTCGAACAAGGGCCAGTACGGTAAGTTCATTCGAAAATTCTCCTATGAGCTGCTGCTCGGCCTGAACGAGGTCGAGCTCGGCAAGCAGTTCAAGCACAGCACCCTGAGCCGGAATCTCAGCGAGGAGCGCGATTTCCTTGGCCTGATCCGACGCGGCGAGCACGTGACGGCCCTGTATCGGGTACGCAGCACGGAACGGGAAGGTGAATGGCTCGGCCGGATGGTGCTCGGCTACGAAAAGGGGGAGGTGCGGATCTTCGCCGCCTCGATCTTCTAGACCATGTCAGACCCCATCCAAGACAACAAATACGTCGAGCTCAAGTACCGGGTGATCGACGCGAAGACCGGGGGCGTCCTGACCTCGGTGGACTTCCCGCTCGGCTATGTGCACGGTGTCAACGACGTGCTGTCCGCTCAGGTCATGGCGGAGTTGGAAGGGAGGACGGCGGGTGAGACGATCTCGGTCGAACTGGACTGCGAGCAGATCTTCGGACCCCGAGACGAGTCCCTCGTCGTGACCGACTATCTCGAGAACGTGCCGGAGGAGTACCGCGAGGTCGGCACCACCGTCGTGATGCAGAACGACGCAGGTCAGACCAAGCATTTCCTGGTCACGCGGATCGATGAGAAGACCCTCACCGTTGATGGCAACCATCCGCTCTGCGGACGTCAGGTGGTCTTCGAGCTCGAGATCCTCGCGGTCCGTGATGCGACCGAGGCGGAGATCGCCGCCGGTGGCAAGGTCGAATCCAGACCCGAGCTCGCCGGCGTCAAACCGGTGCCGCTCTGACGTCGGGCTCACACAGGGCCTCTGCAAAGGGTAAGAGCGCATGCAGCTGAAACTCGAGTCGACTGTCTTCGAAGAGCAACAGGTACTACTCGTTCGGGAGCTGGTCCAGAGCATCCACGTCAAGCTGCAAGAGGCCGGTCTGACTGGGACTCAGCTCGAAGAGACTACCGCGAGCATCGCGTTCAGCGTCGCCAGCACCTTGGACGATAACGCCGCGATCGAGGTCGACGGGACCGAGGTCCATCCGTACCTGACCTTTCGCACCGAGGATGAAGCGCTGATCCACTGTGGCGAGAATTCGTACCTGCATGAGTTCGTCTACGAGGTTCTGCAGGCGATGTTTCAGAAATGACCCGAACCGGCGTTCGGCCGAACCGGGACGCGCGGGCCGCGGTCGATCGCGCTCGGATTCGCTGACCACGCGGGGCGTCGCCTTATGCCGGGCACACCCCGTTGATCCTGTAACGGCATATCGAGAGAGGATAAGCCAATGAGCCAAGCACCCAAGAGCAGACCCAAGGTTCCGGAGGGCCGGGCGCGGTTCTACACCACCAAGCAGATGGCGGCGAACGAGAAGGGCTTCGTCGGCTACGAGACCGTTTGGGACAACCTCCAGAAGGAGGTCGAGTACAAGAAACCGAAGCGCCCCTGACCGAGCCGCTGAGACGACTCGCTCGCTCGTTGCAGGAAGCGCTGATCCACTCAGCGCTTCCTGCCAACCGCTGGCGTTGTGGTGGCCGTTGATCCGGCCGCGCCTTCTTGGGCGAGTCGGCAGGTCAGAGGCCTTGCCGTCTGCTTCGATTCGCGCGGCGCCGCCATTGCGGCATGGCGGCGCGGTCCCGACGACTCACTGGATCGACTGGTAGTAGTCCATCAGGATCTGAGCGACCTCGGGCCGAGAGAATTCCGCCGGCGGCGCCTCGCCGCGCCCGAGCATCTCTCGAACCTTGGTGCCGGACAATAGGACGAAGTCCTCTTTGGTGTGATCCGGCGCGTCACACATCATCACGACCCGCTCGAGCTTCTTCGAATAGGCCGTATGGTCGGCTCGGAAGATCTCGATGTCGAGTACCCCTGCGGGCACCTCTTCGTCGAAGATGGTCTGGGCGTCGAAGGCGCCGTAGTAATCGCCGACGCCGGCGTGATCGCGCCCGACGATGAAATGGGTCGCTCCCATGTTCTGGCGGAAATAGGCATGCAGCACCGCCTCGCGCGGTCCCGCATAGAGCATGTCGAAGCCGTAGCCGGTGATCATGACCGTGTTCGGCGGGAAATAGAGCTCGGCCATCTTGCGGATCGCGGCGTCACGGACCGGGGCTGGGATATCACCGGGCTTCAGCTTTCCGAGCAGCATGTGGACCACGACGCCGTCGCCTCCGACGGCGTCCATCGCCATCTTGCAGAGCTCTTCATGGGCTCGGTGCATCGGATTGCGGGTTTGAAACGCGACGACCTTGTTCCAGCCCCGTTCCTGGATCTCATGGCGGATCTCGACCGCCGTTCGGAAGGTGTCCGGGAAGTCGTTCTGGAAATAGGAGAAGTTCAGCACTTGGATCGGTCCAGAGAGGGCTATTCGGCCTTGACTGTTGAAGGTCTTCACGCCCGGGTGCTCGGAGTCGTTCGTCCGATAGACCTTCTCGGTCATCAGCGCCATCTGCTCATCGGACACCTCTTCGATCGCTTCGACATCCATCACCGCCAGAATCGGGTTGCCCTCGACATTCGGGTCGCGCAGGGCGATCCGTCGGGAGCCACGTATCGCATCGTCTGACTCCAGCAGGCACAGGACCGGGACTGGGAAGAAGCGGCCATCGGTCATCCGCATCGTCTCGGCGACGCTGACCGCATCGGCAACGTTCATAAAGCCCTCGAGAGGGCTGAAATAGCTGGCACCCATCATCACCGCGTTGGCTGCGGCCTGAGAACTGACCATCACCGAGGGTAGGGATTCAGCCTCCTGGGTCAGCTGATGGTGACGTTCGGGGTCATAGACGAACCGCGGTTGAAGCTCGTCTGAGCCGATTGGCTTGATCATGAGTTGGCCTCCCAAGCGTGAAGAACGGACGGTAATGACGCCTCGCGGGTGATCGATGCTGTCTTGGTTCTGACTTGTAAGCCCTTGTTAAATCGAAATAAATCAGAGCAGGACTGAACGCGCGGGCAGTCGAGCTGTTAAACTATCAGAATATTCAAGGTTTGGCTCAGGGTTTCTTTTTATTCCACAAATGATGCATTTATGGGCAACGAGCGCGATCGGTTCGAACGCTGATGCCAGCGGTGACGGCGGCGTTCGCATCGGCGATCGTTGGGCTGCAATGGCTGCTGGGCAGGCGGTCGCGTCGAAAGCACCGCAACCACAAGAGTTGACCGATGCCTGAAGCAACGCTTGCGGATGCAGCGCCTCTGAGCCGATGCCGGACGCCAACCCTCGCGGTCGTGGTCCCGACCTATAACGAGGCCGAAAACGTGCCAATCCTGGTCGCGCGCTTGGAACAGGCGCTCGCCGGCATCGACTGGGAGCTGATCTTTGTCGATGATGACTCGCCCGATGGGACCGCACAGCGCGTCCGCGCGATCGCGTGCACCAATCCGCATCTGCGCGTGCTCCAGCGCATCGGTCGTCGCGGGCTCTCGTCGGCCTGTATCGAGGGGATGCTCGCGACCTCGGCCCCTTTCGTCGCTGTGATGGACGCCGATCTGCAGCACGATGAGGGGCTGCTGCCGGAGATGCTGCGGCTGCTGCGGAGCGAGCCGCTCGATCTCGTCGTGGGCAGCCGTTATGTCTCGGGCGGGGAGGTTGGCACCTGGGATCGCCGCCGCGCATCGATGAGCCGGCTCGCGACCAGGCTCGGACAGCGCCTCATCAAGGCCGACCTCAAGGATCCAATGAGCGGATTCTTCATGCTTCGCGCCGAGGTGCTGCAGGGGTGTGTCCGGGATATGAGTGCGGTCGGCTACAAGATCCTGCTCGACCTCTTCGCAACCCATCCTGGGCCGCTGCGCTTTCGCGAGCTGCCATATCGGTTTCGGCCGCGCGAGGCGGGCCAGAGCAAGCTCGATAACGCGGTCCTCTGGGAGTACCTGTTGATGTTGATCCAGAAATGGATCGGTCCAATGATCCCGGCACGCTTCATCGCATTCTCGCTGATCGGTGCCTCCGGTGTGCTGGTGCACATGCTGGTGCTCTGGCTCGCGTTCAAGCTGGCTGGCAGCAGCTTTCTCGTCGGCCAGACCATTGCGGCACTGGTCGCGATGACCAGCAACTTCTTCCTGAATAATCTCTTGACCTATAGCGACATGCGCCTCAGGGGCTGGGACCTGCTGCGCGGCTGGCTGTCGTTCGTCGCGGCATGCAGCATCGGCGCCCTGGCCAATGTCGGCATCGCGAGCTGGCTGTTCCAGGCCCATTCGTTCTGGGTCCTGTCGGCGCTGGCGGGCATATTGGTCGGTGCGGTCTGGAACTACGCGGTCACGGCCGTTTACACCTGGAAGCGGCCGAAGGCTGCCTAGGGAAGCGCTGATCGATCAGCGCTTCCCGATCGCGCTCGAGGCTCAGGCTAGGATCGGAAACATTTTGCAACAGTCGGTTGCAGTTGCGGGCCGAATCGATATTGGATTTATATAAGTAAACGCTAATATATAGGCATCGATATCACTTTTGGGATTTGCCAAAGATGCCTCATCCATTGTCATTCTCTGCTGGACTTGCCTTGTTGACGCTCAGCGCCGGAAACCTGCTGGCGCACGACGGCGAGGTTGGTGGCAACGGCCCCTTCTCACCTGCGACCGTCGTCGACGCGGCACAGTTGCAGTGCATCGAGCCGACCTCGAATCCGTTCCCGACGCAAGCCATGGCGATGGCATTCGCCGACTACCTGCGTTGGACCAAGGCTCAAGGCCTGAGCCGGCTGGCCGCGTTCAAGGTCCTTGCCGACCCTGCTTATGCCGGCGGTATCGAGCTGCCGAGCGAGGAGATGGCGAACCAGTTCCAAGACTACCTCGACTGGACCGAACAGCAGGGGCTGAGCCGGTTCTATGCGTTCAATGTGACCAACTTCGATTAACGCGCCGCTATCCGGCCGTGTGTCCTCAGACCCTGCATCGGCTCGACCGGTGCGGGGTCTCGGCGCTTGGGCATGGCATCGCGATGTTGCATCCGAGGGGAATCTCCGCTAGGTTCGCGAGCACAATTGGCCTAATGAATCGATGGAAACCGGCTGCCATGCCTGTTGCCCGGGCCGCGCGCCTCCCCGCCGATTGAATGCACCACTGAACTCGAGGGCCTCCGATGCGCATCCTGCTCACTGCCGCCTTTGTAGCCGTCAGCCTCATCAGTGCCGCAGGTGCGGTTGCGGATGAGCCGACGGTGATCAAGTTCTCCCACGTCGTTGCTGAGAATACGCCCAAAGGCCTGATGGCCCAGCGTTTCCAAGAGCTGGTCGCCGAGAAGACCGATGCCGAGATCGAGGTCGAGGTCTACCCGAATTCACAGCTGTTCGGCGACGACAAGGTGCTCGAGGCGATGCTCTTGGGCGACGTCCAGATGGCCGCCCCGGCGCTGTCGAAGTTCAGTCGTTACACCGACGTGCTCGCGCTCTACGATCTGCCGTTCCTGTTCGAGGATTTGGACGCGGTCGATCGGTTCCAGCAAAGCGAAGAGGGGCAGGCGATGCTCAATGCAGTTGCCGACAAGGGTCTGATCGGGCTTGGTTATCTGCACAACGGCATGAAGCAGCTGTCGGCGAGCAAGCCGCTGCGCGTCCCCGAGGATGCCGAAGGTCTGAAGTTTCGCATCATGTCGTCCGATGTGCTCGAGGCGCAGTTCGAGGTGCTCAATGCGGCCCCGCTGAAGAAGCCCTTCTCGGAGGTCTTTACGCTGCTCCAGACCAAGGCGATCGATGGGCAGGAGAACACCTGGTCGAACATCTATTCGAAAAAGTTCTTCGAGGTCCAGCCCTATATCACCGAATCCAACCACGGTCTGCTCGACTATATGGTCGTGACCTCGAAGGAGTTCTGGTCCAGGCTCACTGACGAGCAGCGCACCGAGGTCAAGGCGGCGCTCGATGAGGCGCTTGCCTACGGTAACCAGATTGCCCGGGACAAGGCGATCGAGGACAAAGAGAAGATTGCTGAGTCTGGCCGCACCGAGATCATTGAGCTCACCCCAGAGCAGCGCGCCCAGTGGGTCGAGGCGATGAGGCCGGTCTGGCGGCAGTTCGAAGACGATATTGGGGCTGAACGGATCGAGGCCGCTTATCGGTCCAACGATGACTGACCGGTGCTGCGCCGCCTGATCGACCAGGCTGAGGAGTCGGTCATCTCGTTGCTGCTGGTGGCGATGACGCTGCTGGTCTTCTACGAGGTGATCCTGCGCTTCGGCTTCGGCACCGGCCTCAGCTGGGGCCAGGAGGCGACGCTGCACCTGTCCGCCTGGTTCGTGCTATTCGGTGCGTCCTATGGGATCAAGGTCGGCGCGCACATCGGCGTCGACGCCTTCGTGCGCCTGTTGCCGCCGTTGGGGCAGCGCCTCATCAGTGCACTGGCGATCCTGTTGTCGCTGGTCTACTGCGGCTTATTCCTCTATGGGTCTTGGGTCTACTTGGCCAAGATGCATTTGATCGGCATCGAGCTCGAGGATATCCCGATCCCAGCCTGGCTCGCGCACGGTATCCTGTTGGTCGGCTTTGCGCTGTTATCGCTGCGACTGTTGGGACTGCTGTATCGGGTGGCGCGCGGCTCGGCCACCGGATTCCAAAAGGCCGGGGAAGCGGAGCAGAGCCTGCGGCTTGCCGACGAGTTGAAGCGGGACGAGGTGGGGTCCAACGCGGAGCGCGCGAGTTGACCACGGCGGCGCTGTTCCTGCTGCTGTTCGGCTGCATGTTGCTGGGTATGCCGATCGCGATCGCGCTCGGCTTCTCCAGTATCGTCACCATCCTGCTGTTCTCGGACGATTCGCTCGCGTCGATCGCACTCAAGCTCTTCGAGGCGTTGTCGGCCCATTACACCCTGCTCGCGATCCCGTTCTTCATCCTCTCGTCGCAGTTTCTATCGACCGGCGGGGTGGCCAAGCGGCTGATTCGATTCGCCGTTGGTGCGGTCGGTCACATCAAGGGCGGCCTGGCAATGGCCTCGGTGCTGGCCTGCATGCTGTTTGCTGCGGTCTCCGGCTCGTCGCCGGCGACCGTGGCGGCGATCGGAACCATCGTCATCGCCGGGATGGTCAAATCCGGCTATCCGAAGGCCTTTGCGTCCGGCGTCATCACCAACGCCGGCACCCTCGGTATCCTGATCCCACCCTCGATCGTGATGCTGGTCTATTCGGCCGCGACCGAGGTCTCAGCGGCCAAGATGTTCATGGCGGGCTTTATCCCGGGGCTGATGATGGGCGGCCTATTGATGGTCGCGATCTACATCGTTGCCCGCATCAAGCGGCTGCCGGCGCAGCCTTGGCCGGGTTTCCGCGAGGTCGGCGCCGCCGCATTCAGTGCGTCCGGGGGCATCCTGCTGATCGTGATCGTGCTCGGCTCGATCTACGGCGGCGTCGCGAGCCCCACCGAGGCGGCCGCGGTCTCGGCCGTCTACGCCTTCTTGGTTGCGGTGGTCGGCTACCGCGATATGGGGCCGCTGAAGGAGACGCCTTGGCGCCGCGCCGGTGAGAGAATCGGTGCACTACTGCTGCGTCACACCTGGCAAGTCCCGCTCGCGATCGCCCAGAGCGTCGTGCATCCGGAGGTGCGCAAGACGGTGCTGGATGCGTCCAAGGTCAGCATCATGCTGCTATTCATCATCGCCAACGCGATGCTGTTTGCGCACGTGCTGACTACCGAGCGCATCCCGCATCAGATCGCCGAGACCATCGTCTCACATGGCCTCGAGCCCTGGATGTTCCTGATCGTGATGAACCTGCTGCTGTTGGCGGCCGGCAATTTCATGGAACCTTCGGCGATCCTGCTGATCATGGCGCCGATCCTGTTCCCGATCGCGACCCAGCTCGGGATCGACCCGATCCACCTCGGCATCATTATGGTGGTCAACATGGAGATCGGCATGCTGACACCACCGGTTGGGCTGAACCTATTCGTCACCGCCGGGATCACCGGCGAGTCGATCGGTTGGGTGATCAAGGCGGTGCTGCCCTGGATGCTGCTCTTGCTGTTGTTCCTGATGCTGATCACCTATATCCCATCGATCTCGCTGTTTCTGCCGGATTATCTCGATCGCCTCCAGGGGTACGGTTGAGGTGGTTGGCCTGCGGTTGATCGGGTTTATCCATGATCTGCGGCGCCATCTCGGACATCCGCGGCCGGTTGCTGACCGAGCTGTGAACCGGGTGAGGGCCCACAATCGGTGCGAGCGCAAGCCCTTGATCATCCACCATGGGGTTGCGCGCTCGGCTGCATTTGCGCAGATGCTGGTTGCGAGTGCAGCGCTTGAGCGTTAGCCTTGCTGCACCGCACCATGCGCAGGACGCTCCATCTTGGTCAAACTTGACCACGGGATTGACAGACCCTATCAACCCGCTCGGCGAGCCTGAATAAGCTGCGGAGTTTTAGGGCTCGTACAGGACATCCTGTTAGGGCTTCTAAGCCGAGAGATTGATGAGGCGAGCGAACCCTCGCTGAACGATAGGGTCGTATTCGGTTGGCGCTGGCGGATGGATCGCTCGACATCGCTCTGCGCTGTAGCGGCTGACATCCGCTGCAGCGACGGAACCGGACGCGCCCCTTCGTCACTGACCTGCTCGGTGCCGCTTGTCTGAGGGGGTCTGTCCGGCGACGCAACAGGATGCTATGTTCTCTTTTCTGGCCCTTTCGATGATGCCGTTTCACTGTTGGTAAGCGAGCCCTTCATGGCGAATTCTCGGCCTGTATTCCTAGATCTCTGGCGCATCCGTTTGCCGATCCCGGGGGTCGTCTCGATCTTGCACCGAGTGAGCGGCGTGCTGCTTGTGTTGGCAATCCCGGCCTTTGCGGTCTTGTTCGCGCAGGCGCTTTCGGGGCCGAACGGCTTTGGCTCCGCGGCGGCGATTGGCGGCAGCCCGCTCGGCAAACTGGTATTGTTGGTGCTGTCCTGGGCGTTGCTGCACCACCTGCTGGCAGGGCTTCGCTACCTGGCGCTCGATCTCGGTTGGGGCCTGGATCGGCCAACCGCGCGCAAGAGTGCTTGGGCGACCCTCTATGCTGCGATCGCAGTGACTTTGGCCGGCGCGGCGGTGCTGCTGTGAGCCGCCGGGCATCAGGCTTGAAGGCCTGGATCATCCAAAGGGTCAGTGCGGTCTACCTCGCGCTGTTCGGTCTCTACCTTGCGCTCGTTTTTGCTGTTGCGCCGCCGCAGGATCATCTCGAGCTCGCCGCATGGGCGACGTCGCCCTGGGTCGCAGTGGGACTGCTGGTCTTTATACCCGTGCTGCTCGCGCACGCCTGGGTCGGCATTCGCGATGTACTGATCGACTACGTGAAGCCGATCGGGCTCCGCGTTGCGTTGCTGTCGCTGATGGCGCTCCTATTCCTCGCCTCCGGTCTGTGGGCGCTGCAGGCCTTGATCCTGATTCAGGTAGATTGAACCGATGGCCGCTGTCCGCTCACTCCCCCACCGGCATTTCGATGCGCTGATCATTGGCGCCGGCGGCGCTGGGCTCAACGCGGCCCTGCGCCTCGCCGATGCCGATCTGCGTGTCGCTGTGGTCTCGAAGGTCTTTCCGACCCGCTCGCACACGGTTGCCGCGCAGGGGGGCGTCAACGCGGCGCTGGCCAATGCGCTGCCAGACGATTGGCATTGGCACATGTTCGATACCGTCAAGGGGTCCGACTATCTTGGTGATCAGGATGCGATCGAGACCATGTGCCGGGAGGCGATTCCGACCGTCTACGAGCTCGAGCATGCCGGTGTGCCGTTCTCGCGGCTCGATAACGGGCGGATCTATCAGCGCGCCTTTGGCGGCCAGAGCCAGCACTTCGGCGGGGAGCAGGCGGCGCGGACCTGTGCGGCAGCCGATCGGACTGGCCACGCGATCCTGCACACGCTCTATCAGCAGAACCTGCGTGCCAAGACGCATTTCTTCGACGAGTATTTCGCGGTCGATCTGATTCGGGATGATGAAGGGGCGATCCTCGGAGCGCTGGTGCTCGACATCGAGAGCGGTGAGCCGCTGGTGATCGCATCCAAGACCACATTATTGGCGACGGGTGGCCACGGCCAGGTCTACCGCACGACCACCAACGCCTTCATCAACACCGGCGACGGGATGGCGATGGCGTTACGCGCCGGCGTGCCGTTACAGGATATGGAGTTCTATCAGTTCCACCCGACCGGCGTCGCCGGAAAGGGGATGCTGATTACCGAAGGCGCGCGGGGCGAAGGCGGTTACCTGATCAACAGCGACGGGGAGCGCTTCATGGAGCGTTACGCGCCGCATGCGCTCGATCTTGCCAGCCGCGACGTGGTCTCGCGCTCGATCGTCACCGAGATCCGGGAGGGCCGCGGCTGCGGGCCGAACAAGGACTATTTGCTGCTCAAGGTCGATCATCTCGGCGCCGACGTGGTCCATCAACGCCTGCCCGGCATTACCGATATCTGCCGTGTCTTTCTTGGCATCGATCCGGCCAACGAGCCGATTCCGGTGTTCCCGACCGCGCACTATGCGATGGGCGGCATCCCGACCGACCGTTATGCACGGGTGGTCGCGCCGGCGCGGCATGGGCCTGAAGAGGTGGTGCCGGGGCTCTATGCGGCCGGCGAATGCGCCTGCGTATCGGTTCATGGCGCCAATCGGCTCGGCGGCAATTCGCTGCTCGACATCCTCGTCTTTGGCCGTGCCGCTGGCACCGACATCCTAAGCTACGTTGCCGAGAACCCGCATCATCGGCCAATGCGGGAGGCCTACCTGGAACCGTCACTGGACCGGTTGTCGCGCTGGGAACGCCGAGGCGAGGGCGAGCGGGCAGCCGATCTCAAGGCCGAGCTCCGCCGGCTGATGGAAGAGCACTGTGGTGTCTTCCGCGACCAGGCGACGATGGCGGAAGGGGTCGAGAAGCTCAAGGGACTGCGTGCGCGAGTCGAGAACGCGCGGCTCCGGGACCATAGCCAGACCTTCAACACCGCGCGGATCGAGGCACTGGAGCTCGATAACCTGGTCGATGTCGGGATGGCAACGCTGATGTCGGCGCTGCATCGCGATGAGAGCCGCGGCGCCCATTCGCGCGTCGACCACCCAGAGCGCGACGACGAGCGTTGGTTGAAGCACAGTCTCTATCTGCGCGAGGGGGACCGGATGGATTACAAGCCGGTGCGGACCAAGCCGCTGACGGTCGACTCCTTTCCGCCGAAACCGCGTGTCTATTGACGGGGGTCGTCAGGAAGCCCGGGGTCGCTAGGCTGGGAACTCTGGCGAAGGCAGGATCTCCGAAGCATCGACAGCAACTAGATCATCGATATCATCGACCCCCATGACCGCAATCCGCCTCTCCGTCTACCGCTATCAGCCGGACAGCGAGCCGAGCGCTTCGAACGCCCCCAAGTCGGACTCCGAGTCTGACCCCAGGCGGCCCAAGCCCTATATGCAGACCTTCGAGGTCCAGGCGCAGCCTGGGATGATGCTGCGCGAGGCACTGCTCGCGATCAAGGAACAGGACGAGACCTTCGCGTTTCGGCATTCATGCGGGGAGGGGGTCTGTGGCTCCGACGGGGTCAATGCCAACGGCACCAACTGTCTCGCGTGCATTACCCCGATTGCCGACCTGAAACAGCCGATCCAGGTGCGGCCGTTGCCGGGCCGACCAGTGATCCGGGACCTGGTCGTCGATATGACCCAGTTCTACGAGCAGTATCGGGCTGTCGATCCTTACCTGATCCGCAAGGACCCGCTGCCGGAACAGGAGATTCGGCAGTCGCCCGCGGACCGTGACAAGCTCGATGGGCTCTACGAATGCATCCTGTGCGGTTGCTGCTCGACCGCCTGCCCGTCGTTCTGGTGGAACCCGGACAAATTTCACGGTCCTGCGGCGCTGCTGCAGTCGTGGCGCTTCCTGGCGGACAGCCGCGACCAGGCTACCGACGAGCGGCTCGATGCGCTCGAGGGGCCCTACAAACTGTTCCGTTGTCACAGCATCATGAACTGCGTCGAGGTCTGCCCAAAGGGTTTGAACCCGACTCAAGCCATCGGCCGGATCAAAGAGCTGATGCTCGAGCAATCGGTTTGAGCAGCGACGAGGGCAAGACGGCGAGCGATGTCGAGACGCTCGCTCGGGGTGGCTCGATCGAAAGTGGCTCGCTGGCGTCTCGTGCTCCGAGGGGCAGTGGGCTGACCTCAGAGCAGCAAGTGACCGATCAGGAAAGGATGCGTCTGCGCTGGCAGTGCCGGCGTGGGATGCTCGAGCTCGACCTGTTGCTCAACCGTTTCCTGGATTCGGGCTATGCGGCTCTGGACGGCCAGGGTCGGGCCGATTTCGTCCGTTTGCTCGGCTATTCGGACCAGATCCTGCAGGACTGGCTCGTCGGTCAAGCCGTCCCGGCAGACCCGGCCTTGTGCAGGCTGATCACCGCAATCCAGCACGCGATGCGCGCGCGCGAGCCGTGACCTGGTGCACGTCGGTACGGGCTGCGGCCTTTACGGGCGACTTTTGGATGGTATCGATGAGCCGCTTCGTGGCGGGCCGGTCGGTCCGATTCGCGCTCAACCCAGGCGCCAGGACTCGGCTGCTGGCGGCTCCGGAACCGGACGCCCGATAAAGTAGCCCTGGGCGAAATCGACCCCCAGGTCGCAGAGTACCTTGAGGATGGCCTCGGACTCGACGAACTCGGCCACGACCTTCTTGTCCGTTGCGTGGGCCATCTCGGTGACAGCCCTGACAAAGATTCGGTCTTCCAGGTTTCGGTCGAGCGCGCGAATGAAGCTGCCGTCGATCTTGACCGCCTCGACTGGTAGTTGCTTTAGGTAGGCGTAGGAGGCGAATCCGCTACCGAAGTCATCGAGCGCGAACCGGCAACCGAGAGCTCGCACGCTCTCGATGCGCGCAACGGCGCTGCTGATGTTGTCGATTGCAATCGTTTCGGTGATCTCGAGCGTGAGGCGCTTGGGGTCGATCCGTGCCACCTCGATCAGCCTTGCAATGTCGCTGTTCAGCGATATGTCTCCAAGTGCCTTTGCGGATAGGTTGATCGATAACGACAAATGGGGCTGCTGTTGGAGGAGGCGAATCGCTTCGGCCATGACCCAGCGGTCGATGGCGCTGATCAGGCCGGTGCGCTCGGCGATCGGGATGAACTCGTTCGGTGCAGCGATGCGTCCATCAGTCAGCCTGATGCGCAATAGGCCTTCGGCTCGCCAGACTCGCCGTTCTGGAAGCTCCATGATCGGCTGATAATAGAGCTGCAATCGACTGGAGCTCAGTGCCTCGGTGATTTCGCGGCTCCAGATGACGCGTGCGTTCGCTTGGGCGCGTGCCGAATCATCCTCCGAGTAGAAATGATAGCGCCGACGCTGCCCTGACTTGGCTTGATACATGGCCAGATCGGCATTGGCCATCAGCGTTTGGGTATCGACGCCATGATCGGGAAAGACGGCGATGCCAATGCTCGCCGAGACCTGATGGCGATGCGTGCCCGCGCGGACGCTGGTTGAACTGATCTGCTCCTGCAGCCGTTCCGCAATCCGCGCAATCTCGTCGGGCTCGGTGTCATTGAGCAGCACTGCGAACTCGTCGCCGCCGAAGCGGCCGACCTTGTCGTGCTCGGAGAGGCTCGCGACCAGCCGCTTGGCCATCCGCTTGAGCAGGCGGTCGCCAGCCTGATGTCCACTGGTATCATTGACATCCTTGAAGTGATCGAGGTCGATGAAGAGCAGTGCACCGTGTCTTCCGTGCTCTTGTGCGCGGGATACCGCTTGCGCAAGCTCATGATCAAAGCGGCGACGGTTCAGCAACGCGGTAAGCGGGTCGTGGTCGGCCAGCCAAAGCAACTCTTGACGCGCCGCTTCGCGCTCCTCCTGCATCCTTGCCATGCGTTGATTGAGGGTATTGGTGACAGTGATGGTTTCGTCGATCTCGTCGCGTAACCCGGTGCGTGCTCGAGCCGGCGGCAGCTGATCCGCCAGTGTGTCGAAGCGGTTCTCCGCCAAGAGTGGCAGCAGCTGTGAGAGCCTTCGGATGCGAGTGACCGGCCCCTGCATGGTCAGCAGCAGGAGCAGCTCGGCCATCAGTAGGCCGAGTAGACCGATGAGCAGGCTATTCCTCGACATCTGCCGAATAGCATGACGGTCGTCGGTTGTCTGGTTGATGACAAAGCTGACTAAGCCGACCCCGTTTGGATCGTTACGGAACACCTCATACCAGTGCTCATTGAACTCGATCGCGAGCGGGTAGGATGGATCGGTTGCGAGCAACGATGCCGCTGGTACTGATTGTAGGACCGGCAAAACCTGTTGCGGCTGCGTGGCGCCCACAAAGTTGAATGGCGATTCTGTTGAGGCCGTCTCCGCGTCATCTCGCTCGTCGATCGCCGCGATCGCGAGATCGGCTTCAGTCAGCTCACTGAACGCCAACAGAATGCTCGCCATGGAACGGCCGAGCACCAGGCTGCCGGCCGTCTCGCCCTGCCACAGAACCGGCGACGCGAGAAATTGCCGGCATGCATCCTGATCGCATAACAGCTGCTGCGTGATCTGCTCTGGCTGTTGTTCGATCTCGCGCACGAGCAACGACGGCAGCGTCCTGGCTTCTGGCGGCCAAAGTGCCAGGGGCTCACCATCGATTGGCAGCCAGTGCACCGAACGGATATCCCATTCGAGATCGAGCATGCTGCCGTCGAGCTGAAGCGCCTCGCTTAGGTGATCAAAGATCGTTGCTTTATCGGAGACCGAAGCGAGTCGCGGCACCATACTCGCCAGACGCGCCATCTGCTGGTAGCGATCAGCGATCAGGGCCGTGAAGTGCTCAGCTTGACGATGTCGAAGATCGGCCTGATCCCGTTCGAACTGATCGATCAAGATGGCATGGGCATAGAGTGTGAGCGAGATGATGACCGCGGCAAGGGTGAGGCTGATGCCGATCAGGACCTTCCAACGCAGGCCGAGAAAAGGACGATGATCGGCTTGCGACGAGCACAGGCGCTGCTTGAGATCGCTCATGGATGCTCAGAAACGAAACGCTGCTTGAATGGCGAATAGATCCCAGTGTTTGTCGAAGCGCCGGAAGTCTGGGTTCTCAATCTCTGATAGGATGAAGTTGCCGTTGTGGCGCTGATATTCGGCCCGCAGCATCCATTGACGTGAGATATCCCAACGTAGCCCTAGGCTGAGGATTCGGGATGAGCTCGCCTGACTGGGGATCATCCCCTGCGTAAGCCGTTCGAGCTGGGTGCCGTCGCGGTCATCCCGGTCGGCGAACCCTTCCTCGTAGCGGAGCATCAGCTCGAATGGCTGGGCTAGTCGGTAGGTCAGCTGGGCATAATAACCTTCCGTGGTCTGGTTGCGGTTTGGCCGCACTGGCGAGAAATCGCGCCATCTCGTCGGGAGACCCATGTACTCAGAAGAGATTGTCCAATTGGGTCCGTTGTACTGGGCGGAAGCGATCCAATAGAGGAGATCGACCGTCGGCGTCTTTGGTGTCAAGCGCCAATCCTGCTGTAGCGCGATTGCTGCTCCGCTCAACCCGAGCTTGAGCCTTTCGGCGGGGGACTGGAACCAGAGGCTCGCCAACCAGCTGTTCTCCCGGTCTTTCATCTGACCTGGTATGTTACTGCGCAGTAACGCAGCCTCGACATTCTCGTCGATCACTGGGCGTCCGCTCGCCAGCGTCGCTGAGAGCGTGCCGAAGGGCCGATAGAGCTCGCCGTAGAGCTGTACGCCATCGGTAGACAGTACTAGGTTGCGCACCTTGTGGAAATAGACCACCTGGGGCAGAAAGATACCGGGACGGGTGAACGGGACGTCTCGCGTCTCGTTATAGAGGCCGAGTCGGTTCTTCATCCGCCCGATGCGTAATCCGGCACGATGGGTGTCAGTGGCGATGAGGTTGATGTCGGCAAGTGCGAAGTCCAGCTCTGGCGAGCCATCACTCATCTCGCCGGCGCGGCGCGAAAGGGCTTGCGCGGCCAACAGCAGCCGAGGATTCAGGCGCCAAGAGGCAGTGACACCGATCTCGGTGAAATCGAACGAGGTGTCAGGGCTGTTTCCATAGAAGCGGTTGGCGCTGGTCTGGACCGCTCCCTGACTGGCAAAGCCATGCAGTTGAAGGTTTCCACTGAGATCGGCATGGGCGCAAGTGCTTGCAAGCAGGCCGGCACAGGCCGCAGCGATGAGACGGAAGTAGACCAAGGTTATTGGACCTCGATGACCTTGACCCCGGGAACGTCCCGTTGATCGCTGATGTAACCAATCGCGCCAACGGTCTGGCGGACGCGCTCGATCATCTCGTCCTCGTTTGCCACCTCCCGCGGCGCCTGACCGGTTCCGGAGAAGACTTGGCGATCCCAGGTGCGTCTGAGCTGATAGGGATAGACCTGCAGGGCACCCTTGGCGAAGGATTGATGCAGGGAGGTGTCATCCGGCAGCACGAAGACCGTCACCGGCTTCTGGTTGCGCCATTGGTTGATTCGCATCGTAAAGATCAACCGAGCGCGATTGCGGTCGATCGCGCTGACCTCGGTTTCGGGGTTGACGATGATCTGCTGAGCGCTCGGTGCCTCGGGAAGCCATGCCGCTGCAAGCAGGGACACGAGTACCCAATGTCGGCATCTCTGCTGCCACGGACCCCGGCTGGTTGGGCGGACCTTTGGATGAGGCGGCAGGGTCACGTCAGATCAGTTGGACTCAGGGGCCTGAGAAAAGGTCGGCGATTCCGCTGGGGGTCGGCGATCATGCCGACAGGTTAGAGCCTGATGGCGTCTCGGTCAAAGCCGCTCAACGCAGTTTTTTGCTCCAGGGCTGGCCGCTCGTCGCGATAACTGTTTATAATGACAGTTCGCCTCGGCGACATTACGCGAGTGAACGCCATGTCCGATCCACTGACACCGCGCCAGCGCCAGATCCTGGCCTTCATTCAGCAACGCTTGCGCGAGACCGGCTATCCGCCGACTCGGGCCGAGATTGCCAAGGCCTTTGGGTTCCGCTCGGTGAACGCCGCTGTGGATCATTTGAAGGCGCTTGCCCGGCAAGGGGCGATCGCGCTACAGCCGGGTGCGTCGCGAGGCATCAAGCTGCTTCAGGGCGCCGATGAACCGAGCCTCGACCCGGGGCTGCGGCTGCCCGTCGTTGGACGTGTAGCGGCTGGCAGCCCGATTCTCGCTGAAGAGCATATCGAGGACTATCACGCCGTCGATCCGGCGCTGTTTCATCCTCGAGCCGATTATCTGCTGCGGGTGCGCGGCAGCAGCATGCACGAGGCGGGCATCCTGGATGGCGATCTGCTTGCGGTCCATCGTACCCCTGAGGCGCACAATGGCCAGATCGTTGTAGCGCGGCTCGATGACGAGGTGACCGTCAAGCGTTTCCGGCATGACGAGGGTCAACCACATCGGGTGCAGCTATTGCCGGCGAACCCTGAGTTCGCGCCGATCCATCTCGATCTTCGAGAGCGGGCGCTGATCATTGAAGGCCTGGGGGTTGGCGTGCTCCGCTTGGGGCTGGATCAGGGCGAGCCGGGCACGCCGACCGTCACGCCTCGGATAGATGCCTTTTAAAGGCACGCGAGTGCGCTGCCATGCCGGCTATTGGCTCGAATCCCCAGACGCCGCGGCTGGAGCAGCTTCTCGCCGAGCGCGCCGATCTCTGGCGAGGTCGCTCTAGCGCAGCCGGGGTCGGTGAGGGGGTCGGGACCGGTTTTCCAGAATTGGATCAGCTACTGCCTTGGCATGGTTGGCCAGTGAGCGGTCTCACCGAGCTGCTGACCGATCAGCCCGCTATTGGACTGACGTTGTTGCTGCCGGCATTGCGCTGCCTTTGTCCGGGGGTCGAGGATGGCGACAATGATCACTGCGACCAGCCTGCTCAATCGGATGGTCAGGACTTGTCCATTATTTGCTCCGATGGCTGGCTGTTGCTGGTGAATCCGCCCTATATCCCCTATGCACCAGCGCTGGCGGCGAAGGGCCTTGATCTCGGTCGGGTGCTCGTTGTCGATGCCCCTGGTCAAGGCGCCTGGGTGCTGGAGCAGGCTCTGCGCAGTGGTGGCTGCACCGCGGTGGTCGGCTGGAGCACGGCGGATGAGCCCGACAAGCAGGAGCGGGGTTGGGCGACAGCGATCCTGCGCCGGCTCCAACTAGTGGCGAGCGAGCGTTCGACCCCCGCCTTTCTGCTGCGACCGATGGCCGCGGCCTTCCAGTCCTCGCCGGCGCCATTGCGTTTAGATGTAGAGGCCGCCCCGAATGGGCTGGATGTGGTGTTGCGCAAGCTGCGCGGTGGTCGGGTGGGCCTCAGGCTGCGCTTGTCGGGTTCGGTTGGCCCGTCCCCAATAGTCTCGAAGCCGAAGGCTAAGAGGGCGGTCGACCCGAACGCGTTTCGCCGAGCCGAGGTTGGCTTGAGATGAGCCAAGCACGCCTGTTGCGCGAGTCGACCGATCCGCCAAGGCCCCGGATTGCAACCCCGCCGTCCAAGACGGCTTCGCCTCAGAGCGATGACCAGGCCGATTGCAACTGGATGGCGTTGCATCTGCCAGCGCTGCCATTGCAGGTCTTCGAGCGCGGGCTGCAGACCTCGCTGCCACTCGCGGTCAGCGAGCGCGAGCGTATCCTGGCCTGTAACGATGCTGCGCAGCGACTTGGTGTGCGTCCGGGGCTGCGTGATGGGGCAGCTAGGGCCTTGACCGAGACACTGCGCATCGTCCGCCGCTGCCGACAAGCGGAACGATCCGCGCTTGAGCGGCTCGCGGCCTATGCGCTCAATTTCAGCAATCTGGTGAGTCTCGATCAGGGTGACGAACAAGCAGCCGCGTTGGTGCTTGAGGTTGGGCGGAGCCTGCGCCTGTTCGGCGGCGCGCACGCCTTGCAGCACCAGGTGCTCGATGCAGCCGAAGGGCTCGGCTGGCAAGTGTGCTGCGTGCTGGCACCGACACCGGCTGCTGCCCTGCTACTGGCGCGAGCTGGCATGGGTGGGCTGGTCGGGACCCATGCGGCAGTTCGGCAAGCACTCGATGGGCTGTCGCCGGCCTTGCTGGTCAGCGACCCTCAGGCCCTTGATGATCTGACCAGCATGGGTGTTCGGACGCTCGGTGCGCTGCTGCGGCTACCGCGAGCCGGGCTCGCTGAGCGCTTCGGTCTCTCATTGGTGCAGCGGATCCAGCGGCTACTGGGTGAGCGCGCTGATCCTCAACGCCCGTTTGTGCCGCCAACGCGCTTCCGGGCCGAGCTCGAGCTGCCCGCGGAGGTTCAGAGCACGGATGGCCTAGTCTTCGCCTGTCGGCGTTTACTGGACGAATTGGGTGGTTTTTTGACGGCCCGCCAGAGCGCCGTTCAGCGCATCGAGTGGTGCTTATCGCATGCTGATAGCGATGCCACGCGTTTTCACCTCGGCACGGCCCGCCTGGAGACTGATCCTGAGCGCTGGCTCGAGCTGCTGCGCGCTCGCCTAGAACGGCTCTCTTTGCCTCGACCGGTGCGGGCTATCGCCCTCAGGAGCGACGAGCTGTCCCCGCTGCCGCTGGGGAACGCTGAGCTATTCGAGGATATTGCTCCCGATCCCGCTCTCCCGGCGGCATTGCTGGACCGTCTGCGGGCGCGGCTCGGCGACAGGGCGGTGCGCGGTCTGGCTCTGGCGATGGACCATCGCCCCGAGCGCGCCTGGTGCTGGCGCTCATCGATTGTTGAGGCCGCTCCGTCCAATGCCGGATCGCGCTACATTGGTCCTGATAAGAACGGGCCTCTGACCCATGCCGAGCGCCCCATATGGCTGTTACCCGAGCCGTTGCTGCTCGAGCAGCGGGACCGGAGGCCGTGGCTCGATGGTCCGCTCAGTCTCGGCAGCCGATGTGAGCGCATCGAGACCGGCTGGTGGGATGGCTTCGAGATTGCCCGTGATTACTATATCGCGACGGCCCACAGTGGTGAGCGACTTTGGATCTACCGCGAGATGCGCGGCAGCCGGCGCTGGTTTCTCCATGGGTTTATGGGACTGCCCGAGAGCTGAAGCATGCGCAACCGATGGCTCAGCGCGATCCTCACCGCGCTCTGGCAGGTGCTTCTGCCGCCACGGGGCGCGCTCGAATATGGCCGTCAGCCTGGCCCGGTTGGCCGATTGGCAGGCTTGGCCGGAGGCCGTCAGGCGCTGATCCTGTTCACTGGTGCTGATCGGAACCCCAGTTATTTCAAGGACATTAGGGATGCAGTTCAGAACGAAGCCAGGTATCGTCAGGGATCTGTAAACCAAGACTGTTCGACGCTTAAAGACTATGGTTCGCATTGCCAGAGTGCCGACGCCAGCATTACAGAGCGAGTCACCAGGGCCAGTCCCGCTGACCCACCATGAGATCCTCGGGCTCGTCGAGCCGTTTTCGCGGCGCGGATGGTCGGTCGACCTCGCCGCGAGTGATCGTTCCCAACGCCGCCTTCGCTTCAAGCCGATTCAGCATCCGGATCAACCGTTCGTCGGTAGCACCCTGACTGAGACCCTGGTGCTCGAGTATCCGGAAGCCGGCCATTTTCGACTGCAGCGCCTCGTGGCCGATGCAAGGGGGCTCTGCTCGAGCCTGGAGATCGAGGGTCCTGATGCGGGTCTGCTCCTTGAGCAGATCGAGGCCATCGAGGTCGGCAGACAGATGGTCGCGGCCAGCGAGGTTCCGATTGCCCGCAGCTACCGGCTGATCCCGATTGCCGCCGACGACAACCACCCTGCCCACTGGCAGCTGCAACTCCAGCGTGCCGAATCCTGGGTCGAGGGAGTGGTGCTGACGCTGAACGCCAAGACCGGCCGTAAGATGCCCGCCGATCTCGAACTGCGTGCCGAGCAAGAGCAACGCTTGCGCGTGCCGGCGGACCTGCTCGCCGTGCTCGGTTGGGAGTGGCGGCCGATGCGTGAGCTCGGCAAGCGCTGGCGCGGCAGTGTGCGGGTTGCTGCCGCCGAGCCGGAGCGCACCCGCGATATCGAGAGCAAGCTCGCGCGGGCGGTGACCCATCTGGCCAAGACCCTTCGCAGTAGCCCAGCCGATTTCCACAGCCGCTGGCAGGGTGCACGCTGGCGGGTGACCTTTCAACGCTCGATCCCGATGTTGATCGGTATCGCGCTGCTCGGGGCGGCACCGCTGATCCAGTTCCTGTCGCTGGAGACCGAGTCACTCACGCGGATGTTCATCTTCCATGCGCCGCCGCTGCTGCTGATCGGGATCTTCATGATGCGTGAGCTCCCGGTGATCGAGATCCCACCGCTGCCGCGTCGCTTGATCGGTCGCGCTTGGTTCGTCGAGGATGCCAAGGGACCGCTCGGCAGTCCGACAGCTCAGGGCGCTGAGGCTGGGTGAGAGCGAACAGCCAGGAGGGCTGGCTTGACGGCGCCGGCCGTGCGGTCTTGACCACAAGGGGCTAGCCCCTTCGCCGTACCGGGCTACAGGCCCGTCCATCCTGCAGCAGGCAGGTTGGTCGTCATGATCCCGTTGCGCTGAAGGCGCGAGAGACCCGATCATAGAAGAAACGGGTCCAGGTCAGCTGTGGCTTGCGATCGGTCGGCTGGTCTTCTGCTCGCGTGAGTTCGCCCAAGGACATCCCCAAGGACATCGATGAAGAACGGTGACGCCTTCGGCGAGGGGAAGGCGAGAGAGGGAGCAAGGTGCCAGCGACAAAGGTCAATGGAACGGTGTGCCCAATGCTTGCCAAGCCCCGACTGGCGCTTCGGACACGGCGCTTTAGACACTGGCGCTCCAATCACTAGGCGGTGCGATCGCGATCGGTCGCATGTCGCCGGGCTATCGATTCTGATGCCCTGGCTGAGGCTCGCCTGCATGCTCGTCTGACCCGGCGGATGAACGTGATGACGGAGAGGTCTCAGATGGACGAACAGCTGTTCCTCACGGAGCTCAACGAGGCGATTCGCCTCGACCAGATCACCTTGCCGACGCTTCCCGAGGTGGCGCTTCGGGTCTGTGATGCGATGGAGCGCGAGACCATCAGCGCGGCCGATATCGCGAGCATGATTGCGACCGATGCGGCCCTGTCGGCGCGGCTGCTGCAGGTCGCGAACAGTCCGCTCTACCGGGGCCGGACCGCGATCGACAGCGTGCAGCTGGCCGTCGCACGGCTGGGGGTGCGTCTCGTGCGCTCGTTGGTGGTCAGCCTGGCGACCCAGGGGATGTTTCAAGCCCGCTCACAGGGGCTGAACAGCCGTCTCCGCCAGCTTTGGGAAAACAGCGTTCAGGTGGCTGCGATCTCGCGCGTGCTGGCGAAGCCGCTGAAGCATCTGGAAACGGACCAGGCCATGTTGGCCGGGCTGATCCATAATATCGGCGCCTTGCCGATCCTGGTCCAGGCCGAACGGATCGGTCTGGAAGACGAGCAGGCGCTCGAGACCTTGTTGGATCGGCTGAGCCCGAGCACCGGCGAGCGGATCCTTTCGCGCTGGGGTTTTCCGCCCTCATTGGTCGCAGCGGCGAAGCACTTCAACGATTTCACCTACGACGGTGGCCCCTTGGCCGACTATGCCGACGTCGTCGTCGTGGCGCGCCTGGAGTCACTCCTCGGCACTGGTCACCCCGATGCGGCGCGAGACTGGGAGATGATCCGCTCGTTTGAAAAGGTGGGCTTGGCAACCGACATCGAGATCGTCGAGCTCGAAGGGGCGCAAGAAGAGATCAACGACGTCAACGAGATGTTCCTTGGCTAAGCACGATTGCCGGGAGGGGCAGCGATGAATATTCCGCCGATCTCGATCGCTGCCGCCAAGCAGGCGCTGATCGAGCAGTACGCCGATCCGCGCCTGCGCCACCGCGCGTCGATGCTCTGGGGCACACGCGGCGTCGGCAAGTCTTCGATCGTGCGCCAGGTCGCCGCACATTTCGCCGTGCCGCTGATCGATCTGCGGCTGACGACGATCGAGCCGGTCGACATCCGCGGCGCGATCTATGCCGACGAGAGCCAAGCCAAGACGGTCTGGTTTCCGCCCGAGTTCCTGCCGACCGCCGATCAGCCCGAGGGCATCCTGTTCCTCGACGAGCTGACTGCCGCCGACCAGCGCCTGCAGATCTCGGCCTACTCGCTGATCCTCGACCGGCGCGTCGGCCATTACCAGCTGCCGGACGGCTGGCAGGTGATCGCGGCCGGCAATGCCAGCTTCCACGGCGCCGTCAGTCACGACATGGGCACCGCGCTCGCGGATCGGATGTTCCACTTCAACGTCCAGACCGTGATCGATGCCTTCCTCAGCTACGCAGTCGCAAGCGGCTATGCCCCGGAGGTGATGGCCTATCTCAAGGTGCGTCCGGACAAGCTCGACGATACCCAGACCCAGCTCGCCAATGATCACCTGATCGGCGCCAGCCCGCGCGGCTGGGAGGACATCTCCAATGTCCTGCGCTCGGGGTTGTCCGAGCAAGCGCAGCGGGTCTTCGTCCAGGGCCGCATCGGGGCCGCGAACGCCGCCGAGTTCTTCGGCGTGCTCAAGGAGATCCAGGCCGGGGTCGACGTCGTCGCGCTGCTCGAGGCCGAGCCCGGCGAGGCGACCGCCGAGCTGCTGCCGACCAATCTGGACGCCCTCTACGGGATGATCTATGCGCTGCTGGCAGCGGCGACCGACGAGCCGACCATGGCGCGCGCGCTCGCGATCATCGAGCAGCTCCCCGATGCCCGCGCCCGCGAGCCGCTGCCGGTCCGTGAGGCCCAGACCCTGGCGATGGAGCTGTTGCTGGAGAAGGCGCTCGAGCGAGGTCTCGAGGGGGTCGCCCTCGACAGCGCCGCCTATCGGCGCTACAGCGCGCAGCGGGCCGAGGCTGGCCTCGGCTAGGGTCGCGGGGCGCCCGAGCTCCCCGTTGTAACTCGCTGCGACGCGTACCGACTTGGCGAGACACAACCTTTCCGATGCAGGCATCCCTCCATACCCACCGCGGCACGCGCGCGATCCAGAAGCTCGTCGAGTACGCACCCTCGACCGGCGGGCTCGCGCTCTGGATTCGGCATCAGGATGTCGACGCGCTGCCGGCGCCCGGGCGCAATGGGACGCCGGTTAGTGGCAACGCGGCCGGCCCGACGCGCGGTGCTGGCGCCGCGGACCGACTCACCCCCTGCGCCGCCAATGACGGCCAGACCATCTTCTACACCCCGTCCTTCGAGACGCTGTCGCTGCCGCAGCAGATCGGCCAGGTCGCCCACCAGGTCCTGCACGTGGCGCTCTGTCATGCCCAGCGTGCCCAGGCGCTCGAGCGGCTGCTCGGCGAGATCGATCCCGCGCTGTTCAACGTCTGCGCCGACGCCATCGTCAATAGCACGCTCGGGCATCTGAGCTGGCTCGAGCTGCCGCGAGAGGCGGTGACCCTGGAAGGGCTGCTCGCCAGCGTGCTGCATCGTGAGCAGCAGGCCGCCGCGGCATTGCTGGAATGGGATGTCGAACGGCTCTACCGGGCGATCGATGACCGCCCGGCCAAGCGGGCCACCGGCGGTCAGGGCACCCGCAAGCGCGCGGATCGAGCCGGCGGCGCCGGGGCCAGCCAAAGCAAGCCGCAGCACGCCGACCCAGACCGGCAAGACAGCGACGAGCCGGCGCAAGCGCGCGCCGAGGGCGTGCGCGCGGCGCGCGCCCGCTGGCTCGGCGACGAGACGCCAAGGGACCTGCTCCCCGCCGATCCGCACGCGCGGCCCGAACAGGAGGCCGAGCAGGCGCGCGAATGGCAGCAGCGCCTGGTCCGCGCCCATGCCGGCGACGGCGCCCACTCGATGCTGCGCGAGCTGATCGCCGACCTGCCGAAGGTGCGCACCCCCTGGGAGCACCTGCTGCGGACCCTGCTCACCCGCGGCCTGGCGCGCACGCCGGACCAATCCTGGTCGCGTCCGTCGCGCTCCTATCTCGCCAACCAAGGCCGCACCCCGGGCGGACAACGCCTGCCCTGGGAGCCGGGCAAGACCGCCTCGCGCGCCGTCCCGCGGCTCGTCGTGATGGTCGATCTCTCCGGCTCGATCGATCCGCACGTCCTCGAGCGCTTCACCACCGAGATCGAGGCGATCAGCCGCCGCCTCGAGGCCGGGCTCACCCTCATCGCCGGCGACCAGCGCGTCACCGGCGTCGCCCAGTTCGAGCCCGGCCGCTCCAACCTGCGCGAACTGGCCTTCGAGGGCGGCGGCGGCACCGACTTCAGCCCCTTGCTGCGCGAGGCCGAGCGTCATGCCCCCGACATCGGCGTCTTCCTCACCGACCTCGACGGTCCCGCCGAGTACAAGCCCAGCTTCCCAGTGATCTGGACCGTCCCGGCCGCCTATGCCAACGCCCGCCACCCCTTCGGCCGGAAGCTGGTTCTGGAGTAAGCGGCGCATCCGCCCGTGATCGGGCAGCCTCTGCCCAGAGGTCGATGTGGTGAAGGACAGCGAGTTCGAGTTTCCGGACCTGCTCGGCGCCGCCTACGAGTGGCTGAGCAAGTCCTTCCTCCCGAGGCAGCGCGCACCTTGGAGGACCTGCGCAAGGCCGTGCAACAGAAGCTCGACGAGAAGCGCCGGCTCGGACATGACTAGGTCGTCTGGGAAGACGAACGCCCCATCTTCATCGGAGACGACGCGCCGGACGTAACCGAAGCGAGCGACCGCGCTACTCCGTCTGTTTGGGGCGATGCCCCGAAGATTTGAGCGAGTGCTCCGAAGATTTGGCGCTGCTGTTCCGGGTATTTGCTGGAGCTTGGGAAGGGGGCAAGCGGGCGCTATCATTGCCATCATGTTGTCCGTACAGTGATCGCTAGCGAAGATAACCATGGCCGATTTGTTGGTATGTAACGTCGATGATGAGATCAGCCGGGCATTAGAGGAACGTGCCAGTGCCCACGCGGTCAGCATGCAAGTGGAGCACCGGCGGATTCTCGAGGAGTCTCTCCTGCGACCAAAGCGGCGCAGCTTCTTGCGCGTACTCGCCGACATGCCGGATGTGGGGTGCGACGAGGACTATGCGCGCATTCAAGATGGCACCAATCAGAAAAAGCTCGGGGAGAAGGCATGATTCAAGATCAACTGATTAATGAGATCAAACAGATACCGGGGAACAAACTGGCGGAGCTGTACGATCTCATCCACTACTTTAGGCTCGGGTTGGCAAGCGAACAGGAAGTAACGCATGCGCAACGGCCAATCGGTCTCGCCAAGGGCCAGTTTCAGGTGCCCGCGAGCTTTTGCGAACCGTTACCGGATGAGATTCTGGAGGGGTTCGAGGGCAAGCAATGAGGATTTTGCTCGATACCTGCGCGTTTCTATGGCTGGCCAGCGATGCGCCGGAGCTCAGTCAGACCGCAAGAAGCGTCTTTCAGGACATCGAGAACGAGGTCTTTCTGAGTAGCGTGTCGGCCTGGGAGATCATGGTCAAGAACCGGCTGGGTAAGCTCCCATTACCAGAGCCAGCCGCGCAGTTCATTCAACGCCAACGCAAAATTCATCTGATCACTACCTTGTCGCTGGACGCACTTTCTGTGTACCAATTGGCAAAGCTCCCGGATTATCATCGCGACCCGTTCGACCGTATGCTGATTTGTCAGGCGATTGAGCATGGCTTGACCATTATGACTCCAGACGAAGCGATGACGGATTATCCGGTCGCGACCCTTTGGTAATCTGAAGCGTCGTCATGAGCGAATACACGGAAGTCGAGCAGCCCCTCCTACACCAGTTGCGTCGATCTCGGCTGGGAGATCATCGACCAGGGTCCGGATATCCCCGTCGATCCCGTCAAGAGCCGGTGCCAGAGCTACCGCCAGTGGCTGCTGCCGGAGGTCTTCGCGCAGGCGATCGGCGCCATCAACACCATCCCCGAGAGCCAGCCCTGGCTAGCTCTAGGAGCTGCAAGACCATCTCCTGCGTCAGCCCAACCGCACCCTGCTGGAGGCCAACGGGACGGTCCAGAAGTGGTTGTTCAAGGCCAAGGTTGATGTCAACGAGGTCACCGATGAGCAGGACCCGGTAGTATCGTTCCGCCGGGACCAATCCAAACGGAGGAGCCGCTTATTTCCATTATCTGGCGGCTTCTTGATGTCCGGATCACATCAGTCGGGACAATAAATGCAGGCGCTGATCGCGGCCGTCGTCGAGACATTGCAAGCCAGCATCGGCAGCATCGACTACTGGCACAACGGCGACAAGCAGGAATGCACGCGCAGCGAGATCAAGAAGGCGTTGATGCTGAGCGATCTGCCGGAGCTGAAGGCCAAGCGCGAGCGGATCGCGGTCGGGATCATGAAATTGGCCAAGACTCGCCATTGGGGGCTGCTCGGCGGACCTGCGTGCGAAGCCGCGCTGGAGGATGAACGGGCATGAGCGAGTCAAAAGCAGTGGCTGCGGCGCTATGGCGCGAGCCTGACGCTCTGACATGCTGCTCGTGTCGGAACGGGGCGGGCTGGTTGATCCCCCAAGCCTAGCTGGCCAGAATCTCTGGTGCGCTCGCTGTTGATCCTGATGCATGAAGCCAGTGAATCCAGAGGCTTTCGGCTTTCCGATCTGACTTGTCCGATAATCAGTCGGCTTTCACAACCGTTGCAACCCCTGTGACCAGTCCGCGACGAACTCCTCGATCGACTCGATGAAATCGGGATCATGCTCGCTGCGGTTGATCGTGCAGTGGATCAGGGCACCATCGGGGACGACAGTGATCGTCCAAGCCAGCGCATTCGGGCAGCCTGGTAACGTGAAACGCACGCCATCGCGGAGACACTCGCGGTGGACCCTGAACTGTCCCCAGAGGCAATAGACCTCGCCGGCGTCCCGATCAGCGTCCCAGTGCAGCACGCGATCGATCGAAGCGCACAGCTCGGCCAGCCGCTGACCGGTGAGCTCGCCCTGGAGTTGCTCGGCGCTGAGATGACAGGGGGTCGTGGCAAAGAATTCCATTGTCGAGGAAGGGTCGAGGAAAAACGGTGAGACTGACTGCGGACGAAGAACGTTTCCTAAGGCGATTTCTGTCAAAGCTCATACCGCCTTGCTGGTCTTTTCGCTCGCCTTCTTCGTCGCGCCGCCGGTCACATAGCCCGGCTATGCTCCCGGCGACGCTCCTCGAAGGCAAACGAGAATCCTGCGCAATTCGGTACGAGCTTTTCCGGCAATCGCCTAAGACGACGAGCCAAGCGGGTCCGATCATGGCCTATCATCGGCGCCTTGTTGCTGACAATGCAACTCGGGCTCGCGGTCTGGCTCGTGACCTTCGCCCCCATGTTGGCGAATCCCGTCGTCGTCCAGGCGCGACTCGAGACCGACGCTATCCCATGCGCGACGCTGGCCTTATCAGCCGCCTTGCTGCCGGTCGTCGTGCTGCTCTGCCTGTTGATCGTCCTCCTGTTGCTGCTGTTCGCGTTCGTCGCTTTTGCTCATGAGCGGCGCTATCAAGCGTTGCTTGAGAGGCTGAGGGTCACGCCGCCCGGCTCGCCGACCGCAAAAAGCCTGAACGGGATCTCCACAAGCACCCGCTATCATGAGTAGACAACATCTTTCGGACTCCCCGCGCCTGAGCGCGTTAGGCTAGCCAGCACCTGCATTGCCTGACAAGCCCAGTATGGTCTCCACCGCAGTTTTAGGCAGGTTGGCGATTAGGCCTAGCCCTGCCTTGAAGGCCCTTATCGTCCGGGTGGCGATCACGTGGCTTGGAAGCGCTAGACCGACGATTTCCACCGATGTTGGCTTGAGCGATAGGGCAAGGGGAGACCACGCTGTCTCCAGCGGCATCGGTCGCCAGTGCCGTGATCGCCAAGCCTGCATTGAGGGTCTCGATGCCGAGCGCCGAAGCTGGCGCAAGCGGTCCGGGGAAGGGAGGTCGCACTGGCTCCGGTGGCATCGGTCGCCAGTGCCGTGATCGCCAAGCCTGCGTTGAGGGTCTCGATGCCGAGCGCCGAAGCGGACTTAAGCGGTCGGGGAAGGGGAGGCCGTACCGGCTCCGGCGGCGTCGATCGCCAGGACGGCGATCGCCGAGCCTACAGGGATCGTATTCACGGCGTCCGCCGGAGCCGGTGCGGCCTCCCCTTCCTTACACCAGCGCCCGACGTTGCGAACCCCACCCGTTGAGCTAAGAAACTGTCCATCAACTTCTTCCCGATTTACGGGCCAGCGTTGGGCGATCATCGGGAAGTAGAAAATGGACAGCCACTAAGCAACGGCCGCAAGCGTTTCACCCTCCAACGTCACCTGCTGCCAGCATCATGGGCCGCCATGATCGGCAGCCACTCACTTCTCCCGCGCGTAAGGCCAGGCCATGATCCCGCCCTCCATGACCTTGACATTGCGCCAACCATGCTGCTGCAGGATCGATGCGGCCTCGTAACCGCGCAGCGAGATCTTGCAATAGAGGATGATCTCGCGATCCTTGTCCTGGGGCAGCTCATCGAGCCGGTCGCGCAAGGCCCCGAGCGGGATCAGGGTCTCGCCGATCCCGAGCCGCATCGCCTCGAACTCCTGCGGACTGCGGGTATCGAGCACGAAGCAGTCCGCGCCATGATCGACGCGCTCCTTCACCTCGGTCACCGTCAGGCCCTGCATCCGCCCCTGCAACTTGTTCTCCATCACCTGCGCCGAGACGATCGTGTGATCGAGCGCGAGCGAATAGGGCGGCGCATAGGGCAGATCGGCGTTCACCATGTCCGCGACCGTCAGCTTGCCGCGGATCGCCATTGCCATGGTCGCGACCCGCTTGCTTACATCGCCCGGCCCGACACACTGGAAACCGAGGATGCGACCGCTCTCGCGCTCGGCGACGAGCTTGCTGATCAGCAGCTTGCCGCTCATGAACACCGGGATATCGAGCCCCGAGATCGTCGCCGTCTCGATCTCGGTGAAGCCCTCTGCCTTGGCCCGCTGCGCCGAAAGCCCGGTGAAGCCGACGGTATAATCGAAGATCTTGCAGATGCCGGTCTGGGTGATCCCAGGGAAGTGCGCGCTGCCTTCCTTGACCACGTTCTGCCCTGCGACACGGCCTTGCAGGTTGGCGAGATCACCATAAGGCGCCCGCACGTACCGGCCGGTCACCAGCGACGTGCACTCGACGCAGTCCCCCGCCGCATAGATGTCTGGGTCCGAGGTCTGCATCCGGTCGTTGACCCGGATGCCGCCCTGATCGCCGATCTCGAGCCCGGCGAGCTGGGCCAGATCGATGTTCGGGCGTACCCCGACCGCGACCACCGCGAGCTGGCAGGGCAGCTCGGTGCCGTTGTCGAGCTTGACGCCGACCAGCTTGCCGTTGTCGCCGAGGAATTCGGCGACACCATTGCCGACGATGATGTCCGGCCCATGAGCACGGATATGGTTCTCGACCAGCTTGCCGAGGTCCGGGTCCAGGAACGGCAGGATCTGCTTGGTCTTCTCGATCACAGTGGTGTCGATGCCAGCCAGGCGCAGTGCCTCACAGACCTCGAAGCCGATCAGACCGCCGCCGACCACCACCGCCTTGTCGACCTCCTTGGCATCGCGCACCGCGCGCAGCGCATCGGCATCGCCCATCGAGTGCAGCGTCTGCACGCCGGCGAGATCGAATCCCGGTGCGGCCGGGCAGACCGGCCGCGCGCCGGTCGCGAGGATCAGCCGGTCGTAGTGAAGCGTGCGCTCGTTGCCGGTGGGCAGGTGCTTGAGGAAGACCGTTTTGGCCTCGCGGTCGATCCTGAGCGCCTCGGTTTGCACCAGGGCCTCGATGCCCTTGGCTTTGCCGTAGAAATTCGGGTCGCGCACGATCCCGGCCGGCGTGCAGATCAGCATGTTGCGATCGTCGAAGGTGCCGCCGACGTAATAGGGGAAGCCACAGGAGGCCATCGACAGCTCCTGCTCGCGCTGGAACAGGATGATCTCGGCGAATTCGTCCATCCGGCGTGCCTTGGCGGCAGCCTTGGGTCCGGCGGCCGAGCCGCCGATGACGACGATGCGGGTGGGTTGGGTCGACATAAGAAGCGATCCTCAGCGGGTCGGGCCGATGAGCGGCGAGGGGTCGGGCCGATGAGCGGTAAGGGGTGAGGCCAACGGCCTAAGGCGATTTCTGTCAAAGCTCATACCGCCTTGCTGGTCTTTTCGCTCGCCTTCTTCGTCGCGCCGCCGGTCACATAGCCCGGCTATGCTCCCGGCGACGCCCCTCGAAGGCAAACGACAATCCTGCGCAATTCGGTACGAGCTTTTCCTTGCGCCAGGCAAAGCCTGGAAGAGGGGGATGATCGCGAAATGATTTGAGTGATCGGAAACCTCTTATTGTGACCCGCCGGGTGAAAGTCCCGAACCGGAAAGGACTGGCCATCCACCGGAACCGAG
>NZ_NRSJ01000004.1 GCF_016584085.1 Halochromatium glycolicum | reverse complement strand
CTCGGTTCCGGTGGATGGCCAGTCCTTTCCGGTTCGGGACTTTCACCCGGCGGGTCACAATAAGAGGTTTCCGATCACTCAAATCATTTCGCGATCATCCCCCTCTTCCAGGCTTTGCCTGGCGCAAGGAAAGGCAGTTCCCGGAGGGCGAGAGGTTGGATGCCGTGATTGCCCATTGACCCGATATGAGGTCGAGACCGACAGTCGGCCCGTCGCGGGTCGAAGTGAGTATTGGAGGATTTGAGCATGTTGCAAACCATCGAAGTTGAGATCGACGCGAACGGCCAGGTCCATCCGGTCGAGCCACTCGACCGGTTGCCCCCCGGGTCGTGCCTTGTTGACACTCCTGACGCCGAGTGAGGACAACATCGAACCTGCTTTGCTTGCTGAGCCCGCCTTGGCGGAAGCCTGGCTCAAGTCACAGGAGGACGACGCATGGGCGCAATTGCAGCCGGACAAGTAGTCATTCTGCCGTTTCCGTTCTCGGATTTGACCGAGCGCAAGTATCGCCCCGCACTCGTGCTGGCCGTCGCGGGACGTGGTGATTGGATCGTCTGCGTGAGGCGCATGTCTGACCGTTCTGTGAAGCGATTCGCAGTGCTGCGGACGACGTTGGAGACGCAGTTGGCGGATGGGGAGAAATTGGGCGCGGTGATTCGAGAGAAATTGATTCGAGAGAAATTGGATGGGTGATCACTCTAGGGGTTGGCCGTGGGTAAACACGAAAAGCTACTGGAGAAAATCCTCCAAGGTCGATCAGACACGAATATCGGTTTTGATGAGCTGCGCAAGCTGTTGGAACGGCTGGGCTTTGAGCATCGCCAACGCGGCAGCCATCGGATTTTTCGTAAGGCCGGCGTCGAGGAAAAGATCAACCTGCAAGAAGATGCCGGCCACGCGAAGCCCTACCAAATGGGGCAGGTACGCGGTATTTTGTTGCGCTATCGCTTGACGGAGATTCGCTAATGTTCAAGTACGAAATGATCATTTTCTGGAGCGAAGAAGATCAAGCCTTTGTCGGCGAGATTCCCGAGTTACCCGGTTGCATGGCGCACGGCGATACCTATCAATCAGCGTTAGCGAATCTCATCGAGGCGGGGCAGTTGTGGATTGATACCGCCATTGAGTTTGGCGATCCTGTGCCTGAGCCGAAAGGGCGGCGGTTGGCATATGCGTGATCGGTTGGTGTTGAATCTAGTGATTTAGGAGAGGTTAAATAGTGTCGTCGCTGGTGGATGATTGGATAACGACAACCTTAGGCGACTTTGCTTCCTTGCAAAGAGGGCACGACTTGCCCGAGCCCGCACGTAATCCCGGGGATGTTCCCGCCATGGGTTCATTTGGCATAACCGGATCGCATTCGGTTTCATCAGCTCGTAGTCCGGGCGTTACCGTTGGCAGAAGTGGTGCGTCAATAGGAGTAGTCTCATATATTGATTGTGACTATTGGCCACTGAATACATGTTTATACGTTACTGATTTCCATGGAAACAATCCAAGCTTCGTATACAATTTTCTGAAGACTCTAGATCTGGCCAGTTTTAATTCGGGTAGCGCTCAACCATCACTTAATAGAAACGATATTTATCCAGTTGAAATTGATGTCCCGCAACGAACCGAGCAGGACGCAATCGCAACCCTACTTCGCGCCCTCGGCGACAAAATCGAACTCAACCGCCAGACCAACGAGACGCTGGAAGCCCTGGCGCGGGCGCTGTTCAAGGACTGGTTCGTGGACTTCGGCTCCACCCGTACCAAAGCCGAAGGCGGCGCGCCCTATCTCGCTCCGGAGCTTTGGGCGCTGTTCCCCGGCGCGCTGGATGATGAGGATAAGCCGGTGTGGTGGAGTTTATGCGAGATTGGCAAGCTTGCTGCCAGTGTACAGAACGGAGGAACGTCTGCCCGAAGAAACGAAAGTTTTTGGTTAGAAGGAACTGTAGATTGGTTTAAGACTGGAGAGTTATCAGATCAGTTTTTGATTGCTGCAGAAGAAAAAATCACCGAAGCCGGACTCAGGAAAATTGGAGGGAAACTATGGCCTGCGGGAACAATACTATTTGCGATTTATGCCAGTCCGACTGTTGGTAGGATGGGGATTTTGACAGCGCCTTCATCAGCTAATCAAGCGTGCTGTGCATTACAAGCAAAAGATGAAATTGGGGTTCCTTTTCTGTTTCAGGCACTGCGAGAAGCTCGTGGTGATTTGCAAAATATCGCCATAGGAGCAGCTCAACAAAATATCTCTCAGAAGCCACTATTAGCCTATAAATCAGTTTTTCCAGGTCTTGAGCTGAGTCTCACGTACTCGACAACTGCAGACCCGATATTCGCGAAGATGCAACATCTTCAAGAAGAATCCCGCACTCTCGCACAAACCCGCGATCTCCTCCTCCCCAAGCTGATGTCCGGCAAGATCCGCTTGCGCGACGCCGAGCGCGAGGTCGAGGCGGTGCTATGAGCGAGCGGGCAGCACGCGTCGTGATCGATACCAACGTCTTTCTCGGCGCGCTGCTCACCGATGGCGCGGCCAATGCCGTCATCGCCGCCTGCTTGCGCGGTCAGCTCTTGCCCTTGATGGGCTCGACCCTGCTGGCCGAATACGAGGACATCCTCAGCCGCGAGCCCCTGTTTGCCCGCGCGCGCCTCGATGCCAGCGAGCGCGAGGAATTGCTCGATATCTTTCTGTCCCACTGCGTGTGGACGCCGGTCTATTTCGGTTGGCGGCCCAATCTCGCCGATGAAGGCGACAACCATCTGGTGGAACTGGCAGTGGCCGGGCGTGCCCAGACCATCATCACCCGCAACCGTCACGACTTCGCGCGCATGGAGCTGCGCTTTCCCGCAGTGACCCTGCGCAGTCCCGAGGAATGCCTCCAGGAGCTGACCGTATGACTTCGCTCACCGTGACGCTACCCGACGACACCTACCGCCGCCTCAACGAGATCGCCCAAGGCCGCGGCCAAAGCATCGACGCCTTGATTGACGCCATGGCCAATCACCTGGTGGCCGAAGCCGACGCCGAGGCACGTTTTCGCGCCCGCGCCGCACGCGGACAAGGGCAGAGCGAACGTGGACTCGACTTGCTCAGCAAGGCCCTGGGCGATGCGGCGTCTGACTGAGGCCGAACGCCATCAGGCACCGCCCGTGTTGAGGTCAGCATAGGCCAGCGCGACACCCACAAGGCCACGGAGACCGTTGCATGAGTACACAGCAACTCGGGCGCCTTGAGAAGGTCGACCTGCGCGACTTCTGGCAATCGGAGTCCGGCGACTTCACGCCCTGGCTGGCGATCGAGGAGAACATCGAGCTGCTCAGCGAAGCCATCGGACTCGAGCTTGCCGTGGAGGCGCAAGAGAAGGACGTCGGCCCGTTCCGAGCGGACATCCTCTGCAAGGACACCGCCGATGGGCACTGGGTGCTGATCGAGAACCAGCTCGAACGTACCGACCACACCCACCTCGGCCAGCTGCTGACCTACGCCGCCGGACTGAACGCGGTCACCCATCATCTGGATCTCGGCCAAGTTCACCGATGAGCACCGCGCTGCGCTCGACTGGCTGAACGACATCACCGACGAGACCTTCAACTTCTTCGGCCTGGAAGTCGAGCTGTGGCGCATCGGCGATTCCCTGGCCGCGCCCAAGTTCAACGTCGTCTCCAAGCCCAACGATTGGGCGCGCTCGGTGACCGATGCGGCAAAGGGCATCGCCGAGGCCGCGATGAGCGCCACCAAACAGCTCCAGCTCGATTTCTGGACCGGGTTTGCTGAGCACATGAAGGCGGCCGAGTCGCCCGTGAAGACCATCAAGCCCTCGCCGCAGCATTGGATGTCGATGGGGATCGGGCGCACGGGCTTCGGCCTCGAGGCCATCTGCGCAAGCTACAGCAGCGAGATCCAGAGCTACGAACAAGGCGAGGTCCGCGCCGAGCTCAAGATCGCTGATACCCACGCGAAAGCCTATTTTCAGCTGCTCCACGCCGACCGGACAGCGATCGAGCAGGCGTTTGGCGAACCGCTCAACTGGTACAGCCAAGACGATGTGAAGGCCTGCCGAGTGTTCATCGCCAAGACCGCCGACATCCAAGACCGGGACCAGTGGCCCGCGTTGTTCGAGTGGCTACAGCTGCGGCTCGAGCGCCTGCGTGCCGTCTTCCGCGAACGGATCAAGGCCCTGGACGCCACCGATTGGCAGCCCGAGACAACCGCCGAAGAGCCATGACCTTCCTCACCGAAGCCGACATCGAACGACGAACAGCTCGACGAACTGCGGGCATGAGTCCGATTGGGCCGATGCTCGGAGCTGTTGGATTGCGCGGCGCTGGGCGCAATCTCGAGGCGGGGCTGTGACCGCGATCCTCTACGATGCGGGCGGATTTCCGCCCAGGGCTCAGGCAAGAGCCTGCTGATGGCCTTCTACGTCAGCCAACTGGTACGCCACCCGGCGATGGCCAACCCGACCATCGTCGTCATCACCGACCGCAACGACCTCGACGATCAGCTCTTCGCCACCTTCGCGATGTGCCGGGACCTGATCCGCCAGACCCCACAGCAGGCCGACAGCCGCGCCGATCTGCGCGCCGCCCTGCAGCGCGCCTCGGGCGGCGTGATCTTCACCACTATCCAAAGTTCGCGCCCGAGGCCACTCCCGAACCCGACCCCGATGGCAGCCAGGGCCAACTCGCGCCGCTCAGCGACCGGCGCAACATCGTCGTCATCGCCGACGAGGCCCACCGCAGCCAATACGGGCTCCAGGCCAAGGTCGACAGCAAGACCAGCGCCGTCGGCTACGGCTTCGCCAAGCACCTGCGCGATGCCCTTCCCAACGCCTCCTTCATCGGCTTCACCGGCACCCCGATCGAGGCCGAGGACGTCAACACCCCGGCGCTGTTCGGCCACTATATCGACATCTACGACATCAGCCGCGCGGTCGAGGACGGCGCCACGGTGCCGATCTTCTACGAGAGCCGCCTCGCGCGCATCGAACTGCCCGAGGAACAGAAGCCGGTCATCGACGCCGAGCTCGACGCGCTGACCGACGACGCCGACGACGACCAGGTCGAGGAGACCCTCAAGCGCAAATGGTCGCGCATCGAGGCCCTGGTCGGCGCTGAGGACCGTATCAACCGCGTCGCCGCCGATATCCTCGAGCACTTCGAGCGCCGCCTCGAGCCCCTCGACGGCAAGGCCATGATCGTCTGCATGAGCCGGCGCATCTGCTGCGCTCACCGCCGCCACTGACGACGCCCAGGCCATCCGCGACGAGGTCGGCTTCTTCCAGGCCATCCGCGCCGCGCTGGTCAAATCACAGAGCGGCGGCGGGCGCAGCAGCGCCGAGCGCGACGTCGCCGTCGCCCAGCTCATCGACCGCTCGGTCGTCTCCACCGAGATCGTCGACATCCTCGCCGCCGCCGGCGTCACCCGTCCCGACATCGCCATCCTCTCCGACGAGTTCCTCGCCGAGATCGCCCAGACCGAACAGAAGAACCTCGCCCTCGAGGCCCTGCGCAAACTGCTCAACGACCAAGTGCGCTCGCGCAGCCGCAGCAACGTCACCGAAAGCCGCCGCTTCTCCGAGCAACTCGAAGACGCCATCGCTCGCTATCACACCCACGCCATCAGCACCGTCGAGGTCCTGCAGGAGCTGATCGACCTGGCCAAGGACCTGCGCGCCGCCCAGGCCCGCGGCGAAGAAGAAGGACTCAGCCAGGACGAGCTCGCCTTCTACGACGCCCTCGCCGAGAACGAAAGCGCCGTCGAGGTCATGGGCCGCGACGAGCTCAATGTCATCGCCCACGAGCTGCTGGTCAAGCTCCAGGGCAACGTCACCGTCGACTGGGCGCACCGCGAAAGCGCCCGCGCCAAGATGCGCGTGCTGGTCAAACGCATCCTCAACAAGTACGGCTATCCGCCGGACCTGCAGGCCGCCGCCGTGCAGACGGTGTTGGCGCAGGCGGAGGTGTGGTCGGAACGGTTATGCGCACCGGCTGGTCGAGCACGAGCGCGTCGAGCCTCTAATGGTTGATGCCGTGGCGCGAAACTGCTGTTGGATACCCGTGTCTGGGGCGGGGCGGCGTCGATCCTGAAGGCCAGAGGCCATGACGTTTTTTGGATCGGTGACTCCGATGCGGACCCTGGCGCTGAGGCCATCATGGCGCGGGCGTTTCGCGAGGAACGGGTCATCGTCACCCTGGATACAGCCCAGTGCGTGCGGAGTCGCGCCCCGGACTGATCGCTTGCAGATCGAACCTTATCGTGCCCCAGAGCCGTCACCGCCAATATCACCGCAGCGATTGCGGCATACGCCTGCGGCTCATCCGGCGTCGTGCCAATGCCGGCCCGCGACCGGCGGCGTGCTCGCGGCCGAGAACGCGTCGGCCTGCGGCCCGGCAACGGTGATGTGTCGATCGCGCCGCCCGGGGAAATCGTCGTGACCTAGGAGGATGGGGATGCAGGGTGCCTGTTTCGGGGCGCGATAAACTGGCCGGTGCGCGACAGCGCGGCCAGTGCCGCGCGCTGGGGAGGTGCGCAGAGGGCGCCTGCGCTCAGAGCCCGATCAGCTCGGACCCGATGCCACGTTGGCGCAGGCTATGCAGAATGGTGCTCGGCTTGGTTGCCTCGGCATCGAAATCCACCACCATCAGATGCCGAGCGCGTTCATTGACACAGGCGCCGATCACGCCGGGATGCTCGCCGGTCTCGCGTAACAGGCCGGTGAGCGCTGCGTCGTCGAGGCTGTCATCGATATGGATCAGGACGTCGCTGGTATGCATAGGATCAGCTCCGGTGGGCGAATGGCTCCGACTTGACGCTGCGTCGGATACCCATCAGGTCTAGATCATGCGCGGCATCTTGCAACGGCACAATGCCAGGGGGAATCATGCACGTCGAAGCCCGCGACATCGCGGCCCCGGCCGCTGTGGTCTGGCGGCTGTTGATCGATACCCGCGAATGGCCCCACTGGGGGCCGAGCGTGCGCGCCGTCGACAGCCCACAGCGCCTCATCGGCCCGGGCCTGCGCGGGCGCGTACAGACCGCCGCCGGCCTCTGGCTGGCGTTCGAGATCACCGGCTGGGAGCCCGATCGCGCCTGGGCGTGGCGCGTCGGCGGCGTGCCGGCGACCGGCCACCGGGTCGACGCACTCGGGCCTGAGCGCTGTCGCGTCAGCTTCCTGATTCCCGGCTGGGCGCCGTTCTACCGGCCGGTCTGCCGGGCGGCGTTAAGGCGGATCAGCGACCGCGCCACGCATCCGCCACCCGGCTAGCGAGACCGCCGGCTGCTATCCTGCAACGATGGCTGCTTCCGACGATTCCGAGCCCCGTCCCACGATCCGCTACCCCCGCGCGCGCCTCTCGCCCGCGAAGGTCGCGCTGATGATCCTGACCATCCCGCGCACCGAGGTCGAGGCCGGCAACATCGCGCCCGTCGCCCAGCAGCTCGAGAGCGGACTCATCTTCTCACCCAGCGACGGGTTGCAGAGACGCCGATGCCTGAGTCGCACCTGCTGATCCAGCACCGCCGCGCGACCCGGCTCGATAGCGCCCCAGAACTGATCGACCCATGCACCGAGCCGATGGCTGCGCTGCCGCTGCTGGGCCGCGTCAGTGCCGGACAACCGCTCGAAGCGATCGAGGACCCAGACTGGGTGCAGGTGCCCGAGCGCCTGGCCGAGCGCGCGCAGTTCGCGCTGCGGGTGCGCGGCGACTCGATGACCGAGGATCAGATCGAGGACGGCGACCTGATCCTGATCGCCCCGCAAGCCAGCGCCGCCAACGGCGAGATCGTCGTCGCCCTGATCGACAATGAGGCTGCCACCCTCAAGCGCCTCTACCACGAAGGCGCCACGGTGCGCCTGCAGCCCGCCCATGCCGCGCTGCGGCCGCTGCGCGTTCCGGCCGAGGCCGTGCAGCTGATCGGCGTCGTCACCGCCGTCCTGCGCCAGACACGTGCGCGCTAGACCCGGCGCGAGCCGGCGCCACTGCCCAAGCGTCCCTTCGCCATCGCGCCCGAACACCACGATTCAGGGCCGACGGCGCAGGCGCCCCAGCCCCCGCTGCAGCCCCTCGGCGATGTATGGCATCAACCGCCCCTTGTCCCAGAGGATGCGCGCAAACAGCGCATTGCGATCCCGTGGCGGGCGCGGGCGCTTCGCGCGCGGTACCATGGCTAAGGCCGATTGCTCGCAGACCTGCAGGCAGGCACCGCAGCCAAGGCAGACCGCGGGGTCCACCACCGCCCAGCGCTGATCCCTCGGCAACGCCCGCGCACCAGCATCCAGCCCGATGCACTTGGCGTTGCAGGCGCGCAGACAGGCGCCGCAGTAGTCGCAGCGCTCGGGATCGATCTCGGCGACGAAGGGCGTCTTGGCGATGCCCTCGTTGAATCCCATCTGCACGCCGGCCAGCAGCTCGCAGCAGCAGCGACAGCAGTTGCACAGGAACGAGGGCTGCTCGCGGATGTTGTCGGTAATGTGGGTCAGTCCGAGCGCCCGCGCCCGGTCGAGGATCGCCAGCATGTCATCGGCACTGCGCGGTTCGGCCATCCCGCGCCGCACCAGGAAGCGCGCGCCCTCGCCAAGCACCATGCAGATGTCCTCGACCGGGGCGCCCTGCTGGCAGGTCTTGCCCTCGTGCGCCTTCTTGTGCCGGCAGAAGCACATCGTCACCGCATGGAAGTCGGCATCGCGAATGATCTGACGGGAATCCTCCCAGCGCGTGACGCGCGATTGCACCGGGATCTGGTCTTCGTAGACCAATGCCCGGGTCAACGGCCAGCGGCTGCCGAAGAACTCGCCGGCCTGGCCGTCCTTGCCCTGCTCGCGCAGGTACTCCGACATCAGCCGGGCCAGCTCGGCCTGGGGCAGATCGCCGCGGGCGCGCATGAAGCTGAACTCGAAGAACCCGATCAGCCCCGGCACCAGGAGGTAGTAGGTTTCGTCACCGACGGGCAGGTCCATCACCAGGCCCTTGTTCGCCATCGATTCCAGAATCCCGTCCAGCTCAGCCGGCGGCAGCCCGGTGCGCGCCGCCAGCTCGGTCTGCGTGGCCTCGGTCAGCGGAAACCGAGCCGCCACCTCGGCCTCGCGCGGATCGAACAGCAGGGCCAGAATCTGGCGCAGACGCGGACTATCGACGAGGCCTACCGGATAGCGGTTGAGCCGGTCGATCAGCGGCACCAGGGCCGACTTGTCATGTAGCAGATGTCCCATCTTGATCCGTCGCGCTTGAATCGGTTAGCACCCTGTCAATCAGGTCCTTGGGTTGGTCATGCGCTTGAGCTTCCCACTGCCGAGCCCAGACGGTCAATGAAGTGTTCGACCCGCAGCTGTTCAGCTGCCGGCGCTCAGGTTGAGCTTGTGCCGATCGGGCGTCTGCGCGAAGCTCCCAATCATCGCTGACTCGACGCCTGCCAAAACCGGTTCATGCGTCGCCACCAAGAGGGCCTGAGCCTTGTCGATGCCTTGCCCCTGCGGCTCTGGACACACCCTTGCCGACTGTTGCGAGCCGTTCCTGGCTGGCACTACAGTGCCACCAACCGCTGAGGCGCTAATGCGCTCGCGCTACACAGCCTTCACCCAAGGTGCCGTCGAGTATCTGCGCACCACCTGGCACTCCAGCACGCGACCCACCGAGATCGCATCAGACTACGTTTCATCTGTCGCACGGCTTGCTGCCTTTGCTCGTGACGAGTCGCCGTGCAGAGCACGCGCAACTGACGACGCAGCTGCACTTGTCGGGAGCGGTTGCCATTCAGCCGCTCACTCGCCAGCAGATCGCAGCCTACCGTTTTGCCGCTCGCTGGCTGTCGGCGCGCATCAGGCCGCAGAAGCGCCCCTCCCTGGAGGCTACGCCCTGACCCTCGCTGACGCTCGGCAGCGCTACGCGGACTCGGCTCCCGCCTCGCGGCTCCTGCACCGACAGCGCCGGCCTCCTGCCCGCGCTGGCCTACCGGCGAATCGCGACAGTGACGGTGTGCGGCTGCAGGGGGCCAACGCCGGGATGGTACCGCCGCAGTTTCCGGCCGAGGGCGTGCAGATCGTCGGGGTGGTCACCGGGGTCTTGCGTGTCACGCCGGCCGGCTAGCCTCTGGGGACGCGTTAGCAGGCGCGGCGCTCATCATCGATCCGTTGAGACCTGCGTCCGAACGGCCTGTTTCAGTACTTCCCGGCCATCTTCATGATCGCCTTGTGGATGCTGTGATAGCTCAGGCCACGGGTGACGTACATGACGGCACAGGTACCGGTGCGCAGGTTGATCCCGGACTCCTCGGCGAGGGCGATGGCCTCCGGGGTGTCGTGGGCCATGTGCACCCAGACATCCTGGATGCCCGCCTGGGCCGCGGCAGCGACCCAATCGTGCGTCTCCTGCTTCGGCACCTCGATGATCAGGGCCTCGACCGCTTCCGGCAGGGCCGTCAGATCCGGATAAGCCGGATCGCCGTCGATCTCCTGGGCGCTGGGATCAACCGCGTAGACGGTCTTACCGCGTCGCTTGAGGCCACGATAGCTCAGCAGCGGAAACGGCTTGGCCGCCGAGCGGCCGACAAGCGCAAAGCGCCGGTGGTCAAAGAAGGTTTCGCAATTCGATGGCATCAGGACTGCTCCTCGAGGTCAGGGGTTAGGGTGACTGGATAGCGTGGTCGGGCTCAGGGTCGGCGGTCGCTGCGTCGGTGTCGAGCAGCAGTCGTTCGCCACCGATGAGTGCCGCAGTCACAGTGCGGCGCGCCCGTGTCAGAATGCGCGCGAGCGTGGTGCGCGAGACGCCCATGCGGGCAGCGGCCTCCGCCTGATAGAGCCCTTCCAGATCTCGGAAATGCAGCGATACTATCGGGGTGCTCAGCGCCTGAGGCGCTGTTCGGGAGCCTGGGCGCTCGAACCCTTGTCAGCCGCCCGGGCGATGCGTCAATCAGTGGATGCGCGGATTAAGGCGATACGCCGACCAATCAGCACCGGGAGCGCATCGTGACGCAGTGAAACCAAGACCGTGCTACTGCGAGCCACGCACTCAGGATCACCGGAGGCCGCGCCAATGCACCTGCTCGAAACCGCCCTGCAGATCGCACTGGGCACCCATGCTGGCCAGACGGACAAGGCCGGCCGACCGTACATCCTGCATCCGCTTCGGCTGATGGCCGCGATGCACACCGACGAGGAACGGGCGGTCGCGCTGCTGCACGATGTGATCGAGGATGGGGACTGGGACCGCGCCCGCCTGATCGAGGCGGGAATTCCGGCGAAGGTGGCCGATGCGGTCGAGACCCTGAGCAGGCGCGATGGTGAGGGCTATCCGGCGTTCATCGAGCGGGTGCTCGGTAATCCCCTCGCCGCCCGCGTAAAGCGGGCCGACATCGAGGACAACCTGCAGGTGCTGCGCCTGCCGGTGCTGAGTGATGCGGACCTGGAGCGGGTCGCCAAGTACCACCGCGCCTGGCATCGGCTAAGCGATGCGCTTGCCGATTGACCCCATTGAACGCCGCAACAGCAGGCGCCCTGCCCTCGCAGGCGCCCTGCCCTCGCCGGTTCAGGGCTTGATATCGAGCACCGGGGTATCGGCGAACACATCGATCTCGATCACGTTGCCGTCGATGCCGAGCACCCGGCACCGGCTCAGCGCGATCAGGAGAGCGATGAGCGCGACTTCGGCTGATCGGGCGGATGAGGCGGATCGCTGCGCTTGAGTCGCATTGAAGCACCGAGCCAAAGCAGATACAGGCCCCGAGCAGCTTGATCAGAACGATCAGTGCATCCGAAAGCCGATAGCCCTGACACGACAACGCGGTCGGGATGGCAAATCCCATTTCTTCTCCGCCGTATACTGGAAATGCATCTTACCCAGCCACGATAATGACAGCCCCCGATTCAGAGGTCGCTCCCGCATGATCTTCAAGCAGCTGTTCGAGTCCGATTCCTCCACCTATACCTATTTGATCGCCTGTGAGCACAGCCGCCAGGCGATCCTGATCGATCCCGTCATCGATACCGTCGAGCGTGATCTGCAGGTGCTCAAGGACCTCGGGCTGACGCTGATGGCAACGCTGGAAACCCATGTGCATGCCGATCATCTCACCGGCGCGCGGCGGCTGAAACAGCGCTCAGGCTGCCAGACCGCCTATCCGAAGATGCTCGACCTACCCTGTGCCGATCTCGGCGTGCAGGAGGGCGAGGCCTTCGTGGTCGGCTCGGTAAGCCTGCATCCGCTGTTCACCCCTGGCCACACCGATCATCACCATGCCTACCTGATCGATACCCCGGTGCAGAAGCTGCTGTTCACCGGTGATGCGCTGTTGATCGAGGCCTGTGGTCGCACCGACTTTCAATCCGGCGATGCCGCGACGCTCTACCACAGCATCCACAACAAGCTGTTCTCGCTCCCGGACGAGACCCTGGTCTATCCCGGCCACGATTACGAGCAGCGCTGTGTCTCGAGCATCGCCCAGGAGAAGGCGCGCAATCCGCGCCTCGGTCAGGGCCGCCCGAAAGAGGACTTCGTCGCGCTGATGGACGGGCTCGGCCTGCCCTATCCACGCAAGATCGACTTTGCGGTGCCGGGCAATGAGGACTGCGGCGCCTGCCCTACCAATGTGCCGGAACAGTTCCGCGGTCCCTGCTCGGCCAGCGATCAGGGGTGAGTAGACCGAACGCCCTCAAAGCACCGCTACAAGCCTGGCTGTCGGAACGACGGCAAGACCGCAGAGACTTCGCTGAGCACCGCAAGGCGCTGCACTGTAACTGGGATGCCGGCACGAACATCCTGCTCGTCGACTACTCAGCGCTGCTCGGCAGCGACTGCCCGCATGCGGTCAGCGACTGGACCTCGGGCTTCGCCACCCCGCGCTATGCCGAAGGGCTGTTTGAAGCCGCCTGCGTCTGCGAAATGAATTGCACCGCATCACGATCGACCCCGAGATCTGCGGCGGACGGCCCTGCATCCGGGGCCTGCGAATCCGGGTCAAGGATGTCCTCGTGAAGTGGACCCCATGTCCAGGACAATTTTCTCCCGAGTTTAAGCTGTGCCGGTTAGGTCACATGCAGCGTCTTGACGCTGCCCTTGCTCGGCCGTGGGTCCGGCCCCGGCGGAGCGTAGCGGAGCCGGGGCCGGACCCACGGCCGAGCTGCTATGCACCGCGATCCCCGCGCCGCCGCCCTCGCCGAGCAGTTGCCAGGCCAGCTCGCCCCAGAGGGTGGTGACCTTTTGGCCATTGTCTTTGACCAGCTGCTGACTGGGCGCCAGGGCGATGCCGTCGAGGATCGCGACGCGGGCCTTCGGCAAGTTTGTGATACCGGCCTCATCGAGGATCGGCGGGATGCCGGTCAGCGCCTCGGTGCCGACCTGCCGGGAGGCCAGGTGTTAGACCCCGAGCATGGTGTGGGTCTTACCGCCACCGAAGGCGGTCTGTAGCTGGATCACCGGATCGCCGCCTTGCCCGGCGAGGCGCTGGGCGACCGAGATCAGCAGCAGGCGCATGCCCTCGGTGATGAAGGTGCGGGCGAAGAAGGCCTCGGCGTCTTGGTACTCGGGCGGCGCGGTGCCCTTGGCGACCTGGGAGATGTCAGCGGCGAACTCGGACTGCTTGAAGGTGCCGTGCAGGACATCCTTGTGTGGGCGGGCGATCTCGCGCCGGGGTTTGAGGCTCATACTTCACCGAGACGTTCGTGCACCCATTGAGAGAGGAGCTCTCCCTCCGAGAGCTGAGCTTGGCGCGCCTTGGATCGCAGCGCGCGGGCATCGCGGCTGGAAAGACGCACTTGAAATCGGTCTGCTTGTTGAAACACGGGGGTGGTGACTTCTTCAAGCTCGTCTTCGAAATCAGTCAGGTCATGGGCTTGCCAAAATTCAGCAAGCTCCGAGATTGAATCGGTGTTGAGTAGGTGTTTCATCGCGTTTTCCACTGTTGGTAGCGTTTTCTCTCTCGGTCAGTCATCGTCCGCGCCGTAACTGGATAGCCCATTCCGTCGGGAAAGCTGATGACGATGCAGAGCAAATGCCGACCACCAAGGGTCTCGCCGAGGACATGATAGACCGGGTTATCGCCTTCAGATTTTGCTTTGAGGACCATCGATCTCCCAAAGCAGACTTCTTCAAACTCATCAGGGTCAACGCCATGCCTTGCGAGATGGTCGACCCGACTCTCAGGCCATAACAATTGCTTGATCATCGTTTGACGCTTATCGTCCACCGCTGATCTTCCTTGCGCGGGCGGACGATCTCACGCCAGGGTTTGAGGCTCATCGTTCAGCTCCTGCAAGACATTGAATTCCGGTGATTAGCACATTGAAGCTACGAGACCGATTGGTCGATGGGTTCAGCTCACGACCAATCGCACGCGATCCGGCGACTTTTTGGTAGGTCGGCGCAAGCCGCTTCAGTTCCTGGGCCGCGTTGGGCAGGCGATCCGGTTCGCGATACTTCGCGCTGCGATCCTGCTTGGCCAGGTTCCGCGGACCAATCGCGCGACCCACCGCTGCCAGATCGCCGAGATAGAAGCTCTCTAGCTCACGACAGGCGATCCGCACCAGGGCACTGGGCTGCCCCGCTGCGCAACAGGTCGCAACCAGTCTGGACTTGATCGCCTTGCAGTCGCCGGAATCTTGATCACGCATGACGATGAACTGACTTTCTGGATTCCAGCCAGGCCCTGAGCCGAATGGGTAGGCGTTTCTCCAGATCCTGCTTGCCTTCGAAGACGACGAACTGGGTCGTACACGGCTCCGGCAGCACCTTGGGTAAAATCCCTTGCAACAGCTCTTTCGCTGACGGCTCTTCAAGGAAGAAGACCAAATGTGTCATTGTGGTCCAGCCCCCCGAAAGAATCCCTCCTTCCAGAGATAGCCCATCTGATCCCCCTCGGCCATGAAGGCGGCAATCTGTTCATCATCGCGTGCACGCTTGATCTTGGTCGATCCCTGCTCCCTGATCAGCCAATACACTTCATCGAGCTGTGTAGCGTTCAGAAAATCTGGCGAATGCGTGGAAACGAAGACCTGTCCACCCTGTTCAGCATAGGCGCGAAATTCTTCAGCGAGCTCCCACAGCAAGGTGGGATACAACTGGTTTTCGGGCTCCTCGACGCAGAGCAGTGGATGCGGATCAGGGTCATACAGCAAGACCAGATAAGCGAACATCTTGATCGTGCCGTCACTGACATACCGATCAATAAACGGGTCGGTAGAACTCTCATCCTGAAAGCGCAGAACCAAACGACCGTCTTCTGTCAATATCGGCTCGACGTCGCTGACACCAGGAACTCGATGCTGCATAACCGAAACGATCTTGCGGAAAACATCCGGAGCATTCTCGAAAAGATTGCGGGCAACGAGCTGAAGATTATCGCCAGTAACCGAGAGGTGATTCGACTCGCCGATAACATCCTTGCTGCCTCTAGCGAGGTTGATATGGAAATCGGAGACATGCCAATTCTCTAGCAATTGACGCAGGGAATTCGCGGCCTTGAAGCGCTCGAACTGTCCTAATCCCTTGATTGCAAGGGCATCTCTAGAAACGGTCTGCATTTCGCGTTCTAGGGCATCATCCTGCTTGTCGAAATCCTCCTCATTGGTGACTGCAGACCCTGACCCATTGGCAAAATCAATAAAATGAAAAGGCGACCCATAGCGTCCGCGCTTATACCTCAGGATCTCGCGTCTCACCACGGGTTTACGCTCATCAAGCCCAATCTCAAGAAAATAGGTCACGAGACGCTCGATACCGGCAATCTCCATCCGAAAACGCAGCTCGATCTCGATCGATTCGTGCGGATCGACGTTGCGACTGATGACCTCATTAAAACCGCCCCGTGCCTGCAGCGCCTGACGGACATTGAAGGTCAGGCAATCCTTGAGAAAGCCGAAGACATCGAACAGGGTCGATTTCCCCGAGCCGTTGGCCCCGACGATGACGCACAAGCGCGGGATATCGTCGATGCAGGCATCGCGAAAATTCTTGAAGTTCTTGAGTCGGATCGAGGCGATTCGCATCGGATGACCTCACAGCCCCAAACCAATCTGCTCACCCCGCGAGCCGGTTTCGTAGGAGGCGGCGACGATGGCGCTCCAGGAGGCGATCAGCTCGTTGTAGGGGCGGCCATCGGCGGTGAACAGCTCCGGCTGGTCTTGCAGCAGGCTGGAGAGTTGTTCGCACTTCTTGTCGTTGCCGGACTCGACCAGCTGCTTGGCTTGGCGCTCGAGGTCGCTGAGGATCAGTATCTCGGCCTCGAGCTCGGGGATGGTCTCGGCGGCGGTGGCCTGATCCACCACCTGCTCGGCAAAGCGCTCGTAATCTTCGGCGCTGAGTTCCTCGTCCAGCTCGTCGAAGTCCTCGGGGAGTTCGAGCTTCTTTTTTTTGACGCTGTACTCGCCGAGGGTCTCAGCGACCTGGTGGCCTTGCCCGTTTGCTGCGCCCTTTCCAGCCTGCACGGCCTGGCCTTTGGCAATGAGCTTGGTCTCTTCTAGCCGTGCGTCGAGCCGTTTGCGACGGCGCTTGAGGGACTGGTAGATGGCCTCGGGGCTGGAGGCGAGCCGACGCTGCAGCTGGGTGAGCGCGAAGCCGATGGTGTTGCGCTTCTTGCCGTCGAGTTTGTCGGCGCGATTCATCTCCTCACGCACGTAGGTGGTGACCTGTTCGTAGAGGGAGGCCTCAAGCGAGGACAGCTCGTAATTGGCGGTGTAGGCGCGACGCTCGGGGAACAGCGGGGTGCCGTCGAACTTGAGCAGCTCCTCCTTGACCATGCGGCGCATCATGTCGGAGACGTCGACCTTGTGCGTGCCTTCGCGGAACTTGCCGTAGAAACGATCCCCGTCCAGCAGCGAGAGCCAGATTTGGAAGTCGGCTTCCTTGCCGTTGTGGGGCGTGGCGGTCATCAGCAGCAAGTGGCGCGCGATGGCGCTGAGCTGCTTCCCAAACTTGAAGCGTTTGGTCTCGCTGACCTTGTTGCCGGAGTACGTCGCCGAGAGCTTGTGCGCCTCGTCGACGATGATCAGGTCCCATTCGGTGTTGCAGAGCTTGTCCTGGAAGTCTGTGTTGCGGGACAGCTGATCGAGCCGGCAGATGAGTCGGTCTTGCTCCTCGAAATAATTGCCGGCCGCGCTCTGCTCTTGCTTCTCGCGACTGAAGATCTCAAAGCGCAGGTCGAACTTCTCGAGCAACTCGTCCTGCCATTGCTCGGTGAGCCCGCCGGGAGAGACGATCAGGATGCGCCGGGCATCGGCGCGCATCAGCAGCTCGCGCATCAGCAGGCCAGCCATGATGGTCTTGCCGGCGCCGGGGTCATCGGCGAGGACGAAGCGCAGCGGCTGCTTGGGCAGCATGGCCTCGTAGACGGCGGCGATCTGATGGGGCAGCGGTTCGACGTTGGCGCTGTGCACCGCCATCATTGGGTCGAACAGCGCCGCTTGGCTGATGCGGTAGGCTTCAAGAGCGAGCTTGAAGTCCGCGCCATCGGCATCGAAGGCCCAGGGGCGACCGGCTTGGGCCCGTTCCAGACGCGCCTCGTCGGTGCGAATCAGCATCTGCCCGCCGAGGTTGCCCTGGCTGTCCTTGTAGATGACGGTGACGGCATGCTCGCCGACCGGCTCGACCTGGGCGATGCGGACAATGTCGTCAGGCAGAATGCCGCGGACCTGGGCGTCCTTCTTCAGGGCTTCGAGCTTGAGCATGGGTTAGCCATGAGCGGCTACGACAGCGCCTGGCCAGGAGCCGCTTCCGCTGGGCGGGGGGAGTGGCGACCAGGTCCTGTCGCCGTCAGAAAGCATGGCGCGCAACAGCCGCAGTAATGGGGTTGCAGGAACGAACAGAAAGGCAACGCGGGTCATGAGCCCTGGCTCAGCGCGTCCAAAGGTGGCGTTGTGTCAGCTCCATCACGCATCTCCGAATGCGCGGACGCGACTACACCTTAGCCTTGCGCGTCCTTGTGTCATCATAGCATCCGATGCTAAGCCGAGACCTTTGCCCAAGAGGGTTGATCTAGGGCAGGTGCACGGAAGCTCGCGGAGTGTTCAGTGGCAAATCGGGTGGCTTGCCGACCACTGTCAGCACGACCCGTGCGAGAAAAAATACAAAGCCAGCGCCTGCCTCAAGTCCCACCTAGGATCCCACCAAAAACACGACCTGCGCCACACCTGCGCCGCCTGGCTGGTTCAGGCTGGCGTCCCAATGGCCGAGGTCCGCGATGTCCTGGGCCACTGCACGCTCGCGATGACCGAGCGCTATGCGCACCTAGCACCGGAGAACCTCCGGACTGCCGTCGCTCACCTCGACCGTTCCAAATCACGTTTAAGTCACGCCCGACCCGAACCGACAAAGGAGGCTAGCTAAGTGCTTGAATTGGCTCCCCGAACTGGACTCGAACCAGTGACCCACTGATTAACAGTCAGTTGCTCTACCAGCTGAGCTATCGGGGAATTGATCGAGCCGCGTATACTACCTTTCCCTCGTTAAGTCGTCAAGCGGCAAAACGCCTCTTCGGTGACTTCCGCTTGGTGAGCCGGTCGGCCGACAACAGGCGTCAATCAGCCCGCGACACGGGCCAGGCGGTCGAGCGCGTTCTCGAGGTTCTCCCGGCTGGTGGCGATCGAGATCCGCGCGTAGCCGGGCGCGCCGAACGCGGAGCCGGGGACGAGCGCGACACCGGCCTGTTCGATCAGCTGCTCGGCAAGCTCGAGATCGGTCCGCACGCCATCTAGCGCGTCGATCAGACCTTGTACCTTCGGGAAGACGTAGAAGGTGCCGTCGGTCGGCAGGCATTCGATGCCCTGGATGGCGTTCAATCGCTCGACCACAAGGTCGTGGCGCTCCTTGAACGCCGAGAGCATCTCGCCGATGCACTCCTGCGGCCCCTCGAGTGCCGCTTGGGCGGCCACCTGCGCGATCGAGGTCGGGTTCGAGGTGCTCTGCGACTGCACCTTCTTCATCGCCTTGATCACCGCCTCCGGTCCGCCGGCGTAGCCGATGCGCCAGCCGGTCATCGAGTAGGCCTTGGAGACGCCGTTGAGCACCATGGTACGCGGCAGCAGATCCGGGCAGGCCATCACGATGTTGACGAAGGCGCCGCGATCCGGCCACAGGATATGCTCGTACATATCGTCGGTGGCGATCAGCGCGCGCGGGAAGTCGCGCAGCACGTCGCCAAGGGCTTCGAGCTCATCGCGGCTGTAGGCCATTCCGGTCGGGTTCGACGGGCTATTGATCACGACCAGCTTGGTCTTGTCGGTCATCGCACCGCGCAGCTGGTTCGGCGTGATCTTGAACCGCTGCTCGGCCCCGGCCTGCACCAGCACCGGCGCGGCGCTGGCGAGCAGCACCATGTCCGGATACGACACCCAGTACGGCGCCGGGATCACGACCTCGTCGCCCGGGTCCAGCACCGCCTGCGCCAGATTGTAGAAGCTCTGCTTGCCGCCGCAGGAGACCAGGATCTGCTCCGGCGCATAGTCGAGCCCGTTGTCGCGCTGGAACTTGGCGATGATGGCATGCTTGAGCTCGATCGTGCCGTCAACCGCCGTGTACTTGGTGAAGCCGGCTTTGATGGCGTCGATGGCGGCCTGCTTGATGTGATCGGGCGTGTCGAAATCCGGCTCCCCTGCCCCCAAACCAATCACGTCCTTCCCCGCTGCACGCAGCTCCTTGGCGCGTGCTGTGATGGCAAGGGTGGCCGATGGCTTGACGGCTTGGACACGATTGGAGAGCTTGGTGGTCATCGCTGATGAATCTCGGGGTAGCGCAGTAGATAAAGGCAGATCAAGGCAACAGCAGCGCCCTAGTCAGGCCAGGGGTCTCGAGCTAAGGGTCTGTCCGCAAGCAATTGAACCTTGGATGCAAGGGCAGCCAAGTGATTCTTGCCGCCGGCTAGCCGGCGCTACTCGGGCTATTTGCGGACCACCCTAACGCTGCTGATAGACAAAGTTGGCATTCGGCAACTGGCGCCCGATCATAGCGAATCGAAACGGCGCACGCGACGCGCGCGTTCCAACCCGGTCAAGACCCTTGCTGCGAGCGAGATGCCTCGGCTTCAGTCGAAGCCGGTAGGGGGTCCTGCCCGCCTCGAGCCGCCCATCTTCACCCACCTCGATGCCACCCTGGATCATCCCGCTATGTCCCGTCCCTTCGAGCTCGTCTGCGATTTCCAGCCCGCCGGTGATCAGCCAGAGGCGATCCGCCGTCTGACCGAAGGGCTGAACGACGGCGAGGCCGGAATGACACTGTTAGGCGTCACCGGTTCGGGCAAGACCTTCACCATCGCCAACGTCGTTGAACGGGTGCAGCGCCCGACCCTGGTGCTGGCGCCGAACAAGACGCTGGCGGCACAGCTCTACGGCGAGATGCGCGAGTTCTTCCCGCACAACGCGGTCGAGTATTTCGTCTCCTACTACGATTACTACCAGCCCGAGGCCTATGTGCCGGCCTCGGACACCTACATCGAGAAGGACGCCTCGATCAACGAGCACATCGAGCAGATGCGCCTGTCGGCGACCAAGGCCCTGCTCGAGCGCCCGGATGTCATCCTGGTCGCGACCGTCTCCAGCATCTACGGCCTCGGTGACCCAGAGGCCTATCTGAAGATGGTGCTGCACCTCTCACGCGGCGACCTGATCGACCAGCGCGCGATCCTGCGCCGGCTCGCAGCGCTGCAGTATCGGCGCAACGAGATCGAGCTCGCGCGCGGCTCCTATCGGGTGCGCGGCGATGTGATCGATATCTACCCGGCCGAGTCGGACGACGAGGCGGTGCGCGTCGAGTTGTTCGACGACGAGATCGAGAACCTGTCGCTGTTCGACCCACTGACCGGCGAATCGAAGCGCCGGGTGCCGCGCTACACGGTGTTCCCGAAGACCCACTATGCGACCCCGCGCGAGGTGATCCTGAACGCGGTCGAGCAGATCAAGGTCGAGCTCAAGGAACGACTGAACTGGCTGCGCGATCACGACAAGCTGGTTGAGGCGCAACGGCTCGAGCAGCGCACCATCTTCGACCTGGAGATGATGGTCGAGGTCGGCTACTGCTCCGGGATCGAGAACTACAGCCGTTATCTCTCCGGCCGCGGCCCCGGCGAGCCGCCGCCGACCCTGTTCGACTATCTGCCCAAGGATGCGCTGATCTGCATCGACGAGAGCCATGTCACCGTGCCGCAGCTCGGCGGCATGTTCCGCGGCGACCGCTCGCGCAAGGAGAACCTGGTCGACTACGGCTTCCGGCTGCCTTCGGCGCTCGACAACAGGCCGCTGCGCTTTGAGGAGTTCGAGGCACGCCGGCCGCAGACCATCTACGTCTCGGCGACCCCGCGCCAGTACGAGATCGAGCACTCGGGCGCCGTAGTCGAGCAGGTGGTGCGCCCCACCGGCCTGGTCGACCCCGAGGTTGAAGTACGCCCGGCCAGAACTCAGGTCGACGACCTGCTCTCCGAGATCCGGGTCTGCACGGCGCGCAACGAGCGCGTGCTCGCGACCACGCTGACCAAGCGCATGGCCGAGGACCTGACCGATTATCTCGGTGAGCACGGCATCCGGGTGCGCTATCTGCACTCGGACATCGACACCGTCGAGCGGGTCGAGATCATTCGGGATTTAAGACTCGGCGAGTTCGACGTGCTGGTCGGCATCAACCTGCTGCGCGAGGGGCTGGATATGCCCGAGGTCTCGCTAGTCGCGATCCTCGACGCCGACAAGGAGGGGTTCCTGCGTTCCGAGGGCTCGCTGATCCAGACCATCGGCCGCGCCGCGCGCAATGCCCACGGCAAGGCCATCCTCTATGCCGACGAGATCACCGGCTCGATGCGGCGCGCGATCGACGAGACCGAGCGCCGTCGCGCCAAGCAGATCGCCCACAACGAGGCGCACGGGATCACCCCGCAGACGATCAAGAAGGCAGTCGCCGACATCATGGAGGCGCACGCGCCGGGCGCGCCGATGAAGGCGCGCGACTATGCCAAGGTCGCCGACGAGATGGCCGAGTACGCGGACCTGAGCCCAGCGCAGATGGCGAAGAAGGTCAAGGCGCTCGAGAAGGAGATGTACCGCGCCGCCAAGGAGCTGGAGTTCGAGCGCGCTGCCGCGCTGCGCGATCAGATCAAAACGCTGCGCGAGCGCGGGTTGGCGGCTTGAGTCGGGGGGCGTCCGTTGGCGAGGCCGGCACCTACCCGCGTTCAGGGATCGGGGAAACAACAAGCCGGACAGCCGGTTGTCGCGCGGCGCGCGCTCGTCGATACTGATGTGCCAACCATTGCTGGAGCTTCGGCACCATGTCTCTCGCGTTGCGCGACCCGCACCGGCATACCTACGGCGAATATTGTGACTGGCCCGAGGATCAACGCTACGAGCTGATCGACGGCGTAGCCTATACGATGGCGCCCGCGCCGAGCAGACAGCACCAACGGCTCACCTTCGAGCTGGCGCGTGAGATCGCCGGCGTGCTGGACGGAAGCGGCTGCGAGGTCAACATCGCCCCGTTCGATGTCCGGCTCCCGCAGGGGGATGAAGCGGACGCAGACATCGCCACGGTGATCCAACCAGACATCAGCGTGGTCTGCGACCCGTCCAAGCTCGATGCTAGGGGCTGTCGTGGAGCGCCCGATTGGCTCATCGAGGTCCTGTCGCCGAGCACCGCCGCTCATGATCAGGTGCGCAAGCTCGCGCTCTACGAGCGCCACGGCGTCAAGGAATACTGGCTGGTGCACCCCGTCGACCGCGTGGTGATCATCTATCGCCTGGAAAACGGTGTCTACGGACGTCCGCTGGTCTCCGAGCTACAGGGCCGCTCCGGTTGCCGGGCTTGTCCCGGTGCGGAGATCGACTGGGAGCGCGTGGTCAAGGGCCTGCCCGCCACCTCCAGCGCCGGGTGATTGGCTCATGCCCGCAAACTCGCATCCTGACGACCCCTCCGCCATCTATCAACTACCCCGCCCTAAAGGGCGGAGCTTGCGGAGCGAAGCGGAACAGGATCGCAAGTGGGAGGAGAATCAGGCCGAGCTGCGGCGGATGAACGAGGCGCTGCTCGCCATGGCCAAGAAGCACGACCGCAGGCAGCATCGGCGGGCTGGGCGCCCGCTGGGGACTGAACGCCGAGCAGGGCTCGGCAAGCGCTGATCGATCGGCATCGGCTCAGGCGCCATCACCCCCGCGGCGGCGCGCTGGCGGCGGCCAGGGTCTTGCGCAGCTCGGTCTCCATCTGCTCTAGCTCGGCGCCGGCGGCGGCGCGGGCGCGCTTGCCCTCATCGGCGATCTGCAGGCTCTCCTCGATGGTCTCGATCAGGGTCCGATTGGCCTCCTTGACCGTCTCGATGTCGAACACGCCGCGCTCGATCTGACGCCGCGCCTCGGCATTCGCGGTCTTCAGGTTGGCCGCATTGGCCTTGAGCAGATCATTGGTCAGATCGGTCGCGGCCTTGACCGTCTCGGCGGCACGGCCCGAACGGTAGATGGTGACCGCCTGCGCGAGCTGCTGGCGCCACAGCGGCACGGTGTTGACCAGGGTCGAATTGATCTTGTTGATCAGGCCCTTGTCGTTCTCCTGCACCAGCCGGATGCTCGGCAGCGCCTGCATCGCCACCTGCCGGGTCAGGCGCAGATCATGGACACGCCGCTCGAGGTCGTCGCGCGCGGTGCGCAGGTCGCGCAGGTTCTGCGCCTCGACCATGTCCTCGGCCTGCTCGACCTTGGCCGCGAGTCGCGGGATGGCCTCGTTGTCGAGCTCCTCCAGCTTCGCCTGGCCGGCGGCGATGTAATGCTCGAGCTCGCGGAAGTAGTCGAGATTGGCGTCATAGAGCCGGTCGAGCGCGGTCACATCGGTCAGCAGCCGGGTCTTGTGGCGTTCGAGGTCGATGGTGATGCGGTCGATGTGGTCACGCACCTCCTCGTACTCCTGTAAGAAGCGCAGGATCGGCTTGCCGGCGCCGAACAGCCGCTTGAAGAAGCCGGGTTTCGCGTTCGGGTCCATCGCCTCGACATTGAACCCGCGCAAGGTGCCGACCATCTCGCTCAGGGTCTGGCCGGCGGCGCCGGTGTCCTTGTTGCGCACGCCCTCGAGCATCTGATCCGAGACCGCTGTCAGCTGCTGCTGCGCCTTGGCCCCGAAGTGCATGATCGAGCTGCTGTCGGTCAGATCCAGCTCGGCCAACAGGCCCTTGATCTCGGCCTGCTCGGCCGGTGGGGCGTCGGCCAGCGCGACGACCTCCTGGCCGGCGGCAGCAGCGGGGCTGGTCGCAGGCGTACCAACGGATGCTGCCGACCGTTCGTTGGCCGCTGGTGTCTGTTCTGGCCTCGTGGTGGGCTTCTCGCTCATGGTCATCGCTGCTCCTCTTGGTACGGCGCTGGGCGACCGGATCATCGGTCAAGCCAATCGCCTATGCTATACCGGCTGGGGGTTGGCGGTGATAACGAGGCCGCAATCACCTGCGTCGTCGGCCTAGTCGAGTCAGTGCTTCGGCGCCGGGGCGCTGCCGGGGCTAAGGCGATTTCTGTCAAAGCTCATACCGCCTAACGAATCCCCTCTTGATCGAGCTGCTTCTTCAGCACTTCGATCTGCACATCGAGATCGAGCACGTCGGCCTCGCGCAGCCGCTCGCGCTGGCGCGCGAACTGCTCCTCGATCGTGATCAGGGCGGTCCGGAAGTTCTGCTCCAGCTCGGCCGAATCGGCGTAGCGATGGGTGCGCGCATAGCCATCCGAGACCTGCTCCGCGCCTTCAAGGAAGACGGTCAGGAACCGGCGGGCACGGCGCAGATCGGACGGGCGCTCGGCGATCTGCGCCAGGATGCCGCGCCCGAGCTCGGCGATGCGCGCCAGCCGCGTGCTGAGCTCGCGGTTGTGGATCGCGTCGGCGGCGCGCTCAATGTTGATCAGCCGATCCTCGGCCTCGGCGAGGGCCTCGAGTACCGCCCGTGACTCCTTGTCTTGCGCTGGCGGCGACTCCCCGACCCAGAACGGCTCGAGGCCATAGGTCAGATGATAGCCAAGCAGCGCGACCGCGCCGAAGCCGAGGCCGATCGCCAGCGGATAACCGATCCCCAGCACCGCTGCGGTGCCGGTTCCGAGCGCCAACAGGCCTGCCGCTAGATTCCGGAGCGGCAACCGCCAGGTGCGGCCAAAGCGGCGGAACCGTCGATTCTCCGGTGGCGGCACGGAGGCGAGCGAGGCGCGCCGGGTGAGCACTGCAGAGAGCGCAATCAACCCCCAGGCCAGCGCATCAGCGACGAAGCCGTCGAACCGGCCCCAGGCGAGCGCGATCACGGCCGCAAGTAACAGTGGTGCCGAGACGATCCAAAGCAGGAGCGCCTGCACCGGCCGCACCCGACGCGGTGGGCGCGCCGTTGCTCCAGCCGGCGTGAGCGCCTGCCCCCGCTCCCGCAGCCATTGGGCGGCCGGACCGGTCACGCCAAGCCGGTTCAGCAGCTCTTGAAGGTTTGTATCGGGTCCGCGCGTGGTCATAGGAAGAATAACGACTGGCAGGACACGAGTCCGACACTCCAGAACAGCAGCAGCGCACCGAGGATACGTGCACCGATGCCGGGTCGTGAGCGCATCGGCCGGGGTGGCTCAGGTGGTTGGGGAACAGGCATCGGGAATCTCGTTTTGGGGCTTCTGGCGTTTTGGGGCTTCTGGTCATCTCATCGGCCGTGCCGCCGGGCCGGTCTGCACCGGTCCTTCAGTGGCCGGGGCATTGTCCGATCATTGTCCGATCGCGCCGCTGGCGGGCCGGCCGAACCGTTGGAGGCGAGCAGGCATGACGTCGCACAAGGGCGGCACGCTGCGGTTCAGCGCGCACTGCAATGGGCGGGCGCTTGTGGCCCAATGATACGCCCCAGCGCTCGCCATGCGCTTCGTCGTCCGGTTCGGCTGCAAGGCCGGCCGGAGCAATACGCTCTGCGCTCGCTCGACAGATGCTCCCGACGAACCGGCTCACCGGACGCCGTCGCTGACCGGTTCAAGGCAGGCGTCACCGAGACCGCTCCGTGGGGCCAGTGGTTGGCAGTTGCCGCTGCTCCATGGGAACATGGAGCCTCAATCTGATCCAACGCAAGCAACCGTCGCCTCCAGGATCACGTTGATGGTGCTTTTGAAGTACTCTGCGCCGCACCTGAGCCCTTGGCACCGCAGGCAGGCGTCGATGACGTCCGAGCGGGCGCGGGGGCTGATGTCCGGTCGCGCCTGTCCGGTCGCGCCTCCCCGGTCGCGACTGTCCGGTCGCGTCGGGCATGCGTCTTTCTGTTGAACCCTAGCTGCGATCTGATACCCCTGATGGACGACACGCTGAAACGACTGCTCGATGCCGAGATGCGGGCCGAGAAGATCGCGCAGGAGGCGGAGCAGGAGCAGGAGCGCATCATTCAGGCGGCGATGCGCGACGCCCGCACCCAGGATGAGCACTTCACCGCGCGCGTGCCGGACCTGCATCGGAGCTTCATCAACAAGGCGGAAGAACGCGCCGAGCAGACCGTCGCGGAGCTCAAGCGTCGTTACGACGAGCGCCATGTTCAGCTCCGTGAAACCGCCGAGAAGCGAGAGAACGAGGCCCTCGAGGCGGCCTTCGCGCTGCTGCTCGATCCAACGCGATGATCGATCGCGTCTGCGACCGAACCCCGGTCGCATCGACTGATTTGCCCCTGTACCCTGATTGATGCCGCAATCATTCGCCGTGCTCATTCGCCGTAAAGGCCACGACCGATGACCTTGGCCCCCCAGCCCTATCTCAATACCCGGGTCAGCGCGATGTCCGAACGGCTGCTGACATCGGATCAGATCGCGGCCCTGTGCGAGCTCAGCTTGCCCGATCTCGCCGAGCGCTTCGGCTTGGAGGCGTTGCTCGACGAGCAGCTCGATCGGCGCACCAAGAGCCGCGCCGTCAAACAGGCGCTGATCAACACCCTGCTCGACGAGCTGCGGGTGCTGATCCGCCCGATGAACGCAACCGAGGCAGGCCTGGTGCTGGCTTGGGGTCGGAAATACGCGCTATTCAATCTCAAGACGCTGCTACGCGGTCAGCTCTACGAGTTGGACCAAAGCGAGATCAGCGCCAATCTCTATGAGCTGCCGGCGCACGTTCGCCTGCCGCAGCAGGAGCTGTTCCGGGCCGAAGGGGTGCTCGAGCTGCTCCGCAAGCTCGAACAGGGGCCCTACAGCCTGATCGCACGCCAAGGGCGCGAGGTCTTCGAGCAGAAGCGCGAGCCCTTCGCGCTCGAGGCGGCGCTCGACCAGCGCTACTACGGCGAGATGGTCAGACGGCTGCTGCAGGTCTCCAACCAGGATGGAAACGAGCTGAAGCAGCTGCTCGGCGCCGTGCTCGATCGGGTCGGACTCCTATGGCTCTTGCGGTTCCGGTTCTCCTACGGGCTCTCGCCGAGTGAGACCTACTATCAATTGGTGCCGTCGGTGCGCTTGCTACACCGGGACCGTTTGCTGAGACTGGTCAATCTGGAGACCTTCGACGAGATCCTCGCGGCACTGCCCGAGCCGCTGACGAGCAGGCTCGCCGGCAGCACCAGCCTGATGGAGGTCCAGCGCCGCCTCGGTGGTCATGTGACCGACGAGGCCCGTCGCACCCTGGCCAACGGACAATCTGGTGTCGCGCGCGCCCTGGCCTATCTGATCCTGCGTGAGCACGGGGTGCTGGCCCTGTTCTCGATCGTCCAGGGGCAGCTGCTCGGCCTGCCGCGAGAGCTGATCGAGATCGCGGTCGAGGTGAGCGAGCCGAACTGCCCTGCCGACTCGCTGGCCGACGCGGCCTGAGCCGAGCCCATTACCCGAGCCGGAACGACCCCTTGCGGAACATCCGAACCATGCTGCGCCAACTCTCGACGACCCATCTCCGGCCGCTGGCTCGGCGTCTGCGGCAGGCCGGGACCAAGGTCCGCACGCAGCTGGCTCCACTGCTCGAGCAGGCGGAGCCACGGCTGATCAGGCTGCGCGAAGCGGCGACAACGCGCCTCCGCCCGCTGGCTCAGCGTCTTGGGCAAGCCGCGAGTGCGGCGCGCTCCCGGCTCGGTCCCATGATCGCCGAGATGCCGCAGCTCGCCCAGCGATTGCGGGCAGAGGCCGCCCAGGCCGAATTTCGGCTCCGGCCGCTGCCGATGAAGCATGTTCGGCTGCTCGTGATCACCGATGATCTCCCGCAGGCATCGCTGACACTGGCCGAGACCGAGAGCTTCCATCCCGATACCCGCGCCCCCGAGGCACAGATGCTCAGCGGCATCCCAGGGCGCGATTACCGCGATCTCTACCAGCAGGCACGCTCACGGCTCGAGAAGATCGCCAAGGTGGTACCGATCGACGACACCCCGCCCATCGAGAAGGTCCGGGTGGTCGGGCACGATGAGCTGCGCGCAGTCAATGAGCAACTCGGGGAGCGCTGGGCCGAGGCCTCACGCTTCGAGGAGGCGTTTCGGCGCATCGACGAGCAGGATCGGTTCGTGCGCGAGCAGCAGGCCTCGCTCGAGAATTTCAGTAACCTCCATATCGACTTGGGGGCACTGCGAAACAAGACCCGCTTTCTCGACTTCTATGTCGGCGTGGTGCCGCGCGAGAACGTTCGACGGCTCCAAGGTGCGGTCAGTCTCGCCGACCACCTCCTGTTCACCTACCTCGAGCGCGGCGACAGCACCCATGTCGTCATCGTCGGACCACGCGGCGAGAAGGAAGGTCAGCTCGCCTCGGTGCTGAGCTCCGCCAGCTTTCAGCCGCTGCCGATCCCGGCTGCGCTCGAGGACGCTGATCCGGCCCACAAGCGGGGTGAGCTCGCCACTCAGCGCGAGCAGCTGGAGGCAGAGCGGGCCGGGCTGCGACGCGAGCTGGCCGATTGGGAGCAGACGCATCACGACCGCCTGCTCGAGGCACAGCGCGCACTGTTGCTCGCTGAGCCCTTCGTGACGCTGGACCCGTCGATCCGCAGCGCAGGCCATCTCGCCGCGCTCGCCGGCTGGGTACCGGCGCGCGCCGTCTCCGAGCTCGAGGCGCGCCTGCGCGGCAGTCTGGCGCTGCCCTTTGAGCTCGAACAGCGTGCGCCGACTGCGAACGAGCGACCGCTGGTGCCCTCGGTTCCGATCAAGCACCGGCTGCTCGCACCGTTCACGATGTTGGTCAAGCAATACGGTATCCCGCAATACGGCGAGGTCGATCCGACCCCGCTGTTCGCGGTGACCTTTCTACTGATGTTCGGCTCCATGTTCGGCGACGTCGGTCAGGGCGCGACGATCGCCGGACTCGCCTGGGCATTCCGCGAGAAGCTGGGGCGCTTCTATCTGTTCGGTGTGATGGCCGGCCTATCATCGGTCCTGTTCGGGTTCCTCTACGGCAGCATCTTCGGTTACGAGGAGGTGCTGCCGGCACTCTGGACCAGCCCGATCCACCACCCGATCCTGATGCTGAAGATCGCGCTCGGCTACGGCGTCGTCTTCATTGCGGTCGCGTGCCTGCTGGCGATCTACAACCGCCTGGTCGTCAAGGACATCGCCGCGGCGCTGTTCGGCCATCATGGCCTGGTCAATCTGATCTTCTACCTGGCGATGGTCTTCGGAGGGCTGGGCCTCGCAGGAAGCGGCGAATTCGGCAACGGCCCGTTGCTGCTGATCCTGCTCTCGCTCGCGGCGTTGGCGGTCCATGCCTGGCGTCACCTGGAGGCACCGTTCAGCGAGAAGGTCTTGGTCGTCTTCATCGAGACCCTCGAAACCGTCGTTGGCTACATCTCCAATACCCTCTCGTTCCTGCGTGTTGCCGCGTTCAGCCTGAATCATGCTGCGCTGTCGCTCGCAGTGCTGACACTCGCCAGCATGATGGGCCCGGCAGGTCATCTGATCACCGTGATCCTGGGCAACCTGTTCGTGCTGGTCCTCGAGGGCGGTATCGTGATGATCCAGGTGATGCGTCTGCAATACTACGAGGGCTTTTCCCGCTATTTCTCCGGTGATGGCCATGAATTCTCGCCGCTGCGGCTGCGGCGCCGCGCGGCCTGATAGGACGCGTTCCGCCGGCGCCTGCTGCACCCCGATCGACTCCCTGACAGACCCTTGACCGAACACTGAGGTACCCATCCATGTACTGGCTCGTTGCACTGATGTCCTTCGCCATCCTTGGCCTCGTCGTGACCGGCGTCGCCTTGGAGATGCGCCCCGCCGGCGCGCCCCTGCGACTGCCGCGCTGGGCCAAGCCGGCGATGGGCACCCAGCTCCTGGTCTTCATCGGCGCCCAGCTCGGACTCTTGGTACTGGGCATCGATCAGGTCTTCGCCCAGGAGAGCGTCGAGACGATCGAGGTGCTCGAGGTCAGCACCGGAATGGGTCTCGCGATCATCGGTGCCGGTATCCCGACCGCCCTGTCCACGATCGGTGCCGGCATCGCTGTCGGCCCCATCGGCGCTGCGTCACTGGCAGCTATCACCGAAAAGCCGGAGAATCTCGGGCGCACGCTGATCTATCTCGGGCTTGCCGAAGGCATCGCGATCTATGGACTGGTCGTCTCGATCCTGCTGCTGAACCGGATCTGATCTGGGATGAGCGAGCCGAATCCGAGCGCGCCGGCGTCTGGCGTCCCGAATACGCCGAATGCGCCGCAAGCGGAGCCGCCGCCGACCCGGATGCTGTTCCTCGGCGATGAGAGCCTCGCCGAGGGCTTCAGCGTGATCGGCTTCGAGACCTATCCGAATCCGCCCGCGTCCGAGGTCGATCGCGTGTTCCGCGAGCTGCGCGCCGCGCGCGACAAGGCCTTCGTGATCGTCGATGACGCAGTGATGAGCATGGACGTGGACCACCTCAAGCGGGTGCGCCGAGAGGGCGGGCGGATCGTCGTCATCGCAGTGCCGCCGCTGTCCGCTCCGCCGGTCCTCAGCAGCGAGGTCGCGGAACGGCTCGCCAGCATGTTCGGGAGTGCCAACCTGATGCAACCGACCGCTACCAAGGACTCGACGTGACCCAAGCAGACGAGCTCGAGAATGCCATTCTGGCCCGGGCCGAGCGCCTGGCCAGCGAGTACCGCGAGCGCGCCCAGCGCTCGCGCGACAACATCCTCCGCGATGCCGCCGAGAAGTTGCGCCTGCGCGAGCAGCGTGAGGAGGCGATCGCCAAGACCCTCGGCGATCGCGCCTACCGCCAGCAGGTGCAGGCCGAGGAGCTGAAGCTGCAAAGCCATCTGGACCTGGTGCGCTGGAATCTGGTGCGCGATGTCGAGTCGCGGCTGGCCGAGCAGATGGAGGCCCACCGCAAGGACAGCACCGCCTACCTGAAGACACTGCAGGGCTTCATTCAGACCGCGCTGACCGAGATGGAACGCTCGCAGGTGATCCTGCGCGCCAACAGCGCCGACCTCAAGCTGCTCACCAAGCAGTGGGACAGGGTCGCCGAGACCCTGCCGGCCGACACCCAGGCCAACCTGGACGAGAACCCGATCGAGACGCTTGGCGGTGTAATGATCGAGAGCAGCGACGGAAAGATCCGGGTCGACAATACCTTCGAAGGACGGCTGGCACGGCTGCGCAGCCGGTTGCAGCAAGTCATCCTGGAGCGGCTGGTCCCGAGCGGCTTCGACACCGGCAGCATCTTCGGGGGCTGAGCGAGATGAGCGAGCAACAGAACAAGGGCTTCGTCCGCGAGATCAACGGGCCCATCGTCACCATCGATCTGCCCGGCATCCGCAGCGGCGAGCAGGTCAGGATCGGCGAGCTCGGGCTGGTCGGCGAGGTCATCTCGCTGGCCGGGCGCGAGGCGGTCGTTCAGACCTACGAGAGCACCGATGGTGTTCGGCCCGGCGAGCCGGCGGAAGGCTTGGGGTGGCCGCTCTCGGTCGAGCTCGGCCCCGGCCTGCTCGGTGAGATCTTCGACGGCATCCAACGACCGCTGGAGAAGATTGCGCTGGAATCGGGCGACTACATCCGCCGTGGGCTCGCGCTGCCGGGCCTGGACCGAGAGAAGCGCTGGGAATTCGAGCCCAACCCCGAGCTTGCACCGGGGCAGTCGATCGGTCCCGGAACCGTGCTCGGCACCGTGCAAGAGACCGAGACCATCCAGCACAGGATCCTGGTGCCGCCGGATCATCAGGGCGAGCTGACCGAGCTCGCGCCCGGCGGCGAGTACCGGGTCGAGGACAGCATCGCTCATCTGCGCGATGCGCACGGGCACAGCCTGCACCTGACGCTGTTCCATCGTTGGCCGGTCCGCAAGCCGCGCCCGTATCGCCAGCGCGACGATGGCATCTCGCCGTTGATCACCGGCCAACGGGTGATCGACAGCTTCTTCCCGCAGCTCAAGGGCGGTAAGGGTGCAGTGCCCGGCCCATTCGGCGCCGGTAAGACGGTCGTGCAGCAGCAGATCGCGCGCTGGTCGAACGCCGATATCGTGATCTACGTCGGCTGCGGCGAGCGCGGCAACGAGCTGGTCGACGTGCTCGAGAGCTTCCCGCAGCTCGAGGACCCCTATACCGGCCGCAAGCTGATGGAGAAGACGCTGCTGGTCGCCAACACCTCGAACATGCCGGTGGTCGCGCGCGAGGCCTCGGTCTACGTCGGCCTGACCATGGCCGAGTACTACCGCGACATGGGCTACGACGTGGTGATGCTGGCCGACTCGACCAGCCGCTGGGCCGAGGCGCTGCGCGAGGTCTCCGGCCGCCTCGGCCAGATGCCGGTCGAGGAAGGCTATCCGGCCTACCTGGCGTCGCGTCTGGCCGCGGTCTACGAGCGCGCCGGCCGCGTCGAGACCTACAACGCCGGCGCCGGCTCGGTGACCCTGATCGGTGCCGTCTCGCCGCCGGGCGGTGACTTCTCGGAGCCGGTGACCAGCCACACCAAGGACATCATCGAGACCTTCTGGGCGCTCTCGAAGGAGCTCGCCGACGCCCGCCATTACCCGAGCATCGACTGGGTCACCAGCTTCTCCGGCCACGTGCATGCCGCCGCCGAATGGTGGCACAAGGAGGTCGATCGGCATTGGGAGGGACGCCGTACCGAGGCCCTGGCCTTGCTCGCCCGCGACGCCGAGCTCTCGCGCATCGTCAATCTGGTCGGCCCCGAGGCGCTCTCCGATGCCCAGCGCTGGCAGCTCGAGGGCGCCTCGCTGATCAAGGAAGGTGTGCTGCAGCAGAGCGCGCTCGATGAGGTCGACACCTTCTGTTCGCCGCAGAAACAGTTCGCCCTGCTCGATCTCGCCCTCTCGACCTATGACAAGGGCATGACCCTGATCGAGATTGGCGTTCCGGTCAGCCATCTGCAGGACCTGCCGCAGCTGGCCAAGGCGCGCCGCTGCAAATCGATGTACACCAGTGAACAGGTCGCGCGCATCAACGACCTCGCGCGCGAGATCGACGAGGCCTTCGAGTCGATCCGGCTCGAGTACGCGAAGCAGCATACCGATGACTGAGCGCGCCGCGTCTTCCCGGAATCCAGCCCCTAGCAGCTTGTCCTTCCTGCCATGAGCATCAAAGAATACCGAACCGCCAGCGAGGTCCGCGGCGGGCTGATCCTGGTCCGCGACACACCGGGTGTCGCGTTCGGCGACCGCGTGCGCATCTCGGACGGCCGTGGCGGCACCCGTGACGGCCAGGTCATCCGCGCATCCAATGAGGAGGTGATGATCCTGGTGTTCGAGGGCACCGATGACCTCGACCTCGAGGCGGTCTGGGTCCGTTTCCTCGACGAGCCGGTCGAGATCGCCCTCTCGCCCGAGATCCTCGGTCGCGAGCTGAACGGCCTCGGTGAGCCGCGTGACGGCCGTCCGCCGATCCTCTCCCACATCCGGCGCCCAGTCGGTGGCTCGGCGATCAACCCGGCCGCGCGCAGCTATCCGCGCGAGTTCATCCAGACCGGCATCTCGACGATCGACGGGCTGAACTCATTGGTGCGCGGCCAAAAATTGCCGATCTTCTCGGGCTCCGGGCTGCCTCACAACCGGCTCGCGGCCCAGATCGTGCGCCAGGCCAAGCTCAAGGACGAGGACTCGAGCTTCTCGATCGTGTTCGCGGCGATGGGCGTGAGCTACGCCGACGCCAAGTTCTTCCGCGACGAGTTCGCGAGCTCCGGCGTGCTGCGCAACGTGGTGATGTTCGTCAACCTGGCCGATGACCCGCCGGTCGAGCGCCTGACCCTGCCCCGCACCGCGCTGACGGCGGCCGAGTACCTGGCCTATGATCTCGACCGCCATGTGCTGGTGGTGATGACCGACATGACCTACTACGCCGAGGCGCTGCGCGAGGTCGCGACCGCCAAGGGCGATGTCCCGGCGCGCAAGGGCTATCCGGGCTATCTCTACTCGGACCTGGCCGAGATCTACGAGCGCTGCGGCCGTATCCACGAGCGCCACGGCTCGATCACGATGATGCCGGTGGTCTCGATGCCGTCCGATGACATCACCCATCCGATCCCGGACCTGACCGGCTATATCACCGAGGGGCAGATCGTGCTCTCGCGCGAACTGCAGAACCAGGGCATCTACCCGCCGGTACACATCTCGCCGAGCCTGTCGCGACTGATGAAGGACGGCATCGGTAAGGACGACACCCGCGAGGACCATCCCAAGGTCGCGGCGCAGCTCTATGCGCTCTATGCGCGCGCGCTCGAGACCCGCAACCTCGCCAGCATCATCGGCGCCGACGAGCTCTCCGAGCGCGACCGGCGCTACCTGAAGTTCGCCGATGACTTCGACCAGCGCTTCGTCGGCCAGGGCGAGTCCGAGGACCGCAGCATCGAGGCCACGCTGAACCTGGCCTGGGAGCTGATGAGTGCCTTCCCGCGCGACGCCCTGATCCGTCTCTCCGAGACCGAGATCGCGAAGTACTACCAGGGCGATAGCGGCTGACCCTGATGGGTCCTCGGCTGCCGCACCGGCGCCGTGCGGCAAATCCGACCAAGCCACTCCGACATCGATCAATGCGCCGCTGAGCGCGGTTTGCCTACACTCCGGCTATCTCGCGCCCGACTCCGCGTCCGGGTCGCCCGTTCTTGTCCGGAGGCACCCATGTCGACGATGCAATCCGCGCTGCGGCTGCGTCATTTCCCGGCGTCCTTCTTCGCGATGGTGATGGGGCTGGCTGGCCTGACCATCAGTTGGGAGAAGGCGCAACAGATCTTGCAGCTCGAGCTCGGCCTCGTGCCCTGGCTGCTCGCCTTCACCGCTGCCGTCTTCGTGCTGATCGCGCTGCTCTATGGCGCCAAGCTCGTCTTGCACCGCGACGCGGTGCTGGAAGAGCTACGCCATCCGGTGCGGCTCAACTTCTTTCCGACCCTATCGATCAGTCTGTTGCTGCTCTCGATCGCATTACTGTCATCGCGGCCTCAGCTCAGCCTCGTGCTGTGGGCCGTCGGCGCTGCCACTCAGCTCGCGTTAACCCTCTACATCGTCGGCGACTGGATGCACGGCACAAGGTTCCAGGTCCATCACCTGAACCCGTCCTGGTTCATCCCGGCGGTCGGCAACGTACTGGTCCCGATCGCCGGGGTGCCGTTGGGATTCGTCGATCTGTCCTGGTTCTATTTCAGTGCCGGATTCTTGCTGTGGTCGGTGCTGATGATTAGCGTCTTCTACCGGGTGCTCTTCCATCACCCGCTCGAGGCACGGCTGATGCCGACCCTGTTCATCTTGATCGCACCGCCTGCTGTCGGCTTCATTGCCTACAGCCGCCTGGTCGACGAGCTCGACGTCTTTGCCCATGCGCTCTATTTCGCTGCGCTGTTCCTGACATTGCTGCTGCTGGTGCAGGCGCCCCGGTTTCTGCGGCTGCGCTTCTATCTCTCCTGGTGGGCCTATTCGTTCCCGCTCGCCGCCGTGAGCATCGCGATGATGGTGATGTACGAGCGCACCGGTACCGTCTTGCATCGGGACCTCGCAATCGGACTGCTGATGATGCTGAGCGGCATCGTGCTGCTGCTGCTCGTCTCGACCGTCACCGCGGTCCTGCAGCGCCGCATCTGCGTGCCAGAACAGTGATGGAGGCCTGACCGGCATGATGACCAACTCGACACCAGTGAGCGACCAAGCGACCCCAACCCCGGGGTCGGCCGACGAGCTCGCGACCGCCGCCCTCCCCGGCGGCGACGACCCGACCCCCGCGATCGATGCACCGGAGACTCAACTGCGCATCACTGCGGTGATCAGCCTGCTGGTCGCGCTCTTCGGCGCGGGACTGTTCGCCGTCCGTGCAGTCGAGCAGACGCGCGAGGCCGGCGCTGAGGCCGTTGCGCGCACCACCCTGCTCGCCGCTGAGGAGCGTGCTGCGCTCGAGGCCGAGAACACCGATCTCGAGGGCCAGCTCGCCGACGCCACCGCCCGGATTGCGCAGTTGGAGCAAGCGCAAGCTGAGACCGAGGCCCGCGCCGCCGAGCTGGAGCAGGCCAAGACGTCTGCACAAGCCCGCGCCGCGCGGCTGGAGCAGGCGCAGGCGGCCGCTCAGTACCTCAACAAAGACCTGGAGCTCAAGGCACAGCAGGCGGCGCTCGCGGCCGAAAACGCCAAGCTCACGGAGCAGATCGCCCGCGCCAAGGCCAGACTCGCGACCGCGAACACTGGCTTGGACGCGGGAAGCGCAGCGAGGGGCCAGAGCGAGAGTGGTCCGAGCCAAGCAACCGTGCTTGGCGAGCGCTGGCCGGCCTATGCCGCATTGGGCGCCCGCTTCACCGACGACGGCATGCTTGTCACGCTCGGTGAGCAGGCACTGCGCTTCGAGACCGGTTCGGCAACACTCGCGAATCAGGAGCCGAGCGCGCTCCGCGAGGTGAACCAATTCCTGGCAACGCATCCCGAGGTGCGCGTCGAGCTGCGCGGCCACACCGATAACACCGGTCCCGCCGAGGCCAATCGCGCGCTCTCCGAGCAGCGCGCCGAGGCGGTCAAGGAGGTCCTGGTATCGCTTGGCACCAGCGCGGAGCGGATCAGGATCGAGGGGCGCGGCGAGCAGGAGCCGATCGCCGATAACCGAACTGCAGCGGGCCGCCGCGCGAACCGGCGTGTCGAGATCCTGTTGATCGCGGACCGATCAGACCTCGACGGCTAATGCAGGTCGTCCGGCTGAGGGCCCGTCACCCTCGTGCTGAGGTGGGCGCTCCCGGCAGGTGCAGAGCTCGCGGATAGCCGCGGTCGCATAGCCTCCAGCCGGCAGGATGAAACGCAGGATCACATCATTCTCGGCGGTCCATTCCAGCGTCAGCGACTCGATGTCCAAGCGCAGCGGCCGTCTCTCCTGCTTCAGGCCGGTCTCGCTGAGCCCGTCGATCCAATCCGGGTAGGCGGAAGCAACCTCTTGCTCGAGCGCCTGCACCGCATCCTGCGTCAAGGGCTCACCGGCACCGAAGAGCGGTCCGGTCGGGCTCAGGTCACCGGCGACCAGACGCGACTCGATCCGGGCATCGACCTCCTCAACCAAGAAATGCGAATGGCTGCCGCGCAGCTGCAGCCGGTCGCCAACCAGCGCCCGCAGCCACTCGCCGCGCTCGACGCGCCGTGCGAGGGCCTCGTTGAAGAGCTGCGAGCGCGCGGCCGAGATCCAGAGCCCGCGTTGGTGGCGTGTCGCGCGCGGCGCCGCCCCGGCGAACAACGCCTGGGCGCGCAGCAGATTGCCCTCGTTGCGCCCGAACCGCTGCGCACCAAAATAGTTCGGTGCCCCTTGCGCAGCGAGCATATCCAGTCGTTTCGCAGCGGCATCGAGATCCCCTTCGACCCCGCGCAGACGAATGACGAACCGGTTTCCGGCCAGATTGCCGCGCTTGAGCTTACGCCGATGCCGGGATTGCTCCAGCACCTCGAGACCATCCTCGGCCAGCAATCGCCAACGCGGCTCCGGCGAGCGCCCGAGGTGGACCGAGAACCATTGGGTGGTCACCGCGTGACGGTCCTTGAGTCCGGCATAGCCGACCGCCTTGACCGAGACGCCAGCGAGCGCCGCGATCCGCCGTGCCGCCCATTCCGTGTTGGCCGAGGTCTTGCGCACCCGCAGCAACGCATGCTCACCGTCGCCATCCGGACCGAACGCGAGCTGTTCATCCACGATGAAGTCATCGGGCTGGCTGCGCAGCCAGGCGCGCAGCGGCGGATCTCCGAAGGCGTAGGGCAACTCGACGAAGGAACGCCAGGGTCGCCAGGCGTCCGGCGTGGTGCCGTTGAATGGCACCATCGACCGCATGGGCTCACTCATGATCCGCCCCCTGGGCTCGGCTCGTCCAGCAACACCGCCGCGAACGCCGCGATCCCCTCGCCTCGACCGGTAAAGCCCATGCGCTCGGTCGTCGTCGCCTTGACGTTGACCCGAGCACACTGGATATCGGCCGCGATGCAATCTCGCATCGCCTGGATATGAGGCGCCAGCTTCGGTACCTGAGCGGCGATGGTGACATCGGCGTTGTGGACGCTCAGGCCGCGCTCGGTGAGTGCGTTCATCACCCGACGCAGCAGGAGACGGCTGTCGATATCCTTGAACGCGGCATCGGTATCCGGAAAGTGATGACCGATGTCACCCAGTCCGGCGGCGCCAAGCAGCGCATCGCAGAGCGCATGGAGCACGACGTCGCCATCCGAATGGGCCGCCAGACCCTGTGTATGCGGGATCTCGACGCCAGCGAGCACCAGCCGCCGGTCGGGCGCGAAACGATGGGCATCGATGCCTTGACCGATCAGCATCGACGTCCTTCTGTGCCGGCCCGGCACAGCCCCTGGATGGTCCTGTCTTCGACGACGCTCAGGCTCATCGCAACCCCTGCTCCTGCTGCTGCTCAAGGAAGAACTGCGCCAGAGGCAGATCCTCAGGCCGCGTGATCTTCAGGTTATCGGAGCGGCCCGAGACCAGCAACGGGCGCAGCCCCAATTGCTCGATCGCGCTCGCATCGTCGGTGATCGCGCTGCCCTGATCGCGTGCCCGCGCCAGCGCGCGGCGAAGGGTGCCAAGCGGAAACGCCTGCGGCGTATAGGCGCGCCAGAGCTGTTCCCGAGGGACGGTCCGCAGCACGCGATCACCGGACGCGGCATCGGCGACCTTGACCGTGTCGTGCACCTGTACCGCGAGCAAGGCGCCAGCTGACCCGTCGCCGAGGGCAGCGATCAACCGGTCCAGATCAAACCGTGTCAAACAGGGACGTGCCGCATCATGGACCAGCACCCAGTCGTGCTCGTCAGCATACTCGCTCAATGCCTCCAATGCGTTGGCGACCGAATCGGAGCGTTCGGTGCCACCCGCAACCCGCTGCACGGCAGGATGGGACGCATAGACCGTCTCAGCCCACCACTCGTCCTCGGCGCTCAAGGCCAGGACGCAACCGTCGATTGCCGGGTGCTCGAGCAATGTGGCCAGGCTGTGCTCGATCACGCAACGGCCGCAGAGCTCAAGATACTGCTTCGGAACGGGACCGCCGAAACGACGACCGGCGCCCGCGGCCGGTACCACGGCCCAATGCCGCGGGTCCCGGCCCGAGCTGGCCCCAGCGCCGATCTCGTCCCCAGGGCCCGATCCCGCCCCAGCCCCAGACCCAGCTCCAGACCCAGACCCAGCCCGGCCTCCGTTCTCGGCACTCATCGGTCCTGCTCCGGCAAGGGTTTCTCGACCACCTGCAGAAAGACCTCGCCGGACTGGATCATGCCGAGCTGGCTGCGGGCCCGCTCCTCGATCGCATCGAGCCCCGTCTTGAGGTCCTCGACCTCGGCAGCTAGGGCATGATTGCGGGTCTGGAGGTGAGCGAGCTCGTCTTCGGTCTCGGCGATGCGCGTGCGCAGATCATGCAGCTCGGCGAGGCTGCCCTCCCCGACCCAGAGCCGGAACTGGAGAAAGCCGAGCAAGACCACCAGGATCACGACGAGCCAGCGCATCAGGGCAATGCCTCCGCCTTGGTTTCAGGACCGGGGCCAGACCGGCCCCGACCCGTCTGTGAGAAGCGGCTATAGCGGCTGCTTGAACGCACCCTTTCCGGCATAGACCGCCGCCCCGCCCAGCTGATCCTCGATCCGCATCAGCTGGTTGTACTTGGCCACCCGGTCGGTGCGCGAGAGCGAGCCGGTCTTGATCTGACCGGTCGCGGCGGCGACGACGAGATCGGCGATGGTGGTGTCCTCGGTCTCGCCGGAGCGGTGCGAGACGACGGCCGTGTAACCGGCATCCTGCGCCATCCGGATCGCCTCCAGGGTCTCAGTCAGCGAGCCGATCTGATTCACCTTGATCAGGATCGAGTTGGCGATGCCCTTGTCGATGCCTTCCTGCAGGATCTGGGTGTTGGTCACGAACAGGTCGTCGCCGACTAGTTGCACCTTGCCGCCGAGGCGCTCGGTATGGTCCTTCCAGCCCTCCCAGTCGCCTTCGGCCAGGCCATCCTCGATACTGATGATCGGGTACTGCCCGACCCAATTCAGCAGCAGATCGGTCAGGCCGGCCGCATCCAGCGTGCGGCCCTCGCCCTTCAGGTGGTACTGGCCGTTCTCGTAGAACTCGGAGCTGGCCACGTCCATCCCGAGGTAGATGTCCTGCCCGGCCTTATAGCCGGCCTTCTCGATCGCCTCGAGGATCACCTCGATCGCAGCCTCGTTCGAGGGCAGGTCGGGCGCGAAGCCGCCCTCGTCGCCGACCGCGGTCGCCAGCCCGCGCCCGTTCAGCACCGCCTTCAGCGCATGGAAGACCTCGGCGCCCCAGCGCACCGCCTCGCGCAGGCTCGGCGCCCCGACCGGCAGGATCATGAACTCCTGGAAGTCGACGCTGTTATCGGCGTGCTCGCCGCCATTGATGATGTTCATCATCGGCACCGGCAGCCGATACTCGCCGCTGCCGAGCGACTGATAAAGCGGCATCGCATTCTCCTGCGCGGCCGCATGCGCGGCGGCCATCGAGACGCCGAGGATTGCGTTGGCGCCGAGCCGCGCCTTGTTGTCGGTGCCGTCGAGCTCGATCATGCGCCGATCGAGCGCCTCCTGCTCGGTCACCTCGAGGCCGGTCACCGCCTCGCGCAGCTCGCCGTTGACGTTGGCGCAGGCGGTCAGCACGCCCTTGCCGAGATAGCGCGACTTGTCGCCGTCGCGCAGCTCGAGCGCCTCGCGCGAGCCGGTCGAGGCCCCGGACGGCACCGCCGCCCGGCCGAGCGCGCCGTCGGCGGTGACCACATCGACCTCGACGGTCGGGTTGCCGCGCGAATCCAGGATCTCACGGGCACGGACATCAACGATTTCGGACATGATTCAGACCTCTTTCGTGCAGGAATACAACGAGGTAGCAGATTGGATCTGGATGACGCTCGACCCGGCGCCCACGTCAGCGGCCGCAGCAGGGGCGTGCATTCGGTATCGGAACAACGTCCTCAGTAGTGGCTAGCGTCTGTGCTCCTCAGGGAAGCCGCTCGTCTTGACCAGCCGGTCCAGCTCGACCAGCGTCTCAAGCAGCTCGCCCATGCGCTCCAGCGGCCAGGCGTTGGGGCCGTCGCTCTTGGCCACGGCGGGGTCGGGATGGGTCTCCATGAAGACCCCGGCGACGCCGGCCGCGACAGCGGCGCGCGCCAGCACCGGCACGAACTCGCGCTGGCCGCCCGAGCTGTGGCCCTGTCCGCCCGGCAACTGCACTGAATGGGTGGCGTCGAACACCACCGGACAGCCGGTCGCGCGCATCACCGCGAGCGCGCGCATGTCGGAGACCAGATTGTTGTAGCCGAAGCTCACGCCGCGCTCGCAGACCATGACCTGCTGATTGCCGGTCGACTGGGCCTTCTCGACCACCCGCTGCATGTCCCAGGGTGCGAGGAACTGGCCCTTCTTGATGTTGACCGGCCGGCCTTGAGAGGCGACCGCGAGGATGAAATTGGTCTGCCGGCACAGGAACGCCGGTGTCTGCAAGACATCGACGACCGCGGCCACCTCGTCGAGCGGCGTATCCTCGTGCACATCGGTGAGGATCGGCACACCAATCCGCTCGCGGACGCCCTCGAGGATCTCGAGGCCGGCCTCGAGCCCTAAGCCGCGAAAGCCGTCGATCGACGAGCGGTTGGCCTTGTCGAACGAGGATTTGAAGATGAACGGGATCGCGAGCGCTTCGCTGAGTGCCTTGAGCCGGCCGGCGGTCTCCTGGGCCAGGGTCTCGCTCTCGATCACGCAGGGCCCGGCGATCAGGAACAGCGGCCGGTCGAGGCCGACCTCGAAGCCACAGAGCTCCATCAGGCCGATGCCTCGAGGTCTTCACTGCGCTGAGCATCGGCCGTTACCACCGGTTGGCGGCTGCGATGGTGCCTGAGCGCGGCCTCGATAAAACCGCGAAACAGGGCATGCCCATCCCGGGGCGTCGAGGTGAACTCCGGATGGAACTGACAGCCGACGAACCAGGGGTGATCCGGGATCTCGACGATCTCGACCAGCTTCGAGTCCAACGACCAGCCCGAGAAGCGCATCCCGGCGTCCTTCATCGCATCGCAGTAACGGTTGTTGAACTCGTAGCGGTGCCGGTGGCGCTCGCGCACCTGCGGCCGACCATAGGTCGCGCGCGCCAGGCTGCCCGGCTCCAGCCGGCAGTTCTGGCCGCCGAGGCGCATCGTACCGCCCTTGTCGGAGTCGGCGCTGCGCGTCTCCCGTCGGCCCTGTTCGGTCTGCCATTCGGTGATCAGCGCGATCACCGGATGCGGCGTGTCCTGCTCGAATTCGGTGCTATGGGCGCCTTCCAGCCGCGCGACGTTGCGGGCGTACTCGATCACTGCGACCTGCATCCCGAGGCAGATGCCGAGGTACGGCACACGCTTGGTGCGGGCGTAATTGACCGCTGCGATCTTGCCCTCGATCCCGCGCTCACCAAAGCCGCCCGGGACCAGCACGGCGTCCAAGCCGTCGAGCGATCGCACCCCGTTCGTCTCGATGTCCTCGGAATCGAGATAGCGGATCTGGACCCGGGTGCCGGTATGCACACCGGCATGGGTCAGCGCCTCCGAGAGCGACTTGTAGGCCTCGGTCAGACCCATGTACTTGCCGACCATGCCGACCGTGACCGATTCACGCGGGTGCTCGAGCCCCTCGAGCACCCGGTTCCACTCGGACAGATCGGCCTCCGGGACCTCGAGCCCGAACTGTCGGACCACGAGCGAATCGAGCTCCTGCGCGTGCAGCAGCATCGGGATGCGGTAGATATGGTCGGCATCGGCCGCCGAGATCACGGCCCGCTCGGGCACATTCGTGAACAGCGCGATCTTGCGGCGCTCGTCATCCGGCAAGTCCTGCTCGGCCCGACAGAGTAGTATATCCGGCTGGATACCGATCGAGCGCAGCTCCTTGACCGAGTGTTGGGTCGGCTTGGTCTTGATCTCGCCGGCGGCCGGGATATAGGGAACCAGGGTCAGGTGCATGAAGAGCGCGTTCTCGACGCCGACCTCGACCCGCATCTGCCGGATCGCTTCGAGGAACGGCAGCGATTCGATGTCGCCGACGGTGCCGCCGATCTCGACGATGGCGACGTCGGCCTCATCGGCGCCGAGGCGGATCGCGTGCTTGATCTCGTCGGTGATGTGCGGGATCACCTGCACCGTGCGGCCAAGATAATCGCCGCGACGCTCCTTGCGGATCACGCTCTCGTAGATCTGGCCGGTCGTGAAATTGTTGTTTCGGCCCATCCGGGTACGCAGGAAGCGCTCGTAGTGCCCGAGGTCGAGATCGGTCTCGGCACCATCGTCGGTCACGTAGACCTCACCATGTTGAAACGGGCTCATCGTGCCCGGATCGACATTGATGTAGGGGTCGAGCTTGATCATCGTCACCTTCAGGCCGCGCGCTTCGAGCAGCGCGGCGAGGGAGGCGGACGCAATACCTTTGCCGAGCGACGAGACAACGCCGCCGGTTACGAAGATGAGCTTGGACATGAGCGCAGAGGCAGACGGCTAGGGTCCAGATAGGATACCGCGGTCACGTTAGCAAATCGGCCCCAACCTCTCAATTGGCGGCTGTCCGCGGACAGTGCCCAGCGCCGATGGCCCGCGCACTTCACAAGGCCCAAACGGGCACGTATACTCCGCCGCGTTCGTGATCTGCGGACCACCGTCGCCGCTCGACGCGGTATTCAGAGCAAAAGCAGACCGCGTGATGTCGCGACGGGATTGATTCACCACCTCTTGGAGCATCCAGGCATGAACAAGTTTGCAAAAGTCGTAGGCATCGCCGCCATCGCTTCCAGTGCCGCTTTCGCGATGGGCACTGCACAGGCTTGGTGGGGGCCCGGCTGGGGCGGCCCAGGCTACGGCAGCGGTTGGGGCGACGGCATGGGCGACATGTTCAGCGACATGTTCGGTGACGGCTACGGCGACTTCAACATGAGCATGAGCGGCGGTGGTCGCGGCTACGGGCGCGGACGCGGCTATGGCTATGGCCGCGGCTATGGTTATGGTTACGGCCATCCGTACGGTTATGGTTACGGCTATCCGGGCTACGGCTACGGCGCACCTTACGGCGCCCCCTATGGTGCCCCGTACGGCGCGATGCCCTATGGCGCACCGGCCGCACCGGCTGCCCCCGCGGCTGAGGAATCGAAGTAGTCAACGGCCCTTCACCGTTGCCTTGAAGCCGCGCCTCGGCGCGGCTTTTTGCGTTCGGGGTTGTCGATTTTCGCGCAATCCCCGGCTCGCCATCGGGCGCGTCTCTTAGGCGCCCGTGCGCGGCCGACCCGACTCATCCTTGCGGCCCTTGCCAGCGCGGTCCGAGCAGTCCGGCCTGGCCCGATCAGCAGCGCGCGATCGCCGGCTGCGAGTGTCTGCACCAATGGCTCGGGCTTCGTCGCTGATTCCATTGCGTAGTGCGCGTGTATGTAAACTGGATTGACGCTTGATGCATGTCAATCTGAGTTGCAGAATAGAGCGAAACCTCAACCGGGATTTTTGCCTTGACTCAGCGAAAAGTTATTTCGTTTGACACCATCCGAGTGGCCTGCAAGAACTGCTCGCTCTCGCAGCTCTGCCTGCCGATGGGACTCTCTCCCGAAGACGTCGAGCGGCTCGACGCGATCATCAAGCGATCGCGGCCGCTGCACCGGGGAGACCACCTGTTCCGAGGAGGCGAGCGTTTCCGGTCCCTCTACGTCGTCAAGACCGGCTCGGTCAAGACCTACGCACCAAGCGAAGAAGGTGGCGAGCAGGTGCTTGGTTTCCACCTCCCCGGCGAGATCATCGGGCTCGACGCGATCGACAAGTCCTGTCATGCCTGCTCGGCGAAGGTGCTCGAGACCTCGGCCATCTGCGAGGTGCCATTCCAACGGTTCGAGGAGCTTGCGGCATCGATCCCGTCGCTGCAGCATCAGATGTACCGGCTGCTCAGCAAGGAGATCGGTCAGGACGCCGATATGCTGCTGCTGCTCGGGAAGAAGAATGCCGAGGAGCGTTTGGCCGCCTTCCTGACCAGCATGTCGTCGCGGCTCAGCAGGCGCGGACTCTCCCCGACCGATTTCTATCTCAGCATGTCTCGCCATGAGATCGGCAGCTACCTCGGCCTCGCGGTCGAGACCGTCAGCCGGTTGTTCACACGCTTCCAGGAGGACGGCCTCCTGCGGGTCGACCGGAAGCATGTCGAGGTACTGGACCTGCCTGCACTGGAGATGATGGCCGGCTCACCCCCGTCCAACACCCACCAGCAACGCTCCAACTAGCGCCGGTCAAGGTCGCTGGACGGGAGGTCTGGCTGCGCGACCTCGTGAGTGAACCGCCGCCTCGATGCGGTCGAATCGATCGCGCGCTGCGCCGAGAGCCAGGGTTGCATCTGCGCGCTCAAGTTCAGCCGCCCAGGGCGCCCGTGAACGATCACTCAACGGACGCTGAATCGTCGCGCGCTTGTCAAATACCTGGTCGCCGGGCATCCTTAGCCCGCCGCACGAACGCGAACTGAGTGGCCCGCAAGACCCGTAAGACCCATGTCCTGTTGCGGTCGATCTTGCGAGAACGCGCTAAACCTTCCTCAGACCCGCCCGTAAGGACCTCCCATGCATCATCTGGCTGTCCGCACGCTGGCCCTAACCCTGCTTTCGCTCGCTCCCAGTATCGTCTTCGCATCCGAGACGATGCAGCGGCTCGATCTGACCACGAGCTGGGTCGGCTTCACCTCCATCATCATCTTCGTGATCGCCTATGCGCTCGTGATGGCCGAGGAGTTCACCCACCTGCGCAAGTCGAAACCGGTGGTGCTCGCGGCCGGCCTGATCTGGATCTTCATCGCCTACTACTACACGGCCCATCATGGCGATTACCACACCGTCGAGGCGGCGGTGCGGCACAACATCCAGGAGTTCGCCGAACTGTTCCTCTTCCTGCTCGCGGCGATGACCTATATCAATGCGATGGAGGAACGGCGGGTCTTCGAGGCGCTGCGCTCCTGGCTGGTCCGCAGCGGTTTCAGCTACCGCACATTGTTCTGGCTGACCGGCTTCCTGGCCTTCTTCATCTCGCCGGTCGCCGACAACCTGACCACCGCGCTGCTGATGTGCGCCGTGGTGATGGCCGTGGGCGTGGACAACAGGCGCTTCGTGGTGCTGGGCTGCATCAACATCGTCGTCGCAGCCAATGCTGGCGGCGCCTTCAGCCCGTTCGGCGATATCACGACGCTGATGGTCTGGCAGAAAGGGATCATCGAGTTCCAGACCTTCTTCCTGCTGTTCATCCCATCGCTCGTCAACTATCTCGTGCCGGCCTACTTCATGGGTAAGGCGGTCCCGGAAGGGACGCCGCCGCCGCACGAGGACAACGTCGGCATGAAGCGCGGTGCCAAGCGGATCGTGCTGTTGTTCCTGCTGACCATCGCCACCGCCGTCAGCGTCCACAACTTCTTCCATCTGCCGCCGGTGCTCGGGATGATGACCGGGCTCGCCTACCTCAAGTTCTTCGGCTATTACCTGCAAGTCACCCGTGAGCTGTCGACTGTCAAGGTCGGCAGTGTCGAGGACTCGATGCCGTTCGATATCTTCAACAAGGTCGCCAGGGCCGAGTGGGATACCCTGCTCTTCTTCTACGGCGTCATCCTCTGTGTCGGCGGCCTCGGGTTCATCGGCTATCTGGAGCTGGTCTCGCACGGCGCCTACGGTGTGCTCGGGCCGAGCATCGCCAATGCCCTGGTCGGCGTCCTCTCGGCGCTGGTCGACAACATCCCGGTGATGTTCGCGGTGTTGACGATGAATCCGGACATGTCGCAGGGGCAGTGGCTGCTCGCAACCCTGACCGCGGGGGTCGGCGGCAGCATGCTCTCGATCGGATCGGCAGCCGGTGTCGCGCTGATGGGCCAGGCGAAGGGGCTCTATACCTTCTTCGAACACCTGAAATGGACCAAATTCATCGCCCTAGGCTATCTGGCGAGCATCCTGACCCATTTCATCGTGAACTTTTGGACCTTCTCGATCCCAGTCAACAGCTGAATTAAGCCGGCCAAACGCAGCCGCCATCGCTCGCCTTGTCGATCGCGCGCAACCGCTCGGCGTGGGCCGTCAGCTCCGCCGAGCTGGCGCGAATCACCGGCAGCGGTGGCCGGTTGCTGTCGATCCGCCGGAGCGGCAGTCCGCCGTGCCCGCTGCTGCGCCCGGAGAGGCCATCAGCAGACTCGCCGCCAAACGCCAGGCTGACCTGACCACCGGTCATCGCCAGGTAGACATCGGCCAGGATCTCGGCGTCAAGCAAAGCCCCGTGCAGGTCACGCTTCGTGTTGTCGACCTCATAGCGTCGACAGAGCGCATCCAGGCTGTTGCGCTGACCGGGATGCCGCTCACGCGCGAGCAGCAATGTATCGACCACCGTACAGAGGTCTTCGATACGCGGCGCATCGGCGCGCCATTGCCGCAGCTCGTGGTTCAGGAAGCCGACATCGAACGCGGCGTTGTGAATCACCAGCTCGGCGCCGCGGAGGTAGTCAATCAGCTCCTCGGCGATCTCGGCGAAGCGCGGCTTATCCGCGAGAAAGGCGTTCGAGATGCCGTGCACGGCGACCGCGCCGGCGTCGATCTCGCGCTCCGGCTGCAGATAGCGGTGGAAGTTGGCCTTGGTCAGCTGGCGCTCGACCAGTTCGACACAGCCGATCTCGATGATCCGGTGCCCCTCGGTCGGTTCGAGTCCAGTCGTTTCGGTATCCAGTACCAGTTGTCGCATCGCTTCGATCCTCTCCAACAGTGGCTCGTCAACGGCGGTTGGGGATGCCCTGATTCGCGAGCTGATCGGCACGCTCGTTCTCTGGATGACCGCTGTGACCGCGCACCCAGCGCCATTGCACCCGATGTCCCCCGAGCGCCCGATCGAGCCGTTCCCAGAGGTCCCGGTTCTTGACCGGCGTCCCTTGCTTGGTCATCCACCCGTTGCGCTTCCAACGGGCCATCCAACGCTCGACGCCGTCCTGCACATAGCGGGAATCCACCGTGAGCAGCACCTCGCTCGGCCGGGTCAAGGCCTCCAAGGCCTGGATCACCGCCATCAGCTCCATTCGGTTGTTGGTCGTCTGCCGTTCACCACCATAGAGCTCCTTCTGGTGCTCGCCATAGCGCAACAAGGCGCCCCAGCCCCCGGGGCCTGGATTGCCGCGGCAGGCCCCGTCGGTAAAGACCTCGACCGGACGCACGCGCGAAGGCGCCGGCGACCGGCTCGCATCAGGATCGCGCATGGTTCCCCTCGCGCGCGGTGGGCTTGACCGCCCCGCCGGGCAGGAACGGGGCGCGCGCCTTCCAGCGTGGGCGCAGCGGCGTCGACAGGGTGACGCGCTTGACCGCGCGGACCACATAGGCACCGCCGAGTACCGGCCACCAATCGGAGCCGGTCTTCTCCAGCCAATCGAGCCGATGACTATAGGCCGAGCGCAGCGGCGGCCGGAACACCAGCCATTCCCGCATCTCCAGCTGAAACCCGAGCACAGCAAGCCAGTCGCCTAGCCGTGAGGCCGTCAACTGGTTGCCGCACCAAGGGACGCGACGATTGCGCAGCAGACCCCGCATCAGCCCCCAGGTGCTGAATGGATTGAAGCCGACGATCAGGATGCGGCCCTCCGGGATCAGCACCCGCTCGGCCTCGCGCAGCACATGCTGCGGCTGCAGAGCGAAGTCGAGCGTATGCGGAAGCAGCATCGCATCGACGCTCGATGCGGCCAATGGAAGCTGATGCGCTTGCGCGGCGACCGGCGAGCCGCGCCAGCCGGCATGGGCATGATCGCCCAGCGTGACCCGGGTGCGGATGCGGCTATGCTCCAGCAGATCCGCGAACTGAGCAGCGCAGCCGATCTGGACCAGGAAGTAGCCGAACGAGTTCTCGATCATCCGCTCGACACAAGCGGTCTCGGCTTGGGCCACCTGCCGCCCGACCGGCGTCTTGTACCATTTGCCGAGCACCTCGAGCGGATCATGATCCTCCCAGTCGCAGGGCCTCATGCGGCACTCCGCCTCAATCCGGACAATCTCACCAGCACCCCAAGCGCACCGGCCCGAGCCCCGAACAGCACCACCCGCGTCCAACGACTGGCATCGATGCGGGATTTCCCGTATATTTTGTCTGTCAAGCGCGTCAAAACAAGAACAAAGCGTCTCTTCTGCGAAACCAGCCGCTGCGACCTCATTATGCCAATTGCCCGGCAATCCCTGCTCCTTGCCTACCCCCTGATCGGTCTCGTCGCTTCCCTGAGCGGCTGTGCGACCTCATCCGACCCTCAGATCACAGCCAGCAACCAGCCCTTCTCGGTGTCGGCCCGTGAATATGGTTATGTGCGGCCCGCTGTCGATATCCGGGTGATCGGGCGAGAGCACGGTCAAACGCAGCGGGTGTATTTCGCCGGCTCTGGAAGCCGCTACGGTTCGACAGCAGGCGCCCGATCGGGCGGCGACCTGTGGGACCGCGTCCGCGATGGAGCGCGCCTTGGGGTAAGGTCTCATCCGCGCGTCGATCGCGCGCTGAGCGCACTGAAACGAGATTCGGATTATCTCACGGATCTGACCCGCCGGGCGCGGCCCTACCTGCATTTGATCGTCGAGGAGCTTGAGCGTCATGGGCTCCCGACCGAGCTCGCCCTCCTACCCGAGGTTGAGAGCCGCTACAACCCGCGCGCCGTCTCACCGAAGAGCGCGACCGGGATGTGGCAGTTCATGCCCTATACCGGCACCCAGATGGGTCTCAAGCAGAATAGCTGGTACGACGGTCGTAACGACATCCTAGCCTCCACCCGCGGCGCCATCGCCTACCTGCGCGAACTGCACCGCGAGCTCGATGGCGACTGGGCGCTGGCGCTAGCCGGCTACAACGCCGGCCCGGCCCGCGTCCGCGCCGCCCAGCGTGCCAACCGGGCAGCCGGCAAGCCTATCGACTTCTGGTCGCTCGACCTCCCAAGCGAGACCGAGCACTATGTGCCGAAGCTGCTCGCGATCGCACGGCTGGTGCGCGAGCACACGGCCCATGGGCTGGACATGCCGCCGATCGCGGATCAACCGCGGCTCGAGGTCGTTGAGGCCAGCGGCCAGATCGACCTCGCCGAGGCAGCAAAGGCCTGCGGCGTCCCGTTCGCTCAGCTCCGCGAGCTGAACCCGGGCCTCAAGCGCGGCAAGACCCTGCCGAGCGGCCCGCATCGCGTGCTCGTCCCGGCCGGGACCGGTGACCCGCTCAGAACCGCGTTGGCGAAGGCCGGCAAGCTCGGCGGCTCCGGCCTGGCCGCAACCGAACAGCGGACCCGGACCCTTAGCGGCGGTAGCTGAGGCATCTGGCTGACTGGCAGCGAAGAGATCCTAACAGAACGCCCTCTGCGGCTCGACAATTCAGCAGCTTATGTAGGCTAGGCGGGCATTTCGATAGGGCGTCGAAGACGTCGGGGCCGGCTTGCGGCGCCTCCGCACAAGCCGCGTCAACGCGAGTCAGCTAGGGGATACCAAGGAGCTTGTGCAATTGCAGGCTCAGCCGCCACTGCGGGTAAGCACGGCAGTAGGCCAGCGCCTGCTCGGTATTCGCCGCCAGCTCGGGTCCGTCCATCGGCTGGAGGAAGAACTGATCGAAGGCAAGCCCGCTGTAGCGCTCCGGCGGCGCCTCCGGCTGCGGGAAGACCAGCTTGAGCTCGTCACCGCTCGTCAGCACCAGCGGCGCCCGCCCTTTCGGACTGACGCAGACCCAATCAATACCCGGCGGCGCCGGTCGCGTGCCATTGGTCTCGACCGCGATCTCGAAGCCGCGCCGATGCAGCGCCTCGATCGCTGCGCTGTCCAGCTGCAAGAGCGGCTCGCCGCCGGTGCAGACGAGATAGCGGTAACCGGTACTTGAGCGCGAGCCGGCGCCGGAACGCGAGTCGAAGCCAGGAACTGAGTCCGAATCGAGGCCGGAGCCCACGACAACACCTGAGCCCGAGGCCGAATCTGAGCTGGAGCCCGAGGCCGAGCCGGAGTCAGCCCCTGCCTCCCAGAGCTCTTCCAGATGGTCGGCCAAGGTCTCGGCGCTCAGGAAGCGCCCGCCGCCAACCCCATCGGTGCCGCGGAAGTCGGTATCGCAAAAGGTGCAGACCGCTGACGCCCGATCGCGCTCACGCCCGGACCACAGATTGCAGCCGGCGAACCGACAGAACACCGCCGCGCGCCCGCTGCGCGCACCCTCCCCCTGCAGGGTGTAGAACGCCTCTTTGAGCTGATAGCGAGCCATCACCGTCTGACTCGGGAGCAGGGGTTCGGGTTCAAATCAAAGCGGAAGTCGTGGCTTGCCGTTAGAAGGCGCGACAGCATCCCAGCTCAGCAGCACGCCGCGACCCTTGCGCTCGGTCAATTCGAGCCGATCGACCTGCGGCAACGACCCAACGACCTGCTCCCGAATCCACAACGCCAGGTTGGCGGCGCTCGGGTCCGAGAGCTGTTCCAGCTCATTGAGCTCATGATGATCGAGCTCGTCGTAGACCGGTTTGAACAGCCGCTTGACATCGCCGTAGTCGACCGTCCAGCCCAAGACCTCGTCCAACGGCGCGGTCAGATGCAGCCGTAGCCGATAGCTATGCCCGTGCAGGCGCCGCCGTGCGTCGCCGTCCGGCGCGTTGCGCAGGCGCAGCGCCGACTCGAACCGCATCTCCTTCCAGATACGGTAGGTCTGACCGTCATAGTGGCAACCGGCGGTCGCCGTTTCGTAGACACTGACCTGCGCAAGTGCAGGCAGCTGCGGCTTGAGCCGCTCCCAGAGCCAATGCGCCAAGCGTTCGCTGGTCGGATTCTCCAACCCGGGCACATCATTCAGGCACCGATGATCGAGCCGCTCATGCAATGGCGCCCAGAGCGCGTCCAGCTGGGCATCACCGAGCGCGCCGCTCTCTCCGATCTGGCCGCTCGCCGCGTCATCGATCGGACCCTGATCGCTCGAACGGTCGAGCGCTACCAGCAAGCGCACCGCGAAGCCATGGCCATGCATCCGGCCGCAGGGATGATCGGCCGGGACATTCACCAGACGATGTGCGGCCTCGAGCTCGAACCGCCGCCACCAATAGACCCGCTGATCGTCACCGGGCGCTTCGCCGTCAACGAGCTCGACTCCCTGGTCGGCGGTGCTCTGGATACCGACCTGTGCGATCGCAGCCGGTGCCTGCAGCGCGTTGCCGAGTCTTGTCCGCAGCCAGACCGCGAGGCTGGCATCGGTTGGCAGCGGCAGATGGGCATTGAGGTCCGCGTAATCGAGCGGGTCGATCACCCGCTTCAGAAGCACATCGAGCGCCTCGGTCTCGGCACCGTCGAAACCGCCCCAGCCTGGAGGCAGCTCGGCCAGCGCGCGGGCGCTGAAGCTGTGTCCGTGCAGACGACCGGCGCGGTGCCCGGGTGCCAGCGCCGCAATCCGCCGCGCGGCTTGAAACGGCGCCTCAGCCAGATGGAACAGACGCTCCGACATCAGGGATGGTCCTCAAACCGCTGCAGTAACGGATCGGCGAGCCCGGCCTCGGCGAACCCCTTCGCGCGCAGCAAACAGGCATCGCAGTGGCCGCAGGGGCGGCCCTCAGGCCCTGGATCATAGCAGCTGCTGGTAAGCCCATAGTCGACGCCGAGCGCGTGGCCGCGACGGATGATCTGCGCCTTGCTCAGGTCGATCAGCGGTGCGTGGAGCCTCAGGCGTTGGCGCCCCGAGACCCCGGCAGCAGTCGCGAGATTGGCCATCTGCTCGAACGCGGCGATGTACTCGGGCCGGCAGTCCGGATAACCGGAGTAATCCAGCGCGTTGACGCCGATGAACAGATCGCTCGCACCGATCACCTCGGCCCAGGCCAGCGCAAGCGACAGGAACACCGTGTTGCGGGCCGGGACGTAGGTCACCGGTATCCCCTCTCCGATCGCCTCGGCACTGCGATCCTTGGGCACCGCGATCTCCGCAGCCGTGAGTGCCGAGCCGCCGAACTGGCCCAGATCGATCTCGCTGATCCGGTGCTCGAGCGCCCCGAGCGCAGCAGCAACCCGGGCCGCGGCCTCCAGCTCCGCCCCGTGACGCTGACCATAACGGAACGAGAGTGCATAGGGCTCGAAGCCCGATGCCCGAGAGATCGCCAACACGGTGGCCGAATCCAGCCCGCCGCTCAGCAATACCACCGCCTTCGTCATCTTACCCTCAACCTTCCGCCAACACGCTTGCTGTGCGCCAACGGCCGCAACGAAGCATCGGCCTATCATCTCGATGATCTCTCATTTCGCCTTGGATGATCCAGCAAAGTCAACGATACTTCATGTCCTATGCCTATCCTCTGGCTCAGATGCCCTGGTTTACCGAGACCACCGCTTTGTTCGATCTCTCGGGGTCGCTGGTTGTCGCTCGCGCTAGGACTGATGGCCGTCGTCACCGGCTTGGCGCCAGCAGCACCACCCTCGTCGGGCTTAATACAGACTCCGTTGCGGCTCGCCGGTGTCGAGTACCTCGGCGACCTGCCGACGCTGATCGCCGCCGAGCAGCGCCTGTTCGAGCGCCATGGGATCGCCGTTGAGGTCGCGTTCACCGGGTCCGGAAGGGACAATCTCGCCAAGCTGCGCGCCGGCGAGACCGACTTTGCGTTGATGGCCCTGACACCGTTGGTGCTCGACCTGCTCAATGATCCCAACCCGGGCGCAACCGATGACCCGGTGATCCTGGCCTCGATGCTCCACTCGACCTCGCTCAATCAGGTCGTATTCCGGACTGACCAAGGGATCGAGACGCCGGCCGACCTGAGGGGCCGGCGCCTCGCATTGCCACAAGGGACCAATGCCGAATTCCTCTGGTGGGTGTTCCGGACCATGCATGGCCTGGAACCAGGCGATCTGGCGGTGCGGCATGATCCGATCGACGCGATCCCGGCGCTGTTGCGCGCCGGGCACATCGACGCGGCGGTGATCTGGGAGCCCGATATCGCCCGGCTGCGTGGGCAGCTGGGTCCAAGGCTTGGCCAGTTCTCGATCAGTCGTTTCTATACCGCCCGTTGGGTACTCGTGACCCGGCGCGAGACCGCCGAGGCACGGGCCGAGGTCTGCTCCGCCCTGCTGAGGGCCTACCGGGATGCGATCGACCGGATCGAGCGGCAGGGTCGCGCCTCGCTTGCGCGCTTTGCCGAGCGCTTCGATGCACCGCTCGATGAGCTGAGCCGGAATTGGAATGCACTCGATTATGACCTCAGCCTCGACTGGTCACTGATCGCCGCCCTGCAGGGGCAACTGCACTGGGCCGAGCGGATGATCCGGCAGCAAGACCGGCAGCAAGACCGGCAGCAAGACCGGCAGCAGGACCGGCAGCAGGACCGGCAGCAGGACCGGCAGCAGGGTCAGGAGCAGGACCGGCAGCAAGACCGGCAGCAGAGTCATCAGCCGGCAGCGCAGCAGACAGACCCGCCGGCAGGCTGGCGCCTTGGGCAGGGCGATCCGCCACGCCCTCGGCAACTGTCCGTGCTCGCGCTGATCGCCGCCGGCCCGTTACGCCAGCAGTTTCCGAGCGCCGTCGGCATCCCGTCGCAGCGGCCGATACCGCCGCGCCGCGCGCCTGAGCGATGAAGCTGCTGCATCTGTCCATTGCCAGCATCATCGGTTCGGCGTTGGGGGTGCTCCTGCTGCTGGCGTTGACCCTGAACGCTGCGGATCAGGTCCGATCCATCCAGGCCGACATCAGCGAGCTGTTCTCGCTGCGCGAGCGGATCGATCAGCTCTCGGTCGCCACCGACAACCTTGTGCTGCAAGGCGCAGGTGCCGAGTTGGCCGGCAGCGTCCGGACCGAGGCCGACGCGATCAGGGCTCAGCTCGAGGGGCTCGGCGACACCCACCCGGACGCGCTGAAGGCGGCACGGCTGGTAGAGCTGCTGATCACCAATCTCTTCATCATCACGAACGGCTCCTCGGCCGGCTCCTCGGCCGGGGCGGGCAGCGCGGGCGATGGTGCCGAGGCCCTGACCATCAGGCCGGCACCGGTCTCCGACCAAAGCCGCATCCTGCTAAGCCAGATCGCACAGCACGGCATCGCACTCGACACGGCACTGGACGACGTGCTGCGCGAGCGCCGCGCGGCGCTGGCCAACCGCGCTCAGGCGGCCGCGGTTCGGCTCGTGATCGCCGCGTTGCTGTTCGGGTTGCTCTGCATAGCCGCCTTCGGACTGATCTACTGGCGGATCGCGACGCCGATCCGCCGGCTTACCCAGACCGTCGCGCGAATCGGTGCCGGTGATGGCAACGCCCGCGCGCAGGTATCCGGTCGGGACGAGACCGCGGTGCTCGCCAAGACCCTGAACCGGATGCTGGATCAACAGGAGGTGAGTCGGCAGCGCCTGCTCCAATATTGCCAGCTCGTCGAGGGCAGCGAAGACCTGATGGCGATCGCTGATGAGCACTACCGATACCTGCTGGTCAACGACGCCTACGCGCGGGCGTTCGGCCGTGAGCGCAGCAAGGTCGAAGGCGCCTACATCTGGGAACTGCTTGGCGAGCCCTACTTCGACGCCGAGGCCAAACCGCGGTTGGATCGCTGTCTATCCGGTCAGCCCGAGCGCTACGAGACGCGACGGCGCGGGGCCGATGGGCGCGAGCGCGAACTGCTGGTGCGCTACTTTCCGATCACGCCAAGCAGCGATGGGCGGCGCCAGGTGGTTGCCGTCATCACCGACATCTCCGAGCTCAAGCAGGCTGAGCGACAGGTCCGCGAGCAGGCCCACCTGCTCGATATCGCCGGCCGGATCGCGCGTTTCGGCGGTTGGCGTGTCGACTTCGCGACCAATCGGGTCGAATGGTCTGCCGCCGTAACCGCGATCCACGGCATGCCGGAGGGTTATTCGCCCAGCGTCGACGAAGCCATCGCCTTCTATGCCCCTGAGGACCAGGACCGTATCCGATGCGTCTTCACCCAGTGCCGTGAGCAGGGCATCGCCTATGACGAGGCCCTGAGGATCATCAACGCCGACGGGGAGCCTGTGTGGGTCCGCGCCACCGGTGAGGCCGTCCTCGACGCCGATGGCCGGATCAGCTCCGTACAGGGCGCGTTCCAGGATATCTCGGCGCTGAAGTCGGCCGAGCATGAGGCAGAAGCGCTGGCCGAGCGGCTGCAGAAGACACTCGAGAGCATCACCGACGGCTTCTTTACGCTGGACCGCGATTGGCGCTTCACCTACTTGAACCAGGAGGCGGCGCGGCTGCTCCAGCATCCCCGTGAGCAGTTGCTGGGGCAGGACTTCTGGCAGTGCTTCCCAGAGGCGATTGGCACCCGGATCGAGCGCGCCTACCGGCAGGCGATGCTCACGCAGGAGACGACGAGCTTCGAGGAATACTATCGCCCGTTTAGCACCTGGTTCGAGATCCGCGCCTATCCGTCTTCCGATGGCCTGGCGGTCTATTTCCAGGACGTCAGCGAACGGCACCGAATGGTGCGCAGCCTGCAATCGCAGAAGTCGGCGCTGCGGCGCTCACGCGACCAACTGGCCGAGCTGGTCGAGACCAGGCGGGCGCTGATCGATTCACTGCCGGCCCACATCGCGCTACTGGATCGACAGGGACGCATCATCGATGTGAATGACCAGTGGCGCCGATTCGGCGAAGAGAACGGCCTGCACGACGCGCTCTCGGGCATCGGTACCAATTACATCGAGCTCTGCGACCGCGCCACCGGCGACCGGTCGAGCGAAGCGGCACCGATCGCGCAAGGGCTTCGTGATCTGCTCGCCGGCGACCAGCACACCTTCGCGCTCGAGTATCCCTGTCACTCGCCCGACGAGCAGCGCTGGTTCCGCGTGACCGCGAATCGGCTCAAGCGTGAAGATGCGCTCGGCGCGACGGACCAAGGCCAAGGCGCCGTGGTGATGCATGTCGACATCACCGAGCGCAAGCTGGCCGAGCTGCAGCTGAGCCAGCTCATCAACCGTGACCGACTGACCGATCTGCTGACCCGAACCGGCTTTACGAAGGCCCTGAACGAGTACCTTGACGCCAACCAGGACGGCTCGCCTGCGGTGCTGGCGATGTTCGACATCAAGGACCTGCGCGACGTCAACGATGCCTACGGGTTCGAGGCAGGCGACCAGTTGCTGATCGAGGTCGCGCGTTGGCTCGAGCGTGTGGCCGGCAGCAATGGTCTGGTCGGACGGATCGCCGGCGACGAGTTCAGTGTGCTGCTGCCGGTGGCGCCCGGCGCTGATCCACACGAGCCTGTTCAGGCGCTCAAGCGGATCTCGGAACACCGATTTCTCAGACCCGAGATCGGCATCGAGATCGCGATCGATCTTGGCTACACGGTGGTCACCGATACCGCGGTCCCGGCCGAGGAACGGCTGCACCAGGCCGAGCTCGCGCTGTTCCAGCACCGCGCCCACGGGATCGCGCCGCCAATCGCCTACAATGCCGAGCTCGATCAGCAGGTCCATGAACGCCTCGAGCTGAGCCGGGACCTGCGGACCGCCCTCGACGAGCGGCAGTTCGAGCTCCATTTCCAGCCCAAGGTCCGGCTCGTCGACGGCCAATTGGTTTCGGGCGAGGCCTTGTTGCGCTGGAACCATCCGCAGCGCGGACTGCAACCGCCCGGTCTCTTTATCCCGATCGCCGAGCAAAGCCAGCAGATCGGCCCGATCGGCGAATGGGCGCTGCATGAGGCCTGCCGGCGCCTAAGCGAATGGCAGCAGGCTGGACTCGAGGTCGTCGGCATCGCGGTCAATGTCTCGCTGATCCAGTTTCGCCTCACCGATTTCCCTGGCGCGGTCCGCACCGCGATCGAGACCTACCGGATCGACCCGGGCGCGCTGACGCTCGAGATCACCGAGAGCGTGTTCGAGGGCGCCTCGACCTCGCTGCTGCAAGAGCTGAACGCACTGCGGGCGCTCGGCGTTCGGCTGTCCCTCGACGACTTCGGCACCGGCTATTCGTCGCTTGCCTATCTGCAGCGCTATCCATTCGATGAGATCAAGGTGGACCGCTTTTTCGTCGCGAGCGCGCTCGATGACCACTACAGTCGCCGAGTGCTGCAGACGGTCAAGGGCGTCGGGGATGCATTGGGGGCCGATCTGATCGCCGAAGGGATCGAATCGGAGCCGGTCCGTCAGGCCCTGCTGGACATGGGCTACGAGCTGGGGCAAGGCTATCTGTTCAGCATGCCGCTCGAGACCGAGGATTTCCGCTGGCTTCTTGAACAAGGCTGCCAGCTGCCGCTCGGTGCCGGCGCCACCGCGGCTCGCGCAGACTCCCGAACCGAATCCCACCGAACCGCAGAGCGAGACGCATGACGGAACCCGATCAGGCCATCACCAAACGCCCAACCGGTATCACCGGCCTCGACTGGATGACCCACGGCGGCCTGCCGGCTGCCGGCGGGACATTGGTGCTCGGCCGCCCGGCATCCGGCAAGACCGTCTTGACGTTGCAGATCATCGCCCAGGCGCTCGCGCGCGATGAGGCCGCTGTGTTCGTCTCGTTCGAGGAATCGCGCGCTCAGGTCCTGCGCGACGCGGCCTCGTTCAGCTGGGGACAGCGCCTGGCCGAGCACCCGGGCTTCGAGCTGATCGATGCCCGGCCGAGCCAGGGTGCTCAGGTCTCGGGGGAGTTCGACCTCGGCGGGCTACTGGCCGGGATCGAGCATTGCGTTCAGCGTACCCGAGCCGAGTGGCTCATTCTCGATGGCATCGACCAGCTGCTCTATCGACATCGCGACCCGTTCGTCGCGATCGAGCAGGTGCACCGGGTCAGTGACTGGTCCGAGGAACGCGGGCTGACGCTGCTCTTGACCGGCAAGCTCGATCAGAACGCGCTCGCTCCCAAGCACCTCGAGGGTGTCGAGTTCCTGTTGCCGAGCGTCATGCTGCTCTCGACGACCCTCATCGAAAGCCGGCTCGCCCGCCGCTTTCGGATCGCGAAGTATCGCGGCAGTGACCATACCGCCGATGAGGTCCCGATGCTGATCGACACCGATGGGGTGCACTTCCCCTACACCGAAGAGGACAGCAGCACGATCCGAGTAGAGCGAGCCAGCCAGGAACGGCTCAGCACCGGAATCGGCCGGCTCGATGAGGTCCTCGACGGCGGGCTCTACCGTGCCTCGACGATCCTGATCTCGGGCCAACCCGGCACGGCCAAGACCACGCTCTGCGGCAGCTTTGCCGCCGCTGCGACTGCGCGCGGCGAGCGCGTGCTCTACCTCAGTTTCGATGAGATCCAGGCGCCGGTGATCCGCAATCTGGCCTCGGTCGGTATCGAGCTCGGCGCACCGATCGAGGCCGGCCTGCTGCGCTTCGTCACGCGCGAGGCCTGGAGCAGTCTGCTCGAGACCCATTACCATGCGCTGGTTCGCGGCATCGAGGAGTTGGAACCGGCCTGCCTGATCATCGACCCGATATCGGCGCTGTTCAAGGCGGCCGGGCCAGACGATGCGAAGATCGCGATCGAGCGCCTCTTGAGCAAGACCCGGGCAAGCGGCATCACAACGGTGCTGACATCGCTCAACAGCGATGACGACCCGGGCAGCGAGGCGACCCTCAGCCATGTCTCGACGCTGGCCGACACCTGGCTGACGCTGGGCTTCAATGTCGTCGGCGGCGAGCGCAACCGCTCGCTCTCGGTCGTCAAATCACGCGGAACGGCGCACTCGAATCAGGTCCGGGAACTGATCCTGGCCGACGGCGGCCTGGATCTGGCCGATGTCTACGAGTATGGCACCGAGGTGCTGATGGGCACTGCACGGCTGCAGAAGGAGAGCGAAGAGGCCCTGAATCGGCGCTTGAGGGCGCTCGAAGACACTCAACGCCGGCAGGATCTGGAACGGCGCATCGAGACGGCCGAGGCCGAGGCAGCGCGGCTGCGCATCGAGCTGCAGGCGCAGCAGGAAGAACAGCGGGCGCGCGAGACGCTCTCCGAGCAGCAGCAGCGAGACGTGGTCCGGCGACGCCAGGCGGCTGCCCCCATGAGCGAGGACACGCCTGCGCAGGGCGTGCGCGAGCGGAGCGAGGGCAATCACCGATGACGACCCCGAGCGCGATCGAGGCTGCCAGCGTCGAGAGCGGGAAGCGGCCGCAACTGATCCTGTTCACGACCGGCGATGCACCGCGCTCACGCCGGGCGCGGGCCAACCTCGCCGAGGCATTGCGCCGGTTCGGACAGGACCCGGAGATGACTCAAGAGATCGACCTGGTTCAGGACCCGGCCCAGACCTTTGCCTACGGCATCTTCGCGACGCCGGCGCTGCTGCGGATCAGCGATGGCGAGGGCGCCGAGGTCCTCTACGGCGACCTCTCGGAGCCTCAAACCCTCGAGCGTTTCCTCATGGTCGATTGAGGGTGCCCGATTGCGGGGTTCGGTTGCAGGGGTTCGGTTGCGGGTGCCCGTGTGGGCGTTCGGTTGCGGGCGTTCGATTGAGGACAGAAAAAGAGGGGCGCCTGAGCGCCCCTCTTCAGCTCTGTCGCTGCGGGTCACCACAGCGACTGGCGATGGCCCAACGCGGGCTCAGTTGACCTTCGGGTCGAGCTCGCCCTTGGCATAGCGATCGGTCATCGCCTCGAGCGACAGGACCTTGATCTTGCTCGCATTGCCGGCGGTGCCGAAGGCCTCGTAGCGGGCCTTGCAGATCTCCTTCATCGCCTTGGTCGAGGCCTGCAGGTACTTGCGGGGGTCGAAGTTCTTCGGGTTCTCGGCCAGATGCTTGCGGATGGCGCCGGTGGAGGCCATGCGCAGGTCGGTATCGATGTTGACCTTGCGGACACCGTTCTTGATGCCCTCGGCGATCTCCTCGACCGGGACACCATAGGTCTCGCCCATATCGCCGCCGAACTCGTCGATGATCTTCAGCCACTCCTGCGGCACCGACGAGGAGCCATGCATCACCAGGTGGGTATCCGGGATGCGGGCGTGGATCTCGCGGATGCGCTGGATCGCGAGGATGTCGCCCGTCGGTGGCCGGGTGAACTTGTAGGCGCCGTGGCTGGTGCCGATCGCGATCGCCAGCGCGTCGACCTGGGTATCCTTGACGAACTTGGCGGCCTCTTCCGGATCGGTCAGCAGCTGATCGTGCGATAGCTTGCCCTCGGCGCCCGAGCCGTCTTCCTCGCCGGCCATACCGGACTCGAGCGAGCCGAGGCAGCCCAGCTCGCCCTCGACCGAGACGCCGCAGGCGTGGGCCATGTCGACGACCTGGCGGGTCACGTTGGCGTTGTACTCGTAGTCCATCGGCGTCTTCATGTCCTCGCCGAGCGAGCCGTCCATCATCACCGAGCTGAAGCCGAGTTGGATCGAGCGTTGGCAGACCGCTGGCGAGGCGCCGTGGTCCTGATGCATCACGACCGGGATATGCGGCCATTCCTCGATCGCGGCCAGGATCAGATGGCGCAGGAAGGGCGCGCCGGCGTACTTACGGGCACCGGCCGAGGCCTGGCAGATCACCGGTGAGTCGGTCTCGTCAGCGGCCTCCATGATGGCGCGCATCTGCTCGAGATTGTTGACGTTGAAGGCTGGGACGCCGTACTGATGCTCAGCGGCGTGATCCAGCAATTGGCGAAGCGAAATAAGAGCCATTGCGGTTCTCCTCTGTCGTTGAAGGGTTAAACGGGACGTTCCGAGCTCGTGGGCTGTTCGATCAATCGCCGGTCAGTAGCCGATGCTCACCGACGCGCATGATTTTCATGATGTTGGTCTGTCCTTCGACCCCGCTGCGATCGCCCTTGGTGATCAGCACCAGATCGCCTTCCTGGACCGTGCCATGGCGCAGCAGCTCCTCGATGACCTCCTTGTTGACCTCGTGGATATTGGTGCTCGCGACATCGAATCTTACTGGATAGACACCGCGGAAAAGGGTTACTTTTCGACGGGTTGGAACCTGTCGGGTCATCGCGTAGATCGGGATGCCGGAGCTGATCCGCGACATCCACTTGACCGTGGAGCCGGACTCGGTCAGCGCCGCGATCGCCTTCACGCCCAGGTGATTGGCGGTGTACATGGTCGCCATCGCGATGGCCTCATCGACGCGGCCGAAGACGGCGTCGATGCGATGCCCGGAGCGCTGCACCAGCCGCTCCTTCTCGGCCTCGGCACAGATGCGCGACATCGACTCGACCACCTTGGGCGGATTCTTGCCGACCGAGGTCTCGGCCGAGAGCATCACCGCATCGGTGCCGTCGAGCACCGCGTTGGCGACATCGAAGACCTCGGCCCGGGTCGGGATCGGGTTCTCGATCATCGACTGCATCATCTGGGTCGCGGTGATCACGACGCAGTTGCGCTCGCGCGCCAGGCTGATCAGGCGCTTCTGGACCGCCGGCAGCTCGGCGTCACCGATCTCGACGCCGAGGTCCCCGCGCGCGACCATCACCGCGTCCGAGGCGTCGATGATGTCCTCGAGCGCCCGCAGTGCCTCGGCCCGCTCGATCTTGGCGACGATGCCGCCCGTGCCGCCGGCGGCTTCGAGCAGCTCCCGCGCGAGCCGGACATCGTTGCCATTGCAGACGAACGAGACCGCGACATAATCGGCCTCGACCTCGGCCGCGAAGGCGATGTCGGCCTTGTCCTTATCGGTCAGCGCCGGCGCCGAGAGGCCGCCGCCCTTCTTGTTGATGCCCTTGCTGTTCGACAGGCGCCCGCCGAGCAGCACGGTGCAGTCGATGCGAGGCCCCGTCACCGATTCGACGCGCAGCTCGATCGCGCCATCGTCGAGCAGCAGGATGTCGCCCGGCGCGACATCTTCGACCATGCTGGGCAGCGTCGTGCCGACCCGGGTGCTGTCGCCGGCATCCATCGGGCAATCGGCGTCGATCGCAAAGGACACCCCTTCGGCAAGCTCCACCGCGCCCTCGCTGAAGCGGCCGATCCGGATCTTCGGCCCCTGCAGATCGATCAGCACGCCGAGGGGGTGCCCCTTGGCCTTGGCCATCTCGCGTACCTGCCGAACCCGCTCGCGCTGGCGCTCGTGCGAGTCGTGGGACATATTGAGCCGGACCACATTGAGCCCGGCATCCATCATGGCCTCCAGCACACCGGGGCCATCGGTGGCGGGCCCGAAGGTGGCGACGATCTTGGTACGTCTCGGCATGACGGCTTTGGAGAGTAGAGGTTGAGGGAAGATGGCCCGGGCTGGCGATGCGCACAGGATCGCGCCCGCACGCTCGCCAAGGGGGTGTGGCTCAGGCCTGCGCGCGGGCCTCGAGCATCGCGACGGCGGGCAAGGTCTTGCCCTCGAGGTACTCGAGGAAGGCCCCGCCCGCGGTCGAGATGTAGGAGACCCGGTCGTAGATGTCGTACTTCTGGATCGCCGCGATGGTGTCGCCGCCGCCGGCGAGCGTGAAGGCATCGGTCTCGGCGATCGCCATCGAGACGGTCTTGGTGCCCTCGCCGAACTGGTCGAACTCGAACACGCCGACCGGGCCGTTCCAGACCACGGTGCCGGCCTTCTTGATGATCTCGGCCAGCGCATTGGCGCTCTCGGGGCCGATGTCGAAGATCATGTCGTCATCGGCGACCTCGTCGACCTTCTTCTGCACGGCCGGCTCGTTCTCGTCGAACTGCTTGCCGACGACCACATCGGTCGCGATCGGGATGGTCGCGCCGGCGGCCTCGGCCTTGTCCATCAGCCCCTTCGCGGTCGCGACCAGGTCGTCCTCGCAGAGCGACTTGCCGACGTTGTGGCCGGCGGCCTTGATGAAGGTGTTGGCGATGCCGCCGCCGACGACGAGTTGGTCGACCTTGGTCGAGAGCGCCTCGAGCACGGTCAGCTTGGTCGAGACCTTGGAGCCGCCGACGATCGCGACCATCGGCCGTTTGGGCTCGGCCAGCGCCTTCTTTAGTGCATCCAACTCCTCGGCGAGCAGCAGCCCGGCACAGGCGGTCGGCGCAAACTTGCCAGCGCCGTGGGTCGAGGCCTGGGCGCGGTGGGCGGTGCCGAAGGCGTCCATCACATAGATGTCGCAGAGCGCGGCATATTGCTTGGCCAGGTCCTCGTTGTCCTTCTTCTCGCCCTTGTTGAAGCGGACGTTCTCGAGCAGCACCAGCTCGCCATCGGCCACCTCAGGGGCGGTCTCCAGATAGTCCTTCACCAGTCGGACCTCGCGACCCATCTTGGCGCCGAGGTCGGCGGCGACCGGGGCCAGCGAGTCCTCTTCCGAATAGACCCCCTCCTCGGGACGGCCGAGATGCGACATCACCATCACCTTGGCGCCGGCCTTCAGGCAGTGCTCGAAGGTGGCCATGGACGCCTTGATCCGGGCATCCGAGGTGACCTTGCCGCCCTTGACCGGAACGTTCAGATCGGAGCGGATCAGGACACGTTTGCCGGCGAGATCGAGATCGGTGAGCTTGGTGAAGGACATGGGGGGTTCCTCATTGGGTGATTGTGATGATCAAAAAAAGGACTCAGGACCAAGGTGGGCCTTGCCTGAAGCCTCGTTCGACCCTCTCATGTATCGAGCGCGATGAAGGCTGGAAAGTCCGGCGCTAATGCAGAGTGCTCCAACCTGCCGCGTGCATCGAAAAAGCGCATTGCACCGTCTAGGCACAACCAGACCTCACAGGCGCCACTTTCGAAATAGAGGGTGCGCTTCTCTTCTAGCTCGTCATCGGTATTGCTGGCCGAGCGCACTTCGATGCAGATCTCCGGCGCGATCGAGCATTCAACCTCATCCCTTATCGCCTTGACGCGATCGAGGGTCGCCCAAGCGACATCAGCCACCCGCGTCCCTTTGCGAGTCTTGATCGCGCATTCGGGCAAGGTCTTTCCATCCTTGAGGAGCGAACGCAATCGGTACTCGATCTCGCCCTGGTAGAGCGAATGGATCACCTTGACCGCATTCATGACGATCTCGCCCTTTTCGTTCGTCTCGATCTTGAAGGGCAAGTCTTGCAAGCTCGGGTGCTCACACACCTCTTGCCAGTTCATGATTCAAAACCGTGCCATCGCGTGACGGATTGGAACATGGAATAGGCTGACCGCGGCTGGGGCACGCCAGCTAGGGCACGCGGGCGCGCCCCAGCCAACCGGCCTATTTCGCGACGTGCTGCGCCATACGCAGGAAGTTGCAGGTGTAGCCGTACTCGTTGTCGTACCAAGCAACGACCTTGACGAAGGTGCTGTCGAGCATGATGCCGGCGCCGGCATCGAAGATCGACGGTGTACCGCAACCGCGGAAGTCGGTCGAGACCACCTTCTCGTCGGTGTAGGCGAGCACGCCGGCCAGATCACCGGACTCCGAGGCGCTCTTCATCGCCGCGCAGATCGCCTGGTAGTCGGTGTCCTTCTCGAGCTCGCAGGTCAGATCGACCACCGAGACGTCCGAGGTCGGCACACGGAAGGCCATGCCGGTCAGCTTGCCGTTGAGCTCGGGCAGCACCTTGCCGACGGCCTTGGCGGCGCCGGTCGAGGACGGGATGATGTTCTCGAGGATGCCGCGGCCGCCGCGCCAGTCCTTCATCGACGGGCCGTCAACGGTCTTCTGGGTCGCGGTCGCAGCATGGACCGTGGTCATCAGGCCGCGCTTGACGCCCCAGTTGTCGTTCAGGACCTTGGTCACCGGCGCCAGGCAGTTGGTGGTGCAGCTGGCGGCCGAGATGATGGCCTGGCCGTCATAGGTGTTGTGGTTAACGCCGTAGACGAACATCGGCGTGCTGTCCTTCGACGGCGCGCTCTGCACGACCTTCTTGGCGCCGGCGTCGATGTGCGCCTGGCAGCTCTCGGTGGTCAGGAAGAAGCCGGTGCACTCGAGCACCAGGTCGGCGCCGATGTCGCCCCAGGCCAGCTTGGAGGGGTCCTTCTCGGCGGTCAGCCGAATCTTATTGCCATCGACGATCATGGTGTTGCCGTCAATCGACACATCGCCGGCGAAGTTGCCGTGCACCGAGTCGTACTTGAGCATGTACGCGAGGTACTCAGGGTCGAGCAGGTCGTTGATGCCGACGACCTGCATCTCCGGGAAGTCCTTGGCGATCGCGCGGAAGGTCATGCGGCCGATGCGGCCGAAGCCGTTGATGCCAACTTTCAGGGTCATGGGTTACTCCTCGTTAACGAGCGATGGAAAGGGGGTGATGGCGCGCGTTGCGGATCAGGAAACCGGCTCTCGCAACGCGCGGCCCAGCGTCAAAACAGCGTCAAAACAGCGTCAAAGCAGCGTCAAGGCAGCCTAGAGCAGGCCCTTGACGGCCTCGGTGACGGCATCGGCGGTGATGCCGAACTCCTTGTAGACGGCCGCCGCGGGCGCCGACTCGCCGAAACGATCGACCCCGACGACCTTGCCGTGCATGCCGATATACTTCGGCCACAGGTTCGAGACGCCGGCCTCGACCGCGACCCGGGCCTTGACCGCGTCTGGCAGCACCGATTCCCTATAGGCCTCGTCCTGGGCGTCGAAGGTGTCCATCGACGGCATCGAGACGACGCGCACCTTGCGTCCCTCGGCGCTGAGCTGCTCGGCGGCCTGGACCGCGAGCTCGACCTCAGTGCCGGTGCCGATGATGATCGCCTCCGGGGTCCCGTCGCAGTCACGCAGCACATAGGCGCCCTTCTCGATCGCGCGCATCTGCTCATCGGTTCGGCTCATGTGCGGCGCACCCTGGCGCGAGAACACGAGCGCGGTCGGCCCGCTAGTGCGCTCGAGCGCGAGCTTCCAGGCCACCGCGCTCTCGACCGAGTCGCAGGGACGCCAGGTCGACATGCGCGGGGTCAGGCGCAGGATCGAGACCTGCTCCACCGGCTGGTGGGTCGGGCCGTCCTCGCCGAGGCCGATCGAATCGTGGGTGTAGACGAAGATCGGGTTGATCTTCATCAGCGAGGCCATGCGCACCGCGTTGCGGGCGTACTCCATAAACATCAGGAAGGTCGCGCCATAGGGCTTGAAGCCGCCGTGCAGCGTCAGCCCGTTCATGACTGCCGACATGCCGAACTCGCGCACGCCGTAGTAGATGTAGTTCCCGCTGGCATCGTTCGGACCGATCCCCTTGGCGCCGGACCAGAGGGTCAGGTTCGAGCCGGCGAGGTCGGCCGAGCCGCCGAGCAGCTCCGGCAGCATCGGGCCGAAACCGTTCAGGGCCTGTTGCGAGGCCTTGCGGGTCGCGACCTTCTCGCCCTTCTCATCGACCGATTTGATGAACTCCCAGGCCTTGGCGTCGAAGTCCTCGGGCAGCCCGCCAGCCATGCGGCGCTCGAATTCGGCGGCCTCGGCCGGGAACGCGGCCTTGTAGGCGGCGAATCGCTCGCCCCAGGCTGACTCGGCGGCGGCACCCCGCTCCTTCGCGTCCCAGCCCGCGTAGATCACATCGGGCACCTCGAATGCCGGGTGGGTCCAGCCCAGCGCCTCGCGGGTCAGTGCGATCTCGTCGTCGCCGAGCGGGGCGCCGTGGCACTCCTCCTTGCCCTGCTTGTTCGGTGAGCCGAAGCCGATGATGGTCTGGCAACAGATCAGCGTCGGCTTGTCGGTGACGGCACGGGCCTCTTCGATCGCTGCCTTGACCGCCTCGGGGTCATGGCCGTCGACCTTCGGGATCACGTGCCAGTGATAGGACTCGAAGCGCTTCGGGGTGTCGTCGAGGAACCAGGCCGGGACATCACCGTGGCCGCGCACCTCGCCGTCGATCGAGATGTTGTTATCGTCATAGAACGCGATCAGCTTGCCGAGCCCGAGCGCGCCGGCCAATGAGCAGGCCTCGTGCGAGATACCTTCCATCAGGCAGCCGTCGCCGAGGAAGACATAGGTATAGTGGTCGACGATCTCGTGGCCGGGCTTGTTGAACTGCGCCGCGAGCGTCTTCTCGGCCAGCGCCATGCCGACGCCGTTGCTGATACCCTGCCCGAGCGGACCGGTCGTAGTCTCGATGCCCGGGGCGTAGCCGTACTCGGGGTGACCAGGCGTCTTCGAGTGCAGCTGACGGAACTGTTTGATGTCCTCGATGCTCAGATCATAGCCAGTGAGATGCAGGAGCGAATAGAGCAGCATCGAGCCATGACCGTTGGAGAGGACGAAGCGGTCTCGGTCTGGCCACTCCGGATTCTGCGGATTGTGCTGCATGTAGTCGTTCCACAGCACCTCGGCGATATCGGCCATGCCCATCGGTGCGCCCGGGTGCCCGGACTTGGCCTTCTGGACCGCGTCCATGCTGAGCGCACGGATCGCGTTGGCGAGTTCTCTGCGTGAGGACATCTGCCCCTCCTGAGTTGAATTGTCGGATGACGGAATCTGTTCGTGGTCGGCTGCCAGCGCGCCTCGGCCGGAGAGGCCACGGCGGCAGACGCGTCTGCGCGACGGCGCCCTGGAGGGTCGCCGTCGAGGGGCGACAGGCCCCGAGCGCGAGAGCCGACGATTGAAACAAGGTCCTGCTTTGCCAAGGCTTTGCGTATCAGCGGCGAGCACAAAGCCCGATATTCTCGCCGAAATCCGGAGTCGAAGCCAAGAAAGCGCCCGCGATCATGACGGCGACCTGTTATCAGATCCCAATATTAAGAATTACTTAACTGATTTCCGCAAGTCCTGCGTGTGCCGCCCGCTTCGCCAGCCCTCCCAGCACCTTGCCCAGCCGCGCTAGACTGGCCAACCGCCACAGCCCTGAGCTGGCGCGGGCCGTCTATGCCTCCCGCCATTTGATCGAGCAACCGATGCTTGGGATCTGGTGCTGCGGGCCTTGGCCCGTTTCCGCGACCTGCTTCATCGCCTCGAACAGATCGCGTCGCACCTCGGGTGGCGCCGTCTCCTTGCGGCTCTCATCGAGCCGGCCGCGATATTGCAATTCGAGCGCCTGGTTGTAACCGAAGAAGTCCGGCGTGCAGATCGCACCGAATGCCTTGGCGACAGCCTGCGTCTCGTCCATCAGATAGGGGAATGGAAAATCGTGCTCGAGCGCGACGGCCTTCATGTTCTCGAATGAATCCTCCGGGTAGTCGGCTGGGTCGTTCGACATGATCGCAACACTGCCGACACCCAGTCTCATCAGCTCACGGGCATCACGCACGATGCGCTCACGGACGGCCTTGACGTACGGGCAATGATTGCAAATGAACATCACCAGCAGCCCATTCGGGCCGGCGCAATCATCCCGGCTCCAGGTCCGCCCATCGACACCAGGAAGCGAAAAATCCGGCGCCTTCAGGCCAAAATCGCAGACCGGCGTTTCCAATGAAACCATGACGTAAAGACCCTCCTAAGCACTTGGGTTTAAGATCGGCGTCATGGTAACCCAAGCGGGGCGCCCGGGGTCGAGCAGCGCTGAGAAACCGCCCCATTCAGCCGGCTTCACAAAACTTTTCGTGCCCGTTATTATTTCCTTTAAGATTTTGTTTTGGTTAATTTTTATGGGTGCAGGCAAAGCCCTGATAGGGCCCCCAATGGCCTGCCCGACCCTGTAAACGGCCGGAGCAATCGTTTAGACTGGGTTGTTCTCGTCATCCAGATTAACCGTCCGCGCCCGCTGAGTGCGGCGTTCGCTGCTGCTCGCCGCGGACTCAACGAGAGACCTCATAACCATGTCCAAAGACTTCATCTTCACTTCGGAGTCGGTCTCCGAAGGCCATCCCGACAAGGTCGCCGACCAGATCTCCGATGCCGTCCTCGACGACATCCTGGCCCACGACAACAACCCGGAGCATGCGCGCGTCGCCTGCGAGACCATGGTCAAGACCGGCGCGGTCATCGTCTCCGGCGAGATCACGACCGATCACTGGGTCGATTTCGACAGTCTGGTGCGCGGCGTGGTCAACGACATCGGCTACGACAGCTCCGATGTCGGCTTCGACGGCAACACCTGCGCGGTCATGTCGCTGGTCGGCAAGCAGTCGACCGACATCGCCCAGGGCGTCGACCGCAGCAGCCCCGAGGAGCAGGGCGCCGGCGACCAGGGCCTGATGTTCGGCTACGCGACCAACGAGACCGACGTACTGATGCCGGCGCCGATCACCTACGCCCATCGCCTGGTCGAGCGCCAGTCCGAGATGCGCAAGGAGAAGGTGCTCGAGTGGCTGCGCCCGGACGCCAAGAGCCAGGTCACGATGCGCTACGAGAACGGCTTCGCCACCGCGGTCGATGCCGTTGTTCTGTCGACCCAGCACGATCCGGACATCGACCACAAGCAGCTGCAGGAAGCGGTGATGGAGCACATCATCAAGCCGGTGCTGCCGGCCGAGTGGATCCACAAGGACACCAAGTTCCACATCAACCCGACCGGCAGCTTCGTGATCGGCGGCCCGGTCGGCGACTGCGGCCTGACCGGACGCAAGATCATCGTCGACACCTACGGCGGCATGGCCCGTCACGGTGGCGGCGCCTTCTCCGGTAAGGACCCGTCCAAGGTCGACCGCTCGGCCGCCTACGCCGGCCGCTACGTCGCCAAGAACATCGTCGCCGCCGGTCTCGCCGATCGCTGCGAGGTGCAGATCTCCTACGCCATCGGCGTCGCCGAGCCGACCTCGATCTCGATCGAGACCTTCGGCACCGCCAAGATCGACGAGGACCGCATCGCCAGCCTGGTGCGCGACCACTTCGACCTGCGCCCCTACGCGCTGATCAAGATGCTCAACCTGGTGCGTCCGATCTACCGCCAGACCGCCGCCTACGGCCACTTCGGCCGCGAGCTGCCCGGCCTGACCTGGGAGCGCACCGACAAGGCCGCGCAGCTGAAAGACGCCGCCGGCATCTAAAGACGCTCCCCCATCCCGCGCGAGGAGCGCTGCAACAGGGCGAACCCCGTCCTGCCAGGCTCGCGAAGGGGATGCCTCCGATCAACGGCGCTCACTCACGATACTCAGGAGCTGAATACCATGAGTGAGTTCAACGACTATAAGGTTGCCGACATCTCCCTGGCCGATTTTGGCCGCAAAGAGCTCGATATCGCCGAGACCGAGATGCCCGGCCTGATGGCCCTGCGCGAGAAGTACGGCTCATCAAAGCCGCTCAAGGGCGCGCGCATCACCGGCAGCCTCCACATGACCATCCAGACCGCGGTCCTGATCGAGACCCTGGTCGAGCTCGGCGCCGAGATCCGCTGGGCCTCGTGCAACATCTTCTCGACCCAGGATCATGCCGCCGCCGCGATCGCCGCGCGCGGCATCCCGGTCTACGCCTGGAAGGGCGAGACCCTGGAAGAGTACTGGTGGTGCACCGAGCAGGTGCTGAACTGGCCCGACGGCAAGGGTCCGAACATGATCCTCGACGACGGCGGCGACGCCACCCTGCTGGTGCATAAGGGCGTCGAGTTCGAGAAGGCTGGCGCGGTGCCGAAGCCGACCGCCGACGACGACGAGGAATTCACCGCCGTACTCGGCGTGCTCGGGCGCACCTTCGAGAAGGACCGTGAGCATTGGCACAAGATCGCCCAGGACATCAAGGCGGTCACCGAGGAGACCACCACCGGCGTGCATCGGCTCTACGAGATGTTCAAGAAGGGCACCCTGCTGTTCCCGGCGATGAACGTCAACGACTCGGTCACCAAGTCCAAGTTCGACAACCTCTACGGCTGCCGCGAGTCGCTGGTCGACGCGATCAAGCGCGCCACCGACGTGATGATCGCCGGCAAGGTCGCGGTCGTCTGCGGCTATGGCGACGTCGGCAAGGGCTCGGCCGAATCGCTGCGGGGCCTCGGCGCCAACGTCTGGGTTACCGAGATCGACCCGATCTGCGCCCTGCAGGCGGCGATGGAAGGCTACCGCGTGGTCCAGCTCGACGATGTCATCGATCAGGTCGACATCTTCGTCACCGCCACCGGCAACAAGGACGTCATCACCCATGACCACATGGCGCGGATGAAGAACCAGGCCATCGTCTGCAACATCGGCCACTTCGACAACGAGATCCAGGTGAGCTCGCTGAACAAGTACGAGTGGATCGAGATCAAGCCGCAGGTCGATCAGATCATCTTCCCGGACGGCCATCGCATCACCCTGCTGGCCCGCGGCCGGCTGGTGAACCTCGGCTGCGCGACCGGTCACCCGAGCTTCGTGATGTCGAACTCGTTCACCAACCAGGTCGTCGCCCAGATGGAGATGTTCAACAAGCCGGAGGAGTACCCGCTCGGGGTGCATATCCTGCCCAAGCATCTCGACGAAGAGGTGGCGCGGCTGCATCTGGCGAAGGTCGGCGCCAAGCTGACCCCGCTCTCGCCGGAACAGGCCGCCTACATCGGTGTCACGGTCGAGGGGCCGTACAAGTCCGATCACTATCGCTACTAAGCGCCACCCGGCTCTCACCCACGCGCGCACGGAGGCGCGCCGCCGCGCCGGCCATTGCCGGTGCCGCGTGGCGCGCCCCGTGCCCGCCCAACCACGGTGATCGAGATGACCCATCAATCTCAGAATGAACGGGTGTTGAGCTTCGAGCTTTTTCCGCCCAAGACCGCCGAGGGCATGGACAAGCTCAAGCTCGCTGTCGAACGGCTCAACAGCGTCGGACCGCGCTATTTCTCCTGCACCTACGGCGCCGGTGGCTCGACCCGCGAGCGCACCTTCGCCACCGTCGGCTGGCTGCGCGAGCAAGGCATCGAGACCGCCCCTCACCTCGCCTGCATCGGCACCGAGAAGGCCGAGATGCGCGACATCGTCGGCCATTATATCGAGCAAGGGATCACGCGCCTGGTCGCGCTGCGCGGTGACATGCCCTCCGGCATGGGCCGCACTGGCATCGGCACCTTCCGCTACGCCAACGAGCTCGTCGCCTTCCTGCGCGAGGAGTACGGCGACCGCTTCACGATCGAGGTTGCCGCCTACCCTGAGTTCCATCCGCAGGCGCCCTCCGCACAGGCCGATCTGGAGAACTTCAAGCGCAAGGTCGAGGCCGGCGCCGACACCGCCATCACCCAGTACTTCTACAGTGCCGAGGCCTATCGGTACTTCGTCGACGAATGCGAGCGCATGCAGATCGATGTGCCGATCATCCCAGGCGTCATGCCGATCACGAACTACAACCAGCTCGCCCGCTTCTCCGACGCCTGTGGCGCCGAGATCCCGCGCTGGATCAGGAAGCGGCTCGAGGCCTTCGGCGACGACAAGGACTCACTCAAGGCCTTCGGCCATGACGTCGTGCTCGAGCTCTGCCAGCAGTTGTTGGAAGACGGCGCCCCGGGGCTGCACTTCTACACGATGAACCAGTCCGGCCCCACGCTGAAGCTCTGGAACGAGCTCGGCCTCTCGCAGTGATGCGCATTGTGGTTTATCAACGCCTGGCGGGAGTCGGATCGGTAAGCTAAGTACTGGAACCATCCACTCCTCCTTTCGAATGGGCCGCTCCGCTGTTGCGCGAGCGGCTTTTTTTTGCTCATTCGCTCGTTCATAAACTTTCGTCAATGCGAAAGCGTAGAAACATCGATGCGGCCGTCCGATTCACTTGGCTAAAATGTTGGAATTCTGCGCCGAGCTCCGTGCCACCGAGGGTCCATCATGCGCTCGAATCCGCTGACCACGCTCTTGCCGTTCCTCCGCTGGTTCCCGATGTCGGGCGCAACCCTGCGCAGCGACCTGATCGCCGGCATCACCGTCGCGCTGGTCCTGGTGCCGCAGAGCATGGCCTATGCGCAGTTGGCCGGCCTGCCGGTCGTCTACGGGCTCTATGCCTCGTTCATGCCGGTGATCGTCGCATCGCTCTGGGGCTCGCTGCCGCAGCTCCATACCGGACCGGTCGCGATGCTGTCGCTGATGTCGGCGGCCGCAGTCTTGCCGTTGGCCGCACTCGGCAGTGAGGACTTTATCGCCCTCTCGGTGATGCTGGCGCTGATGGTCGGCGTGCTGCGCCTGCTGCTCGGCCTGCTCAGGATGGGCATCCTGGTCAACTTCCTCTCGAGCCCGGTCATCGTCGGCTTCACCAACGCCGCGGCGCTGATCATCGGCCTCTCGCAGCTGAGCAAGATCCTGAACGTCCCCTTTCCGCGCACCGACAATTTCGTGCTCGACCTCTGGACCGTCGTCGAACAGCTGCCTGAGACCCACCTGCCGACCCTGCTGTTCGCGATCGCGACCTTCGCGATCATCATCGGCGCGCGGCGGGTCATCCCCAAGATTCCGGGCGTGCTCCTCGCCGTGTTACTGACGACGGTGGTCAGTTGGGCCATCGGCTTCGAGCGCAACCAGGAGGTCCCGCTCGCGGCGATTCAGGACGCCGAGGCCCGCGAGCTTGCCACAGGCTATGCCTCGACCCAGCGCGCGATCGATTCGCTCGGAGTGACCACAGCCCGGATCAATCAGGACATTCGGACCCTGGCCGCAGAGAAGAACGACTCAAGCTTCGCCGACCTGGCATTGCTCGAGGCCGACCTGCGGGTGCTCAATCGCGAGCTGTCCCAGCGCAAGCTCGCCAACAACGAACGGCAGGTGGCCCTGCACGGCCTCCGTTTCGAGCATGTGATCGGTGATGACGGCCGGGATCTGTTCTATCGCCACGGCACCGTGCCGGCGGGCCTTGAGGCCGACGGCCGCACATGGCGGGTCGCCGGCGTCGATGGTGATCAGGTCAAGATGATGGGCGGCGGCGCCGTCGTTGGCAGCATCCCGGCGGGCCTACCGAGCTTCAAGGCCCCCGAGCTGCGCATGGACTTCTTCTGGACGCTGCTGCCCTCGGCACTGGTGATGGCACTGATCGGTTTCATGGAGGCGACCTCGATCTCGAAGGCGATCGCCGCGCAGACGCGCGAGCGGGTCGACACCAGCAAGGAGCTGGTTGGTCAGGGACTGGCCAATATCGTTGGCAGCTTCTTCAGCTCCTATACCGTCAGCGGCTCGTTCTCGCGCTCGGCGGTGGCCGCGAAGAACGGCGCCAAGACCGGCCTGTTCGCGATCTTCAGCGCGATCGCGGTGATGATCGTGCTGCTGTTCCTGACCCCATTGCTCTACCACCTGCCGCAGGCGGTGCTGGCGGTGATCGTGATGATGGCGGTGTTCGGGCTGATCAATGTGCGCTCGCTGCTGCGGGCCTGGCAGATCGAGCGGCAGGAGGCGGTGGTCGGCGTGATCACCTTCTTCGCGACCTTGGCAATGGCCCCACAGCTCGCCAATGGCATCCTGCTTGGGGCCGGCCTCGCGATCATCCTGTTCCTGGTGCGCACGATGAAGCCGCGCACCGATATCCTGGGCATGGATGCCGAGGGCCGGCTCGCCGGGGTCAGCATGAACGACGTCGAGCCCATCGGGCAGAACTACATCATCGTGCGCTTCGACGGCTCGCTCAATTTCGTCAACGCCTCGCGCTTCGAGGACGTGCTGCTCGAGGCGCGCGCCAAGAACCCGCAGGCCCGCGCCGTGCTCGTCGATGGCAGCGGCATCAATGATGTCGACGTCACCGGCGAAGAGCGGCTGCGCGACGTGATCGCAACCTTCCGCGATAACGGGGTCGAGATCTACTTCACCAGCCTGAAGGCGCAGGTCTACGACACCCTGCGCCGGGGCAGGATGTTCCATCTGTTGAACGAGAACCACTTCATCCGCACCAAGGAGCGGGCGCTCGAGTTCATGCACGAGACCTTCGATAGCGGCGACGAGCTGCGCCCCGCCGCCCCGGCGGTCGGGCCGAGCACCCCAGTGCTCGGTTAAGCCCCGCCATGGCAACGGGTTGTTGCGCATGGCCGTCTCGGTTACTGTCGGCAGGATGAAAGTCTCCGAGTTCGAAACCGATGCCGGCCCGTTGATCGAGGCCTATGAGCCAGGACGCGTGCGCATCGAGGGCCAACACTACAACGGCACGGTCGCCGTCACCGCAGGTCGCATCATGGCGGACTGGGGTCCGGCGGATCTCGATGAGCTGGCGCCGGCGCATCTTGAGGCCATCGCCGAGCTCGCACCGCAGATCGTGGTGCTGGGCACCGGAGCACGCCAGCGCTTCCCCGACCCAGCCGTCTATGCGGTGCTGCTCGAGCGCGGGATCGGTATCGAGATCATGGACACGGGCGCAGCCTGCCGCACCTACAACATCCTCGCCGGCGAGGGCCGACGGGTCGTCGCCGCACTCATTAACTGATGAAGTGATGGACCGCAAGATCCTGCTGTCGGTACTCACCGGAGCGCTGCTCGCCTTCATCGGCATCTGGTTGCTGCTGACCGCCTTCCCTGATGAGCGCGCCGGCATCCGACTCTATCCCTGGGATGTCTCGCGCAGCGCCGAAGGCCAGGTCCAGGTCTTCGGATTGACAATCGGTGAGAGCTCATTGAGCGACCTCCGCGCCCTGCTCGGCGATGAAGGCAAGCTCAGCCTGTTCGCCGAGACCCATGATGACGGTGCCGATGATGCCTTCGCGGTCGAGGCCTATTTCGACAACGTCCTGCTGAGCAACCTGAAGGCCGATTGGGTGGCCACACTCGCGGTTCCGCAGGCAAGGCTCGCCGAGATGTACGATCGGGGCCTGCGCGCGAGCAAGCTCGCCAGCGGCAGCCGCAAGGTCAAGCTCGATCCCGAGGACGCCGCCGTGCTCGCCGGGATGCCGATCCGCTCCCTGACCTATCTGCCCTGGAAGAGCCTGCGTCCCGAGGATATCGTCGGCCGCTTCGGCGAGCCGGCGCGCAAGTTCCCTGAAGAGACCGGTGTCGTGCACTGGCTCTATCCCGAGCAAGGCTTGGACATCGCGCGCGACCCGGATGGCGGCGTCGTCATCCAGTACCTGAACCCCGAAGAATACGAGCGGGCCGTCCGGTTGCTCGAGGCGGCTGAGCCGCCAGCGAACGGCTAAGCGATCCTCTGAGCCACCCGATCGCGCTCGACGCAGCGAGACGCTCAGTGCCCAGCGATCCCTGAGTCGGATGAAGGTGAAGCGCGCACCTGAATGCTGGTATCACAACGCCCGCGCCATCATCAGCGCATCCTCTCGGCCCCCGTCCTTCCGATCCACCCCTGGATAGTAGTCCTTGCGCAGCCCGATCTCATCGAAGCCCTCGCTGCGGTAAAGCGCAATCGCCCGTCGATTCGAGGCACGGACCTCGAGGAAGGCGGTGTCGACATCGCGCCGTCGAGCCAGCGCAAGCAATCGCCGCAACAGGCGGCGTCCGAGCCCGCGGCCCTGTGCCTGCGGCACGACGCAGAGGTTCAGCACGTGGCACTCGCCGGCCGCGACCGACATCACTGCATGTCCGATCGCCTCGCCGGCCCGCTCGGCCACGAGGCAGCAATAACCCGCCCGCAGGCAGTCCCGAAAGATGGCCTCGCTCCAAGGGGCCAGATGGGACGCACGTTCGGCGCTCAGCACCGCAGCCAGATCGGCATCGGTCATCTGCCGCATCGCGATCGCATGGGCCGGTGTCAGCGTGTTGGACATCGGCTGATTATAGCTGCCTCGTTGCCGACGCATGGCTCGGCGCCGCGATGCCCGCATTGGCAAGGTATTGGTCAATAATGAGATTTGAGTCATACCGAAGGGGTCGGAACTTGTCCACAGCGATACGCCACCAGACCGGGCCATTTTCCTGACCCGGATCATCCTCGGCCCCAAATTTTCGACGTTCTTGGACCCAGATCAGCCGACGGCTGGCAGAATCTCGTTATAGTCCTGACGAACTCCAGTATCCGGCCCGTCAAGACCCACTTCCCTGTGGTCGTCTTGCGGGCTCCCGCTCGCTCGCTTCGGCCGGATCGCCCATCACCCAGCCAACCTGGTAACACGATGTCGCAACAGCACATGGTCACCGTCGACGGCAACGAAGCCGCCGCGTATGTCGCACATTTGACCAACGAGGTCATCGCCATCTACCCCATCACGCCCTCTTCCAACATGGGCGAATGGGCCGATGAATGGTCCTCGCTGGGGGTCAAGAATCTGTGGGGCACGATCCCCAGTGTCATCGAGATGCAGAGTGAGGCCGGCGCCGCCGGAACCATCCATGGCGCGCTCCAGGCGGGGTCCTTGTCGACCACCTTCACCGCCTCGCAGGGTCTGCTGCTGATGATCCCGAACATGTACAAGATCGCCGGCGAGCTGACCCCGGCGGTGTTCCATGTATCGGCGCGCTCGTTGGCGGCCCAGGGCCTGTCGATCTTCGGTGATCACTCCGACGTGATGGCCTGCCGCGCGACCGGCTACGCGATGTTCTGCTCCGGCTCGGTGCAGGAGGTCATGGACTTCGCGTTGATCGCGCAGGCCTCGACGCTGGAATCGCGGGTGCCCTTCCTGCACTTCTTCGACGGCTTCCGCAGCTCGCACGAGGTCAACAAGATCGGGAAGCTCTCGCACGAGCAGATCCGCACGATGATCGACGAAGACCTGGTCAAGGCGCATCGCGAGCGGGCGATGAACCCGGACCATCCGATCATCCGCGGCACCAGCCAGAACCCGGACGTCTACTTCCAGGGCCGCGAGACGGTCAACCCGTACTATGCCGCGGTGCCAGAGATCGTCCAGAAGCGGATGGACCAGCTCGCCGAGCTGACCGGGCGCCAGTACAAGCTGTTCGAGTATGTCGGCGCCGAGGACGCCGAGCAGGTGATCCTGCTGATGGGCTCGAGCATTGGCGCCGCCGAAGAGGCGGTCGAGGCGCTGGTCGCCGAAGGCGCGAAGGTCGGCCTGATCAAGGTCCGGCTATTCCGCCCCTTCAGCACCGCCCATCTGCTCGAGGCGCTGCCGGTCACGGTCAAGACCGTCGGCGTGCTCGATCGTTGCAAGGAGCCCGGCGCCAATGGCGAGCCGCTCTACCTGGACGTGGTCACCGCGCTGGCCGAGGCCGTTGCCGAGGGCAATATGGCAACGATGCCGCGTGTCGTCGGCGGCCGCTATGGGCTGTCGTCGAAGGAGTTCACGCCGGCGATGGCCAAGGCGGTCTTCGACGAGCTCAGCAAGGACAAGCCGAAGAACAAGTTCACGGTCGGTATCATCGACGATGTCAGCCATTCGAGCCTCGAATGGGACCCGGCGTTCAGCGCCGGCGGCGACGGCGTCACCGAGTGCGTGTTCTACGGCCTCGGTTCCGATGGCACCGTCTCGGCGAACAAGAACTCGATCAAGATCATCTCCGAGGAGACACCGAACTTCGGTCAGGGCTATTTCGAGTACGACTCGAAGAAGGCCGGCGCGGTCACCGTCTCGCACCTGCGCTTCGGACCCAAGCCAATCAAGAGCACCTATCTGATCGGCGACAATGAGGCCAGCTTCGTCGCCTGCCATCAGCCGACCTTCCTGACCCGTTACGAGATGCTCGCTAAGGCCAAGGCCGGCGGCACCTTCCTGCTCAACTCGCCGACGCCGCCGGACAAGGTCTGGGATGACCTGCCGAAGTCGATGCAGCAGCAGATCATCGACAAGGGGCTCAAATTCTTCGTCGTCGATGCCTATGACATCGCCGAGAAGACCGGGATGGGCCGGCGCATCAACACCATCATGCAGACCTGCTTCTTCGCGATCTCCGGCATCCTGCCGCGGGATGAAGCAATCGCGAAGATCAAAGATGCAGTCAAGAAGACCTATGGCAAGAAGGGCCAGCGCCTGCTCGATCGCAACTACGCCGCGATCGATGCCACGCTCGAAGGCCTGCATGAGGTCCAGGTCCCAGGCGCCGTCAGCAGTAGCTTCGAGCGTCCGGCGGTGGTGCCGGATGATGCGCCTGACTTCGTCAAGCGCGTCACCGCAACGCTGATCGAGGGTCGTGGCAACAGCCTGCCGGTCAGCCTGATGCCCGCCGATGGCACCTGGCCCACCGGCACCACCCGTTATGAGAAGCGCAACATCGCGCTCGAGCTGCCGGAGTGGGAAGAGGACCTCTGCACCCAGTGCGGCAAGTGCCCGATGGTCTGTCCGCACGCGGCGATCCGTGCCAAGGTCTTCCCTGAGGAGGCGCTCGCGCAGGCCCCGGAAGGCTTCCAGAGCGCTAAGCTCAAGGGCAAGGACTTCCCCGAAGGCTACCGCGTCAGCTATCAGGTCGCACCTGACGACTGCACCGGCTGTGGCCTCTGTGTCGAGGTCTGCCCGATCCGCGACCGCAAGGACCCGAGTCGCAAGGCCCTGAACATGCGCCCGGCCGAGGAGCGCCACGACATCGAGGTGCCGCGCTGGGACTTCTTCCTATCGCTGCCGGAATACGACCGCACCAAGCTCGACGCCAGCAAGATCAAGCACGCGATGATGTTGCAGCCGCTGTTCGAGTTCTCCGGTGCCTGCGTCGGCTGCGGTGAGACGCCCTACATCAAGCTCGCCACCCAGCTGTTCGGCGACCGCATGCTGATGGGCAACGCCACCGGCTGCTCGTCGATCTACGGCGGCAACCTGCCGACCACACCCTACACTACCGACCCTGAGGGACGCGGCCCGACCTGGAACAACTCGCTGTTCGAGGACACGGCCGAGTTCGGCCTGGGATTGCGCATGGCGGTCGATAAGCAGACCGAGCAGGCACGCGAGTACGTCGCGCTGCTGGCCGACAAGATCGGCACCGACCTGGCGGACGGGCTGCTCAACGCCGATCAGAGCACCGAGGCCGGCATCTTCGAGCAACGCCAGCGGGTCGCCGCGTTGCAGGACAAGCTCCGCGGGATGGACAGCTCGCAGGCCAAGATCCTGCTCAGCATCTGCGAGAACCTGGTCAAGCGCAGCGTCTGGATCGTCGGCGGTGACGGCTGGGCCTACGACATCGGCTACGGCGGCGTCGACCACGTCCTCTCGACCGGGCGCGACGTCAACCTGCTGGTGCTCGACACCGAGGTCTACTCCAACACCGGCGGGCAGACCTCGAAGGCGACGCCGATGGGGGCGGTCGCCAAGTTTGCCGCCGGCGGCAAGCCGACCTTCAAGAAGGACCTGGCGATGATGGCGATGGCCTACGAGAACGTCTATGTCGCCCAGATCGCCTTCGGCGCCAAGGACGTGCAGACCATTCGCGCCTTCCTCGAGGCCGAGTCCTACCCCGGTCCGTCGGTGCTGATCTGCTACTCGCCCTGCATCGCGCACGGTGTCGACATGTCGAACAACCTGCGCCAGCAGGACATGGCGGTCAACTCCGGCCACTGGCCGCTGTTCCGCTATGATCCGCGCAAGATCGAGAACGGCGAGAACCCGCTGCACATCGACTGCAAGCCGCCGAGCGTGCCATACCGCGACTACCTCGCCAGCGAGACGCGCTTCAGCGTGCTCAACCGCACCCATCCGGATGCGGCCGAGCGTTTCCTGAAGCTCGCGCAGAAGCATGTCGAGAGCAAGTTCTCGCTCTACGAGCAGCTCGCGCATCTGGCCTGGCAGAAGGCGGAAAAGCCGGCCGAGAAGCCCGAAGGCTAGCGCCGCATCGTCGACCGGACCCCGCAACAGGGGGTCCGGCACCGCACGTCCCCGTGCCGGACCTTGGGCGGCCCCTGCCGACCCGATCTGCGCCCGGCACTAACGCTTCCGGAGTCAACGATGGACCTTACCACCAAGTACCTGGGCTTTGATCTGAAGAACCCGATCGTCCCATCGGCCTCGCCGCTGTCGAAGAGCGTCTCGCAGGCGAAGGAGCTCGAGGATCACGGTGCCTCGGCGCTGATCATGTATTCGCTGTTCGAAGAGGCGGTCACCAACGAGACCGAGACGATGAACCGCTTCCTGCATCAGCAGGATACCGGCTTCGCCGAGATCGGCGAGAGCATCATTCCTGATTGGAACGACTTCAGCACCGGCCTCGACAACTACCTCGAGAACCTGCGCCAGCTCAAGGAGGCGCTCGACATCCCGATCATCGCCAGCCTCAACGGCGTCACCCCAGGCGGCTGGATCGAGCATGCCAAGGAGCTCGAGCAGGCCGGTGCCGATGCGCTGGAGCTCAACGTCTACTATATCGCCGCCGACATCGACCAAGACGGCAACCAGGTCGAGGAGCGTTATCTCGAGGTGCTTCGGATGCTGAAAGGACAGATCAGCATCCCGATCAACATGAAGCTCTCGCCGAGCTTCAGCTCGGTCGGCAATATGGTGCGCCGCATGGCTGGCGCCGGCGCCGACGGCGTCTCGCTGTTCAACCGCTTCTATCAGCCCGACATCAACATCGACAGCCTGCGTCTGCAGCCCAGTCTGCATCCGTCGACCTCGGCCGAGGCGCTGCTGGCGATGCGCTGGATCGCGATCCTCTACGGCCGCATCGACGGCCTCTCGCTCGGCGCCACCGGCGGCATCCACACCGCCGAGGACGCGATCAAGCTGCTGCTCGCCGGGACCGACGCCGTGCATCTGTGCAGTACGCTGCTCAAGAACGGGGCGCCGCAGGTCACCCGTATCCTCGACGGCATCACCCAATGGATGGAGGAGCAGAGCTTCGAATCGATCGCCGATATGCGCGGGCGCGTCAGCGCGCTCGCCGTGCCGGAGCCGGCCGAATTCGAGCGCGCCAACTACGTCAACATCATCGACAGCTACAGCTTCTCACCCGGCGTGCTGGTCTAGACCGAAACGCCAACTGCCGCCAAGCGCTCATCGGCGATACCTCGTGCATTGCCGATGAGCGATGTGCCGGCCGCAGCGGCTCGCACCGACCGACGGGGGTCCAGTTGATGCCCTTATGACTGCGACGACGACTCCGCCACCGGCCGCTGCTCATCGACAGCGGTCGCAACGCGCGGTGCATGCAGCCAAGCCAGAAACAGCTCATAGCCAAGCGCAAGGATCACCGGCCCGATGAACAGGCCGATGATGCCGGCATTCAGCAGCCCGCCGATGGCACCGATAAAGATCACCGCCATTGGCACCGGGACACCGCGGCCAAGCAGTAGTGGCTTCAGGACATTATCGAGCGAGGCCACGATTGCCGACCAGATCGCGAACAGGATCGCCGTGGTCAGATCACCGGTATAGAACAGGTAGCCCGCCGCAACCAGCAGCACAGGGAAGGCGCCGATCTGGATCGTCGCGAGGATCATGATCAGTATGGCCCAGAGCCCGGCCGCCGGCACGCCCGCCACCAGCATTCCGAGCCCGCCGAGCAACGCCTGGATCAACGCGATACCGAGAATGCCGCGTGAGACGCTGCGCACGACCGACTCGGCGAGGACAGCGAAGCGTCTCCCCTGATCGCCGGCGAGGCGTTGAGCCAATGCCGAGGCGACCCGATCGGCACCCTCGCTCTTGGCCAACAGGATCGCAGCGATCACGATCGCGATCAGCAGATGCAGGATGCCGGCACCGGCGTTCGCCGCAAAGCTCAACAGACGCGTACCGATCATCTGTAGCTGCGGCCGGATCGATTCCAGCGCTTCCTCGAGATTCTCGGAGGCCGTGCTCCAGAACGTCTCGACCTCTGGGCCCACGACCGGGATTGCACTGAGGTCAGGCGCCGGGGGCACATTGAGCTCGCCCTGATGGACGGCATCATGGATCGAGCTCACACCCTCGACCACCGTACCGCTCAGCATCAGCACCGGCAAGATCAGCAGGATCAGCGCCAGCAGCGTGAACAATGATGAGGTCAGGAGTCGGCGCCCCTTCAACAGGCCGAGCAGCAGGCTATAACCAGGCCAGGCTGCGACCGCGATGATGATGCCCCAGAGGATCGGGACCAGGAACGGGCGCATGACCCAGACGCACAACAGGATCATCGCCGCGATCAGTCCAACTCGGATCGCGATCTCGATCGCCCGCTCGACCGCTTCCTTGTTCGCCGGTTTAAGATCGGTCTCTTGCATTGCTTCGCTTTCGAATCGGCATCGCTACTCTCACCCATCCGGCCGCTGCCGATCGGCCGGATTCGGGCCTGACGGAAGGCTCAGACGAAGTCATGCTCTTCCAGCCTAAAGCCCAATAATTCCAGAATCAGCCCGGTAACGGCACCGCCGAGCATCCCGCCCAGGGCACCATTGGGAACCTCGCCGAGGACTTGATCGATCGCGGAGCGTTCGCTGCTGAAGACCATCGGCGTCGTCATCCCAGCCATCAGCCAGACCGCAGCACCGATCACCGCGGCGATCAGACCTGCTACCAACGGGGCCGCAATGCTGTCCGGCAGCCAGCCATGACAGGCCTGCACGATCCAATGCTCATTGAACTGGAACAGGGTTCCGACCAGCGCGACGACGCCGGCCGCCATCACAAACGGGCCGATCGGCACCGATGTGAGCGCCATCACTACCAGCAGCACGATCCCGGCACCCAGCCCCGCGAGCATGCCGGTCAGCGTCTCGGCCAATGGCCGCGCGTTCTTGCGGCCGATCCAGGCGAAGAAGGCACCGGCCGCAATGCCGATACCGGCCGCAACCAGCGTGATCGTCGCCAGGTCGATATCATTGCCGGCAGTGACCAAATACCCAATCGAAGCCAGCACCCCCGCCATTGCCCCCACCAATGCGAGCGGCATCGCACTGTAGAACGCCGCAGTCGTCATCGCGGCAGCGACAGCCCCGGCCAAGAGTGGCTGCCAACCACTCAAGCCGAGCAGCACCAACACCTCATAGAGCGCGATGAACAGGCCGCCGAACAGCGCCCCGGCCAAACTCCAGACGACGAGCGTCACGACGATCGCAAATGCACGGTCTCTCAAAGCAGCCACTCCTCCAGGCCTGTCGTTATGTTCTCGCCCCATTCTAGCTGCCCACCGCCGCGGCGTCGTCGCCCAACTGCCCGCTTGGTGCGGTACCATGCCCTGGAACGTCTCGATTACCGGCCTCGGCTCCAATCGGGCAGCGCTGCCGCTGCAGTCAGCCCGATCCCACCAAGGGAGAAAAACAGATGGCACGAACAGCATTGGTCACCGGCGGTACACGCGGCATCGGGGAGGCGATCTGCGTCGCCCTCAAGGCGGCGGGCTACCAAGTTGCCGCAAACTACGCTGGCAATGATCAGGCCGCGACCGCGTTCAGCGCTCGCACTGGCATACCGGCCTACAAGTTCGACGTTGCCGACTTCGATGCGGTCACCGACGGCATCGCACGCATTGAACAGGATGTCGGACCAGTCGATATCCTCGTCAATAACGCCGGCATCACCCGCGACGGCACCCTGCATAAGATGCGACCAGATCAATGGCAGCAGGTCATCGACACCAACCTCGGCTCCTGCTTCAACTGCGCCCGCACTGTGATCGAGGGGATGCGCGAGCGCGGCTTCGGGCGCATCGTCAACATCGGCTCGATCAACGGCCAGGCTGGCCAATACGGCCAGGTCAACTATGCAGCAGCCAAATCCGGCATCCACGGCTTCACCAAGGCGCTTGCGCAGGAAGGGGCGGCCAAGGGGGTCACCGTCAACGCCGTCGCGCCCGGCTATGTCGATACCGATATGGTGCGTTCGGTGCCAGCCAATGTGCTCGAAAAGATCGTCTCCCGGATTCCCGTTGGGCGCCTCGGCAAGCCCGAGGACATCGCGCGCGCCGTCGTCTTCCTGGTTGCTGACGAGGCCGACTTCATCACCGGCACGACGCTGTCGGTGAATGGCGGACAGCATATGTATTGAGCCTCACCCCTGGGTCCCGGAGGACTGATCATGCCTCGTATATCCCCCGCTCTGCTTCGGCACGGTGCGGCCAGCTTGCTTGCCATCTTGGTCGCCAGCCCCGCGGTCCTGGGCGCCGACCCGGTGCTCGATCAGATCGATACCGCCCGCCGCGCCTATGCCGACGGCGATAGGGGGGTGGCGATCGAGGCGCTCAATGTCGCCATCGCGCAGATCCGTCAGCAGCAGACCGAGCAGCAGCTCCGGCTGTTCCCGAAGCCGTTACCGGGCTGGAGCGCCGAGGACGCCTCGGCCCAAAGCGGCGGGCTTGCGGCCGCGCTGACCGGAAAGATGCTCACGCGCACCTATACCAATGATGACAGCGGCGCCGAGGTCACGCTGACCATCAGCGCCAACTCGCCGTTCATGGGCTTCGTCAGCGGATTGATGCAGATGCCGCTGTTGGCGCAGGGCGGCGATGGTCTCGGGACCTATGTGTATGAGGGCTACCGCGGATTGCTCGAGCCGAGCGACGAGGGCTCGGCGAAGCTATCCTTGATCATCGGCAACAACATCCTGTTGCAGCTCGACGGCCGTCAGGGAGCCGGCGCGGACACCCTGAAGGCGTATCTCGAGGCGACCGATCTCGAGGCGTTGGAGAAGGCATTCGAGGGTTGATCGACCGCCTACCCGTGCCCGGGCGGCCGCATCACGATATTGTCGCCGCCCCACCCCATCGCTAGACTGGTGCGCTTTGCGCCTTAGCCGGCCACGCCCATGCGTATTTCAGAGTTCCCGTTACAGACCGTCAAAGAGACCCCGGCCGATGCCGAGATCGCCAGCCATCGGCTGATGCTGCGCGCCGGCATGATCCGCAAGCTTGCCGCCGGGCTCTACACCTGGCTGCCGCTGGGCCTAAAGGTCTTGCGCAAGGTCGAGCGCATCGTGCGCGAGGAGATGGATCGTTCCGGGGCGCTCGAGGTCGCGATGCCGGCGGTGCAGCCGGCCGAGCTGTGGCAGGAATCGGGCCGCTGGGAGCAGTATGGGCCGGAGCTCCTCCGCATCAAAGACCGCCACGAGCGCGACTTCTGCTTCGGCCCGACCCACGAGGAGATCATCACCGACCTGGCGCGCAACGAGCTGCGCAGCTACAAGCAGCTGCCGGTCAACTTCTACCAGATCCAGACCAAGTTCCGCGACGAGATCCGCCCGCGCTTCGGCGTGATGCGCGCGCGCGAGTTCCTGATGAAGGACGCCTACTCGTTCCATGCCGATCAGGATTCGCTGGCCGCGACCTACGAGGCGATGTACCAGGCCTACAGCCGCATCTTCCGCCGCTGCGGGCTCGACTTCCGCGCCGTGCAGGCCGATACCGGCGCGATCGGCGGCAACGCCTCGCACGAGTTCCATGTGCTAGCGGAATCGGGCGAGGATGCGATCGCGTTCGCGACCGGCAGCGACTATGCGGCCAATGTCGAGCTGGCCGAAGCGGTCGGGCTCGACGCCGGCGCGCCGGCGCCCGGCGAGGAGCCACGCCTGGTCGACACCCCGAACGCGAAGACGATCGCCGATCTGGTCGAGCAGTTCGGCCAGCCGATCGAGCGCACGGTCAAGACCCTGGTCGTCGCCGCCGCCGATCCCGAGACCGGCGACGAGCAGGGCCTGATCGCGCTGCTGGTGCGCGGCGACCATGAGCTGAACCCGGTCAAGGCCGAGAAGCTGCCGCAGGTCTTCGCGCCGCTGCGCATGGCCGATGAGGATGCGATCCGCGCCGCGGTCGGCGCCGGCCCCGGCTCGCTCGGGCCGAAGGACCTACCGATCCCCTGCATCGCCGATCGCAGCGTCGCCGCCGCGGCCGATTTCAGCGCCGGCGCCAACCAGGACGGCAAGCACTGGTTCGGGCTGAACTGGGGCCGCGACGTCGCCACGCCCGAGGTCGCCGACCTGCGCAATGTCGTCGAGGGCGACCCGAGCCCGGACGGCCAAGGCACGCTGACCATCGCACGCGGGATCGAGGTCGGCCACATCTTCCAGCTCGGGCGCAAGTACAGCGAGGCGATGAACGCCGTCGTGCTCGACGAGGCCGGCAAGGCCGTGACCCTGACGATGGGCTGCTACGGGATCGGCGTCTCGCGGGTCGTCGCTGCCGCGATCGAGCAGCACCACGATGACCGCGGCATCTGCTGGCCGGCCAGCATCGCGCCGTTCGAGGTCGCATTGCTGCCGATGAAGCTCGGCAAGTCGTTCCGGGTGCGCGAGGCGGTCGACGACCTCTATGAACGGCTCAAGGCGGTCGGGATCGAGGTCCTGCTCGACGACCGCGACGCCCGCCCCGGTGTGATGTTCGCGGACATGGAGCTGATCGGCATCCCGCATCGGGTCGTGCTCGGCGATAAGCACCTCGATGACGGCAAGGTCGAGTACAAGGGCCGCCGCGATGCCGAGATGCAGCTGATCCCGATCGACGAGATCGTCCCCTTCCTCGAGCGCAAGCTGGCCAGCTGATCCTTTTCCTTATCGCCCCTTACTGAGACGCACCTTCGACAGCCAATGAGTAGAACCGAATCCTTCGATCGCGAGCAGCTGCTCGCCTGTGGTTACGGCGAGATGTTCGGGCCCGGCAACGCCCAGCTGCCGGTGCCGAACATGCTGATGATGGATCGCGTGATTCGGATCGCCGATCACGGCGGCGAGTACGACAAGGGTGAGATCATCGCCGAGCTCGACATCAAGCCCGAGCTCTGGTTCTTCGGCTGCCATTTCCCCGGCGACCCGGTCATGCCCGGCTGCCTCGGGCTCGATGCGATGTGGCAGATCGTCGGCTTCTACCTCGCCTGGATCGGCAATCCCGGCCATGGCCGCGCGCTCGGCGTCGGCGAGGTCAAGTTCACCGGCCAGGTCCTGCCGAGCGCTGAGAAGGTCACCTACCGCGTCGACATGAAGCGGGTCATCACCCGCAAGCTCGTCCTTGGCATCGCCGATGGCACCATGGACGTCGACGGCCGCGTGATCTATACCGCCAAGGACCTGCGCGTCGGCCTGTTCACCTCGACCGAGGGCTTCTGAGTGAGCAGCGCACCCGCCAATCCCTACGGCGATCTCAGGACCGGCCACGCTCTCACCCCGGAGAGCGAGCGCGAAGCCGAGCGCGAGACAAGCCCCGCCAGCGCGAACGACCATCCAGAGCGGGATGCGAGCCAAGGCACCGAGCATGGACAACCGGGCGAGGCCGCGGCGGCGAACGAACTGATATCCGATGAGGCCGAGTCCAGCGAGGCGATGCTCACGCCGCTCGAGGCGCGCGTGCTCGGCTGCCTGATGGAGAAGCAGCGCACCACGCCGGACCAGTATCCACTGACGCTGAACGCACTGGTCACTGCCTGCAATCAGAAGAGCGCGCGCGACCCGGTGATGAAGCTCACGCCCGGTGAGGTCGGCCACTGCGTTGGCCAACTGCGCGACCGCGGGCTGGTGCATGCGAGCTTCACCGGCCGCAGCGAGCGCTTCGATCACAAGCTCACCGGTCATTTCATGCTCGACCGCCAACAGCAGGCGCTGCTGTGCGTGCTGATGCTTCGCGGTCCGCAAACCCCCGGCGAACTGCGCACCCACAGCGCAAGGCTCGCGGATTTCGACAGTCTGGCTGCGGTGCAGACGACACTCGACCAGCTCGCCCATCACAACCCACCACTGGTGCGCGAGCTGGAGCGCGAAGGCGGCCGGCGCGAACAGCGCTTCGCGCACCTGCTCTGCGGAGAGCCCAGGCTCGAACCGCGAAATCAAGCCGCATCGACCGCGAAAGCGGCCGCTGCGTCCCCTGCTGGCGCGATCTCGATCGAGGATTGGGAGGCGCTCGTCGATCGGGTCGAGCGCCTCGAAGCCGAGGTCGAGGCGCTCAAGGCCGAGCGTCATGCATCACTGCTTGACCGCGGCTCGCAATAGTCAGGTTTCGCCTAGCGCGTGCTGGGGTCTTGGCACGATGACAGCATGATCATCGACATCACACCGCTGGAGAAGGCCGTCGCACGCCTGCGCGAAGGGCTGATCCGCTATCAGCAGGACACGGCGGACACCCAGATCCGCGATGGTCTGATCCAGCGTTTCGAGTTCACCTACGAGCTCAGCCACAAGCTGTTGCGGCGCTGGCTCGCGGCGACCGCTGCCTCCCCCGACGCGATCCATGCGCTGACCTTCCAGGACCTGATCCGTGTAGGCAACGAGCAAGGACTGCTGCGCGGTGACTGGACCGCATGGCGGAGCTATCGCGAGATGCGCGCCCGAACCAGCCATACCTATGACGAGGACACCGCGCTGCAAGTGGTCGCTGGCATTCCTGCATTCCTTAACGAAGCGGAGTACCTCTACGGCAAGCTGGCAGAACGGCTGAGATGAGCGACAGCGAACCGGCACCGCCGATCGACATCACCGCCGAGCAATGGCGAATCGTCCACGCGATCCTGCGCCGAACCCTGCCCGACCGGTCGGTCTGGGCCTTCGGCTCGCGGGTTCGAGGAACAGCGCGTCCCTACTCCGACCTCGATCTCGCCATCCTCGGCGATGAACCCGTCCCGATCGCCGCGATGGCAGAAGCCAAGGAGGCGTTCTCGGAATCGGACCTGCCCTGGCGGGTCGATCTGGTCGACTGGGCGAGCCTGAGCCCACGCTTTCGTCAAATCATCGCGCGCGAGCATTCGCCATTGCTCAACGCGCAAGATGCGCTGGCAGACACCTGATCCCGATGGACAGCATCCGCATCCGCGGCGCGCGCACCCACAACCTCAAGGACATCGATGTCGACCTGCCGCGCGACCGGCTGGTCGTGATCACCGGGCTCTCGGGCTCGGGCAAGTCCTCGCTCGCGTTCGACACCCTCTACGCCGAGGGCCAGCGTCGCTACGTCGAGTCGCTGTCGGCCTACGCGCGCCAGTTCCTGTCGATGATGGACAAGCCCGATGTCGACCTCATCGAGGGGCTGTCGCCGGCGATCTCGATCGAACAGAAAACGACCTCACACAATCCGCGCTCGACCGTCGGCACCATCACCGAGATCCACGACTACCTGCGCCTGCTGTTCGCCCGCGTCGGCACCCCGCACTGTCCGGCCCACAGCGAGCCGCTCGAGGCCCAGACCGTCAGCCAGATGGTCGATCAGATCCTGGCGCTGCCGCACGGCGAGCGGCTGATGCTGCTGGCACCGGTGGTCAGCGACCGCAAGGGCGATCATCAGCAGTTGTTCGGCGAGCTCAACGCCCAGGGCTTCGTGCGCGCGCGCGTCGACGGCGTCCTGTGCGAGCTGGACGCCCCGCCGACCCTGGACCCGAAGCGCAAGCACCGCATCGAGGTCGTGGTCGACCGCTTCCGGGTGCGCGACGACCTGCAATTGCGCCTGGCCGAATCGATCGAGACCGCACTCGCGCTCTCCAAAGGGGTCCTGATCGTCGCCCCGATGGACAGGGCTGGAGACAGGGATGGGGACGCCCAGGCCGATGCTGGGCTGGCCGCTGGGGGGACGCACACCGGACCCGACGCTGGCTCGCAATCAGGGGAGCGCGACCGAGCGCGCCTGCCGCTGACCTTCTCGGCCAACTACGCGTGCCCGGTCTGCGGCTGGAGCCTCAGCGAGCTCGAGCCACGGCTGTTCTCGTTCAACAACCCGGCCGGCGCCTGCCCGACCTGCGACGGGCTCGGCGTCGAGCAGTTCTTCGACCCGGCCAAGGTGGTGCTGCACCCGGAGCTCAGCCTGGCCGACGGTGCGATCCGCGGTTGGGACCGGCGCAACGGCTACTACTTCCAGATGATCCGCAGCCTGGCCGAGCACTTCGGCTTCGACGTCGAGATGCCCTGGCAGGACCTGCCCGACGCCGCCCGCCAGCGAGTACTCGAAGGCAGCGGCGACGAGAAGCTCAAACTGAAGCTCCCGCACGAGCGCGGCAGCGGCAAGCAGCGCGTGTTCGAGGGCGTGCTGCCGAACATGGCCCGTCGCTACCGCGAGACCGACTCGGCGACGGTGCGCGAGGAGTTGGCGAAGGCGATCTCGACCCGCCCCTGCCCAACCTGCAGCGGCAGCCGGCTGAACGAGGCCGCGCGCAACGTGCTGGTCGCCGGGCGCAGCCTGCCGTCGCTCTCGGCGCTGCCAGTCGGCGAGAGTCTGCGCTGGTTCGAGGCGCTGCAACTGCCAGGCGCGCGCGGCGAGATCGGCGCGAAGGTGCTCAAGGAGATCGCCCAGCGGCTGCGCTTCCTGGTCGACGTCGGGCTCGACTATCTGACCCTCGAGCGCAGCGCCGAGAGCCTCTCCGGCGGCGAGGCCCAGCGCATCCGGCTCGCGAGCCAGATCGGCGCCGGTCTGGTCGGCGTGATGTACATCCTCGACGAGCCCTCGATCGGGCTGCATCAGCGCGACAACGCCCGGCTGCTGGGCACCTTGACCCGGCTGCGCGACCTCGGCAACAGCGTGATCGTGGTCGAGCACGACGAGGAGGCGATCCGCGCCGCGGACCTAGTGCTGGACCTCGGCCCCGGCGCCGGCGCCCACGGCGGCGCCATCGTCGCCCAGGGCAGCGCCGAGGCGATCGCCGCCGAGCCGGCGTCACTGACCGGGCAGTACCTCAGCGGCGCGCTGCGCATCGCGATCCCGGAGGAACGCCGCCCAGGCCGTGACGGCCAGGCCCTGATCCTGCGCGGCGCGCGCGGCAACAACCTGCGCGGAATCGACGCCGCGATCCCGGTCGGCACCTTCTGCGTGGTCACCGGGGTCTCCGGCTCGGGCAAGTCGACCCTGATCAACGACACCCTCTACCCGCTCGCGGCGCGCTTTCTGAACAACGGCTCGCTGCGCCCGGCCGCGCATGACGCGATCGAAGGACTGGACCTGTTCGATAAGGTCGTCGACATCGACCAGAGCCCGATCGGCCGCACCCCGCGCTCGAACCCGGCCACCTATACCGGGCTGTTCAACCTGATCCGCGACCTGTTCGCGAACGTCCCGGAGGCGCGCGCGCGCGGCTACGGCCCGGGCCGCTTCAGCTTCAACGTCAAGGGCGGGCGCTGCGAGGCCTGCAAGGGCGACGGCGTGATCCGGGTCGAGATGCACTTCCTGCCCGACGTCTATGTCCAGTGCGACGTCTGCCAGGGCCGGCGCTACAACCGCGAGACCCTCGAGGTCCGATACAAGGGCAAGACCATCGACCAGGTGCTCGACCTGACCGTCGAGGCCGCGCTGGACTTCTTCGGTCCGGTGCAGGTGATCCGGCGCAAGCTCAAGACTCTGGAGGACGTCGGCCTCGGCTACCTGCGCCTGGGCCAGGCTGCGACCACCCTCTCCGGCGGCGAGGCGCAGCGGGTCAAGCTCAGCCGCGAGCTCTCCAAGCGCGGCACCGGGCGCACCCTCTACATCCTCGACGAGCCCACCACCGGCCTGCACTTCCACGACGTCAAGCATCTGCTCGACGTGCTGCACTGGCTGCGCGACGCCGGCAACACCGTGGTGGTGATCGAGCACAACCCGGACGTGATCAAGACCGCCGACTGGATCATCGACCTCGGCCCCGAGGGCGGCGACCAGGGCGGGCGGATCGTCGCCACCGGCACCCCGGAGCAGATCGCGGCCTGCGCCGCCTCGTACACCGGGCAGTTCCTGAAGCCGTTGCTGGCGCGCGGATATTAGCCACGGAGCAATCGACTACTGTCGCACCACCAAACCCGTGCGGCGCTTCCGACAAGCGAGGTCCGCCGATCACTCGTCCGGCGTGCTGTACAGCGAGGAAAGCGGTAGAGTATCTCTCGCAAGTTGAGAATCGGGGTAGGTATTAGCTGATTATGGTCTGGGCTAGGTTCGGCTGCTGCGAAGACCCTTTTCGGGGGGCGTTTGATGAGCGCTTTGTCTACCCAGCCTCGAACCAGGAGGTGCTGTTCGCGCAGTTACTGGCCAATGTCCCTGAATCGGGCAGTGTCTCATTGCTCACGGCGCCTCCGGGCACGGGCAAGACCATGCTGTTGTATCGGCTAGCGGACCAGTTGCGCCGATCGCTGCTACGAGTCGCAGTATTTCCGACACCCTTGACATCAATCGCATCGCTAGCGAGCACCTGCGGGGGTGTCGAAAGAAACGGTGATGATGAAGGAAGTCAGGACCCGACACTGAGCTGCCAACAGCTCCTGCTGAGTTCGGCGTCAGAGCCTCGCTGGATCCTCCTTTTTGACGAAGCCCAGGCTTTAACAGACGAAGTATTGGGCTTCCTTTTTGACCTCACGCAACTCTCAGGTGTTTCCGGAAGGGCGCCGTCTATACTGTTGTCGGGGCAAGCCCTGCTGAAGGATCGACTCAAAGAGTGGTCGGTGGCACGAGGCGTCGATGCATTTTGGACGCACTACCGTCTAGCGCCCTTCCAAGCATCGGAGGTCGCCGCTCTGATACGTCATAGGATGCGGGCGGCCGGCTGTAGGCGCCTTGATGTCTGCTGTCCGGACGCGGTCGAGGCGCTCACTCAATATTCGGAAGCGAATCCTGGCCGGGTTCTGGCACTCCTCAACCTAGCGCTCTTCCTAGCGGAAGAAGCAGGTGAGGCCAAGATCTCGCCGGAGGCCGTGAAGCGGGCAGCCTCGGCCATGCTGCTTGCTGGAGAACCGCCAGTAGAAACCGGATCGAGTCCAATACCCGTTCCAAGCAAGGAGTCGACTTGCGACCACGAGTCATCCCCTGTCTGGAGTCAACGACTGAACGAGACAGCGACTTCCACGGCGGAACGACCCTCCAATGACTCCGAGCTCAAACCGGGCGACAACCGACGCTTGCGAACCGAGAACGAGGCTCGAGAGACTAGGCGCAAGACACCCGGGCTTCAGCGCTATCGGTTACGCGCGATATCGCTCCTAGGGCTTGGCATCGCGGTTGGCCTCGGATGGCTAGTCGTTGACCAGCGAAAGCCACCCCGGCCAGAGGTCGGGACTGATCTAGGCCCAGCAGTCACGCCCGAGGGTATCACGCGCAGCAGTCCGAACAGCCGGTTAGTAGAGGTGGATGACGATTCGGTAGCAATGCAGATGGCGACAGGGGAAGCGGATCGCTCGCCGTCGGCTACGGTGGTCGGAGCGCGCCCGCTCGAGATCGCTGACGTAGCTGCGCTAACTGTTAGCAATATCGAGGCTGGTAATGAAGCGGGAGTTTCAGGTGACGAACCGGACGACACCAGCCAGCCGCTCAGCGAACCTGATACCGATGAACAGATACTGGTTTCTACCGAGGTGCGCTTGTTGCTGTCCATGGCCGAAGCCCATCTGGAAGCCGACCGGTTAGTAGCGCCTCGGTTCAACAACGCACTCTATGCCTATCGCAAGGTCCTGCGAATCGACCCGGGCAACCAAGAGGTGCAATCAGGGTTGCGGGCCATCCGCGCCAAACTGAGACGCTTCGCCAAAGAGGAACGGGCGCGCGGGAATGAACTGGGCGCGCAGAGACAGTTAAACAAGTTAAGCTTGCTCGAGGGGCTAGAATAATTGCAAAGTAATGAGCTGCACCCCCAATTACCAGCAATAAAACCTCATTTTAATGCGCCGTACTGCGCTATTAGATATGGAGAAGAGAATGAAAAAAAGGCACCGAGCTATTTTTGACCTCTTGCCGATCATAGTGGTATCGCTCGCGTGTGCCGAGCAGCTGTTCGCCCGAGAGGTTAATTTGGCACCCAATCTACCTTATGTGGATATTACCTATGAAGGCAAGCAAATTCGGATCGAGCGAATTCAAGACACCGAGCATCACCTGAATAATAGCTTCACGAAGACATCGCGTCCTTGTCCACCGTTCTGCATTCATCCAATGCAAGCTGCCGTCGGCGTCGAGACCGTCGGCGAGTTGGAACTCATGGATTTCCTGATCGGCAAGGTCCGCACCGGTGAGGGTCTACTCATCGATTCGAGACTACCGGAGTGGTTTCAGAAGGGCACCATTCCCGGGTCCGTCAATATTCCGTGGACGCTGCTCACAGACGGCCCAGACAACCCGCATACCGCTAGAATACTGATGGCCTTGGGTGCAGTAGAGGACATGGGGCAATGGGACTTCCGGCCAGCTCTTCATTTGATGCTGTTCTGCAATGGCCCATGGTGTGATCAGTCCCCACGTGCTATTCAGAATCTCCTTGCGCTCGGGTACCCGCCCGAGAAGCTCCACTACTACCGCGGAGGGATGCAGCTATGGCAGCTGTTGGGGCTCACGACTGTTGTACCGACGAACTGACTGCCGAAATGGATACCAATCCGCTTCGCCACCAGCATATTTTTGCTCTCTCTTTCATCGCCTTGTGGGCGATCCCATGCGCGCCAGTCTGGTCCGAGGCTACGGATTCCTCTCTACCAGTATCATCAGCGTCGCGCGAGCTGAACGAACCGGCCGGCCTTGGTATCGAAGGTCAATCGTTCGAGCCGGAGACAAGCGACCACCCACCGCCGAGGCACCGTCCCAATATCGATATGGACCGTATTGCGTCCGAGCGACAAGACTATAAAGAACTCGTTCGAGAAGAGGCCGAGGCAAGCACGCCACAGCTCTCCGACAATGTGAATCGCACGGCGTCGATGCCAGGACAGCAGTCCATGCCAAGGCCTGCAGTCAATGGAGCCGACCGCATCGATTCAATCAAATCGGCGGTCCGTGACGCGCTGTCCACGCTTCCGTCTGATCGCATCAAGGGCACCGACACAGAGGCTCTGCAGCCATCTGTCGCCTTGTCCCCCGACTCGAGGCGCAAGCGTCTGCGGGAGCTTGTCGAGGCGACACCGAGGCCAGATGAGCCAGCTGAAGATGACTATCTCCGTGAGCTACATAAAGAAGTCTCGATGACCTTGGTAACGCAGGAGGCAGAGTCATCCAATCAAGTGTCTGGCGCTCAGATCATGGAGGAGGCGGAAACCGGAAACAATACCTACCTGGTCCAGCCAGGAGACTCTCTTTGGAAGATCGCAGAGCGGATCTTTGGCGATGGTTATCGATGGGAAGCGATCTACCACGCCAATCGCGATGAGCTGAAAGACGCCGACATGCTGAAAGTCGGGCAGCGATTGATTCTTCCCCAACGTTAATGCTGAGGCACTGGTGGCCAACCTTGCTGCATTCGGGTGGGGTCAGCAGGCTGCAGAGGACTGCTGCGGCCGAGTTCACTGGCGCATCTAGCGCCTGGAGCACCGCCGTGACGCGCCCCCCACCGACAGGGTTGCCGGTGAGTAAGGTTGCATCCTGAAAGGTCAGAAGAACAGGTTGATGCCGGTGACGAGCACGTTGCGGTTGTTCCAATCGTCGCCGACGCGAAAGCGATTCCAGCGGTAGCCGAGCTTGAGCTTGACGCCCTCTACCGGACGCCACGCCAGCCCACCGCCGAGCCAGTTGGCCTCGATCCGGCCAGCGCGGGTGCTGAAGAAGACCTCCTCTTCGAGGTACGGCTTGAGTCTCAACGGTGTCAGCGACCAGGGCGCCTCGATGGCGAGCTCGTTACGTAGCCGGACGTCGTCGTCGCGCCAGTCGAACCGCCGGAATTCGACTCTGGCCCGATTGCTCACGCGAAAGCCGTTGATGCGCTCGGCGAAGTAGCCCTCCAGATAGCCACGGTTCTCCGGCTGCCATTCATCGGTAAAGCGAAACCAGGCACGGCGATAGCCAGCCCGCAGGCTGAAACTGGGCGTGAGCTGGTAACCGACGCCGAGGCCCGTGTAGCCCAGGAAGTTGTCCCCAAAGTTGTTCCGCGAGGCCAGATTCGAGCGCGAGATCAGGAACCAGTCCTCGTTTAACGACTTCTTCAGCAACAGGTTGTAGCTGCCACCCGCATCCTGGGCCGCCATCAGCGTCGGCACGTGAAACAACAGTAGCAGCCAGCCCGCCCAGCATGCCCATCGTCTTCTCAGCAACCAGTTCATCAGACAGGAACCATCTCGGTGGAAAAAGGTAGCAGCGACCATGGTCGCACGTGCCCGCGCCCCTCGCTCACCGCCCAGGACGAGTGCGTAGAGGCCACCACAGCGTATTCAAGCCGGGGCATTGGTCCCGTTTCCAAAGGCAGCGAGACGCGTCCTAAGCGGTGCAGAATCGCAGTCGAGCCGCTGAGCACCACTGGAAGGGCTCGCGGTGCCGACCTCAGCCTTTTTCAGCCCAAACCAGCCGGGGACTCGTTGCTGTTGCAAGGGCGGGACCCGTTGCCATCAGCAGGCTGTTGCCAGCAACACCACCGGATCTCGACGAATGGGACCTCCCAGCTCTCGCAACGCAGGCTGGTGGCGTATTGGGGCTCGGTTTGGCTGCGATCCCGGCCGATGAGCGCGATGACGCGGATGGCTTCAATGGTGTCCGCGTATGGGAGCCAGCGGGCAGCGGCGCGCTTGGACAGTCGGGCGACAGCATAGCCTTCCCTTGTGGTCAGGAGGAACTGACCGAGCGCTGTCGAGTCGCGTGCGGGGTCGCCCGTTCCGGTGCGGCTAGTTCTGTGGCATTTGGCGCCATCGGCGTCGTGGCAGCCAGGCGGCTGCCGGGGCATCGACTGCTCCGCTGCCCGGATCGAGTACTCACTTGCCCGGGATGAGGAAGCCGTGGTTGCCTCTCGCCGCCATCCAAGCTCGTCACCGGCTTGGAGTGCTGCAAGCCGGCGATGGATCGGCGCGCCCGGCGGCTGCCGCCCGGCATAGCCGAGATCCAGGTCCGCTAGAGTGAGCTGGGTGTAGCGGCGCGCTATGACTGCGGCTGGCGGCGGCTCCAGGATCGGCGCCTCGCGCAGCAGCCAGTCACCGTTGGCCCGTGGCGCTGAGCCGGCGCTCTCTTGCGTCAAGCTGGCCGCCGCATCGAGCAGCGGCAGGAGCGGATGGCCACCGCCGTTGATTTCGAACAGCGTCAGGGTCTCTCGGGCGCGCGTCATCCCGACATAGAAGACCCTACCCTCATCCTCGAACTTGCTGCCCGTGGCAGGGGGCTGTTCGCCGCCTCTGCCAGTGCGTTGCTCGCCGTGCTTGCCCCAACCACCCTCGGCAATCAGCTGGCAAGGGCTTTCGCTTTTCCGAACGCTCTCCCCCGCGGGCTCCTCCGCCTCTCCCTCCAATCGGCGCTGCTTGCGGCGCCGCGGTCAGTCCAGACCGCCGTTCGCCCGCCTCGGCATAGCTATGCCCGGTGAGGCGCATCGCGAAGCCGTGATAGGTCTGGACGGTTACGTGCCGCGCGTCGTTGTCGACCAGCGCCGCCAGCCGCCGGCGCAGCTCCAGTGCCGCCGCGCGGTTAAAGCAGAGCACCAGGATCTGATGTGCCGGCACCCGCAGCACCCGCAGCAGATAGGCACAGCGGTGCACGACGACCCGCGTCTTGCCGGCCCCGGGACCCGCCAGCACCAGCCGGTTGCCATCCATCGGCGCCGCGACGATCTCGGTCTGCGCCGGATTGCGCAGCGCATCGACGATGCGCGCGAACGACTCGGCGGTGGTGGCGCGGGTCAGCATCTCGCGCCTGTCGCCAAAGAAGCGGCGCACGAACGCCTCCTTGCCCAACGAGAAGTAGCCGGCGACCAGCCCGAGCGCCTGGCGGATCTGCTCGGCGCCGAGCCAGGCATAACGGTCCATCACATGGATCTGGAACACCCGCTCGCCATAGTGCTGCGCCAACGGCTGGTATTGGGCCTTCGAGTAGCGCCGACGCTTGGCCTCTGGCAGCACGCGCAGGGTCATCGCGGAGAGGAACACCGCGAGCCCGCCGTGCAGGATGATCGCGCCCTGCTCGTGCAGGAACATTAGCCCGCGGTCGACCGCCGCGAGCGGGTCGCGGATCTCGCCGGCGAGCACCAGATCGTTCGCGATCGCGCGGGTCAGCTCGTCGGTGCCGAAACGCAGCAGCAGATCGGCGCCGGCCGGCGCATCCGGCGGCAGCTTCGCGAGCAGCGTGCGCAGGATCAGCTCGGCGACGGCGCGCCGGCGCTCGCTGGTCCGGGTCAGCGTCGGCCAGTCGCGATGCAGTCGCACGCGATAATGGTCGCGGTCGAGCTGGCGCAGGTCCAGGCTGCCACGGGCGCCGGCCAGCCCCCGGCCGTCCAGTGCTAGCCCCTTGAGCAGCGCCCGCAGCGTCTCGGGGTTGCTATCCGCCTCGCCGGCGTCCAGCAGATGCTGATTGAGCCGGCGCAGGAAATCGCGAGCCAGCGCGCCCGCTGCGTCGCGGATAGGTTCAGCCCGCGATCCTGCGCTCCGCCGACGCCAGATCGGCGACCGCCGGCCGGCCCTGAAAGACACCGGTGCGGTTCTCGTCGCGCTGCACCAGCCCGGCGCGCTCCAGCCAGGAGATGGCGATGCGCACCCGGGTATCCGCATCGCGGGCCTCCGGGTCGAAGCCGAGCCGAAGCTCCTCGTCGCGCAGCAGTTCCCCGGAGGTGACGACGACGGCGCCGTCGCGGTTCGGCTTGGCCCGCTTGAGCCCACGCAGGATCTCGGCGATGTCGCGCTGGGTGAGCTGGGAGACGGCCTCCATGCCGAACTGGGCCTCGATGTCCTGCGGGTCGTAGAGCAGCACGCAGTGCGCGGGCGCACGATCGCGCCCGGCGCGGCCGGCCTCCTGGATGTAGTGCTCGAGCGAGGTCGGGACATCGGCATGGATCACCAGCCGCACGTCCTCCTTGTCGACGCCCATGCCGAAGGCGTTGGTCGCGCAGATCACCGTCAGCTCGCCGGCGACGAAGGCGTCCTGAATGCGTTTCTTCTCCGGTGCGTCGATGCCGGCGTGGAAGGCCTCGGCGGCCCAACCCTCGCGCTGCAGCCGCTCGGCGAGCTCCTCGGTGCGCTTGCGCCGGGCGGCATAGACGATGGCGGCGCCGTCGGCCTCCACGCGCGCGCCATCGATGCCGCCAGATCCCCCCAGATGCTCGCTGAGGATGGCGTGGATGCGGGCGTCCTTCTCATGCTTGCCGGCGAGCTGGACCTCGAAGGCCAGGTTGTCGCGCTCCACCCCGCCCTCGAACAGTGCCAGCTCCAGGCCCAGCTCGTCGCGGAAGTGGGTCAGGATCTCAGCGGTGACGTCGCGCTTGGCCGTCGCCGTGAAGCAGATCACGGGCGGGACCGGCAACCGCTGGCGCTCGGCCAGCGTGCGGATGAAGCGACTGGCGTAGAGATAGTCCGGCCGGAAGTCGTGGCCCCACTTCGACAGGCAATGGGCCTCGTCGAACACCCAGCAACCGATCTCCCGGCTCGCCAGCACCTCCGCCACCGAGCGGTTGCGCAGCCGCTCCGGCGAGAGGTAAAGGATCGCGATCTCGCCCAGGCGCACCCGCTCCATCACATCGCCGCGCTCCGGTGGGGTCAGCAGGCCGTAGCTCGTCGAGGGCGCGGCCAAGTTCGAAACGGCCCTCACGCCGGAACACCCGCCCCTCTCTCGATCCGCTACGGAGTGCGCCGATCTTGTGCACCCTGCCGTCGGCACCAGTCTCCAAATCTAGCAGGACGGAGCGATCAAGCAGGTGGTCGATGGGTCTTTGGGTCTGCCTAGACCTTTCGTCGTCCGCCATGTCAACGCCATTCGTCCTGGCTGCCGGACAGGTCGAGTCGGCAGCCATTGAATCGAGCGGCGAGTCGAGCCCGTAGGTCAACGGTATCAGCGATGGCGCTTGGTGCTACAACCAACCACGCACCGTCGGCCAGAGCAGCAGCACGCCTGTTACCGCCGCGGTTCCAAGGAACATGAATCGGAGGAAACGGTTGCCGCGCTTGATGCCGAAGCTCGCCCCTAGGTAGCTGCCCAGCAGGGCACCGGCTATCAGGCCGGGCGCCAAAGGCCAGATCACATGGCCCATGAAGACATGCGCGACGGCGCCAACGCCGTTCCAAAAGATGCCGTTGGCGGCGAGCGTCATCGAGGTGGCGTGGAGCTGGTCGTAGCGCAGCAGCCAGAGGTAGATGAAGGTGGTAAAGACGCCGCTGCCGGCGCTGATCCAACCGGAATAGAACGCGGCCGGGATCAGCAGCGCCGAGCCGATGAGGAGCAGCCGCGGCGACAACCTAGCCGGATCGAACACATTCGGCGCCGCCTTGCGCGCCAGCGTGATGCCGACCATTGCGATGATCACCCCGCCGACCAGCGGCTCCATGACCTCGCCGGGGACCGCCGCCGCGAAACGCGTGCCAAGCACGACGAACGGCAGACCGACCAGCGCCGTCCACCAGAACACCCGCCAGTCGATGAGGCGCTCGCGCACGTAGCGCAGGGTCGAGCCGATACCGATGAAGCCGACCGCCAGCTTGTGGCTCGCCAGCGCATTGATGAACGGCAGACCGGTGAACAGCAAGACCGGCAACAGGATCAGACCGGCGCCGCCGCCCGACAAGCTCGAGAAGAAACAGGCCGCGAAGCTCGCTGCGAACGTCAGCAAGACCAGCCCGATACCGATGTCCTGGAATGGGTCCATCTGAATCGCTTCGATCCTGTTCACCCCGGTGGCCACGTCGAGAGGGCGTCCCGACCGCTCGACGCGTTCAACGGCGAATGGCCTTCTGAGCGCATGATCGCGACCGGGGCTGACGTGGGAGTCGCCGCTTTCGGCCAAGGCTGCGGCCGGCTGGAGGCAGATAGTACACGACCTGGGGATTTCGTTGGCGAGCCCAGGGATGGGCGTCGGCAACGCGGATCGTCAATCAGGGAGACGAGTGGGTGCTGCGCGGGTTCGGCTACCGGACCGAGCTCGGGACGGTGGACGTTTAGCCCGCGGTTTGCTTGAGCCGATAGCGCTCGAGCTTCTTGTTGAGCCCGACCCGCGAAAGATCGAGCATCTGCGCGGCGCGGCTCTTGTTCCAGCCGCATTGCTCGAGCGTTTCGCACAGGATCTGCCGCTCGAGCTGCTCGACACGGTCCTTCAGGCTGAGAGCGGCGGCAGTGACCGTCACTTCATCCTGCGCAGCGCAGGAAGAGGCGTTCGGTGGAACCATGCCCGCCTCGCCCGCGCTCGCGCCTCTGATCCGCGGACTCAGCTCGTCGACACCGAGGCGCGGCCGGCCGTTGCCGAGCACCAGCAGGCGCTGGATCTCGTTGGCGAGCTCGCGGACGTTGCCCGGCCAAGGATAGTGCTCGAGCTGGGCCAACGCGGCCTCGGTCAGCTCGGGCTGCGCGATGCCGAAGGCGGCGGCGGTGTTCTCGATGAGACGCTCGCACAGCGGCGCGATGTCCATAGGCCGCTCGCGCAACGGCGGCAACTGCAGTGTCACGCCGGCCAAGCGGTAATAGAGGTCCGGGCGGAAGCAACCGTCCGCCATCGCCTGGTCGAGGTCGCGGTTGGTTGCGGCGACCACGCGCACATCGATACGGCGGCTTTGGTTGGTGCCGAGCGGCCGGATCTCGCCCTCCTGCAGGACGCGCAGCAGCTTGACCTGGAACGCGGGCGAGACGTCACCGATCTCGTCGAGGAAGATGGTGCCGCCGTCGGCCTGCTCGAACAGCCCGACACGATCTGCGACCGCACCGGTGAAGGCGCCGCGCCGGTGCCCGAAGAGCTCGCTCTCCAGCAGTTGATCCGGCAGTGCCCCGCAGTTCTCGGCGACGAACGGCCGTTCGGCGCGCAGGCTGTTGTAGTGCAGTGCCCGCGCGAACAGTTCCTTGCCGGTTCCAGATTCGCCGGTCAGAAGCACCGGGATATCGTAGGGCGCGACCCGCGCCAGTTGATCGCAGACCGCGTGCAACGGGCTGTTGGGCCCACGCACCACGGCGTCGAGCCGAAAATTGCGCCGAACCTGTTTGCGCTGCTGGCTCAGCCGGCGCTCCAGGCTCGCGGCGGACATCCGGTTCTCGAGCGCGAGGCGCTCGTTCTCGCGCTGCAGCTGATAGAGCCGGCAGGCGTTGTCGAGGGTCAGCAGCAGGTTCTCCGGATGCCAGGGTTTGGTGATGTATTGGTAGATGCCCGCCCGGTTGATGCCATCGATGATGTCCTCGGCATCGGTGTAGCCGGAGATGATGATGCGCACCACATCGGGCCAGCGCTCGCGCACGATCGCCAGCAACTCGACGCCGGTGGTACCGGGCATGCGCTGATCGGACACGACGACCTGCACCCACTCCTCGGTCAGGATGCGTTCCGCCTGCTCGGCATCGAGCGCGCTGCGTACATCGAAGCGCTCGTCGAGGATGCGCGTCATGGTCTCGAGCGAGAGCGGCTCGTCATCGACGAGCAGCACGGTCGGGCGCGAATCGGCCATCAGGATGCGCCCGGGCTCAGCCCCGGAGCTTGCCGCGCAGGAGGTCACGACGGCTGATGCCGGGCCGGTTCTCGCTAGCGGGCCGGGCGCCGGCCGGTTGCGGCTCGAACAACCCGGCGATGACCGTCTCGGCCACCGCGACGGCGCTCGGCTGATCGGCGAAGCCCTGCATCGGAGAGAACAGCGAGCAGGCGGCGAAGGACCCGATATCGGGCTCGTAGCTCGCGATCAGCTCGAAGGTTCCAGCGGGTAGCCTGATGCAGAGCGTGCTGCCAACCGCTCCAGGCCGCCGGGCGGAACCGGAACCGGGCAGCAGCACCAGGTTCATGCACCAGGGCGTGATCAGGACGCCGACCCAGTCGTCTTGCCAGCGCCGCCCGCCGATCACCGCGACCCGCAGCGCAGGGTTCAGGATCGGCAACCCGAGCATCCGCTGCTGATGGATCTGTTCGAAGACAGCGGCGAGCTGGCACTCGGGAGACGCCATCGCGCCAGGATCTGCAGAAGGGATTGCCATGGGGCGGATCATAGAACCAGCGCGCGTCCGCAGCACCCCCCCCCTTTGCACAACACGGCGCAACACGGCGCAACTCGGCGCAACACGGCGCGACACGGCACTAACCGTCGATGCGTGCTTCGGATTCCTCGCACGATGACCGCCCGATCCCCCCATCGCGATCCATGCTCCCCGGCGCGAGCGCCTGCAGGATCTCGGCCAGGCGCTCGGCGCTGTCGACGACATCCTCCTGGGCCGCGAGCGCCGCCACCGGCACATCGGTCACCTCGAGCGTATTCATGATCGGCCGGTCATCGCTGTTGAAGTACCGCACCCACCAGAGATCGCGGATCGCCGTGGCGGTGATACGGCAATTGCCGTAGCCGCGCGAGAGGATCGCGGTCGGTCCGCGCCCAAGCCGCCGTTCGAGATGCGCGAGATCGGCCGCGGTCAGCGGCAGGAGATCGAGATTGATCGTCCTGGGCTCGTTGACACTGCCGTTCTGGCGCGCTGCCAAGGCCGCATTCAGCTCCGCGATCACGCCTGGGGCGTTCATCAGCCCGGGCTCGGCAGGGTCCTCGGCATCGATCGCGCTGGCAGCGTCGCCAAAGGTGGCGAAGTGCACGAAGCCGGGCACCGCACACACCTCGAGCACGTCGCGCCCACTTCCTTCGTCTTGGCCGGGCTCTCGCACCCGCCAGACCCCGGCGAGACGGGTCTCCTGCGCCGTCCGCGCGCCTGATCGGATACTGACCTCGCCTTCGCCCAGCGTGTCGGCCACTAGGCGATAGTCATTGCGCGGCAGGCGACTCAGATCCAGAACCTGCGGCAGCGCGCCGACGCGGTAGCTCGGCAGCAGCCGCTGCAGCGCGACGAGCAGGCGCAGCCCCTCGGCGCAGTCGGCGATCTCGTCGCGGTCCGGCAACGGCGGCGGCTGGTAGGTCTGCATCGCGCCCGGCATCGCCAGGTATTCCAGTGCAACGCCGTCATCGCCCATCGGCTGGGTTCCTGGCCCGACAACGCCGACGGGTCGCGGCTGCGGATCATCGTTGAACGGATCATTCATTGCTGAATCCTATTTCCTGGTCTGTTTCATCTTCCTGGTCTGTTTCATCGCCGCGCCCAGATCGGCCTCGTGCGCGTTCCACACTGCACGCACCCATCCGCGCTAGCACCCGCGCGTCGCCGCGTCGGCACGCCGCTTCGGGCGACGGCCGACCTTGCTCATACGCCGCGAGATCGAGCGCCGGATGCGGACGGTCCGGCCGTGCTGAGCCCAGTACTGGCCCCATTGTTGGCCCCGGCGAGGATAGGTGCGACGACGCACCGCTTGCGCTCGGCACCGCAACGAAGGGGTCGTCCTCGATCGGTTCGATCCCGAGCCCGGCCAGGTACGTCAACGCCAGCGCGATCGCCGGATCGACAGCCGCCCTGACCGCCGGGCGCAGGCTGCCGCCAAAGTCCTCCAGCTCGACCGGCTGCACGCCGATCAGCAACTGCCGGTCGGGAGCGTCGCCAAACAGATCGGCGAGCGCCAGGACCTCCTGGAAACCGGTTTGATGCAGGCTCATCTTCTTGGCGCCGAGAAACCTCGGGACCTCGTCGCCCTCGACCCGTTTCAGCGTTCCGGGCGGCAACCCGTAATCGACCGCATCGAAGACCACCAGCACATCGGCTGCGCGCACCTGATCGATGAGATAGAGGCCCTGCGTGCCACCATCGAGCAAGGTCACGTTCGCGCCGAACCGATAGCGCGCCGCCATCACCTCGATGCAGCGCACGCCAAAGCCTTCGTCCGCCCAGAGCAGATTGCCGATGCCGAGCAGCAGTATCCGCGGCCCCTGAGCCAGACCTCCCCCGGAATCACTCGTCACTCGCCACTGCCCACTCGTCGCTTCTGTCATGGCCGGTCGTCCTTGAACATCCGCCAACCGCTGATCATGGTGCTGATCAGGCTTTGGCGCGACATCACGTCCTCGCGGATCGCGGTATAGACGTGCAGCATAACGAACACGACGATCACCCACATCCCCCAGTGATGCCAAAGCCGCACATCCTGGCTCTGGCCCACGAGCGGGATCACCCACCCGAACAGCTCGTCCTGCCAGCTGCCCAGGCCCGTCTGCTCGGAATAGAGGGCGAAGCCGGTGACGATCATCACCAGCCCACCGACCGTGATGATCACGACCATGAACAGGTGAGCCAACGGGTTGTGGCCGTAATACTTGTGCGGCTCGGGCTCTTTGAATGCATACCAGCGGACCTCGTGCCACAGCTCGGTCCAGAAGCTGCGCCGCCAGAACGGCAAGGTGAACAGCTGCCGCGAGTAGCTGTTTCCGACGAAGGCCCAATAGATGCGAAACAGGAAACCCACCGCAAACACATAGCCTGCCGCGAAATGGAAGAAGCGCAGGTAGCCCATCACGAAATGGTCACTGGCCTCGCCCGCCAGCGACGGGAGCGGGTTGGCGATGAACCAGCCGGTGATCGCCAGCACCGTAATCGCCAGCGCATTTACCCAGTGCCAGATGCGCAGCGGCGTCTGGTAGACATAGACGGCGGTGCGCCGCGCCTTTGGAACGCTCGCGCGACGCTTCTCGCGCAGCAGGTCTTCGCTCGTAATGCTCATCAGCGGCCCCCTATCGCACCTTGACCCGAGTCATCTCCTCGCCGTCCGGCGCCATCACGTGGGTGGCGCAGGCCAAGCAGGGATCGAAGCTGTGCAGGGTGCGGAGGATCTCGAGCGGCTCGTCCGGCTTGGCCAATGGCGTGTTCAGCAGCGCTGCTTCGAAGGCACCGATGTTACCTTGCGGGTCGCGCGGCGAGCCGTTCCAGGTGGTCGGCACCACCGCCTGGTAGTTGGCGATCTTGCCCTTCTCGATCACGACCCAATGCCCGAGCGCGCCGCGCGGCGCCTCGGTGGTGCCGACCCCCTTGGCCCGCTTCGGCCAGCGGCGGGGCTCCCAGTCGTCGGTGTTGGCCGTGGCGGTGTCGCCGGCCTTGATGTTCGCCATCAGCTTGTCCTGGAAATAGCGCATCTTGTGCGCGGCCCAGGAGGCCTCGAGCCCCCGCGCGGCGGTGCGCCCGAGCGTCGAGAACAGCGCGTTCAAAGGCAGCCCCAGGTCGGTGAGCACCTTGTCGACCGGCTCCTTGAACTCCGGGTTGCCCTGCGCATAGCCGATGACGTAGCGCGCCAGCGGCCCGACCTCCATCGCGTGACCGCGCCAGCGCGGTGCCTTGATCCAGGAATACTTGGCACCTTCATCGACGGCGTCGATCTTGGTCGCGCTGCCCTGGGCATTCGGGCCGAGCGCATAGTGAGGCACGGTGACGCCGTCCCAGGGGTGCAGCCCCTTGGACTCGTCGTCATAACGGAACCAGGAATGGTCGACGAACTCCTGGATCTGATCCGGGTCGCGCAGGTCGACTTCATGGATCTTGGAGAGATCGCCGTTGACGATGGCCCCGCGCGGCAGCAGGAGGTTCTCGGGGGAGTCGTCGTTGGCGTGATCGGGGATGTCGCCGTACGACAGCACCGCCTGGCCGCTGAGCCCGCCGCCGTAGGTCCAATCCTTGTAGAAGGAGGCGATCGCGAGCAGGTCCGGAATATAGACCTGATCGATGAACGCGATGGTCCGGTCGATGATCGACGAGACCAGATTCAGCCGCTCCATGTTGACCGCCCCGACCGCTCCGACGTCGTCGACGTTGATGGCGCAGGGCATGCCGCCGACCAGCCAGTTCGGGTGGGGGTTCTTGCCGCCGTAGATGGTGTGGATCTTGACGATCTCCTTCTGGAAATCCAGCGCCTCCAAGTAGTGCGCGACCGCCATCAGATCCGCTTCGGGCGGCAGCTTGTACGCCGGGTTGCCCCAGTAGCCGTTCATGAAGGGGCCGAGCTGACCGGACTCGACGAAGCGCTTGATGCGGCTTTGCACATCGCGAAAGTAGCCCGGCGACGACATCGGCCAGTTGCTGATCGATTGGGCGAGCGCTGCGGTCGCTTTCGGATCGGCCTTGAGCGCGGCGACCACGTCCACCCAGTCCAGCGCGTGCAGGTGGTAGAAGTGCACCAGATGGTCTTGGGCCTGCAGCGTCAGCTGCATGATGTTGCGGATCGAATTCGCGTTCTCGGGGATCGGGATGCCGAGCGCGTCCTCGACCGCACGCACCGACGTGAGCGCGTGGGTGCCGGTGCACACGCCGCAGATGCGCTCGGTGAAGGCCCAGGCGTCGCGCGGATCGCGTCCGTGCAGGATCACCTCGAGGCCGCGCCACATGGTGCCGGTCGAGACCGCATTGCGGATCACGTTGTTCTCGTCCAGGTTGACCTCGCAGCGCATATGGCCCTCGATGCGGGTCACCGGATCGACGACGACGCGCTGGCCGCTGTTGTTCAGGCTGAAGCCGTTCGGCGAGCGCGTCTGGTGCGGGGTCGGATTCGCGGTCACGGTCATCGGTCGTCACCTGCGGGGCTGGCATCGGAGGGTTGGTTGTCTTGCTGCTTGGCGCGGTGAATCGCCGAGTAGGCGGCATGCGCGCCGATGGCGGCGCCAACGACACCGACGGCTCCAAGACCGACCTTGTCGGCATTGGCCTCGACGCCGAAGGCGTGGGTGTCGGTAACGTGCTGATAGAAGCTGCCCTTGTCCCAGAAGCCGTCCTCAGAGCAGCCGATGCAGCCGTGGCCGGACTGGATCGGGAACGAGACCCCGTCGTTCCAGCGCACGGTCGAGCAGGCGTTGTAGGTGGTCGGTCCCTTGCAGCCCATCTTGTAGAGGCAGTAGCCTTTGCGCGCGGCCTCGTCGTCCCATTCCTCGACGAACTGCCCGGCGTCGAAGTGCGGCCGGCGGTAGCACTTGTCATGGATGCGTTGGCCGTAGAACATCACCGGGCGGCCCTGGCGGTCGAGCTTCGGGACGCGCTCGAAGGTGAGCATGTAGGTGAGCACGCCGGTCATGACCTCGGCGATCGGTGGGCAGCCAGGGACCTTGATGATCGGCTTGTCGCGAATGACCTGATCGACCGGGGTTGCTTGCGTCGGGTTCGGGCGTGCGGCCTGTACGCAGCCCCAGGACGCGCAGCTCCCCCAGGCGATGATCGCCTTGCAGTCCTTCGCCACCTCCTGTAGCTGCTCGACGAACGGCCGCCCGCCGATGATGCAGCTCATGCCGTCCTGGTTGAGCGGCGGGTTGCCCTCGACCGCGAGGATGTAGTTGCCCTTGTACTTGTGCGTGATCTCCTCGAGGATGGCCTCCGCCTGATGTCCGGCCGAGGCCATGATCAGGTCGTCATAGTCGAGCGAGATCATCGACAGCACCACGTCGGAGACCAGCGGGTGGGCTGAGCGGATGAAGGATTCGGAGCAGCAGGTGCACTCCAGCCCATGCAGCCAAAGCACCGGCGTGCGCGGCTTGGTCTCCATCGCATGGGCGATCTTGCCGGCGAAGCTCGGCCCGAGGCCGAGCGCGGTCGCGGTCAGACTGCAGAACTTGATGAAGCTGCGCCGGGTGATCCCCTGGCGGCGCATCACCTCGTAGAAGGTTTCGGTGGTTGGCATCGGCGCTCGGCCCCTCCTGTTCCTGTCGATTGCGTCTCGAACGCCCGCGCCGCCAACACGCGATGGCCCCGGAACGTTCACTGACAATTGTCAATGCAGGAGTTAGGCCAGCTTACTGATCGTCTTATGAAACAGGCTGTTACCGGTCAGGCATTGCGATGCATCAATCACGCAGCCGATAACTTTCTTTGCAGTTGTACCCAGAGTGAAAACTTACTTTGCAGTTCCTTTCCCGAGTGGCGGAGTCCAGTCAACAGCAAGCAGCACATGTCCAAAGATCGCATTGATCTCGATAGCGCTATCGTGAAACGAGCGCTTGATCGTCCGGAGACTGGGGATGCGCTATTGAAGCCGGCGCACATGTTTTCTGAATGAGAATCAGCTCCCGCGGAAGGATTGCTCGACGATGGCCCTGAAGTACGCGCCGGAACGCTACGACGACCACCTCTGCTTGAAGGTGCCAGTCACGCTCTGGCTCTGCCTGGTGTTCCTGGTTCGCCATCTGCTGCTGCTCGGGATCACCTTCCTGCCCACTACCGGAGAGGAGATCACAGTGTTGCGCGAGCTGATCCGCCCTGAATATCTGCTCGCCGATCTCATCGCGCTGCCAGTACTCATCGCTGGCTTTCGCCGCCGTCCGCGGTCTCCGCGTTGGATGCCGCGGTTGTGGCGCCTTGGGCGCGGGCTGCTATTGGCCTCGGCCGGGCTCTATCTGTTGTTGCTCGGGGCCTACCTCTTGGCCTCGGCGCGCCCACTCACCGCGACACTGAACGAGGCATCCCTGATCTCCCTGCTGCTCAACCTGGCCATCATCGCCTATCTCCTCCGCAGCCCACTGCTTCGGGACCTGTTTGCGCAATGGCCCGCTGAGCCGTCTCGCGGCCTGTCGTAGGCCATTTTCAAGCTCGGGCGTGATCTGACGAAGAATCCGTTGCGGTCGACGCTCACCTTCATCGTCGCTCGCGATCGGCGCCGCCGCGGCGATTACCGCTGGAGCCGCGATCTCCCCGATGCCGAAGGACAAGGCACCGGTCACTTCCGCAACCAGGCCTGCAGCCGCGCGAGTTCGAGAGGTCAAGGTTCGCGCCGATGGCGGGATGGAGGTGCTGATGGCAAAAGGCTTCGCATTAGGCCGACGCGTCCACACCCGTGCGACACCACTGCTGCTCAGGCTCGGCGGGGGCAGCGTGGACGTCATGGTGACTCGGGCTACAACGCCGAGTTCTCGGTCGACAGCTCAGCTTGTCGCAACACGAGCTGAGTCGCACCCTCCGCGAGGTCCGGCGGGTAGCCGTGCCTGGCCAGCAGCCGCCGCACACTGCGGCGCAGGCTTGCCCGCACCGACTCGCGCTGGGTCCAGTCGAGCTTGGGCATCTTCTTGACCATCTCGGTCAGTTCACGGGCCATGAGTCGAAGCGTATCGCTCTGCATCGCCTCGCGGGCCGATTCGTTCTCCGCCAGTGCGTCGGCGCGCGCGTCCGCCGCGGGCCTCGCCGCTCTTCGGGTCACGGTATTCGACCTCGACGCCATCGGTGAGCAGCGCATGGAACCACCGGTTGTTCTGGATCAGCGTCGGGTGCGGCGGCCGCGACAGGATGCGCACCACCTCCTAGACGGTGTCGTGCGGCAGATCCGGGTTAAGGCGATGCAGTGCCGAACCAAGGCGGCCCTTCAGCACAACCTCGCTCGCATCGCCGCGTTCGTCCGCGTCGTCGATCTCGACGCCGCGCTTGGTGGCAGCGCCGATCGCTGCGAGATGGATGGCCGCGACATCCTCGACGAGCTCCTCGGTCGGCTGCGAAGGGCTCATGGCTGCAACCATTCCATCACCGGGCGCGACAAGAACGCTTCCAGCTCGATCCCGTCTCCGCCGACCAGCAGGGTGCGATCGGGCGCGAACGCCTCGACGAAGGCAGCCATGCCGGGCAGGGCGTCGCGCCGGCGGCCGCTCTTCACCTCGATTGCCAACAGACGCTTGCCGTCGCGAACCACGAAGTCAACTTCCCGATTCTTTTCGCGCCAGTAGAACAACTCGCACTCGCCGCGCTGGGCGGCGTTGGCCAAGTGCGCGCCGACCGCCGATTCCACCAACCGGCCATAGAAGGACTGGTCGGCTCGGGCCTCTTCGGGAGACAGTCCTTCCACTGCGGTCATCAGGGCGTTGTTCAGAACTTGCAGCTTGGGACTGGACGCGCGCTGGCGCACGGCCTGGCCGGCAAACTTTTGCAGGCCGGTTAGCATCCCCGCCGCCGCCAGCAGATTGAGATAGTGGGCCAGCGTGGTCGTGTTACCGGCATCCTGCAACTGGCCGAGCATCTTGGTGTAGGACAGGGCCTGTCCGGAGTATCTGCAACCCAGCTCAAACAGACGACGCAGCAGTGCCGGCTTGTCCACGCGGGTCAGCAGCAGCACGTCACGCGAGATGCTGGTTTCCACAAGCGAATCCAGCACGTAGCGCCGCCAGCGTACGGGTTCCGCAACCAGTGGCGCGGCACCAGGATAACCGCCGAAATACAGATAGTCCTCAAGCGAGAAATCAAAGGCCGCACGCATTTCGTCTAACGACCAGTGCGGCAGATGCAAGGTCTCGAAGCGGCCGGCAAGGCTCTCGGTAAGCCCGCGCTCGATCAGCAAGGGCGACGAGCCCAGCAGCACCACCTGCAATGGCCGACGGCGTCGCGTATCCTCGTCCCACAGGCGCTTGACGGATTCCGACCACTGCTCGACCTTTTGCACCTCGTCGATCACCAGCAACCCGCCATCGGCGCCGGTTTCCAACCGCGCCGCCTCCCACTGCTGCCGCAGCCAAGTACCATCGCGAAGCGTCGGCTCATCGGCACTGACAAAGCGGACCGGGCGCTGTAACTTCTCGGTCACCTGCTGCACCAGCGTGGTCTTGCCGACCTGGCGAGCACCGGTCACCACCTGCAAATGATGCCGAGGCTCTGCCAACCTTCGGGCCAGTTCGGCTGCCTGGGGGCGTTGGTAGTCGTTCTCTTTTTTTACGCTATCCATTGAGTAATTTTACTCAATAGAAAGAGTAGAGCAAGCGACGGTCAAGCGACCGCCTCCAGCAGTGCATACCGAAAATGGCAAAAACTCTGTGATCGATTGCGCTCCGGCTTCTCGACTAGCAGCTCGAGATGCCCCGTGCTAGACGCGGTTTAAACGGCCATCCTAACGATTCACCGTGCGTTCCCCCAGTCAGTGCACCGTGCAGGCCATGCACGGATCGAACGAGCGCACGATGTGCTGGGCCGCAATCGCGGTGTGCTCGCCTGGGCGGACCGGCGCGCCGACCAGGGCCTGCTCGAGCGGTCCCGGTGTGTCCTGCGCGTCGCGCGGCGAGAAGTTCCAGGTCGTCGGGGCGATGATCTGATAGTTCAGAAGGCGACCGTGGCGGACTTGGAGCCAATGGCCGAGACTGCCGCGAGCGGCCTCGGTCAGCCCAACCCCCTCGCCTTCGGCCGGCAGTTCGGTCGGTTCGCAGAACGGCCGACCGGGCTCAAGCTCCCGCACCCAGGACTCCATCGCGATCAGCAGCCGGGCACTCTCGAGCAACCGTGCCAACACGCGGTTGTGCACATTGGTGCCGTCGCGGGTCACGAGGTCGCGGATGATCGGCTGACCGTCGATCTGCTGGCGGGCCACTGCGCCGACCTCGACCGGCTGACCGGCCAGACGCGGCGCCTTACACCAACTGTAGGCACCAGGCTTGTCCGCGTCCGGCGTGGTCACGCCGCGGCTCGGGTGCAATGGCTCGCCGCCGCGCATCCAGCTCGCGCTCAGGTCTTCGCTGACCTGCGTCAGGTCGAGCGCGCGGACTTGCCCGTCAGACCAGAGTCCGGCGCGAAAACCGGCGGCGCCAGTTGCATCGCGCGCGCGCCGGAAACTCCCGACACTCATCAGGCGGCCGGGCCCGGGTCCGAGCCGATCCAGCCCCAGCGCGTCCGAGACCGCCAGAAACCGCCGCAGATCGCCCTGCTCGACCGGTGCCGATCGGGCCCATGCGGCGAGCTCGCGCTCACCCTCCAGCGCGACCACGGCCTCCAGGCGGTCGCCGAAGGTCTGCTGCTCGAGGAAGTCCCGCACGGTGGCGAGGATCGTGATCAATCGCAGCCGCTCCTGCGGCTGCAGCGGCTTGGTCGACCCGCCCGGTTGCAGGCTGAGGCTGTGCGGCCATTTGCCGGCGAGCGTTCCCATCAGCTGGAGCAGCTCGGCGCGGGCGCGGATCAGCGCGCGCGACGCAGTGCCGGTTAGTGCCCGGAAGCGGCGCTCGATCATGGGGTGCCAGGGCTCGCCGGCATAGACTGGCCGAGCGAAATCCGGCATGAAGAACAGGTAGAAGTGGCTCAGGTGATCGGCCAGGTTCTCGCAGGCGAGCACCAGATCGGTCGCCAGTGCGCCGTTGCGAGGCATCGGCACGTCCCCGAGATCGGCCAATGCCCGCGCCGCCGCGACGGACTGACTCACCGAGCAGATGCCGCAGACACGCGGCACGATCACCAATGCATCCAGGGGCTCCTTGCCATGGAGGATCTGCTCGAAGCCGCGATACAGCGGCGATCGCACGCGCGCCGATGCAACCCTGCCATCGGCGATCTCGAGTCGCACCTCGAGATCCCCTTCGACGCGATTGAACGGGCCAAGGACGAGCGTCTTCACGGGCAGTAACCGATCACCGGCCCTTGGGCTTTTGGATGCTCGGGGCGATGGCGATATGATCGGACACCGCGTTCTGGCGCAGACGCTCCGGCGTCGCCGCCTTGCTCAGTGACGCGAGGGCGATGAACCACGCACGCGGCATGTCGGTTGGCAACCCGACCGGGATGCCGGCGATGTGGGGCGTGCGCTGGAATGCGTGACCGGGCTCCTCGAACTCGGGGGCGGTGCAGTTGATGCAGGCATACCCGCCGCGGGTGCAGCTCCCGTTTCCGTTCCAGAGGCGGATGTTGCAGTCGGCATGCGCCTGGGTACCGAGACAGCCGAGGTGCTCCATCAGACAACCAAGGTCAGAGGGCTGCTCGGCGCTGGCCTTGAACTCGTAGAACTCGTTGCGCGGACAGCCGTGATGGACGAGCTGATTCGAGAGCATCTTCGGCCGAGCGAGCGCATCGAGCTGGCCCGCATCGAGCTCGCCGAGCGCGATCGCGCTGAGGGTATCCGTCACCCAGCTCGGGTGGGTCGGGCAACCGGCGACATTGATGACGGGAAGGCCGGCGGCGGACCGGTACTCGCTTCCGAGAAGCCCGCCGGCATGGGCGCCGTCGAATTGGAGCCCGCACGCCTCGGTCGGGTTCGGCCCGCCGGCCGTGATGCCGCCGAACGCGGCGCATGTGCCGATCGCCAGCGTGTAGCGCGAACGCGCCGCGAGCCGTTCGACCCAGTGGATCATCGGCGTCTCGGTGCCCGCGAGACAATGGAAGCGGCCGCTGCCGTTCGGACCGCGCAGCATCGCGCCTTCGATGCAGAGCAGATCCAGCCCCCGCGCCCCGGCCAGGATCGCCTCCAGCAGCTCCAGCACCTCGTCGGTGCTCGCCTCGCTCAGCGACGGATGCCACAGCAGCTCGATCCCGGCCGCGTCGAGACGCTGCAGCAGCTCCGGGGACTCGGCGCACAGCAGCGACATCGTGCAGCCGCCGCAACCGCCCGACTGCAGCCAGAGCAGGTTCATCGGCTCGGCCCCGACGCGCGGACCACGCCCGCGGCCGCCCTGCCATCTCCGCTCGCGCTGGGATCGAGTCGGTTCGTTTGCGGCAAGAACAGGCGCGCGATCGCCCCGCCCTCAGGATGGTTCTCAAGGCTGAGCTCGCCCCCGTGATCCTGGACGATGCGGTAGCTGATCGAGAGACCGAGTCCACTCCCCTGACCGACCGGCTTGGTCGTGAAGAACGGGTCCATCACCTTGAGCAGGTCCGCCGCGGCGATCCCGGGTCCGGTATCGCGCAGCGTCAACCAGATGCCGCGCTCGTCGCGGCCGGCGGCCACCTCGAGGCGGCCGGCTTCGCAGGCCTGCATCGCATCCATCGCATTCTGGACCAGGTTCATGATGACCTGATGGAGCTGGCCGGGATGGCCGGTCGCCATCAGTTCCTCGGGCAGCGCCAGCTCGGTGCCCAGGTCGCGCCGGCTTCCCTTGGTGACCCAGTGCAGCGCGGTGCGGATCACGTGCACGAGGTCGAACTCGCTGAACGCCCCCTGTTGTCCGGACGAAAACCGCTTCAGGTCGTGGACGATGTCGCGCACGCGCTCGGCGCCCTCGAGCGTGCCCTGGATCAGCGGCTCGAGATCGGCCAGCAACGATTCGATCCGCAGTTCCTCTTTCCGCGCGGCCAGCGCCGGCGTCGGTCCGCTTTGATCGACTGCCTCGCAATAGCGGAGCAGGCGCTCGCGGTAGCGGGCAAGCGCGTGCACATTGCCGTAGACGAAACTGATCGGGTTGTTGAGCTCATGAGCGACGCCGGCGACCAGCCGTCCAAGCGACGCCATCTTCTCGGCACCGATCAGCCGTGTCTGCGTCTGCTTGAGCTGGGTGTATGCGAACTCGAGCGACCGATAGGCCTCGCGCAGATCGCCGACCGGGCGGCCGATCAGCACCATGCCGACGAGCCGGCCGCGGTGGTCATAGCGGGAGGTGCAGTTCATCGCCAGCGGCGCGTCGTCGCCGTCGCGGCCGATCACCGCAACCTCGCAGTCGTGCACCACCTCATGACGAATCCGCGTGCCGAAACGCTCGGCCTCGGCGCGCGACATCGGCGCCATCAGCTCCAGGAAGGAGCGTCCGCGCAGCTCATCCTCGGTGCGCCCAACCAGCTCCTCGAGCGCCTGATTCACCTGTTGGATACGCCCGGCGACATCGCAGACGATGAGTACGTCCGTCATCGACGCGAGCACGCTGGCGATGAAGCCTTGGGCATCTTCCAGCGCGCTGTTCTTCTGCTCGAGCTCGACCTGATAGTGGACGAGATTCGCATAGGTCTCGTCCATCTTGCGGACGACCTCGATCCAGGCGCGATCCTCGGCCTCCGCTCCCGCGTCGTCCGCATCATCGCCGGCTTGGTGGTCTGTCTCAGTCGCTGTCGTCATCGTCATTCCGCCAACTCGCCGCCCTCGCACCGATCCTAACCGCACCGATCAACCCAGACCATTGACGTGACTCCGCAAAACCTGCACGCCGGGAGCGCGATCCCTTGAATCGCTTCCCCAAGCGTGAGGCCGATGCGCCGTCGGCCTCGAAGGCGCATGTCGAGCCGTGGAGACCTGCTGCGGGCCGATCCTCAAAGGCGATCCGATCTCGCTGACGCACTCGCGAAGCGCGCTAAGCGCCCTCAGGTTTCAGATAACAAACCCCTCGCCGACGATGGTCGAGGGAATGCCCCGTTTTGGTGTCCAGATGCCAATGCGGTCTGTCCGTTCCATCCTTGACCGAGGTGGGCTATGGCAATGATTCGCGTTCGACGCGTCTGCGCGGTGTGCGGTGCACCGATCACTTGGCAGCGCAAGTGGTCGCGCTCGCCATACCGGCTCAACTACTGCTCCGAGGGCTGCCGACAACGCGGGCTCAGCGACGAGGATCAGGCTATCGAGCGCACGATCCTTGAGCTGCTCGACGAGCGCGCCGTCGGCGCCTCGATCTGCCCGAGTGAGGTCGCCCGCGCACTGAGACCGGACGGCGACTGGCGGTCCCTGATGGAGCCGGTGCGTCAAGCCGCGCGCCGCCTGCAGCGCGCCGGACGCATCCAGGCCACCCAGCGCGGCCAACCGGTCGACCTGGGCACAGCGCGCGGTCCAATCCGGCTCCGGCTCAAGCCGCAAGCGGCGGTCCAGCTTTGAGCGCGATCCGGGAAGGCAGGCCCTCCGATGCCGGTGGTTCGGCCAGCGGGTTCTGAGCGAACGCCACGAATTCGCGTCCAGGAGCCGGAGCCGATCGGGGTAACTGCGAGGGAAACCGCCGTCCGCTGAGTCCGCGTCCTGACGCCATGCACTGCCCGCCGACCTTACAAGGACCGATCGGCGCTTCCTAGCCGCAACCGTGCTCAACGGTAGCGAACTGACGAAAATTTCGCTGCTTCGGGCGGCTTTTTTCTTCTCGTTCATCTGGCGTCGGACCTCATCTTCTCACCCGCTCGCGGCTTGTTGAGTCGCGAACGTGTTCCCCGAATAACAACGTCCAAGCTCGGAGGAGTGAGGTTTCGATGCGAATAAAGAATGCTGCACGCGCCGCGGGTATCGCGGCATTTCTATCAATGGCGTCGCATGCGGCTCAAGTGCAACCGCCTGAGGATGTGCTGGGCGAGCTGATCGAGCGCAACAGCTCAGATTACCTGACACAGAGTGAGCAGAACATCATGATGATGCCGGACAACCCGGCACTCTGGACCGCCGATGAAGGCAAAGACCTATTCTATGAAGAGCGCGGTCCGAACAACAAATCGCTCGAGACCTGCGACCTCGGCAAGGGGCCCGGCGTGGTTGAAGGCGTCTACGTCGAGCTGCCGCGCTATTTCGAGGACACCGGTCGTGTGATGGACCTCGAGAGCCGACTGGTCTACTGCATGACCAGCATTCAAGGCTTTTCGCCCGAAGATCCGGAGGTCAAGACCCGACACGGGTCGAGCTCCGACATGATGAAGCTGCAGACCTTTATCGCGAGCCGATCCAGCGGCCTGCCTTGGAATCCGCCGATGGATCACCCCCTCGAAAAGGCGATGCGCGACGCTGGCGAGGTGATGTTCTACCGTCGCGCCGGGACCTCAGATTTCAGCTGCGCGACCTGCCACACGAACACCAGCAAGCGGATCCGGGCATCGGTGCTGCCCAACATCAACGAGCCCCACGAATGGACGAAGGCGATCTCCTGGCCCGCCTTCCGCGTCGGTCAGCAGAACGTGCGCAGCAGCACCCACCGCATCCGCGGCTGCTATTGGCAGATGCGCCAGCCACAGATCATACCTGGCTCGGACGCGGCCATTGCGCTGATGTCGTACTGGACCGACGCCGCACGCGGCCAGCCGGCGATCCTGCCAGACAAGAAGCGCTGAGCAACGTGCCAATCGGAGGAATAGACCAATGACTCGAAATAGAAAGATGCCGCTGCTCGCACTCATCGCCGGCGCCTCACTCTGTGCGGCGCCGAGCCTGTTCGCCGCCGAGCGCCCATCGTCACCAGTGGCCGCCTACACCGCGATGAGTCCTGAGGAGCTGGCCGATTACCTGATCTTCGAGATGGAGGGGTTCGATCTCGACGCACCCACCCAAGAAGGGGGCACGGCCCGTGACCGACTCGAACAGGACCGCACCCAGAAGGTCTGCTCAGCGATCGCACGCAGCGGCGCAGCACTCGACCGCCCGACCGCGGCCAAGATCAGCGCCCTCGCTGAAGAATCGATCCAGCTGCCGGAAGGCGGTATCGCGCTCGGCGACTGGAAGAAGGGTGAGCAGATCGCCCGCTCTGGCTATGGCTATCGCATGGGTCATCGGATGGATGATCACTCAGGAGAGCCGCCTGGCGGCAACTGCTACGCCTGCCATCAGCTTGATCCGAACGAGACGGCGCATGGCACGGTCGGTCCCAGCCTAGCTGGCTACGGCAGACTTCGGGGTACCAGCGATGCGATGCTGAAGCACACCTATCAGATCATCTACAACGCTCATCTGTTCTTCCCCTGCACCACGATGCCGCGTTTCGGCCACAACGGCACGCTGACGCAGGAGCAGATCCGCGATGTGATGGCCTACCTGCTCGACCCGGAATCCCCGGTCAATCAGGAAACGGAGCAGACCGCGCAGGCCGACTGAGCGGACCAGCAGGGATCAGGTCCAGCCCCAACGCCAGCCCTTGCTCGGGCAAGGGCTGGCTGCGCCACCGTCAGTTGCCAACCAGTCCGAACAGCCGAGCCGCATTCCGGTAGGCGAGCCTCTCGGCTACTGATGGCGGAAGTTGGGCCAGCCAGGCGCCGATCGCGGCCGTAACCGCATCAAATCGCTGCCAACACGGCAGCCATTCAGCTCAATACAAACTGTCGTCTCAACAGAATAAGCATGTCCGTCGATGTCGCGTGCGAAACAACCTGTCCCGTCATGGGCGCCCTCGGTCCCGCCAGACGCGATGCAGGAGCAGCATTCAGCGGCCGGTGCGGGTGTCGATGAAGGCACCGAGCAGATGGAAATCGTCGAGAATCACATAGATCGCCGGTACCAGGAACAGCGCCGCGAGGGTCGCGCTGGCCAGGCCGAACGCGAGGCTGGCCGCGAGCGGGATCAGGATCTGCGCCTGCAGACTCTGCTCGAGCAGCAGCGGCGTCAGCCCGGCGACGGTGGTGATCGAGGTCAGCAGGATCGGCCGAAAACGCGCCCGCCCGGCCTGCCGCGCGGCGTCGATGGTCGCGGCGCCGGCGCGCTGCGCCTCGCGGATGAAGACCACGAGCAGGATCGAATCATTGACGACGACACCGAATAGCGACGCCATGCCGACGATGCTCGGCATGGTCAGATCGAGCCCCAGCGCTATGTGGCCGAAGATCACGCCGATCAACGCGGTTGGGATCACCAGCATCACCGTCACCGGCGCCAGATAGCCGCGGAACTGCAGCGCCAGCAGCATGTAGACGCCGATCATCCCGAGCAGCACGTTGCGCACGATCGACTGGCCGGTCTCGGCCGATTCGCTGGTCTCGCCTTCCATCTCGAAGCGCAGCGACGGATAACGCTCGAGCAGATCGGGGATGAATTCGCGCTGGGTCAGGGTCACCAGCTCGCGGGCATTGGCCTGGGCACGATCGACATCGCCCTCGATGCTGACCGCGCGCTGGCCGTCGACGCGATTGATCCGCGCCCAGCCGCGCACCTCGTCGATCTCGGCGACGATCGACAACGGCACCTGGGCCCCATCCGGCCCGGTCACGGTGAAGCGCTCGAGGTCCGATGGATCGGCCCGATCCTCGGGCTCGAGGCGCAGGTCGATCTCATAGATCGCGTCACCGAGCGCAAACTCGTCGATCTCGACGCCCTGGAAGGCGCCGCGCAGCTGATCGGCGACCATGCGCGCATCGATGCCGAGGGTGCCGGCATCCGGCTTCAACCGCAGGCGCAGCTCGCGCTTGCCGGGGCGCAGGTCGTCGCTCAGGTCCTGGACCCCGGCATAGCCGCCGAGGTAGTCCTGCAGCTCGCGCGAGGCGGCCTTGAGCTGCTCGAGATCGGGGCCGAGCAGGCGTAGATCGATGGCGCGACCGCCGGGGCCGATCGCCGGCTCGGTGTACTTGATCGAGATCACATCGGCCGGCTCACCGACCGCATCGCGCCAACGGTTGCGCACGGCATCGAGCGGCGCATCGCGCGTCTCGGCGTTGAGCAGATCGGCGACCACGCGTGCGACGTGCGCGCCGCTCTCGTAGGCGTCCGGATTCTCGCCGAACAGCACGGTCACGTTCTGCACCAGATCCTGCTGATCGGGTTGACGCGGCTTGAATTCGGCGTTGACCTCATCGAGCCCGGCGATGATCCGCTCGACCACCGCCTCGGTGCGCTCCAACGGGGTGCCTTGCGGGAGCAGCAGCCGCGCCTCGAGCACATCGCCGTCGAGTTCTGGGAAGCCGACGAACTTGAGCTTGCCACCGACCGGCATCGCGATCGCCAGAATGATCAGCATCAGCGCCAGGCCGAGCGTCAGATAGCGATAGTCGATGGCGCGGTCGAGCAGCGGCCCGAAGCGCCGCTCACGGAGCCGATCGAAGCCGCGTTCGAAGCGCTGACGCAAGCGCGACGGTTGGCGCCCGACCTGGTGCGCGAGGGCATGGCCGAGATGGTGCGGCAAGATCCAGAACGCTTCGACCAGGCTGACCGAGATCACCAGGATCAGCACGATCGGCATCACCCGCAGGATCTGGCCGATCTCGCCGCTGATGAACGCGAGCGAGCCGAACACCATCAGCGTGGTCGCGAACGACGACAGCACCCCCGGCAGCACCTCGCGCGCGCCATTGATCGCCGCATCGGCCGGGCCGTCACCCTTGGTCAGGCGCGCAGCGATGTTCTCGGCGATGACGATCGCATCATCCATCAGCAGCCCGACGCCGATCAGCAGCCCGACCATCGAGATCATGTTCAGCGTGATGCCGACCGCCGGCAGCACGAACAGCGCCCCGAGGAAGGCCACCGGCAGCCCCAGGGTCACCCAGAAGCTGTAGCGCCAGCCGAAGAACAGCCAGAGCACCAGGAACACCAGCAGCAGCCCCTGAGCGCCGTTGCGCATCAGCATATTGAGGCGGTCGGCGACGATCGAGGCGCGATCCTGGGTCAGGGTCAGCTGCACGCCCTCGGGGGCGACGGCGCGTTCGCTGGCGACGAAGGATTCGACCGCGGCCAGCACCTCGAGGATGTCCTGGTCACGGGTCTTGGCGACATCGAGGATTGCCGCGCGCTCGCCGTTGAAGCGGACCTGCGCCTCGGGGTCCTCGAAGCGGTTGCTGATGGTCGCGAGCTCGCCGAGCCGGATCGCGGCACCGCTCGCACCCGAGATCACCACCAGATCGCGCAGCTCGGCGACGCTCTGGCGCTCGTCGTCGAAGCGCAGCAGCAGCTCCTCCTGCGGTCCGTCGAGTCGCCCAGCCGGGGTGCTGATGCTGCGCCGGCCGACCGCATTGGCGATGTCCTCGGCCGAGAGATCGTATTGACGCAGCCGCCAGGCCGGGATCTCGATGCGCAGCTGATGATCCGAGAAGCCGTTGATGCCGACCTCGGCGACGCCGGACAATCGCTTCAATCGGTTCTTCAGGGTCTCGGCATAGGCCTTGAGCACGACCGGGTCTTCCGGGCCGGTCACCGCGATCGCGATCACCTGCTCGGTGCGACCAAGCTCGGTCACCACCGGCGGCTCGGCCTGATCGGGAAACTCATCGATGGCGTCGACATCGGATTTGACGTCATCGAGGAAGCGCATCATGTCGGCGCCCTCGCGCATCACCGCCACCGCGGTGCCGACGCCCTCACGCGCCTCGCAGCGGATCTCCTCGAGATCGGTGATGCCCTCGAGCGCCTCTTCCAGCCGTCGGCAGATCGCGTCCTCGACCTCGGCCGGGGTCGCACCGCGGTAGAGGACGCGGATCTGGACCTCATCGGGCTGGATCTCGGGGAAGGTCTCGCGCTGCAGACCGGGCAGCGAGACCAGGCCGAGGATCATGATCGCGGCCATCAGCAGATTGGCCGCGGTTGGATGACGGACGAACCAGGCGATCATCGGGCCTTGGCGGGGGCGGCCGAGGCATCCCGCTCGGCGAGCCGCTCGGCGGCCTGCGCGTCGCGCTCGGGCCGCAAGCGCATCCCGCTCACGGCCGGGATCAGATCGCTGAGCACGACCTGCTCGCCGGGCTCCAGTCCAGCGTCGATCGCGGCCACGTCATCCTGCGCGAACGCGATCTCGACCGGGCGGCGCTCGAGGCGCTGATCGGCATCGACGACGAAGACCATCCCGTCGCGCACAGCCGAGCGCGGGACCACGATCATCGGCCGCTGACTGTCAGCGTGCAGCTCGACCTGCACGAACATGCCCTTCGACAACGGCGGGCGCTGGCCCGGGATCACCTGCTCGAATGGCTGGTCGACCGCGACCACGACGCCCATGGTGCGGGTCTCGGGATCGATCGCGTCGTCGAAGCGCACGAACTCGGCCTGCCACTCGGCGATGTGATCACCGAGGTCGAGGCGCACCGTCGCCGCGAGCCCGAGCCGGCGCGGCAGCTCGGCGGTGAGGCGCGTCGGATCGAGGTCGACCGGCCCGCGCTCGACGAACAGCCGGCGCAGCGACGCCATCGGCACCTGCGCCTGGATCTCGACGCGATCGACCGAGTCGCCCTCGAACAGGGTCTGGCCGATGCCGACATACTGATCGGCCTCGATCGCGAGATTGGCGACGCGCAGATCGAAGGGCGCATTGATCCGGGTGCGCTCGAGATCGAGCTCGGCGCGCTCGACCTTCGATTGCAGGACCTCGCGCTGGGCCGGGATCAGCGTCAATCGATTGCGCAGATTCTGCACCGCGGTGCGCAGATTCAATGCGGTGCGCTCGGCCTGATCGACATCGCTCTGCGATGCGGTGCCGCGCTCGGACAGGGTGCGCAGGCGCTGCAGCTCCTCCTCGGCCAGGCGCAGGCCACGCTCCTCGATCGCCAACGAGGTCTCGGCGTTGGACTCTTCGACCGCGAGCTCGGCGAGCTGGGCTCGCGCCTCGGCCAACGCCAGCTCGTAATCGGCCGGGTCGATGCGCAGCAGCTCGGTGCCGGCCTTCAGGATCTCGCCATCGTGCAGCTGCGGGTGCATCGAGACCACCCGGCCCGCGACCTGGGCGACCGCGTCCCAGACCCGCGCCGGCTCCACTGGCCCATAGCCCACCGCCTTCGGCCTCAGCGCGATCTCGGTCGCCTCCAGCACCCGCACCGTGCGCGCTCGCTCGTCGCGCGCGGCGGTCTCGGGCGCCTCCTGGCTGCGGGCCATCCACACCAGCACCGCCGCCCCGAGCAGGATCGGAGGCAGGATCAACCAACGCCGCCAGCGCTGGCCCTTGGGATCAGACATAATGAGCAGCGTGTCGACGACCAGCCGATGTGTTGAGGGAACGCGGCCAATCGCCGCCTGGACAAGATCCGCATCAAGCGGCGATTCTATATCGGTCAGGACGGTGCAGACATCCTCAAAGCTCACGCCATGTTTGCGCAGGTTGGCTGCAGCCTTGATCCGGCTGCTGCCTGCCAGCCTAGATGTATATCGATGGCGTCATACGAAAACTGCAGCTTACCGCCGTCGGTCTTGTCGATCAGCCCGATCGCGCTCAGCTGCTGCGCGTCTTCATGCACTGCACTCAGGTTCAAGGCATTGCCGCAATGAGGGGCCCGTCTAGGTGACATGGTATCGAACCTAGTCTGCGGCATGTCACGGACCGCCTGGATGCCCTCGTCTCGGGCACCCTGCTGTTTGGCGTGCTCGGTGAGCTCGCTCTTCTTTGCCGGGAAGTGCATGCCGGAGAGGTGCTTGGTCATCTCGTTTGCCGGTGGATGTTGAGCCATCTTGTCACCTCCTCGCGAGGTTGAATGGGCGGGTGTCTCGCTGGTCCACCGCGCCGACGGCGCGGCGGTGGCCGGCTGAAAGGCCCCGCAGAACGGGTGAAATGCCGCTACCCTCGCCCCGCTTCTTGGAGTGAATCTTGCCGGGATACCGACACTCAGGAGTCCCGTGATGCGTGTGCAATTCCCCGACCGGTTGCTATGGGGAGCAGCAACCTCGGCCTATCAGATCGAAGGGGCGCCGACGGCGGATGGCAAGGTCGATTCGATCTGGGATCGCTTCACCGCCCGACGGGATCGAATCTCGGACGGTAGCGACGGTTCTGTGGCCTGCGAGCACTACCGCCGCTATCGCGAGGACATCGACCTGATGGCCGATCTCGGGTTGCAGTCGTATCGTTTCTCGATCGCTTGGCCGCGCGTGATGACTGATCCGGCAGGGCAGGTCAATGACCGCGGCCTCGATTTCTACGAGCGCTTGGTCGACGGCCTGCTCGCGCGCGGGATTCGCCCCTTCGCGACCCTCTATCATTGGGATCTGCCGTGGTTCGAGGAAAAGCGTGGCGGCTGGGAGCAGCGGGATACGGCCTGGCGCTTTGCTGAGTATGCCGAGGTGGTCGCGCACCGGCTGGGCGACCGCGTCCAGGACTGGGTGACGATCAACGAACCGCTGACGGTCACGGCCGCCGGCTATCTGGCCGGCCAGCATGCACCCGGGCGGCGCAACCTGGTGCGCGCGCTGCAGGCGGCGCATCACCTGCTGCTCGCCCATGGCGCCGCCCTCGAGCCGCTGCGCGCCCAGGTCTCCGAAGCAAGGGTCGGGCCGGCACTGAACCTGTTTCCGGTGCTCCCGCAGCGCCGGCGAGACATCTCGATCGCCGAGCGCCTCGATCGGTTGGCCAATCGGGTCTTCGCCGACCCGATCCTGCGTGGTCGCTACCCGCGCACGATCCGGCGCCTGCTGGGTCTCTTCAACCGCAGCATGAGACCCGAGGACTTGGCGCTGATCTCGCGGCCGATAGACTTCATCGGCGTCAACCACTACTCGCACATCGTCGTTAGGCGCGGTTGGCCGCCCGTCCTGGGGTTTCGTGTCGGCGCCCGCGAGGACCCCAAGGTCCGCTACACCGACATGGACTGGGAGATCTATCCGCAGAGCTTCCTGGCCACCCTGACCTGGCTGCGCGAACGCTATGGCAATCCGCCGATCTATGTGACCGAGAACGGCGCCGCCTTCGACGATCGGGTCGACGTCGACGGCGCGGTTCGGGACCCGGCGCGGCGTCGCTATCTGGCCGCCTACCTGGTCATGTTGCGCAAGGCCCTGGACGCGGGAAGCGATATCCGCGGCTATTTCGTCTGGAGCCTGCTTGACAATTTCGAGTGGGCATTCGGATTGTCGAAGCGCTTCGGGCTCGTCCACGTCGACTATGCGAGCCAGCGCCGTACCCCGAAGGCCAGTGCTCGTTGGTATGCCGAGATCTGCCGCACCGGCGGCTTCGACGTCAACGAGCGCTGGTTGCAAGATGTGTTGGACGGGACCGAGGATGCCGTCCATGACCTGATCGAGCCCGAGGATCTACACGAGCCCGAGGATCTGCAGGAGAACGCCAAATGAAGGCCAGCATTGTCATCCCGACCCTCAACGAGGTCGAGCTGCTGCCGGGGCTGCTCGATCGGTTGGCCGCTCAGACTTTCCGCGACTTCGAGGTGATCGTCGCCGATGCGGGCTCCAACGACGGCACCCGCGAGCTGGTGCGCGAACGCGGTCTGATCCTCTCGGACGGCGGACTGCCCGGCGTCGGGCGCAATCGTGGCGCGGCGATCGCTCGCGGCGACCTCCTCTTCTTCTTTGACGCCGATGTCCTGCCGCCGCCGGACTTTCTGGAGAAGGCGATCGCGGAGATGGAAGAAAAGGGCATCCGTCTGGCCACCTGCTGGTTCGACCCCGACTCGGATCATCCGCTGGACGCGCTGCTATTCGATTTGGCCAATCTCTACGTCAAGCTCAACCTGCGCACCGACCCCCACGCCGGCGGCTTTGCGATCTTCATCGAGCGTGCCCTCTTCGAGCAGATCGGCGGCTTCGATGAGAGCCTCAAGCTGGCCGAGGACCACGAGTTGGTCAAGCGTGCAGCGACCCAGGCGCCGCTCCACCTGCTGCGCTCGACGCGCATCCGCATAAACGTGCGCCGCCTGATCAAGGATGGCCGCTTCAACTATGCCGGCAAGTGTCTGCGCGTCGAGCTGTATCGTCTCTTCTACGGTGAGGCCACTGAGGCGATCGTCGACTACCAGTTCGGATACGACTCCGACCACCAGCACGGCCAGCAGGACCCCATTTTGACCAGGCTACGCCAGGGTCTCACGGATTGGAATCAGGACTATACCGATACCCTCGAGCGCTTATCGCAGGAGGTGAGGCAGACCACCGGCCTCCAGGAAGAGCAACTGCACAAGCTCCGCGAGCGTTTCGACGCGCTCAAGGAGAAGGTGCGCAGACAGCTCCTCGGCTAGAACGCAGGGAGCCTCCTCCTCGAATGCGCCTCAGCTGGCTCAAAGTCCGACAAGCTCGGCTTGAACACCTTCAGCCTTGACCTGCTCTAAGAGGCTCTGTGGGTCGACCTTGTCGGATCGATAAGCGACCAGCGTGAGGTGTGGTTTGTCCTCCGGATTATTGACGCTCACGACGCCCTCGATGTCGCGCAGTTGCGCTTCCACCGAAGCGCGGCGATCGGCGCGCAGGCTCTCGTCGATGTGGATCAGGACGTCGGCTAGCTGGATGTCCATGCTGATCTCCTCTCTGATGTCTTCGCGCGAATAGGTTCAAGCTGCGCTGATCGAGCAGCAAATGCCGTGCCCGGATGCGCCGCTTTAGGAATCCATCTTGCACGACTTCGAACATTAGGCCATGAGCCGCTGTTTGGCGGACTTCGTGCTGACGCACGCCTCTTCGGTATCCCGAGCCATGCGGCTGTGCGCGGGGACCTGGCGATGCGAAGGAGACGGGCCTGGTGCAGCTGGTCGATATGCCACTCGCCTGGGGCATAAGGACCTGAGACGGTGTTGCGGCCTTGACTGCCTGTCGAACGACGGAGAAGACAGAAGAAGTCCACCACTTTCTTGTCTGCGCCCATCGCGCTCGCCGCGATGATTGCTTCTCCCGCGGTCCACGCTGGCGAGCAGGCCATCAACGGCTGCATCGATCAGCTGCCCAAGGTCGGCGGGCCCGATGCGCGCTCGGGCGGTACCGTGCTGAGCACAGAGTTCTCGAAAGCGGGCACGCTGGTGATGCTGAGCGATGGCGGCGGAACGGTCTGGCGCTGCATTGGCTACTCGGACGGCGCGGTGAGTGAGCTGCGGGTGGTCGATGACGCATCTGGTGCTGAGGTTTGCGGCATTACCAATCGGTCTCGATGCCGAATTGCTCGAAGGCAGAGTCGCAGGTGAGCAATGGTAGCTGTTCTATCTCGCTCTGCGCTGCGAGCATCCGATCGAAAGGATCTCGATGAGCGACCTTGAAGCCCCCGGAGCGTAGCGCATGGAGGTGAGTGATTGGCAAGTGATCGAAGCCATCTGCCGCCACGAGCTCTGAGAAGCGGGTGGTCGCATCCGGTACGCCCTTGAGCTTGCCTATGCGTTGCTTGGTGGCGATCTCCCATGCACTCGCAGCACTGACATAAATGCTGTTGTCCGGGTCCGCGATCACCTGATGAGCCCTGCTCGATAGCTGAGGATCGTTCGTTGTCCACCAGAGGAAGGCGTGCGTATCGAGCAAAACCCGCATCATTCAGCCTTCCCAAGCGCGAATCTCCTCCTCGGGCAAGGGTTCGAAGAAGGCATCATCCACCCTGCCCGCCAGTCGGCCCGGTTGACGCTGCGGTGCCGCGTTGGCAAGTGGCAACAGCCGGGCGTAAGGCTTACCGGCCTTGGCGACGATGATCTCTTGGCCGCGATGGGCCTGCTCAAGGAGTTTTGAGAAATGGGTTTTTGCTTCGTGAACGTTGACGATGGTGGTCATTCCAGGTTGGCTGATGTGGACTAAGGTATGGACTAAGTCTACCCTCGGTAGATGGTCTTGGCAAACCGGGAGCTGGTCGAGCACCGCAACCGCTTCATCGCGCGACTTTATCGGCGGCTGGGCGAGCGCCGGGTCGATGTGCTCATGGTGCCTGCCGATCTTCCAGACCATCGTCCGTTGGTCGAAACGGCAGCGAGAGCATCACCAACAGGGCCTCGCCGCTGCTGCAGAAGGTCAGGTACAGGAGCAGGAAGATGATCGCCAGCGTCACCGGCACGACCTGATTCAGCCGGTCCTGGGCGCGCTCCATGTATTCGTACTGCCCGGACCAGGTGAGCGAGTAGCCGGCTGGCAGCTCGACCTGCTCGGGCACGACCTGCTTGCGGGCCCGAAACCCGCGACGGCGAGGAGACGGCGGAGCCGGAACCCTTCCCCGAACCCGAACCCGAACCCGAACCCGAACCCGAGCCGAAGCCGGGACCGAAGCCCGAGCCGCAACCGGGTAACCCGACGCGGCTCACGGATTAGCGGGCCTCACCGGGCGCCACCTGTCGGGTTACGGCGCGGACAGGCCGTCGCCGACCCGGACTGCCGGGCGCGCCTAACGCGACCTACGAGGCTGGAACTGGTCGTGTCGGTGCAGTTCTTCCGGCGTCAGGCCAACACTTTGACGTTCAGCCCGTGAACCCGCTCGAACGCCTCGTCGCCCGTCGGCATTACGTGCTCCGAACCCAGTTGCAGGCAACTGGCGGCCTGCAGGGCATCTAGGGGTTTACGCAAGCCGTGCCGCAGCGGATCACTGTCGCCGTTCCACCACCGCGTGCGCCCGTTCCATCCACAGCAGATCGGGCCGCTAGAAGAAGGCATCGAACAGGGCCAGCGCCGCGGTATCACCCAATTTCATCGGGCCGACCCGGCATTCGAGCCAGGAAAGACGACTCAGCGCCCCCCCCATGCCGGGATGCATCCGCTCCAGCGCCGCCACCTCAGCGCGCACGCGCTCCGCGAAAGGCGCCTCGCCCTACAGCAGGTAGATCAATGCGCCGGCATCGAAAAAGTCGATCACAAGGCGTCCTCGCCGCGAATGACGACGGAGGAACCCCATTCGGCCCGAGGGCGGGTCTCCCGCAGAAGCGACGTGTCGACTTTCACCGGAAAGCCCCCGGATCAGCGGTCTTGCAGGCGCCCTGCCGCCAGAATTACCTAGTTTGACACTCAAGAAGCGAGGGGCTATAAACAATTGCGTAACGATGCACGCTTGTTTTCACCTGCATCCTGCTTAGGGACAGCGCCAGGCCATCGTTCGAGTAGTCGGCCGGGAGTAGGCTCCAGTGCCACTTTGACCCAGTAAACCAACTACTCGATTCGCGAGGTTATTAGCGATGTCTGCGAGCATGCGCGGTCTATTCTGCGCCCTGTTCGGGTGCCTGACGCTTGGCCCGCTGCGTGCGGCCCCGATCCCAATCGATCTGAACGACTTTATCGCCTTACCTGGCCCTCCCGAAATCGTTGTAGCGGCAGATGGCTCGAGCGCAACCTTCACCGAGTCGATCAATTTCGGGCTTCTGGTGCTTTCGAACGATCCCGCCCTCGGTGACCCAGCTATCATCGACACTGGCGCAAGCGCCGTGCTGTTCGATTACACCTTCATCGAACCAGCAGGCAATACAGACGAATTCGGTGCATTCCTTATCGACCCGGCAAGCGGGCTTCCCGTTGATCCACTCGACCCAGGACGTGCATTCTTCGCCGCCGATGGGGGGTCCGGAAGCGTCTCGCTCGACCTGGTCGGTCTCACCTTCTCATTCGCGGGCCTACAGTTCGAGCTCACCGCGTTCGATGTGATCACGGGGTCCAGCTTGATCGTTTCGGACGTACGCCTCGAGACGACGACCGCCGTACCGGAACCGCCGGCCTGGTCGCTCCTGCTCTCGGCCGCCACCCTGCTGCTTGCTTGGTGCCGCTCGATCCCGGCCCGTCGGAGTGCATGATGCGTGTCGCGAGCCTAATGCTGTCGCTTGCGATGTGCCTATTACTGGTCGCGCCCCCGGCGCTCTCGGCCATACCCGAGGATGACCTGATCGCGGTCGACGAGCTCGATGCGAGCCTCGGCCGATCGACCTTCAACCGGCGTACCGGCGAGCAGACCTTCCAGCTGACCCTCAGCAACCCGGCTCGATTCGCGATCGCAGGACCTCTGTGGGTCGCAGTCACGCCCTCGCTCGACACCATCCCGGTGGTCGACCCAGACGATGTGACCGACACCGGCATCGCGCTCATGCGGGTCGAGCCAGACCCAATCCTACCGGGAGAATCGGTGCGCCTGACGATCGTGGTGTCGAACCCGACGCTGGCACGTTTCGAGCTTGCAACCCAGACCATGCTGCAGCGCGTCGCACTGCCGATTGCGCTGCCGGCCCTCACCGGTCGCATCGAAGCGGCGGCTGATGCGCTCACGGCCGGGCTCGGACTCGCATTGAATAAGGACAGGGTCTTCGACGACGCAGTCGAGTCGGGGCGGGTGATCAGCCAGGAGCCGCCCGCCGGGGCCGCGATCGAGACCGGCGATCCGGTGCAGGTCGTGGTCTCGGACGGCCCGGCGCCGCGCACCGTACCCGAGCTGATCGGTATTCCGAGAGGCGAGGCCGAGGCAAGGATCGAGACCGCCGGCCTCGCACTGGGCAACGTAGCGACCCGCGACGACGCGACCGCACCCGCCGAACAGGTGATCGACCAGAACCCGACCCCCGGCGCAACCCGCCCGCCCGGGAGTACCGTAGACCTGGTCGTCTCGCTCGGGCCACCCCTCGTCTTGGTGCCAGACCTGATCGGCCTGCTCGAGGAAGACGCACTCGGCCTGATATCGGCGCTCGAGCTTACAACGGGCACGCTCCAGACACGCGCCTCGAGCGAGTTCCCGGACGGCAGCGTCATCGAACAGGACCCGGCAGCGGATACCGAGGTCGCCGCCGGTACGAGCGTTGCCCTGACGTTCTCGAACGGCCCCGAGCTGGCGCTGGTACCGGATCTGATAGGCCTGCCACTCGCGAGCGCGGTCCAGTCGCTCGGCGATGCCGGGCTCGGGCTCGGCGAGCGGGCGGACCGCTTCGATCCGAGCCTCCCCGACGGCCTGATCGCGGCCCAGCAACCAGCCCCTGGCAGCGAACTCGCCACCGGCTCCAGGGTAGATATCACGCTCTCGCGCGGACCCCTTCCCGACCTGCCGTCGGTCAGGATCGTCGCGCCACCCGACTTCACGCTCGTCTCCTCCCCCGAGCTCACGCTCACCGTTGAAGTCGGCGCTGCGGTCCAATCGCTCACAGTCGAGGGCGTACCCGTCCCCATCGCCGACGGTGTCGCCAAGCCGACCCTGACCCTGCACGAGGGGGTCAACGAGATCACTGCAGTCGCGGCCACTGCAGACGGTATCGCGAACAACGACACGATCGAGGTCACGCTGGACACCAACCCGCCGGCGGTCGTGGTCGCCGAGCCAGAGGAGGCTGCGGTGGTGACACAGCCGAGCGTCGTCGTCACCGGTTTTGTCAACGACATCGCCGTAGGTGTGGCCGACGGTGCGGACCCGCAGGTCTCGGTCGAGGGCCGTGCCGCCGCGGTGGCCAACGGCAGCTTCGTCTCCGAGCCGCTCGCGCTCACGCTCGGCGAGCAGGCCATTACGATCGAGGCTCGGGACCAGGCCGGCAACACACGGCAAGTCACGCGCACCCTCACGCGGCGTGAGCCGATCGGCCAGCGCATCCTGCCGGTCTCCGGCGACGGACAGACGGGTACCGTGGGCGAGCCCTTGGCCGAGCCGTTGGTCGTCGCTCTGGAAGCGGAGAATGGCACGCCAGTGGCCGGACGCGGGGTGCGCTTCGAGGTCACGCGCGGCAGCGGCCTGGTGCTCGATGGTGCCGCGGCGGCCCGTAGCCTCGTCGTGACGAGCGACGCCGCGGGCCTCGCTGCAGTGGGCTTCGAGCTTGGCAGCCGCGCCGGCTTCGCGGCGCAACAGGTGAGCGCGACCGCCCCAGGCTTCGAGGGCAGGGTCGTCTTCAGCGCGCGCAGTACACCCGGACCCATCGCAGGTATCAAGAGCTACTGTGACGACCACCAGTACGGGATCGTCGGCAGTAAGCTGCCCGAACCCCTGGTCGCGTTCGTGCACGACGCAGCGGGCAACCCGATCCCGGGTGCGAACGTCACCTTTTCGCTGTTGCGCGGCTCGGGCACCTTCGAGGGTGCAGAGGAGGTTGTAGTCACCACCAACGACAGCGGTATGGCGGCGACGACCCTGACCCTCGGCATGGAGGTCGGGCCGAGCGTCTATGTGGTCGCCGCCGCTGCTGGCGCCGGCCTGGAGCCGGCGATCTTCAAGGCGACCGGCATGGCGCCCGGACCGGTGCAAGAGACCCGGTTGAGCGGCATCGTGCTAGACAACACCGACACCCCGATACCGGGGGCGACCATCACCATACCGGGTAGCCCGGCCGCGGCCCTGACCGATGCCGAGGGTAGATTCATGCTTGAGGACGTGCCGGTCGGACGGATCCACTTGCACGTCGAGGCCGACACCACCCCGCGCGAGGGACACTGGACCGCGCTCGAGTTCGAGCTTACGACGATCGCCGGCGTCGAGAACCGGCTCGGCATGCCGATCCACGTCCTGCCGATCGACGATGCCGGCGCGCGGCCGGTCAGCCCTGCTGAGGACGTAGTGGTCACCATGGACGGCGTACCGGGGCTTACACTCGAGATCGCGGCAGGCTCGGCACAGTGTCCGGACGGCAGCCTCGACTGTGCGGTCTCGATCACTCAGGTACACCGCGACAAGGTGCCGATGCCCTTCCCCGGCGGTGTGCTGCCACCGCTCGCCTGGACCGTGCAGCCGCACGGTACCCTGTTCGACCCGCCGGCGCGGCTGACGCTGCCGAACTCGGACGGCCTGGCGCCCGGCACCATCGTGGATCTATTGTCGTTCGATCACGATCTGGGGCAATTCGTCTCGGTCGGCCCCGCGAGCGTGAGCGAAGACGGGCTGAGCCTGGTATCAGATCCAGGCTTCGGCATCACCAAGTCCGGCTGGGGCGGGGGACCATCGCCACCGCCGCCGCCGATCTGCGCCAGCAACTGCGACGACGGCAATATGTGCACCCGCAACTTCTGCCGGACCGGGTTCTGCTTCACCATCTTCGAGAACCGCGATCTGTCCAACGCCTCCCCGCGTGACTGCCGCCGGACGGTGTGCAGCACGGGGGTGGCAACCATCATCGACGCCGACAACGAGCGGCCCTACCAGCGCGCGGCAGACGACTGCAAGCGGCAGATCTGCCGCGAGGGGCGGGTGCGGACCATCGACGACGACAGCGAAGACTGCAGCGACGACAACCTGTGCACCCTCGGCGACGCATGCAGCGCCGGGCAGTGTACGGCCGGCGCACAGATGCTCGACTGCGACGACAACAGGCCTTGCACCAGGGACAGTTGCGACCCCGAGGTCGGGTGCGAGAACGAACCCGACGACGACATCATCCCGCCCCAGACTGATCCAAACGACTGCCTGGTCTGCCGCAACGGCGAGGTCGCCAGCCGCCGACAGGACCAAGTCGATGCCTGCGCCGATCGCGTGGGCGAGTTCATCGACATGTGCCAGGACCTGTTCGACGACTGGTATGTCCTTTCCGAGGAGGTCCAGGCCGACGGGAGCACGGTGGGCACGGTGACCTGTGACGCCGGCAGCTGCGACATTGACCAGACCCCCTGTGTATGCGACAGCGTGTTCGAGGCCCAGAAGCAAGCACCTGATGTATATACGATCTCGGCCGACGAGCCGTTCAGCTGCCAGTTCGCTGAGGGCAGCGTGAGCTACAACTGTACCACTGCATGTAGCGGCCTCCCCCCGGCGCCCTAGAGAGAGTCTAAGGACCATGAGAATAAACCCTCTCCGCCACGCCGCTGTGCTCTGGGCGTTGCTGCTCTCCACCGGCACCGGTGCCCAGCAGCTCAACGAGGAGTGCACCGCCTCCGTCGTCAACCGCTTTATCCAGGTCGCGAGCAATGGCACATTCGCGATCGCAAACGTTGCCCCGTCCAACAGCCTGATGCGGGTGCGGGTGGTCTGCGAGCGCGCTGATGGCGGTTTCGACCGCGGCCACTCGGCGTTCTTCTCGCGGCCGGCCGGTGCCAGTGTCGAGGTCGGGCCGATCACATTCGGCGTCGAGGAGCCGATTCCCGAGACGCTGGTCCTGACCAGCGCCGCGGCGACGCTCCATACCATCGGCGAGAGCACTCAAGTCACCGCGACCGCCCGCTTCGTCGACGGGGCGACCCGCGACGTCACGGCAGCAGCGACCGGCACCGGCTACAGCTCGAGTAACCAGGGCATCCTGGAGGTCGATGCCGATGGCAGGGTCACGGCCCTCGGCAACGGCCGTGCCGCGATCACAGCCATCCATCAGGGGATACTGGCGACCACCCTGATCACGGTAGCAGCGGGTGGCGACACCGACGGCGACGGGCTGCCGGACGCATTCGAGCGCGACAACGGTCTGGATCCGAACGACCCGAGTGATGCCGGCCTGGACCCCGACGGCGACGGACTGACCCATCTCGAGGAGTTCCAGGCCGGCACCGGGCTCTTCACCGCGGACACGGACGGCGACGGCCTGGACGACGGGGCCGAGCTGGCAGCCGGCAGCGACCCATTGGCCAGCGACTCGGACGGCGACGGGCTGGAGGACGGCGCCGAGGTTGGCTTCGGGTCCGACCCCCTAGACCCGGACAGCGACGGCGACGGGGCAGACGACGGGCTCGAGGTCGAGCTGACCGGCAACCCGTTCGACTTCGTGGCTGGCGCGGACGAGGACGGCGACGGGCTAACCAACCTTGACGAGGTCCTGCTCGGTACCGACCGGGACAACCCGGACACCGACGGCGACGGGATCACGGACGGCGATGAGGTCCTGCTCGGCTGCGAGCCGCTCGCCGTCGAGACAGGCAGCGTGACCGGGCGGGTCGTGACCGCCCTCGGCGCGCCGGTGGCGGGCGCGCAGGTCGAGCTCTTCGGGCCGACCGGCCTCTTGCCTCACCTGACGGACCAGGACGGCGTGTTCACCTTTGACGCCATCCCGGCCTGCCGCCCCCAAGCAGTCTCGGTGCAGATCGAGGCAGTGGTCGAGGGCGAGGTCCTGCGCGGGCAGTCAGGGACGGTACAGGTGACGCGCGGTACGCTCGTCGACGTGGGCGACCTGCCGGTCACTCCGCCACGCAGGCGTCTGTTCAAGGGCGCCAAGTTTCCGACCGGCGAAGGGCCGAACGAGGTCGACAGCGGCGACGTGGACGGCAACGGCACGCTCGACCTGGTCGTCGCAAACGGCGACGGCAACAGCCTCACCGTCCTGCTCGGGGACGGCAACGGCCAGTTCGAGGCGCAGCCCGAGGTCGCGACCCGTCCCTCCCCGAACAGCGTGCGCCTCGCCGATCTAAACGCGGATGGCCAGCTGGATCTGGCAGTCGGCTACAGCGCCGGCAACCAGATAACGGTTCTTGCGGGCGATGGTAGTGGCCAGTTCGATGCGGCGGACGCGATCCACTATGCGGCCGGGTCGACGCCGACGGCGATCGCGGTCGGCGACATCGACGGCGACGGCCTGCCCGACATCGCGGTCGCAAACGGGAACTTCGACGGCACCGTCACCCTGCTGCGCAACCTCGGCGGCACCTTCACACTCGTCGGCGCACTCGTTGTCGAGGCCCTGCCGCGCGATATCGCGCTGGTCGATCTCGACCTTGATGGGGCGCTCGATATCGTCGTCGCCAACTCGTTTGGCACCGGTATCGGCAGGGTGAGCGTCAATCTGGGTAACGGCGACGGCACCTTCCAGGATGCGGCCAGCTACTCGACATTCGGACAGACCCCGCGCACGCTCGCGGTCGGCGACCTTAACAACGACGGGCGCCCGGATGTGGCGGCCGGCCACCGAAACGACGAGTTCGTGACCGTTTACACCACACAGGCCGACGGTACACTGCGTTTCGCCTCCTTTGCATCCACCGACCGCGTACCGGGCGCGGTCGCCGATGGCGAGGACATCGCGGACCTGGCGATCGTGGACCTGGACCAGGACGGGCGGCGCGATCTGGTGGTGACCCGCTTCGGCCTGTTCGGGCCGTCCCCGATCGACGATGGTGCGCTGGTGTTGTTCCAGGGCCAGGGCACGGGCGGCTTCGAGCCCGCCCGTTTCTATGCGGTGGGGACCAAGGTCAACCGCCTGGCCGTGGCCGACCTGGATGCAGACGGCCTCTTGGATTTGGCCATCTCGCTGAACTTCTCGGACGACCTGGCGATCTTGCTCGGGGATGGACACGGTAGCTTCCTGCTGCCAACGCGTGTGAACGTCGACCAGGCGGTCGATCGCGTCGCCGTCGGGGACCTCGACGGCGACACGGTACCGGACCTGATCACCAACGGGTTACGCGACCTGGGCATACACCTCGGCCGCGGCGACGGTACCTTTCACACCGAGTTCGTGTTCATCGGCCAGCGCCTGGGCAATCCGGCATTGGGCGACCTGAACGGCGACGGTCACCTCGATATCGCGGCGGCGAGCACGAACCTCGACCAGGTCGCGATCCTTTATGGGGACGGCGACAGCGGATTCGACATCCAACCGCCGCTCGAGCTCGAGTCCCTGGACAGACCGACCTATGTCGCGATCGGTGACGTCAACGGGGACGGCGTCTCGGACCTGTTGGTCGACGCCAGGGCCAGCGAGATCGCCGTCTTCATCGGCAACGCGGACGGTAGCTTCCGGGCACCGACCAAGCTCGACATGAACCTGACATCGACCAGCCCTAGCGTGCGCCAGATCCTCTTGGCCGACCTCGACGCCGACGGCAACCAGGACCTCATCAGCATCATGGACTTCATAGACGCCGATGACCTTTTCCTCAACGCCGATGTGGTCGTGCGTTTCGGCAACCCGGCCGGTACCTTCGAGGGCGCGGCGGTGGGCTACACGGCCGGGGATCGCGCCTACGCCGGTGCCATCGGTGACTTCGACGCCGACGGTGTGCTCGATCTGGCTGTGGCCAACGGGGGCACGGACGATGTCTCGGTCCTGCTCGGTCGCGGCGACGGTGGATTCTTCGAGCAGAACCGCGTACCCACCGGTCAGGAAACCTTCGCCATCGGCGCGGCGGACGCGAACAACGACGGCCTAGACGACATATTCGTCGGGCATGCCGGCCATCAGGACCTATCCGTCCTGATCAGCAGGGGCGACGGTACATTCGAGCGCGAGCGCAGTTTTGTCGTCGGCGAGAAGGTGCAGGACCTGGTCGTCGCCGATTTCGACGGTGATGGCCAGGTCGATGCGGCGACCGCCTCGGAAGCGGCGCTTGTGATCGATCGGCCGAACGTGCTTGATGTGCATCTGCAACTGCCGGAGGAGGCTGGCGGCAGTGCGCCGACGGTGTCGATCACCTCGCCACCGGCCGGGCAGTCGGTTGTCGAGACCTCGGATGTGGTGGTGAGCGTGGACGCAGCCGACGATGTCGCAGTCAAGCGTGTCGACCTGCTGGTCGATGGTATACGCAGACTGGGTTTGCGTGCGACGCCATTCCTCTTCGACCTGCGTGTGCCCGTGGGTGCCGGCCCCTTGACGCTTGAGGCGCAGGCCGAGGACTGGGGCGGTGATCTCGGTGCGAGCCCGACGGTGCCTTTGAATGTCTTGGTAGACGAGACCCAGCCGACGGCCGTGTTCCTGAGCCCACTGCCGGGCGAGCAGGTCCGCGCCGGGCAAGCCATCCTTGTCGAGCTCGCTGCGGACGACAATGTGGGTGTCGAGAGGGTCGAACTGGTCGTCGACGGCGCGCCCGCGCTGCTCGATCGGGCGCCGCCTTATCGCTTGCAGGTCCCGGTCCCCTTCGACCCGGGCGGCCAGCTGGTGCTGGAGGCGAGCGCGTACGATCGCAAGGGCAACCGGTCTGCGTTGGATGTCGTGAACCTGCCGATCGTATCGCCTGAGGGTGAGTTCTGAGGATATCGAGGCAAAGCAACGAATCCAGCTTGAGTAACGCCCTCGCCCACATTGAGCTGAAGACGCCGCCGCTGGCGAGCAGCGCCGGCGGCTGGGCGGCGGCGAGCCAGCGCAGATCGGCCACGCCGGCATGCCCGTAACGGCGCAGCCGGGCGCCGCTGAGGCGGGCGCCGTCGGTCAGCGAGGCGTGGTTCAGCCAGTCGGCGAGGATGTGGTCGCCGCGCCCGGCCCGTGCGGCGGCTGTCTGCGCCAACCGCCGACCTATGACCTATGCCGGGCCCTGGTCCGATATGAGGACCCGCTGCCGATGCCGCTCGGCGGCCTCAAGTTCGGCAACCGCCTCAATCTGATCCGTTTGCTCGGCAGCCTGTTGGCGGAATCGCTGGCAGAATTGCCGGACGAGTCTCAGGCCGGCTCCGGCAGCGCGTCGCTTCGCCTTGGCCGTATCTTCCTCGGTTTGCGCCTGCCGCTGTGCGCACATGAGCGACAGGCTCATGGCCTTGCTGGCCTCATGCTGGAGATGAAACAGGTCCGTAAAAAGCCCGACACGGGGTCGATAGCCACCAGGCGCATCTCATCCTGCCAGGTCTCGTCTTCGGCGCGGCTCAGCCGGCGAGGGGCCATGGTGGTGGCCAGCGCCGCGCGCTACTCATGAGCACAGGCGAGGATCTGCCGTACGACAGTCAGCAGCGGCAGGGGCATCGGGCAACACGGCTTCCCTCGGTCGGTTTCCACTTCCAAGGGTACGCCTCCCCGGCGCTCCTGCCACTCCTCAAGCTGCGCCGATCGCCTACCGAGTTTTGGGTCAACCGATGATCAAGGCCTCGTCGGTCCCTCCCCTCAGGGCTGCGGTTGCTGGATTATGCTAATCCAACTGTAGCCTCAGGGGTGGAGCTGGCTAGATACTTATCAGACTGATGCCGCCGATGGCGGCGGCGACGATGCGGTTGATGTCGTCGACGCTGAGCCCGGCCTGGGCCGCGGCCAAGCAGTCTGGGCGCAACTCGATATGACTTCTTGAGGGGAGAGCTGCTGGTAACGGTCGAATCCTTCGTCTTCAAGCGCAGCATAGACCGCAAGCTTGTCCCCAGGCGCACAGGCATTGGTGAGTAGCGCGAGTTTGGCGCGAAAGTTGATGGACTTCGCTCAAGGAAAGCGTTTGTAGATGTCGCGGCGATGAAGGCAGCGCACGCATTCGAGGACGCCGTCGCTGATGGACAGCCCGATTCGGTAGTCTCCAACTTTGATGCGGTAGAAGCCAGATGCGCCGGCGAGCTTTCTTAACTCAGGGATTGCTTCAAGCGTATCAGCAGTTTCCAGCTGTTCGAGCACCAGTTTTACTGCAGCAAGCACGGCTCGGTCCCGAATCTTCTTCAGGTCACGCAGAAAGCTCGACCCAAAAAGTAACCTTCAACCCGCGTCCTCCAATACCTCGAGCACAGACTCACGGGTTGTCATCGGCGTTGTCCGCCCTTCGCGTATCGCATCGGCGAACACCACATCTTCCAAGGCCTCCGCCAAGAGGTCACGAAGCACAGCCGGCTCCTCGGTCAAGAGCTCGACTAATGCTTCCTTAACGGTTTGCTTAAAGTCTTGTGGGTCAAGATTGGCTTGCATGAGTGCTCGTCTCTTCGCTCAAAGGTGAATACTGAACCAGCAACAGCAGTAGCGTCAGCCCCCGAGGGCATGATGCGGCAGCCTGTGAAGCTGGTTGATGACTAGGAGGCATACTTCGCGCGTGTCAGCCTATAGCCTATAGATTCCCGGTGCTCGCCTCATTTGACAGCCAACGGCGGGCAGTTGTTTGATCAGTGTGTGAAAAGAGCGAGACGCCTTGAACTCCCGCGACCAAAGTCTTGCCGCGGGTGCGGCCCTATTGACGATCAACGAGGCGGACGCGATCGAGACGGCTGCGTTTCCCAGGATCCACGAAGACCCGTTCGATCGCTTGATCATTGCACAAGCACGGATCGAAGGCATGACGGCGGTCTCGTCCGATGCACGCTGGAGCGAGTACAGCATTGCGCTCCGACGCGCTTAGCTCGATCTGCTCGCCTTCCTTTCGGCTGCGGTCAACGCGGCAGACGGTGCTTGAGAGGCTTACTTCACCGCAGCCCGGCCGAGTGGCACGGGCTGCCGTTGTCGCAAGGCCAGCGATCCTCAACCCGTCGGCACCGCCTCCGCCTCACGCACTGAGGCACCCTACCCTAACTGTTCCCCGCGGCGTACCCCGCGCTGGCGCCACAGCAGATAGATCGCCGGGATCACGAACAGGCTCAGCAGCAGTGCGGTAATCATGCCGCCGACCATCGGCGCGGCGATGCGGCGCATGACCTCGGAGCCGACACCACCGAATAGCATGATCGGCAGCAGCCTGGCGAGCCCGGCGAAGATGGTCGCGACCGTCATCACCTTGGGGCGGATGCGCAGCACCGCGCCCTCCTCGATCACGCCCTTGAGGTCATCAACCGTGTTGAGACGCCCCGCTTTGCGCCAGTGCTTGAGCGCATTGTCCAGATACACCAGCATCACCACCCCGAACTCGGCGGCGACACCGGCCAACGGGATGAAGCCAACGGCGACCGCCACCGAGAGGTTGTAGCCGAGCAGATAGATCTGCCAGAAGCCGCCGACCAGCGCGAACGGCAGCGACAGCATCACCAACAGGGCCTCGCCGCTGCTGCAGAAGGTCAGGTACAGGAGCAGGAAGATGATCGCCAGCGTCACCGGCACGACCTGATTCAGCCGGTCCTGGGCGCGCTCCATGTATTCGTACTGCCCGGACCAGGTGAGCGAGTAGCCGGCTGGCAGCTCAACCTGGTCGCGTACCACCTGCTTCGCCTCGCTGAGCCAACTGCCCAGATCGCGCCCGCGGATGTCGACTAAGGTCCAGCCGTTCAGGCTCGCGTTCTCGCTCTTCAGCATCGGCGCGCCGTCGGCGATCACGACCTCGGCGAACATAGCGACGATACCGAGCCAGTGCATCTCTGATACCGTTGTCTCCGAAGTCATTAATCTGCCGCGAGCCGAGCCGGACAATCTTGCGAAGGCCTGTTACGTATCGACGGAGGTTGCACCATGCCTGTTGTCGAAGCCGAGCCCAGCCTCACCGAAACGCATCCAATCTTTCGTTTGGGCGTGGACGCCTACCATCAGGTGATTCAAGCCGGGATCTTCGATGAAGGCGACCGTTTCGAGCTGATCGACGGCGAGATTGTGCGCCGTCCCATGGCTCGCGGCGAGCACGGGATGGCGCAGGTTAACACCCGCGAAGCTCTGGGGCCCCTTACAACATCGGAGAGGACCCGGCGGCTGGTGGATTGCTGCCGAGATCAGCGCCGCCTACAAGGCGCATCAGTGCCCTTGCCATGACCTGGCTGGCTGGCTGGCGCAAGGAGCGGATGCCCCGACAACCCCGCGGTATGGTGGAGCTGAGGCCGGATTGGGTCTGCGAGATCGTCTCGCCGGGCCACGAGCGCAAAGACACCCTAATCTTGCTGCTATTGCTGCAGCGCCATCGCGTCCCGTTCTACTGGTTGATCTGGCCGGAAGATCGCAGCTTAATCGCCTATCGACTGGAGGACGGGCGCTACCACATCGTTGCCACGTTTTGTGGGGCGACTCAGGCGAGCATCCCGCCGTTCGATGATATCCCTTTTTGATCTCAGCTATATCTTCGGTGATGAAGACTTTGGAGCAAGCGAAGGATAGGAACTCCAAACCGCTCTTTATGTGTTTCACTCAACTGAGTCACCAGTGCGCCAAAGAGCCCCGGCAGCAGCCCCTTGCGCCGCACCCGCGCGTTGTGCACGAACTGAAAGAAGCTCAGGTAAAAGGGTAGATGCTCCTGTGAGATGCCACGGTGTGGGCGCAGCCAGGAGCGCAGCAGCGACCAGACGCCTTCCATGGTGTTGACGTGGTGAGGTGGGCCCCTGAATGGAACGCATAAAGAGCGATTTCGAAGAGCTTGGCTGTACAATGACGTAAGCCAGCCAGGACGAACCAGAACCCTGCAGCCAACCGTTCCCATGATAAGGCTAGAGCGCTACATGGCGATAGCGTCCTAGCTGTCCAAATTCATCAAGGGCCTTGTTGGAAACATACCATGACGAACCTCGCGACGCTTTACCAAACCGACTATGCCGCCTGGGCACAGCGCAATGCCGAGCTGCTGCGCGAACGCCGTTTCGACGAGCTCGATCTAGAGCATTTGCTCGAGGAGCTGAGCGATATGAGCAAGAGCGATCGGCGCGAATTGCGCAGCCGCTTACTGGTCCTGCTCGCCCATTTGCTGAAGTGGGAATACCAATCTGGCCAGTTCTCTGAGCGCTGGCGCGAATTCGACGGCCGCAGCTGGCGCTCGACCATCCTCGAGCAACGCAAGCAGCTGAGCGATCTCCTGAAGCAATCGCCCGGGCTGAAGGGCGTTCTCGCCGACACCATCGAGGCGACCTATCCCGATGCCGTCGAGCTAGCCTGCGACGAGACCGGTCTGCCGCTGGAGAACTTCCCAGAGCACTGCCCCTATCCCTACGAGCAGGTGCTTGATAAGCGTTTCTATCCCGAGCCTCGAGCGTAATCCTGCAGCAGCTGCTCGTCTGAGCCGCTCCAAGCCAATACTCAGTCGGTCAGGTTTTTCGAGCGGATAGGAAATCCAAACCTCGCTGAGCGTACAGGTTGGCCGGGGGAAGAAGGTAGCGGGGGTGGGATGCGTAGTCAACGCCCAACAAACGTGACTGACGGAAGTCGGAGGCGCAGCGAGCCGCCGGGAGACGCGGGGGCTGCACCGTTTCCTGCACGAGAGAGACGGCGGTTACCAGGAGACGCGTTGATCCCAGTATCAAAGGGGCTCGAAGTCGAGCTCGGGCTGGTAGGAGATCCCAGTCCGGCATCGGCTCTGGCACATCGTCCCAGGCGGGTGGGTGAGCTGCGCTGACGCAGCGAACGACCGAACCGGGATGGTTTGGGCGGGTACCCAAGCGAAGCAGGACAGCGCAGCGCAGGGGCGCGCGGGAACGGGGTGCGGGCGCGGACGGCTCACCGATGTAGTCGAGGTTGTGCTCGACGGGAGCGGCCTCGGTGATGAAGGCGATGATGCGCCTATCCGCGTCGCGGTTGAGACAGACCAGGGGTAGCGACTCGAACAGCCGGGGCCCCAGCAGCCACCGAAGCGGTGGATGAAGCTCACGGCCCCGAAGCGGGCCTGTGAGCTGAGACAGGAGGCTGGCGAAGACCAATCTGCCGTTGTCGCAACGCCGGCGATCCTCAACCCGTCGGCACCGCCTCAGCATCAGTCATCGATGCACCCTCCTCCGACGGCTTCCCGCTTCGCAACCCCCCTGGTGCCACAGCAGATCGATCGCCGGGGTCACGAACAGGCTCAGAAAGGGCGCGGTGATCATGCCGCCGACCATCGGCGCGGCGATGCGGCGCATCACCTAGGAACCGATGCCACCGAAGAGCTGGCTGCTCGCGCGGGAAGCGGAGGTTGACCGGATAGCGCTCCAGGCCTTCGACGGTCTGGGTCAGCTTGTACAGGTTGGCCGCAGCCTTAATCAGGCTGCTGCCTGCCAGCCGAGGTGAATATCAATGGCGTCATACGGAAACTGCAGCTCACCGCAGTCGGTCTTGTCGATCAGCCCGATCGCGCTCAGCTGCCAGGCGTCTTCATGCACTTCACTCAGGTCTCGCCCGACCCGCCGGGCCAGCTCTTGGACCCCGATTGGACCAGCCCCTGCCAGGGCCTTGAGGATGGCAAACCGATGGCTGTTCAGCGTATCGAGAAGATCCTCTTGCGTCCTGAAAAGGTAGCGCGGCGGCTGTGGTGTACCGCATTCGAGCGAGGCAATGGCTTGGGCGCGCGCTTCCTCCTCGCTCGCGACTTCAATCATCAACCTGTTCATGAACCTCTCTCCAGCGTTGATATCGCGATCGAAATCGATCAGGAGCTGCGGCATCGAGGTAAAGGTCAGCGCGAATTCCTGATCGCCGAGATGTTTGTGATCACCTTTACCGCGCTCGTTGTCGTAGCGCAGCACGCATTGATCACCGCTCACCAGCGCCAAGCGGTATTTAAACGGATGCTGACTGCCAGCGAGCGGCTGCGATAGTCGCCAGACGCGCACCTCCTTGAACAAGGAAGCCGTCAATTGCTGGCGGTACGACAGGACCGGCTCGGCTTTCATGTTGAGAGCGTAACAAGACTGAGCGAGCTTTGCCGCCGTGCACCCTGGCCTGTCTCGACTACGTACGGCCTGAGACAGGAGGCTCGCAAGGGCCGGGCTGCGGTTGTCGCAACGCCGGCGATCCTCACCCCGTCGGCACCGCCTCCGCATCACGCACTGAGGCACCCTCCTCCGACGGCTCCCCGCGGCGCAGCCCCCGCTGGCGCCACAACAGATAGATCGCCGGGATCACGAACAGGCTCAGCAGCGGTGCGGTGATCATGCCGCCGACCATCGGCGCGGCGATGCGGCGCATGACCTCGGAGCCGACGCCACCGAAGAGCATGATCGGCAACAGCCCGGCGAAGATGGTCGCGACCGTCATCGCCTTCGGGCGGATGCGCAGCACCGCGCCTTCTTCGATCGCGGCCTTGAGGTCGTCGAGCGTGTTCAGCCGGCCCTCGTTGCGCCAGGGCTCGAGCGCATTGTCGAGATACACCAGCATCACCACGCCGAACTCGGCGGCGACGCCGGCCAGGGCGATGAAGCCGACCGCGACCGCCACCGAGAGGTTGTAGCCGAGCAGATGGATCAGCCAGAAGCCGCCCACCAATGAGAGATGCGGTTGATGGCGTCGACGTTGAGCCCGACCCGGGCTGCGGCCAGCCGATCCGGGCGCACCTCGATATAGCGCCCGCCGGCGACCCGCTCCGAGAACGCCGAGGTGGTGCCCGCGATCGGCGTCACCGCGCGCTCGATCGCCTGGCCGATGCGCTCGATCTCCTTCAGATCGGGGCCGGCGATCTTGACCCCGACCGGGGTCTTGATGCCGGTGGCGAGCATGTCGATGCGGGTCTTGATCGGCATCACCCAGGCGTTGGTGACACCGGGCAGATCGACCGTGGCATCGAGCTCGTCGATCAGCTTGTCCACCGTCATCCCGTCGCGCCATTCGGACTCGGGCTTGAGCTGGATCAGGGTCTCGATCATGGTCAGCGGCGCCGGATCGGTTGCGGTGTCGGCACGCCCGATCTTGCCGAACACGCGCTCGACCTCGGGCAGGGTCGCGATCAGCCGATCGGTCTGCTGCAGCAGCTCCTGCGCCTTGCCGATCGAGAGCCCCGGCAGCGTGGCGGGCATGTACATCAGGTCGCCCTCGTAGAGATCCGGCATGAACTCGGAGCCGAGTCCGCGGTGCCACTCCTCGAGCACCGGCACGCCGCGGAAGGTGCTGCGCCAGGCATCGGACAGGCCCGCCTGCCAGCCTTCGATGATCTCGATCGGTGCAGCGCCGTCGGCGACAGCTGTCGGGACTGCTTCGTCGGCCGGATCTACCGTCAAGCGGCCAGCGCGACTAAGGCTGGGGAGGCGTCCAAAGCGTTGACTCGGTGACTGGGTATAGCGAACACCGAGGCGTCACGACCGGAGCCGCACCCGGCGTCCAGAATGGGCGCCTGCTCCGGCAAGACCAGGCTCATGTCGATACTGAGGCAAAGGCCGGCTTCTCTACGTGAGACTGCCATCGATGTATTGCAGGCAGGTATACAGCTCGAGCGTTCTCCAGCCCCAATCCCCTGGCGGCTCAGCCGCCGTCCGTCTCCTGATCCCGGGCCAGTTGCGCCCGCAGCAGCGCGATCTGGTTGCGGAACATTGCACCGGACTGCGCCCAGCCGGCCCCGAGCCGCCGTTGCAGCTGCCATCCCGGTAGTCGGCGCTGAACAGGATGTTCGCGTTCGGGAACAAGCGCAACTCAATCGCCTCGAGCGATCATGCTCATCAGGCACATGTAGGAGCACTACGGGGCATAGAGCCCTAGCTCAGTGTCGCGCAATCAGTTTAGGACGTGGCGAAGGGATTCTTCACCGTCAGCTGGTCGTCGATACGCTGGCCATCCTGAAGGTCTTCGGTCCACAGGACGCGGCAACCGGCCAGCAGAGCGGAACAGACGATCAGCGAATCGTAGACCGAGAATCCGTAGCGTTCTGCGATTGCAAGTCCGCGCTCGTGCGTGGCGACAGTCAAGGGTTCGATTCGACACAGCGACTGGGCCGTTTCCAATAGTTCGCGGATCTCCGGCCAGGATAGGCCAAGCTTGCGTGAGGCAACGGCTGCAAATTCGTTTAGCACCTGCACGCTGATGACACCACCGTCAGCGAGCAGGTTTTCTGCCCGATCTGCCTTCGCCGCATCCTCTGACAGCAGGTATAGCAGGACGTTGGTGTCGAGGAAGGCGTTAGCCGCGCTCATGGGTCTCAAGGCGATCGAAGCGGAAGCCCTTTGGGAGACGCCCGCGGTACTTGCGCAGCCGCGCTAGCAGTTCGCGTTGATCTGGCATCTTGCGCACGCTTAGGCTCCGCTCCCCTTCGACCTGGATCTCGATGTTGTCGCCATCCTGAAGGTTCAGCGCTTCGACCACCGCGGCGGGCAGGCGCACCGCCAGACTGTTACCCCATTTTGAAACCTGCATCGGATATTCCCCCGGAGCGAGCTGGATATACCTGCGTCGTCGCAGCCGCGCTTAAGCGGGCGCCAGGGTGAGGCTGCGCTGAAGAAGGCGTAGCCGATTACCGGAGCAAGGGTCCCCGATGATTCGGGAACCCTTGCTCCTCCGCATTATAGGCCGTTCAACAGCGTCTCAGCCTTTTCACGATCGTCAGCCCCTGGGTCTTCCGCCAGGAGTTGGGAAAGCTGTTCCTTTGCCGATTGTCCCTGACCGTCCGCGATCAGTGCCTCGGCCAAATGCAGGCGAATCGACGGGTTGCCCGGGCTGAGGCTGAGGGCACGTCTGAAGGTCTCAATCGCTGCAGTGTAATTCTCGCGTTCTTGCTCGATCACGCCTTTTGTGTCCAGGATTTCCGCGGACTCCGGTGCCAGTTCAGCTGCGCGCTCGACCAGGCGCAAGGCTTCGTCGGTATCGGAAGTTCGCAGCAACCAGGCAAGATTATTCAGGGCAACGGCGTTTTCCTGGCCGCTATCCAGGTAACGCCGGTAGGCAGCGATTGTTTCCCCGTCGCGGTTTAAGGCTACCAAGAGATTCGCCTGGAGAAGCCGCATGCCGGGATCGTCTGGGAATTGCTGCAGCCAATCGCTCAGCGTTGCTACGGCAGCCTCTGTGTCGTCGGCAACATGCTGCGCTTTCGCGAGGGCACCCGCAACGTAGCGGTCGGCCGGCGCCAGACGGCGGGCACGCTGGAAAGCGTCGATCGCCTCTGCGTATCGACCCGCAGCGAATTCGATCGCACCGGCGCGGGCCAGTACTCGCGGATCATCGGGATGGGCTTCTGCAGCTGGAGCCAGACGTTCGGCCGCCTCGTCGAGTTCGGCTTCCAGGGTCAGCAGCTCCACGAGCGTCAGCCGTAGTCCAAGATTCTCGGCGTCGCGTTTCATGGCTTGCTCGAGGAGGTTGCGCGCTTCCGCCCGATCTCCCCGCTCGATCAGCAGGCGGCTCAGCATCAAGGAGACATTGGCTGCGTCGGGACGCTGTTCGTGCAATTCGCGCAGGATATCGATGGCTTCGGTCGGATTGCCGGCGTTGACAAGTGCTGTCGCCATCAGTGCGAGCCAGCCCGTTGAGCGCTCCGGACCTTGCTGATCGGTCTCTCGCAGAAGCTCCAAGGCGTCGGTTGGGCGATCCGCTCTCAGGTGCAACTGGGCGAGTGCCAAGCGTGGCTGCTGGGCATCCGGATGCGCGGCGACAGCTCGCTCGAGCAGCGCTTGGGCTTCTTCGAGATCGTTCGCTTGGGCCTTGAGCCGCGCAAACGACATGAGGGAGGGGAGATGCTCGGGCGTTTCCGACAAGCTGTCCGACAGCAGCTCTTGTGCTTCCTGAGAGTTTCCGTCTCGCAACTGCAGGCGCGCCAGGTTATTCGCAAGGTCCGGTCGCTGCTCCGCGGGAACCTTTTCAAGGCCCTCGTTGAAGATGGCTTTCGCCGTCTCGATCTCGTTGAGGCCGACATGCGCAATCGCTTTGAGGTTGTAGTAGAGACCCGGGGAAAGGGCTTCGCGTTCGTGCAAGCGCTCGAGTCGTTCGAGTGCTTGTTGATATTCAGCAGCCCGAAGCCGCTCGAGGACGATTGCGATCTCAAGACGTTGCGTCTCCCCAGGAGCCAGCTCGATCGCCCGGTCCAGTTCACTAAATCCTTCTTCTCGCTGCCCCTCTTGCAGCAGCGCGATGCCGAGCTTAGCCCGCGTCGCGGCCGAGTCCGGTTCCATCGCGATCACTTTGCGCAGATGATGTAACGCCTCATCGGCGCGCCCCTGAGCCAGGTAGAGATTGCTCATCATTGCCAGGGTCGTGCGATCTTCCGGATCAGCTTTCAGGATGGCTCCAAGGGTCTGCTCGGCGCGCTCGCTGTCGCCGTCGCGCAGCCGGGATAGGGCCAGCAAGCGGTTCGCTTCCGGCGAGCTGGGGAACCGGCGCGTATACCGGCTGAGATAGCTCTGGGCCTGGCCCCAGTTCTCGAGCGCATATTGGGTGGCGCCCAGGTAGAACACCGCCGGCATATAATCGGGCTTGCGCGCGAGCGTCTCTTCGAAGTCGGCGCGAGCCCCGTCATAGCGCTGTTGATAAAAGGCGATCAGCCCGCTGACGTAGCTGACTGCCGGATTCTCGCCGGCCTGTTTGCGCAAGGCTTCAAGATCCTTCTCGGCGCTGGCGTAGTCCTGCTGGAAGATATGCGTCAAGGCTCGCTTGAAGCGCGGGGAAAAGCTGATGCTGGTGTGTTCGATCGCCTTGCTGTACGCCGACTCGGCTTCCTCGAGATTGCCAGTGTCGCGCTCGACATCGCCGAGCAGTTCCCAAGCGCGATCCAGCTCTGGGTCGGCGTCCAGCGCGGCACGCAACTGGGTGCGGGCGGCCTCTTCGTCCTTATCCAGCCATTCGACCCAGGCCTTGCTCAGCAGGGCCTCCGGTGCGGTTGGTTCTAACGCCAATGCTCGGTCCAACGCCGCCCTGGCTTCGTCGATCCGCCCTTCGCTCAGCAGCGCCTGAGCGCGCAGCGTGAGCACGCCAGGCTGCTGCGCTTCCTCAAATTCTCCCACCGCCTCGGTGCTGTCGATAACCTCGTCATGTTTACCCTGCATCAGTCGGCTGCGAAGAAGCGGTAGCCGCAGTGCGGCCGGGTCCGCGCCCAGCTCCTTGGCACGAATGAGCTCGGCTTCGGCTTCGACTGCCTTGCCAAGCTCGAGGTTGTATCGACCCAGGAGCAGCCGATTCTCGGCGTCTTGGGGCGCTTGCTGCAGGGCGTTCTTGATTTCGATGATCGCTGTCCGGACATCGCCGTTCGCATAGGCCTCTTGCGCCTGGGCGACATGGTCCTCGGCGGAAACGGACGTTTCCCCGCAAGCCGTTATGAGTAGCGCGGCCGAGAGCGGCAACGCGACTTGAATGGTCCTGCGGTAGGACTGTGAAAGAATGTGGTTAGAACGATGCATGATCCTGATCTCGGTCGTGATGAATTAGCATGCTTGTATTGTCGCTGCGGCCTGCAGTGGCCGCCACGACAACTGGTGTCACTGCGAAAGACGATGTCCTTGTTGCGCCTCCATTGAATTATCTCTGAAGACGGGCCAGGACGGCCCGCCATGTTCAGCGACGCAAGTCTGAAAACGAAGGGAAGCGTAAAGGACGCTTTTCGCTTCCGTGCCGATTCTGGCCAGGATGGCCAATCATCGGCGTCTCCCAAAGTCCCACAGCGCTGTCCCCTCCTGCCCGAATATCAGGACAGGTGCGATCCCTGCTCGATGCATGCATTGCCTTCGTCGCATCGCCACGCTAGCCTTCCCCAGGATATCCGTGTCCTTCGTCGTGGGGAAACCTGCCCTTGGCGATGCTGACCATCAGAAACCTGGACGACGCGCTCAAGCATCGTCTGCGTGTGCGGGCGGCCCATCACGGCCATTCCATGGAGGAAGAGGCACGCGCCAGCCTCCGGGCCGCGCTGGTGGAGCCGACGTCGAGCACCGGGCTTGGCTCGCGCCTGCATGCGCGCGTGTCGGCGCTCTGCGGCGGCGGTGACCTGCCCATCCCGGCGCGCAGCCCACCACGCGAACCGCCGCTGTTCGAAGAGGATCAGGATCCCCCAGAACCCCGCGCATGATCCTGCTCGACACCAACGTGCTGTCGGAGCTGATGCGCACGCACCCGAGCCCCAACGTCCTCCGCTGGCTCGATGCCCAAGCGGATACCGACCTGCATAACAGTGTCATCTCGAAGGCCGAGATCGAGCTCGGCGTCAGTCTGCTGGCGAACGGCAAGCGGAGACTCGGCCTCTCGGCGGCTGCCGACGCGCTGCTTGCGGAGTTCCGCGAGCGCTGCGTGGCGCTCCCCTGCGCCGCAACGCCATTCTATGCTCGCGTCGCCGAAGCATCGCGATCGCTTGGACGCCCGATGAGCATCGAGGACATGCAGATTGCCGCCATCGCCATGCACCATGCAGCCGCACTGGCGACCCGAAACGTCAAGGACTTCGATTTTCTCGCGGACCTGAAGCTTCGGAATCCCTGGGATGCAGCCGACGGATGACCTGCTCGATCAGGATGGACGCCCGGCCGCGGCGGCTCGCTGCGCGCCGGAAGATTGGGTGGCCGGCGCGGCGGCTGCTTGCTGTGCAGATGGTCCGGCAGGATCACAATGCCGTCGATCCGCAATGGATGTTTCGCCATGGTGCGGCGGAAGCCCCGTCGCGAAGGCACACGATGTTTCAGCGCTGCGCGAACCGCCGTTGGCGAGGATGGTGACGACGGTGAAGATGAAGCAGCCACCGGGGATGTGGCCGCAGTGATCATCGCGCATTGCCGGGACGCGATTCGAACGACCAAATCATCAAAGTCGCCGCCGCGCTCGACGCAAGAGCGCCATGGCCGCAAAGCCCAGCGCCGTCAACAAGGCCGTGCCAGGCACCGGTACCGGTGCGGCGGCGATTTGTCCGGGACGAACCGCCCAACCGTATTGCGTGGTGACCTTAAGGCCGCCGCCCTGCTCTCCGTTGTTGAGGAAGAACCACGCATAGGACGAGTCCTCCGTATCGGACCAGTAAGCGAAATCCTGCATATTCGTAAACACGTCGGTCAGCTTGCTGCTGCTATTGAAAGACAGGTACGGGGCCAATCCGCCCTCTTCGTAGAAGAGATGCCCCAATTCGCTGTCGGTGCAGTTGAAGCCCCCGCACGGCCCAGTGCCATCGCTGTTCAGCGCCGACCACAGCCGCCAGTCGTTGGCACCGGCGTAGTTGGCCGCGTTCATGGCGTCGATCCAGGCCTGCGCAACGTCCCAGGTCATGGTGCCGCTGGCGTTGATGCCGCTCACGCCGAAGGTTACCGTTGCCGCCAGGTTAGCGTTGGCGGTCCAGGTCAGGCCCGGGCTGCTCGCGCCGAACGGGGTGTAGTCGTCGTCGTAGACCAGGTCCACGCCGTTCACCGTGTAGGGCACCAACGCCGCCTGCGCGCCGCCGCCCGCCAGCAGCAGACTTGCTGCCGCCAGGCCTTGCCATGTCTTCATCGCCATTGCCGGTTTCCTCTTTCAGCGCATTCAAGTGGGTCAAAACCTGATCAAAGGACGAGGTTATCCTTCGGCGTCGGCGCTTAAGCGAGAAGCAGGCCATTTTGTAAAACCTACTAAACAACAGAGGCTTGCACACACCCGAACACGGCGGACGCGCCACGAGCCGCCGCAACTGTAAAACTGCCTGACAGGGTTCCGGCGCTTGCCGTGCGCCGGCCGATTGGCCGAATCATCTCGACTTTTCAGAGGCTTGGGGGCTGCGGCGCAGCGGGCGGCTGGCGGCTGGCGGCTGGCGGAAAACTGTAAACGGATAGGAAATCCAAGCCACCCTGAGCGACAGGGTTGGCCGGACGACGAACGGTAGGGGGGTGGGATGCGGCGTCAACGCCCGACTGCGGTGCTGACGGACGTCGCGCGCCGTGCGGGCACGTGCGTTTCCGGGTGCTGGAGTGAGCACCTGCGCCGCAACGCGCCGGCGGGAGACGAGAGGGGCTGCACTGTTCCCTGCGAGAGACGGCGGCTACCAGGAGATGCGCTGATCGAACTCGAAGTCGGGCTCGGGCTGTTTGACGAGGTCCCAGTCCGGCATCGGCTCGGGTGTCTCGTCCCAGGCGGGTGGGTGAGCTGCGCTGAAGCAGCGAACGACCGAACCAGGATGGTTCGAGCTGGTACCCAAGCGAAGCAGGATAGCGCAGCGCCGGGGCGTGCGGGCGAGATCGGCGGCGGACGCGGCGGCTCACCGATGTGGGTAAGGATCTGCTCGACGGGCACGGCCTCGGTGATGAAGGCAATGATGCGCATGTCCGCGCCGCAGTTGGGGCAGACCAGTGGTAGGGATTCGAACAGCCGCGCCAGCAGCATGGCCCAGAGATAGCGCGCCGGTCATCTCTACGTAGCCGCCGCGCCGCCCGCACCGCCGCGCGGGCCGAGACGAACGGGACGCCGGGGGCGTAGACGTTCTCCTGATAGACCTTGTCGGCCAGGAGCCAAAGGCCGTTGCCGGCGCAGAACTCGGCGATCTCGGCGAGCGTGTCCTCGCGCAGGACCCGGCCCGTCGGATTGCCGGGATTGATGAGGACGAGCGCCTTCGCCCGCCGCCCCGCGTTCCGTCAGGCGGCGAGCACACGCTCCAGGCTCTCGCGCGTCACGTCCCAGCCCGCGGCCTCGTCGAGCGCGTAGCCTCCGCATGGCCCCCGAGCGCGGCGGCCCAGGCGGCGTAGATCGGGTATTGCGGCGCCGGCGTCAGCACCGCGTCGCCCGGCCCCGTCAGCAGCAGGCGCAGCACCTTGGCGATCCCGCTCGACGCCCCGTCAGTAAGGTAGATGGCGTCGGGATCGGCGGCGACCCCGTCCCGCGCCTCGACGAAACGGGCGACGGCCTCGCGGATCTGCGGCAGGCCGTTGCTGTGGCCATAGGCACCGGTCCCGCCGGGGGTCTCGCCCAGAAACCGCCGGGCACGCGCGACGGCGTCCTCGGCGAAGAGGCCACGGGTCCCGGCCGCATCGAGGAGCGCGGGGTGATCGAGAAGCGCCAGCGCCTCCCGCACGAAGGTCAGCGGCTTCTGCCCCACGGCCTGCGGGTTGCCGATGTTGCACATCAGGAGATCGTCGAAGCCCAGCCGCTTGCCCGCCGCGAGCCGCGCCGCCAGCGCCGTGCCTCGAGCGCCGAGGTCACCCGGCCGCGCGCGCCCGGCGCCTGACGAGCCCGAGCGCGCCGAGGCCGACCAGCATCAGCGCCGCGGCGGGCGGCAGCGGGATGGGGGCGGGGGTCGCGGCGTTGTCGGTGAAGGTGACCGAGAAGGCGTCATCCCTGAAGAAGACCGCCGTCCCGGTACCCTGAGGCAGCCAGGTCAGTGAAAGATCGTTCCCGGAGACCTCGATACCCGGCGGGGACTGAAAAGGGTTGGCGGGGTCGTAGTCTTCGAGCGCCACGTCCGACAGCGACAGGGGCGCGCCGAAGCTGAAGGTGGCGGTGAGGCTGGGCGAACTGCCCGACGAGAACAGACCGTCCCCAACCTTCGTGAAGTCGATCCGGTCTCCCGAGACGTCGATGTCGTAGACGATGTCCTCGTTCGGGGCCAGGTCGAGCAGATCGACGCCGGGGAACTCGACGCCGCCGCCCACGGTCGCCGGCCCGAAGACCTCGTCCTGCACGATGGGGACTATGGGCGAAGAAGTGGTCGTGAGGATCGTGAGCGACACGCTGTCGCCGAGAACCGCAGCCGACACCGCCGACGGCGCGGCGGCGAGGCCAATCACGGCGAGGGCGTTGCGGAGGGTGCGGTGGATACTGGTCACGGTGTTACTCCCATGGGTTGAGGGCCGCGGCCCGGTGACGGCGACGGCGCTCAGGCGCGCCGCCACTTGACGAGCCCAAGCGCGCCGAGGCCGCCGAGCAGCAGGAAGGCGGTGGGCGGAAGCGGGATGACCTGCGGTGGTGCGGTCACGTAGACGAAGCGGTCCCAGTCGGTGACGGTCGACGCCGCGAAGATGTCGACGCTCGACACCGGGGTCGCGAGGTCCGTCACGCCGAAGAAGATCGAGCCCTGCGAGCCGGCGACTGTCCCTCGCGTGAAGCTCTTCGCGGAACCGTCGTCGAAGGAGAAACGGACATCCTCGCCGTCGGGGTCGAAGCCGAAGAACCCGAAGGCCGTGACCGCCTCGGCCAGCGTCCAGGTAAAGGAGCGCCCGCTGGTCAGGAAGGCGGTGAGGTGGGTGGTCTCCAGCACGCCGGGAGCGGGGTTCTGGAAGCCGGAGAAGAGGCTCGTGCCGCCGGTGAAGACGTTGCCCTCGCCCGAGGTGAGCGGAGAGCCAAAAAGCGTGTCGAGATTGTCGAGCGTGAACGACCCGACCGCTGCGCTCCAGTCCGCGAAGGCGGCCTCCGAGTTCGCAGTCTGCAGTGGCCCATCCGCGCCGAAAAAAACGGTCGCTGACAGCGCAGGCATGGGGGCGACAGCAAGGCACAGGGCAAGGGCCGGTGCGCCCAGCGTTCGACGGAGCATTTGAGCAATGCAGTTCATTTCTATATCCTCGATCAGAGAGCCGTTCGCGCGGTTTTTTTGACCCGTCGCTCAGGCCCGCCGACGCTTGACGAGCCCGAGCGCGCCGAGGCCGCCGAGCAACAGCAAGGCGGCGGGCGGCAGGGGGATCGGGGCGACACTGGTGGCGACGGCGTCGTTTAGCGGAGTCCCGACCGCCGGATTTGCCCGAACGTGCCGGCATAGGTCTGAAACGTCACCAACCCGGCTGTGGCCTGCTGCGCGCCAAGCGCGGCCGCGAACACCAAGCAAGCGCCGATCCCGATTCGCGGAAGTCGCCACCGGGGTGGACCATACATTTTTCAAACTGCGAATCAATCGCGGGCGGACTAGAGCAAAGTCCGTACCAAAAAAAGTGTTTCCTATAAATTTCAGGCTTTTGGAGCTAGGAATGACGAGACCCAAAGCCAGCAGCGAGAGCAAATGTAAAATATCCGGACGTTGCAAGGGGCCTAGCATACAAACCGGTGACGCTGATCGCCCCGCGTTGCCTCGACGTACGCCATCCAACAAAGATCTACCAGCCAACGGGCTCCAGTGGGCGACTCGGTAGAGGGCGGTTTGCTCGGGATGGCGGCGGCAGTATGGGACAGGTCCGCATCCCGGTGACGCGACGGCCATGTCGGTATCCGTCTGTCGATCCACCAATCACCACCCTGTGAGCCGGCTCATAGATCTAGCTTGCTGTGCGAGCCAAGCCGCACGAGCTGCAACAACTGGCCATCGGGCTTTCGGTAGATCAACACCAAGTCGGGCTTGACGTGACAGTCCCGGTGATCTTTCCAGCCGCCGGTTAGGGCGTGGTCGCGGTAATGCGGCTCCAGGGGCAGATCATCCGCCAATGCCTTCACGATGGGCATCAGTTCCGCATCGAGCACGGCATGGTGCCGCTTAGCCTCTCGCTTGTAGTCGCGTTTTAACTGGCCGGTGCGCTCAATCCTTCGCATGCAAATCCGCCATCATGGCCTCGACGCTGACTTCCACTTGCTGCTCCTGGACGGCGTGTATATCGAACGCCCCGGCGGCTCACTGCGGTTCCGCTGGGTAAAAGCGCCGACCAGCACCGAGCTGGCCGGGCTGACTCAGACCCTCGCACGGCGCATCGGCCGCTACCTCGAGCGCCAGGGGCTGCTGGAACGCGATGCGGAGAACAGCTACCTGGCTGGCGATGACCTTGAGGCCGGGCCGACGGAACAGCTGCTGGGTTCGTCGATCACCTAACCGGATTGCCGTCGGTCCACAGCAGGGTCGCAAGGTCTTCACGCTGCAGACGCTGCCGGCCTGTGACGAGTCCTTCGATGACGGAGTGGGCAGGGTCGCCGGCGTCTCCCTGCACGCCGGTGTCGCGGCGCGGGCGGATCAACGCCAGAAGCTCGAGCGGTTGTGTCGGTATATCAGCCGGCCTGCGCGGGCTCCCAACTCGCCATCTGGGGCCGCAATGGCGCAACAGGCTCGATACCATCGATAATGGACCGCGAGAATCCTGCCGTCCGGGACGGTCCCGGCACCGGTCGCGCCGCCGCTGTCCGACGGAACGCGGTGTCGGCACACTTGTTCCCGGCGACGGAGTGATATGAGAGAGGACCTGGGCGCGGGCGGCGACTTGGTGTCAGGAATTCCGACACCGAATTGGCAACCAAAGGACGGAAGAACGCCTCCGAGCGTGGAAGAACGAGGACTTGCCGGTCTGCCGGGGCGTACGGAATACCGACACACCTGATTTTTACAATTTTTGACATGTTCCCGTTCCGTGCGGCGAATCAGGGGGCTGGTCGGCCGCCGACGCCACGCGAGGGTGTCGGAATTCTTTACGACGGCGTGGACTTACCGGTTCGTCCTGATCGCGGTTGTGGCCCGCGGGTGATCCGGTCCACGGCAGCAGGCGGCGGCCGGATCTCGCCAACCCTCTGATTCCGCTACGTTTCGGCCGACGGCACCGGTCCACCGCCTGCGGTGCGCGACCCATCGGCGCCCGTCCGGGACGCCACGCCGTTCTGGCCCGCCGTTTGCTAAGGACCACCGTATAGGCAAGCGGCACCCACCCTCGGGTGTCGCACGATCACGAGAGGAGGACACAATGTCGCGCAGCACGCTGATCGCCGCGGTCGTCGCCGCCGGGCTGATCCCGGCAGGGGCGGCCCAGGCGGAGCTGATCCGCTACACCATCAACAACGGAACCTTCGCCGATGGCGGTACCTACGGCGGCTTTTTCGACTTCGACACCGACACCGACACGATCGGCAATTTCGCGGTGTCGGTGGCGGGCGGTAATACGACCGCGTTCCCGGAGTACACCTATGTGGACGAGAACACGACTGCCGGAGCAGCCTTCTCGGTCTTGATCGACGGTGACTTCTGGACAGGTTACACGTTCGGAAATGCGTTCGGGCCAATCCTTCGGGCAACAGATATCGTTCCGCTCGGCGAGCTGGGAACGGACCTGTCGATGGATCTGGGGGCGTTTCCCGGCAATATTTACGAGTGGTCGAGGCTGAACGGGTCCAACCTCCGCGACGTCGCAGAGGGGGCATCGCTCAGCGGCGAGATCCTGCCGTCCGGTACGGTGCCGGTGCCGGCGCCGGCCGCGCTGGCGCTGTTCGGCATCGGCCTGGCGGGGATGGTGGCGGCCAGGAGCCGGCGATGGGCCTGAACGCACACGATGCGCGGGGCGGTCCCATCCGCCCCCCCTAATCCACCGCGACGTGCCGCCGCCCCTCTGCGCGGCGGCCTCCATGGTCTCGCCGCATCCGCCGGCGGCGCAGGTGAGCACCGTCGGCGTACCCGAACCTTCACTCGCATCCGCTGGAGTAGCGACCATGACCCGTGCTTTCACTATCATACGCAGCGCCCTCGCCGGCCTCGTTGTGGCGATGACCTCGCTCGGTGCCGCGCAGGCGGCGCCGATCGCCGTGACGTTCGACGGCACCGACTACACGATCGGAACCCTGACCGGGGTATACAACGACACCCCGACCGCCAGTCTGCTCCAGAGCCAGCCGTGGTGGGACAACACGACCTTGGCGCAGGGGCTCGCCGCCGCACTCGGCAACCAACTCGGCGTTCCCAACTTCGGCAGCTGGGGGCCTCTGTTCGCCTACAGCCTGCCAGTTCCCAATGCGGCGCTGACCTCATGGTACTTCAGCCCTTCCGGACCCGGCGTGAACACCGTCACCGTCTTTCCAGGCAGCGAGTTCGTCTTCGCCGTCGACGAAACACCCGCCGCCGTCCCGCTGCCCCCCACCGCCGCCCTGCTGCTCGGCGGCCTCGGCGTGGTCGGCGTGATGAAGCGGCGCGCGCGCAAGGCGGCCTGATGGGCGGATCGATGCACGCGCCGCGCTGACCGGCGCCCATGTATCGCTCATTTGCCCACCCGGCGCGAAGCCGGAGAGGCCATCCGTGGACGGGGAGCCCGCGCGGGCCTCGGGTGATCGAGCCCGTGTTCGAGCGAGACGACCCGTCCACCGGTTCCGGCACGGAGCCCGAACGGTCGCTGGGGCCGACGGCGCCGGAACCGGACCGCCGCCACAAGGCGGCCCATCAAACCCGTTCCACGTCCCCCTGCGCCAACCCCTCCAGGATCCCCGCCGCGAACCCCGCGAACCGTCCCTCTTCGATCGCCGCCCGCATTCCGGCCATCAGGTCCTGATAGTGCCGCAGGTTGTGCCAGGTCAGCAGCATCGCCCCCAGGATCTCGCCGGTGCGGATCAGGTGGTGCAGGTAGCCGCGGGAATACCCTTGGCTCGCTGGGCACCCGCACCCCTCCTCCAGCGGCCGCGGGTCGTCGGCGTGGCGCGCGTTGCGCAGGTTCACCGTGCCGCGCTTGGTGAACGTCTGCGCCGTCCGCCCCGACCGGGTCGGCAGCACGCAGTCGAACAGGTCCACGCCGCGGCGCAGCGCCTCCACCAGGTCCACCGGCTTGCCCACCCCCATCAGGTAGCGCAGCGCCCCGGCCGTGATCCGCGGCACCGTCCCGTCCAGCGTCGCCAGCATGCGCGCGTGCCCCTCGCCGACCGCCAGGCCGCCGATGGCGTAGCCCTCGAACCCGATGGCGGTCAGGGCCTCGACGCTCTCCGCGCGGAGCTCCGGATACACCGAGCCCTGCACGATGCCGAGCTGGCCGTAGCCCGCCCGCGCCACGAACGCCGCCCGCGACCGGGCCGCCCACCGCATGGAGAGCCGCATGGACTCGGCCGCCACGCGCTCTTCGGCCGGGAAGGGGGTGCACTCGTCGAACGCCATCGTCACCGTGGCGTCCAGCAGGTGCTGGATCTCGGTCGCCGATTCGGGGTCAGGCGGTGGGCCGAGCCGTCCACGTGGCTGCGGAAGTCTTGATTGGCATCACCCAGGCGTTGGTCACGCCGGGCAGGTCGACGGTCGCATCGAGCTCGTCGATCAGTTTGTCGACCGTCATCCCGTCGCGCCACTCGGATTCGGGCTTGAGCTGAAGCAGGGTCTCGATCATGGTCAGCGGCGCCGGGTCGGTGGCTCGTCGGCATGTACATCAGGTCGCCTTCGTACAGATCGGGCATGCACGCGGAGCCGAGCCTGGAGAGCGGATACCAGGCGCTGAGCAGTAAGACCATCGCGACCAGGATCGTTGTCTGCGGCAGAGAGAGCTCCCCGCTCGAAATCTATTTATCCTCCTGTCGATCCACCCATCACCAACCTTTGTGCAGGATCATAGACCTAGATCGCTGTGCGAGCCGATGCGCACGAGCTGCAACACCTCACCATCGGGCTTTCGGTAGATCAACACCAAGTCGGGCTTGACGTGACAGTCCCGGTGATCTTTCCAGTCGCCGGTTAGGGCGTGGTCGCGGTGATGCGGCTCCAGGGGCAGATCATCCGCCAATGCCGTCACGATCGGCATCAGTTCCGCATCGAGCACGGCATGGGGCCGCTTAGCCTCTCGCTTGTAGTCGCGTTTGAACTGGCCGGTGCGCTCAATCCTTCGCATGCAAATCCGCCATCAGTGCCTCGACGCTGTCGAAGCCTTCAAGGTTACCGGCGCGGGCCTCGCGCATGGCCGCGATGGTGGTTTCGTTCGGAACCAGTGGCTCGAACGGGAGCGCCTTCTCGCGGGCAACGCGGGTCAGCAGCATGCGGAACGCATCGGACACGGTGAGACCCATCGATGCCAGCACAGCGGCTGCTTCATCCTTGATGTGCCCGTCGATGCGGGCTCGGACAACAGTGTTTTCAGACATGGGGTGATCCTCTCGTTGAGTTTGGGCTACATTGTAGCCCAAATAGCGAATAGAAAATCCAAGCCACCCTGAGGCGACCTGAGCGTCCCGGTTGACCCGAAGCGGGAGGCTAGCCTGGGGGGCAGATGCGTCGTCAACGCCCAACAGCGGAACTGATGAGGGGGTGACCTCAACCCGTTGCCACCGGCTCCGCCTCACGCACTGAGACACCCTCCTCCGACGGCTCCCCGCGCCGCAACCCCCGCTGGCGCCACAGCAGATAGATCGCCGGGATCACGAACAGGCTCAGCAGCGGTGCGGTGATCATGCCGCCGACCATCGGCGCGGCGATGCGGCGCATCACCTCCGAGCCGACGCCCCCGAAGAGCATGATCGGCAGCAGCCCGGCGAAGATGGTCGCGACCGTCATCGCCTTCGGCCGGATGCGCAGCACCGCGCCCTCCTCGATCGCGCCTTTCAGGTCGTCGAGCGTGTTCAGCCGGCCCTCCTCGCGCCACTGTCGGAGCGCGTTGTCCAGATAGACCAGCATCACCACGCCGAACTCGGCCGCGACACCAGCCAAGGCGATGAATCCCACCGCCACCGCCACCGACAGGTTGTAGCCGAGCAGATAGATCAGCCAGAAGCCGCCGACCAACGCAAACGGCAGCGACAGCATCACCAACAGCGCCTCGCCGGCACTGCGGAAGGTCAGGTACAGGAGCAGGAAGATGATCGCCAGCGTCACCGGCACGACTTGATTCAATCGCTCGCGCGCCCGCTCCATATACTCGTACTGGCCGGACCAGGTGAGCGAGTAGCCGGGCGGCAGCTCAACCTGGTCGCGTACCACCTGCTTCGCCTCGCTGATCCAACTGCCCAGATCGCGCCCGCGGATGTCGACGAAGGTCCAGCCGTTCAGGCGCGCGTTCTCGCTTTTCAGCATCGGCGCGCCGTCGGCGATCACCACCTCGGCGACCTGCGACAGCGGCACCTGGGCACCGGTGGGGGTGACGATCGGCAGCTCGCGCAGCTCCTGCACGCTATCGCGCTGTTCGCGCGGGAAGCGGAGGTTGACCGGGTAGCGCTCCAGCCCCTCAACCGTCTGGGTCAGATTGATCCCGCCGATCGCGGCGGCGACGATGCGGTTGATGTCGTCGACGTTGAGCCCGACCCGGGCCGCGGCCAAGCGGTCCGGGCGCACCTCGATGTAGCGCCCGCCGGCGACCCGCTCGGAGAAGGCCGAGGTGGTGCCTTCGATCGGCGTCACCGCGCGCTCGATCGCCTGGCCGATGCGCTCGATCTCCTTCAGATCGGGGCCGGCGATCTTGACCCCGACCGGGGTCTTGATGCCGGTGGCGAGCATGTCGATGCGGGTCTTGATCGGCATCACCCAAGCGTTGGTCACACCGGGCAGGTCGACGGTCGCATCGAGCTCGTCGATCAGTTTGTCGACGGTCATCCCGTCGCGCCACTCGGACTCGGGCTTGAGCTGAATCAGGGTCTCGATCATGGTCAAGGGCGCTGGATCGGTCGCGGTGTCGGCACGGCCGATCTTGCCGAACACCCGCTCCACCTCCGGCAGGGTCGCGATCAGCCGGTCGGTCTGCTGCAGCAGCTCCTGCGCCTTGCCGATCGACAGCCCCGGCAGCGTCGTCGGCATGTACATCAGATCACCCTCGTAGAGGTCGGGCATGAACTCGGAGCCGAGCCCGCGGTGCCACTCCTCGAGCACCGGCACACCGCGGAAGGTGCTGCGCCAGGCATCGGACAGGCCCGCCTGCCAGCCTTCGATCCGCTCGATGGCCCTCTCGCTGAACCCAGCCGAGTCCTCGATCGCCCGGCGGCTCTCGGTCGCACTGGCGAGCATCACCCCTTCCTGCAGCCCGCCATCGTCGCGGCCCTGACCTGCTGCGCGCGAGACGCCATCCGCTCCCACGCTTGGCTCCGCTGACTCGGGAACCGCCGCCGCCACGCCGCCCAAGGTACCCGACACCGCCGATGCCGCCTGAAACGGCCACTTCAGCGGCTCCAGCAGCCCGCCGATCCCGGCCAGTGGGATCAGCGTGCTCAGCAGCAACATCACCGAGACCGCGATCGTCGTCCGCGGCAATCGCAGCACCGCGCGCAGGAACGGCCGATAGAGCCAGATCAGGAACCGGTTCAGCGGATTGCGCTGCTCGTTCGGGATGCGGCCGCGGATAAGATAGCCCATCAGCACCGGCACCAGGGTCACCGCGATCCCGGCCGCCGCCGCCATCGCATAGGTCTTGGTAAACGCCAGCGGCGAGAACAGCCGTCCCTCCTGCGCCTGCAGCGTGAACACCGGCAGGAAGCTCAGTGTGATGATCAACAGCGAGAAGAACAGCGCCGGGCCGACCTCGACCGCGGCCTCGCCGATCACCCGCCAGTGCGCCTCGCCGCGCGGGCGCTCACCGTGCTCGGCCTCGTAGCGCTCCAGGTGCTTGTGCGCGTTCTCGATCATCACGATCGCCGCATCGACCATCGCGCCGATCGCGATCGCGATGCCGCCGAGCGACATGATGTTGGCGTTGATGCCCTGGCCATTCATCACGATGAACGCGACCAGGATGCCGAGCGGCAGGCTGATGATCACCACCAGCGACGACCGCAGATGCAGCAGGAACGCGATGCAGACCAGCGCGACGACGATGAACTCCTCGATCAGCTTGGTCTGCAGGTTGTCGACCGCATCCAGGATCAGCTGCGAGCGATCATAGGTCTCGACGATCTCGACGCCGTGCGGGAGCCCGGCGCGCAGCTCGTCGATACGCGCCTTCACCGCCTCGATGGTCGCGAGCGCGTTCTCCCCATAGCGCATCACCACGATGCCGCCGGTGATCTCGCCCTCGCCGTCGAGATCGGCCACCACCCGGCGCATCTCCGGCCCGATCTGCACCCGCGCGATGTCACGCAGCAGCACCGGCGTCCCATCCGCCGCGGTGTCGACCGCGATCAGCTCGATATCCTCGAGCGAGGTCAGATAGCCGCGCGTGCGTACCATGTACTCGGCCTCGGCCAGCTCGACCACCGAGCCGCCGACCTCGCGATTGGCCTTCTGCACCGCGTCCATCACACGCTGCAGCGGGATCTCATAGGCGCGCAGCTTCTCCGGATCGACGACGATCTGATACTGGCGCACCATCCCGCCGACGGTCGCGACCTCGGAGACCCCGGGCACCGTCTGCAGCTCAAACTTCAGAAACCAGTTCTGCAGACTGGTCAGCTCGGCCAGGTCATGCTGGCCGGTGCGATCCACCAACGCATAGCTGTAGACCCACCCGACCCCGGTCGCATCCGGCCCGAGGCGCGGCTGCACCCCATCCGGCAGCGCCGACGCCGCTTGGTTCAGGTACTCGAGCACCCGCGCCCGCGCCCAATACAGATCAGTCCCATCCTCGAAGATCACATAGACGTAGGAATCGCCGAAGAAGCTATAGCCGCGCACCGCCTTCGCGCCCGGCACCGACAGCATCGTCGTCGTGATCGGATAGGTCACTTGCTCCTCGACCACCCGCGGCGACTGCCCCGGAAAGCCGGTCTTGATGATCACCTGCACATCGGACAGGTCCGGGATCGCATCGAGCGGCGTCTGCTTCACCGCCACGACACCCCACCCGGTCAGCAGCACCGCCGCGACCAGCACCAGGAAACGGTTCTTGATCGACCAGAGGATGACAGCGTTCATCGCCCACCTCCGGCAGCCGCCAGCAACGTCCGATCCAGGGCCAATCGATCAAGCCCGTCACCAGGCCCAACCCAAACTACCCCCTGAGCGCGTAGGGGTGGTCGGGTGGCGCTCGTCGGGGGCGTCGACAGCAAGGATGCTGTCGCCGAGCCTCCAGGGACGGATTCACGGCGACCCCCGACGGGCGCTGCCCGACCACCCCAACCTCCAAGGCCGAACCGACACGCCCCCGGCACGAGCCGCAGCGACTGCGCAACACGCTGCTCGAGCGCCGCACTCCCCGGCCAGGGCGCGAACGGAAGGCGCCCAAAAGCCGGCATGATCCAGCGGCGAAAAACGCAATGCGTGCGCCAAACCGCTGCCTGCAGTGCTCGCCACCCCGGCCCAGACGCATGATCGAGCCTCGGTCGCAGACACAGCGTGCGCAAGGGATCAATGATGCGCATGTGCCCCTCCCGCGGCCATCTCGCCGCCAGCACCGCTATCGCCGCCAGCCCCCGCGCCATCGTCCCCCGAGCCACCTGCATCCGACATGCGCCGAAAGCTCGCCTGCAGGTTCGACTCCGAATCGATCAGGAACTGCCCGGAGACGACGATCTCCTCGCCCTCCTCGAGCCCTGACAGGATCTCGACCTCGCCAGCGCGCTGCATCCCGGTCACCACATCGACCGGCTGGAAGCGCCCATCCCCCAGCGCCATCACCACCGATTCGCGCTCACCGGTCACGATCAACGCCTCCGCCGGGATCTTGAGCACCTCCCGCTTCGGCCCGCCGTAGATCACCACATCGGCGAACATGTTCGGCTTCAGCACCAAGTCCGGGTTCTCGAACACCAACCGCACCCGCAGCGTGCGGGTCTCCGGGTCCAGCTCCGGATAGAGATAATCGACGGTCCCCTCCCAGGTCCGCCCCGGCCGCGCCGGCACCGTCATCTCGGCCGACAAGCCCTCCGCCAGCCAGTCGATCTGATGCTCGTAGATGTCGACCATCACCCAGACCTGGCTCAGATCGGCGATCGTGAACAGCTCGCTGGCCTCGGTCACGTACATCCCGTCGCGCGCCTCCATCTGCGTGACGATGCCGCCGATCGGCGCCCGCACCGGGATGCGGTTGCGCGCCTCGCCGGTGCGCTCGATCTCTCGGATTACGTCATCCGGCACAGCCAACAGCCGCAGGATATTGCGCGCCTTGTCGGCACTGACCCGCCTCTGATCGGCCGCATTGCGGTCCTGCGCCAGCAGGAAATCGACCTGAGCGCTCAGGATCTCCGGCGCATAGAGCTCGGCGAGCTGCTGACCGGCCGCAACCGGCTCCCCCTCGGCGCGCAGACTCAGCGACTCGATCCAACCCTCGGCGCGCGGATGCACGTGCGCCAACCGCGTCTCGTCGTATTCGACCCGGCCGACGGTCTTGATGTACTTCCAGAGCGTCCCGCGCTCGACGCTGGCCGTGCGCACCCCGAGCGTCTGGATCACCGCCGGCGTCAACGCCACCTCCGGATGCTTGCCGGTCATCGGGTCCATCATCTTCTCGACCAGGTCCATGCCGCAGATCGGGCAGGTCCCGGGCTCGTCCTTGACGATCTGCGGGTGCATCGGGCAGACGTATTTCGGGTCCAGATGCTTCTTGGCATGCTCCATCGCGGTATCGTCGGCAGCCGCCGCGAGCGACTCCGACGGCACCGGGTCAGGCGTCTTCTCGACCAGATCCATCCCGCAGATCGGGCAGCTGCCCGGCTCGTCCTTGACGATCTGCGGGTGCATCGGACAGACATAGGTCGGGTCGAGGTGCTTCACCGCATGCTCCAGCGGCGAGTCATCGGCCGCCTCGGCCCTGCTCTCAGACGGGGTCCCATCCTTGGCGTCCGGCTCCCCCCCGCATCCAATGAGCCAAAACGGCACAGAGAGCAGGAGGAGGATGCTGGCAACGGTTCGGGCTGAGCGCCGATTGCGGCGCTTTAGAAGGATCGACATTGGGGGTCTCCGGCGAATCAGCACGCACTCCACGAGCACGCACCAACAGAGGCAGCGGCCGCAACGGCACGCGGCCCGGGTTAATCGCGCTTCAGCTCAACCGGAGATGGCGATCGGGGGCTTCAGGCCCGGATCAGGTAGGAAACGATAGAAGTGACGCTGCTCGCCTGGGATCGGCAGCGAAGGCGGTACCAATGCAAGCCCGAGATGTTGGGCGGGCAACCCAAAACCGCCGAGGACACAGAGATCGAGCACGCACTTCTGGCAGTCGCCTTGTACCTCGGCAACATCGACCACTTCTGCCTGCTGCGCTGCGCCGGCATGAGGACAAGCCGCGGACAAGGCGCCAGACGACCCCGGCACCGCGTGGTCTGCGTGCTGGCACATCAGGGTACCGGCCGCATAGACCTGCAGCTGCAGCATCGCCAGGCAGACCAGCAATGTGATCCGCACGGTTTGTGATCGACTCCCCATAGAGCGGATATAGACGCGAACGCGGCCGATGGCAAGTCTCCGCAGTGACCTTGAGCTGCGCAAACCGACGTGAAAGCCGTTTTCAGGCCGATGATCGCCCCCAGCCTCGGATGACTTGATCCAAAAAGGATGGAGTCCGCCTTGAATGACTCGGACCCCATCCCTCAAGTCTCGGAGGAAATGGAATTACAAGACCGTCCAACGGCGCCAGGACCATCCGTCGACTAGACGGTCTGTCGCTTGCGGGCATCATCTCGAAACGAGGCGCTCATGCACCGCGATCCAAACCTGGTTCGTCTTTCTCGCGATCATCACACAGGGCTGGTGCTCGCCAAACGGGCTCGAGAGCTGCCGGGCGCGGACCCGCTGATCCGCGAGCAGCACTGGACCGAGATCCAATCCCGCTTTGCCGACGAGCTCGAGCCGCACTTTCAGCTCGAGGAACAGGGACTGCTGCCGGCCCTCAGCGCGGCCGGAGAAGAGGCATTGGTCGAGCGCACCCTGGCCGAGCACGCCCAGCTGCGCGCACTGATCGGTCGTGAGGATCGCGATGCCCCCGCGCGCTTCAGCGAGGCGCTCACCGCACACATTCGATTTGAGGAAGCGACATTGTTCGAGACCGCGCAGCAGGTGCTCGATGCCCAGACCCTAGCCGAGCTCGGCGCCTTGCACGAACAAGCGGCGCGACCCGCCTGTCCGATATCGTCACCCCGTCCGCCGGGATAACGCCTTCCTGCGGTGCTTGTGGCATGCTACCCGATTGTGACAGCCCGGCGACTGACCGCCGCGTCGGCGCCGTGCTTGCCACGCACCGAATGAGACCCCTATGAGACGCCACCACTTGCCCCGCTTGTCCCGTGACGCTGCGCCGCTCGTCGCCGCACTGCTGCTGGCCGGCTGCAGCCCTGGCGGCTCGGAACCGCCCGCCGGCTTCGAGATGCCGCGCTTCGCCGATCCGGTGCTGGCCGAGGGGCGCTCGGTCTGGATGGGAACCTGCCGCGCCTGCCACCTGATGGGCGCGGCCGGCGCCCCCGCGGTGACCGACTTCGAGAATTGGCAACCGCGCATCGCCAAGGGCATTCGAGCCCTGTTCAAGAGCCCGATCCACGGGATCAAGGGCGACGACGGCGAGTACAAGATGCCGCCGCGCGGTGGCAATGATCGCCTGACCGACCGCCAGATCGAAGCCGCGGTCGAGTACATGGTCGCGTCGGTCGAGTATCTGCACCAACAACCTCGCCAAGGCGGCTAGCGGCAATTCGCAAGGGCCGCGAGCCTGCAATAGCGGCCCTTATCACCCAGCTGCTGGGGCATTGGCCGTAGCGCGCGCCTGCGGCCGCACGCGCAGCGCCTTGAACAGCTCCATCATCAGCAGAAGCGAGGCGGCGATGCCGAGCAGCGCCAGCCACTCCATCAACGACACCGGCGCCACCTCCAGCACATCGCTCAATCCCGGCAGGTACATCGCGAGGATGTGCACCGCCTGCGCGGCAGCCACGGTGCCGATCAGCAGCAGATTCGCGCGCAGCGGGATGGCGAATGCCGAACGCTCCTCGGAGCGGCAGTTGAAGATGTGCACGTTCTCGAACAGCACCATCAGCAGCAGCAGGGTGTTGCGGGCGTCGTGCTCGCTCCAGCCCCAGACGTGCTGAAGCCAGTAGAAGACGCCGAAGGCCACGACGCCCATGTAGAGACCGGAGACAAGGGTCTGCTCGATCATGCGCCGGTCGAAGATCGGCTGATCGGTCGGCCGCGGTGGTCGCTTCAGCACGCCTGGTTCGCCCTTCTCGAAGGCCAGGGCGACGTCCTGAATCCCATTGGTGACCAGGTTCAGCCACAGCAGCTGCACGGCGTCCAGCGGCAGTGGCAGATCCAGCGCAAAGGCGAGGAAGAACAGCACGATCTCGGCGGCACCGGTGCTGATCAAGAGCCAGACCACCTTGCGCACATTGGCGTAGGCGATGCGGCCCTGCTCGATGCCGTTGACGATCGAGGCGAAATTGTCGTCGGTCAGGATCAGATCGGCGGCGCGTCGGGCGACATCGGTCCCGGCCCGTCCCATCGCCACCCCGATGTTGGCCTTGCGCAGCGCTGGCGCGTCGTTGACGCCGTCGCCGGTCACGGCGACGTACTGTCCTTGCTCCTGGAGCGCCCCGACGATCGCGGTCTTCTGCTCAGGCTCGACACGCGCATAGACCGGCGCCCGGCCGAGCCTCGCGGCGGCGTCGTCCTGTTGAGCCTGGTCGGCCTGTGCTTGCACCTCGGCTCCGGTCACGGCCTGGTCTCCTTCGCCGGCGATCCCGAGCTCGCGCGCGATGCTGAGACCGGTCGCTGGGTGGTCGCCGGTGATCATGCGCACGCCGACGCCGGCCTCGTGGCAACGGCGCACCGCCTCCGGTACCTCGGGGCGCAGGGGGTCGATCAGGCCGACCAGTCCGAGCAGCGTCAGGCCGCCAAGCTCGCCTTCCTCGAGCCGGCGCGCGGCCTCGGCTGCCTCCCCCTCAATGGGGCCCGCCGCCAGCGCGAGCACGCGGAAACCGCGGCCGCTGAGCTCATCGACCTGCTCCTGCATCGCTTCGGTGGCGTCACAGAGCGGCAGCACCGCCTCGGCCGCGCCCTTCACATGGGCCTGCAGCCCCGCGCCGCCCTGGTTGAAGCTGGCGGCGAGACGGCGCTTGGACTTGAACGGTACCCGGTCCTGCTCCGGGTGCTGTTTCAGCAGCTCGCGACGGGACAAGCCGAGCCGGCGCCCGAGCACGAGGAAGGCGACATCGACCGTGTCGCCGACGGCCTCGACCTCGCCATCATCGGTCTCGCGCAGCGCGCCCTCATTGCACAGCAGGCCGGTGCGGGCCAGCTGGCGGACCGACTCCTGCGCCGCCTCGTCGAGCTCGCCTGTGTCCGCATCCCCGCCTTCCCCGCCAGGTCTTTCCGCGCCAGGGCCTTCCGCGCCAGGGCCTTCCGCGCCAGGTCTTTCCCCGCCAGGACCTTCCGCGCCAAGGCCTTCCACACCAGGGCCTTCCTGGTCAGGGCGCAGCAGCGCTTGGCGCTCGTCCTCGCCCGACTCGACCCGAATACGCCCGGCCTCCGGCAGTGCGATGCGGGTGATCGTCAGCCCGTTGGCGGTGAGGGTGCCGGTCTTGTCGCTCGCGATCAGCGTGCAGGTGCCGAGCCCTTCGACCGCCGGCAACCGCCGCACGATCACGTTGCGCTCTGCCATCCGATGCCGCCCGAGCGATAGGGCCACAGTGATCGCCACCGGCAGCCCGGCCGGGATGGCCGACACCGCGAGCGCAACCGCGAAGAAGAAGATCTCGGTCAGCCCGGCACCGCGCAGGAGCTGCGCGATCACCAGCAGGGCCACCGCGCCCAAGACCACGAGCGCGATACGATGCGTCAGCGCCCGCAACCGAATCACTAACGGCGGCTCGGTGTCTCCGGCCCCGGTCAGTGAGCGCGCGATCCGCCCGACCTCGGTGGCCTGGCCAGTGCGACAGACCAGCCCCAGCGCCCGACCGTCAGGCACCTCGGTGCCGGCGTGGAGCATCGTCCGCCGCTCGCCGACACCGGCCTCCTCGTCGACACTGGCATCGGCATCCTTCTCGACCGGGATCGACTCCCCGGTCAGCAGCGATTCGTCGGCGCGCAGGTCCTCGCTCTCCAGCAGGCGCAGGTCAGCCGGCACCGAATCGCCGGCGCCGAGCCGGACCCGATCCCCCGGCACCAGGTCCTCGGCGTCCACCTCCTCTTCGCGACCATCCCGCAGCACCCGGCTGCGGACCGTCATCATCGACTTCAGCGCCTGCGCACTGGACTCCGCCTTACTCTCTTGGACGGTGCCGATGATCGCGTTCAGCAGCAGCACGGCACCGATGAAGACCGCATCGGCGATGGCACCAATGAACAGCGAGGCCAACGCCGCCGCCAACAGGATATAGATCAGCGGATTCGTGAACTGGCGGAGGAATGTGCGCCCCAGCCCGGGCGGGCGCTCCTCCGGCAGACGGTTGGCGCCGAACCGCTCGCGCCGGCGGGCGGCCTCGTCCGCGCTAAGGCCCGCCTGCGGGCTGTCCAGCCGCTCCGCCGCGGTCGCGGCATCCAGTGCGTGCCAGCATATCCGGTCGAGCTGGTCCCGTTCCGGCCCCGGCCCGCTGCCGGAGCCGACGCCGGCCCCGTTGTCGCCGCCCTTGCCGCTGCCCTGATGACTCGGTCTCGCTGTCGACTGACGGTCTTGCTGCGCGTGCATGCTCCTGCCCTGCGGGTCTGTACTGCCGCCGTGCCTGCAGCATCCTTGCCAGCCAGCACAATTGATCGGCGCCGACAAGCGCAGTGCCGGTAGCGCGACCGGACAGGCCCCAGACCTCTGGGGCAGAACCACCAGACCGGGTGATTTCGCCAGTCCAAAGCGGGCCATTGCGCCAAGCAACGCGGGCTGAAACCGGCAAGGACGGCGCGCTAATAGTTGGCCCGATGATTGCTTGCCTGTGCAGAGCCATCCGACGGAGTGCCAGCATGCCTCAGACCCGAATCCAATCGTCGCCCAGCGAGCCATCGACCAACCTGGTTCATCTCGACCAGCATCGAGCACGGAGGCTTGAGGCCCACGTCCAGGATGTGCGGAGCCGACTACACACACTCGAAAAGGCACGCATCCAAACGGAGCTACGTTCTGGCTCACTGTGGCGCGAGCTGTCGTCCCTTCAACGCGAGCTTCGCGGCTGCCGTGAACGTTTGGCCCACTGCCTGGGCGAGCGCGAGGAAGGGATCGAGTAACTGAGTGATCGTTTCACCGCGACATCGAACGGTACGCGTCACCGATGCCCGAGGACGCAAGCCTGGAACCTGACCCAGAACCTGTTGGTATCAGCTTTGCTTAATTCGTGTTGAATACTGGGAACCAACGCGTCCCGTCATTCACTGCAACGACAGGAGCGATCCTATGCAACTCCAAGACGTGATGACCAACCAGTTCGAGTACATCGGCCATGGCGATTCGGTGGTCCATGCCGCCCGCATGATGCAGGAGCATGACATCGGCATGCTGCCGGTACTGGAAGAACATCAGATCATCGGTACCCTGACCGACCGCGATATCGTCACCCGCGGCCTCGCCGAGGGGATCGACCCCGAGACCCCGGTTTCGCGCATCATGACCACCGGCGTGCACTTTCGCTACATCGACGACGATGTTGAGACGGCCGCCAAGTCGATGGAGGACCAACAGATCCGCCGGCTGGTGGTGCTGGACCGAAACGAGCACTGTGTCGGCGTTGTCTCGCTCGGCGATCTGGCCACCCGCTCCGATGGGACGCGGCTCAGCGGCGAGGTGCTCGAAGAGGTCTCCCAGCCAACGCACTGAGCCGACGCACTGAGAGCCGACCAACCAAGCCGGCTAACCGAGCCAACTAACCGAGCAGGCCCATTGAGCCGGCGCACCGAGTCGACGCATTCTCAACGGGCGCCTCTCCCGCGGGACCGGCAGAATCGGGTCGTGGCGTGGCGCCAGCGCCAATGGACCTCGACCAGTCAACCCCAATGAGTTTGGTGGTGATCATCACCGCGCCGCTGATTGCGGCTGCGCTGGCGGTGCCGGCGCAGCGGGTGGCGGCGCGGGCACCGTCGGTGCTCGCCGCCGGCACCGGGGGCGTCATCCTCGCGGCGGCCTTGCTGAGCCTGCCTGGCATTGCCGCGGGCGAGGTCCGGCATCTGGCTGTCCCTTGGCTGCCGATGCTGGGGCTGGACTTGGCCCTGAGGCTGGACGGACTCGCCCTCGTCTTCGTGCTGCTGGTTGCAGGCATCGGGCTGCTGATCAGCCTCTATGCCCGCTACTACCTGCCCGCCGACGCCGCGCGCGGGCGCTTCTTCGCCCTGATGCTGGTGTTCCAGAGCGCGATGCTCGGCCTGGTCACGGCCGACAACCTGCTGCTTCTGCTGCTCTTCTGGGAGCTGACCAGCCTGCTCTCGTTCCTGCTGATCGGCTACGATCCGACGACAGCCGCAGCCCGTCGCGGCGCTCGGACCGCACTGCTGGTCACGGCGGCGGGAGGCCTCGCGCTGCTCGCCGGCTTCCTGCTGCTCGGCGCGGTGGTCGGCAGCCTTTCCCTCGGCGCGGTGCTCGCGGCCGGCGAGCAGGTACGTGCCGACCCGCTGCTGCTGCCGATCCTGCTGCTGATCCTGCTCGGGGCCGCGACCAAGTCGGCGCAGGTCCCGTTCCATTTCTGGCTGCCCGGCGCGATGGCCGCACCGACCCCAGTCTCGGCCTATCTGCATTCGGCCACCATGGTCAAGGCCGGCGTCTTCCTGCTGGCGCGATTCTTTCCGGTCTTCGCCGACAGCGCGCCCTGGTTCCCATTGGTCGGCGGCCTCGGTCTGACGACCTTCGTGCTCGGGGCCTATCTCGCGCTGTTCCAGCACGATCTGAAAGGGCTGCTGGCGTACTCGACGATCAGCCACCTCGGTCTGATCACCTTCCTGTTCGGGCTCGGAACGCCGCTGGGCGCGGTCGCCGGCCTGTTCCACCTGCTCAACCACGCCGTGTTCAAGGCGTCGTTGTTCATGGCCGCCGGGATCATCGAGCACGAGACCGGCAGCCGTGATCTGCGCCGACTCCGCGGCCTCTATCCCTACCTGCCGGTGACCGGCGGATTGGCGATGATCGCCGCTGCGGCCATGGCTGGCGTGCCGCTGCTGAACGGCTTCTTGAGCAAGGAGATGTTCTTCTCCGAGACCGTCCATTCGCTGCGCATCGCCGACTGGCCACTGCTGCTGGACGGGCTGCTCCCGTTGGCCGCGATCCTCGGCGGGGTCTTCTCGGTCGCCTATTCGCTGCGGTTCATCCACGACGTCTTCTTCAATGGTCCCTATCCGGCCCCAGACCCAGGGCTCTGCGCTGCGCCGCATGAGCCGGCCGCCTGGATGCGCCTGCCGGTCGAGGTGCTGGCGGCGCTCTGCCTGGTTATTGGCATGCTCCCACAGCAGACCATCGGCCCCATCCTCCGGATTGGCGTCGGCGGCATCCTCGGCACCGTCCCGGATTTCCAGCTCGCACTCTGGCACGGCCTGTCCCCGCCCGTGCTGATGAGCCTGGTGGCGCTCGGCGGCGGGGTCTTGCTCTACGCGCTGCGCAGCAGGCTGTTCGCCACCCATCAGCGCCATTTCCCAGCGCTGCAGGCGGAACCGGCGTTTCAGCAAGTCACCGCCGGTCTACTGGCGTTCGGCCGGCGTCTGCAGCCCTGGCTGCAGCCCGTGTCGCTGCAGCGCTCGGCCTTCGCGCTGATCCTGACCGCCGTGGTGCTCGCTGGCCTCGGCTGGGTCGCGGCACGCCCGGCCCTGTCGGTCACCGCTGGACGAGCCGGGATGCCGCTCGACATCGGCAGCCTCGCCGCGGCGGTGATCCTGGTCGCCGCCACCCTGGAGCTGGTGCGCCGGCGTGGCCAGCGGCTGACCGCGGTGATTCTGACCGGCGTGATCGGCCTGGTCGTCACCCTGGCCTTCGTCCATTTCTCGGCACCGGATCTGGCGCTGACCCAGCTTGCGGTCGAGCTCGTCACCACCCTGCTCCTGCTGCTCGTGCTGACCGGGCTGCCGCGCACCGGCGCGCGGCCGGTCATCGGCGGGCGGCGCACGCGCGATCTGCTGCTCGCGGTGTTGGTCGGGCTGGGCACGACGGTCCTGGTGGCCGCGATGCTGCAGCATCACAGCAGCGGCAGCGGCGACTGGTATCTCCGCTTGGCGCAGCCGGCCGCCGGCGCCGCCAACGCGGTCAATGCGATCCTGGTGGACTTCCGCGCCCTCGATACCCTCGGCGAGGTGACTGTGCTGAGCATCGCGGCGGTCACGGTGCGGGTGCTGCTCGAAGGCCTGCGGCTGCACCCGCCTGGCCCGATCGGTGGGAGCGCGATGACGCCGGCCCATCCGCTGATGCTCGCGATGGTGGCGCGGCCGGTGCTGCCAGCAGCACTGATGCTGGCGGCCTTTCTGCTGCTTCGCGGCCACCATGCCCCCGGCGGTGGCTTCGTCGCCGGGCTCGTGGTCGGTACCGTGCTGATCCTGCAGCAGCTCGCCAATGGGCGCAGCTGGACCGAGCCCCGGCTGCAGCTGACCGCCCGGCCGCTCATCGGCGGCGGCCTGCTGCTCGCATTGGGGACGGGGCTCGCGGCGCTTCTGGTCGGCCGCCCGTTCCTGACCAGCGCGCTCTGGCATGGCCGGCTGCCGCTGCTCGGTGAGCTCAAGCTCACGAGTACGCTGCTGTTCGATCTCGGGGTGATGCTGATCGTCACCGGCATGCTGCTGCTGGTCCTGGACGGCCTAGGCCGCGTTGGGGTCTCGGGTGTCTCGCGTGACGGCGGCGCTGTCTCGAAGGGCGTCTCGGCGGGTGCTTCTGGCGCTGTGTCTGGCGCTGGCTCTGGCGCTGTTTCTGGTAATGGCTCTGGTGATAGCGCTAGCGGTGATGCTGGGGCCGGCATCGATCGCGAGCGAGCACAGCGAGGCGGGCGCTGATGGTCTGGCTGTTCGCCGGCAGTGTCGGCCTGCTGATGGGCTGCGGGACCTACCTGGTGCTGCGTGCACGCGGCTTCTCGGTGGCGCTCGGTCTGATGCTGCTGACCTATGCGACGAATCTGTTCGTGCTCGCGGCCGGCGGTCTCGAGGTCGGGCGCGCGCCGGTCGCGGGCCACGGCAATCCGGTCGAGCGGATGGCCGATCCGCTGCCGCAGGCACTGGTACTGACCGCCGTCGTGATCGGGTTCGCGATGACGGCCTTGGTGCTGGTGCTGATCCTGCGCGCCCTCTCCGACCTCGGCTCCGAGCGCGTCGACGCCCAGCGCGGCGGGGAGGAGCAGTGAGTCTCCTGCTGATCTCACCGTTGGCGCTGCCGCTCGGCCTAGGCGCCTTGCTGATCGCCCGTCCCGGATTGCCGCTCGCTCGGCAGCGCTGGATCGGCCTGACTGGCTCCATCGCTGTGCTCGGGGCGGCGCTCGGGCTGCTGGCGGTGACCGCCGACGGCCGGATCGCAGCGACCCTGATCGGCGATTGGCCCGCGCCCTATGGGATCGTGCTGATCGCCGACCGGCTCTCGGCGCTGCTGCTGACCCTCACCGGCGCCCTCGCCCTGGCCGTGAGCGCGCATCTCTGGCTGAGCCCGACCGCAGCCGATCGCGCCGGACGCCACTTCCACGCCCTGTTCCAATTGCAGCTGTTCGGTCTGGCCGGCGCCTTCCTGACCGGCGACCTGTTCAACCTGTTCGTGTTCTTCGAGGTCCTGCTGATCGCCTCCTACGGTCTGCTGGTGCAAGGCGGTGGCGCCGAGCGCACGCGGGCGGCACTGCACTATGTCGTGCTCAACATGATCGGCTCGAGCCTGTTCCTGCTCGGGGTCGCGCTGATCTATGCCACGGCCGGCACCCTGAGCCTGGCGCACCTTCCCGACCGCCTGCAGGCCCTGCAGCCGGCACAGGCGCCGCTGGCCGGGGCCGGTCTGCTGCTGCTCGGCGGCGCCTTCGCCCTGAAGGCCGCACTGGTGCCGGTGCACGCCTGGCTGGTCCCGGCCTACAGCGCGGCGCAGGCGCCGGTAGCTGCATTGTTCGCAATCATGACCAAGGTCGGGGTCTATGCGCTGCTGCGGCTGTTCGCGCTGCTCCCCGCCGCCGACTCGACGCTCGGCACGCTGCCGCTGCCGGCGCTGATCGCGATCGGCGCCTTGCTGACGCTGAGCGTCGGCGCGCTCGGCGTGGTCGCCGCCCCGGACCTGCGCACGATGACCGCGAACCTGGTCCTGGTCTCAGTCGGCACCTTGCTGGCCGGCATCGCCGCCGGGACCACACAAGGCATCGCTGCCGGTCTCTACTACCTGATCCACACCACCCTGGTCACCGGCGGCCTGTTCCTGCTCATCGAGGCGATCAGCTGGGACCGAGACCGCGGCCCTTGGTTGCGGCCGAGCCCGCAACCGCCTGCGGCGGCCTGGCTGGGGCCACTGTTCCTCGGCGGCGCCCTGGCGATCGCCGGTCTGCCCCCGCTGAGCGGCTTCGTCGGCAAGGCCTGGATCATGGATGCCCTGCAGAGCGCGGGCAGGGTCAGCGCAACGCCGCATCCCGGTTGGATGCTGAGCTGGGCACTGCTGCTCGGCTCCAGCCTGCTGGTCGTCGTCGGGCTATCACGGGCTGGCATGGTCGTCTTCTGGCAGGGGGCGCCGGCGGCAGCACCCAGCAGGCGCCCGCCCCCATTACCGCCCGCCGCGGCGCTGCTCGCTGCCAGCCCGCTGCTGGTCCTGCTCGGCGGCCCGCTGGCGCAGTACCTGGACGCGACGGCGCTGCAGCTGCGAGACGGCCGCGCTTACGTCGCCGCTGTCACCGCCCTCGAGCCGATCGAGCCGACGGAGTCAGCCGCGCCGGCTCCGACGCCAGATCGCGCGGACCATGGAGGGCGGCAATGAGGCGCTATCTGAAGCCGCTGCTGAGCGCTCCACTGTCGACATTGGCCCTGCTGGGCCTCTGGCTGCTGCTGCAAGGCAGCCTGGCGCCTGACCAGGTGCTGCTCGGGGCTGGGCTCGCGCTGGCGATCACCGCCGCCGCGCACCCGTTCTGGCCGGTCCGGCAGCGACCGCGCCGGCCGTTGCTGATCGCGCGCTACCTCTGGCGGCTGGCGGTGGATATCGTCATCGCCAACCTGCGCATCGCCGCCTTGATCCTGAGCCCGTCGCGCCATCCGCAGCCCGCCTTCGTCGAGCTGCCGCTGACGCTGACGGAGCCCTTCGCGCTCTATCTGCTGGCGACCACGATCTCGCTGACACCGGGCTCGCTGTCGGCGGAGCTCAGCGATGATCGCCGCCTGCTCCTGCTGCACCTGCTCGATGCCCCGACCCCGGCCGACGCGGCCGCCGAGTGCGCCAAGATCAAGGACCATTATGAGCGCCTGCTGCTGGAGATCTTCCCATGAGTATCCTCGATCTAGCGATCGGCATCGCGCTGGCCATGCTGAGCTTGGCAATGCTGCTCAACCTCTGGCGCGCCCTGCGCGGACCCGAATTGCCCGACCGCGTGCTGGCGCTGGATACGCTCTACACCAACAGCATCGCCCTGCTGGTGCTGCTCGGCATCCAGTTCCACAGCATGCTGTACTTCGCCTCGGCGCTTCTGCTGGCGCTGCTCGGCTTCATCGCAACCGCCGCGCTCTGCCGCTACCTGCTGCGCGGCAAGGTCATCGAATAGATTCATCACCAGGGGGCCACTGATGCTCATCGATCTCCTGATCGCCGCGCTGGTGCTGCTCGGCGCCGCCTTCGCATTGATTGGCTCGATCGGTCTGGTCTTGCTGCCGGACTTCTTCTGCCGGCTGCATGGACCGACCAAGGCGACCACCCTCGGGGTCGGCGGCATGCTCGCGGCCTCGGCGCTCTATTTCGCGGCCCATGGCCCGACACCGGCCCCGAAGGAGCTCCTCGTCGCGCTGTTCCTGTTCATGACTGCGCCCGTCAGCGCAAACCTGCTCGCCAAGAGTGCGTTGCATCTGCGGCTGCGCTCGCTGGCGGAGGTGCCAGCGCGATTCCAGCATCGCAGCGCGCCGGACGGCTGAGCGTTCGGCATTCGCTCTGAATCCCGGACAGGATGAGCCCGCGGACAGGGCGCGCCTCGGCGCGCTCTTCAGACGATCAGGCAACCGGCACCATCACGCGGCGATGCCGCCCCTGCAGGGGCTCGGACCAGCTAGCCGTCGCGTGGGGCGGCCTGCAGCAGAGCGCCCAACGCGCGCCGGCCGCTGCGGGCTGCAGCGCGCAGCAGCCGTAACAGGATCGCCGCGGTCAGGAACGCATCACCCGGCGCGGTATGGCGATCGTATGGCAGGATATCGAAGAAACGGCACAAACCGTCCAGCGAGTGATCGGTCAGCTCCGCGTCAGGACCAAAGGCGCCATCGGCGAGCAGACGCTGCATCAGCTCGCCTGTGTCCAGATGGCGATTGAGGAGCTGATCGTCGGAATGGCGGGCCAGCGCAGCATCGATCATGCGCAGATCGTGGTTGATATGGTGGCCGACGATGACCCCATCGCCAAGGTAGTCCAACAAGACCGCGAGCGCATCCGGCTCGTCGAGCGCATCGCGGGTCTCACTGCGAGTGATCCCATGCACCAGCGTCGCAGCGGTGTTGAACCGCACACGCAGCAAGACCTCGAGCGTATCGCCGAGCTCGATCTGCCCCTCGACGACGGCAACGGCGCCGACGCTGATGATCCGGTGGCGCTGCGGGTCCAGGCCGGTGGTCTCGCAGTCGAGCACGCAGAAGCGAACCGACTCGACCGGGATATCCTGAGGCCAGCTCCGGTCGAACCGCCTCCGATAGTCGGCCAGCGCCGATGCGAGCGGTCGCTGAGCACTCATCCTGCCCCCCGGCTGCAGGCGCACACCTGCCCCGAGCGCTGAGCCAGCTCAGCCAAGCCCAGGGCGCCGTCATCGGAGCAAGCGATCGTCTGCCTCATCGGCGCGGCACCACGCCATAGCGTTGGCCAATGTACTCCATCAGGCGCAGCACCGTGCGAAAGCCGGACTTCAGCAGATTCTGCTCCAGCCGGGTCAGGTTCGAGGGGTCGAGCTGACTGCCGTCCGAATCGGCCGTCAGTCCAGCGCGGGTCCGATAATAGAGGGCATTGCGAAAGGCGGCGATGGTCTCACGGATCAGCACGCCGGCGGCGTCATCCTCCGGCGCCAAGGCTTGGAGACGCTCGAGTGTCCCGATGCCGCGGTCGAAGCCGGCATCCAGCGCCAGTGCACGCGCGATATCGACGATCGGCTGCAATGTGGCACGCTGAACATCCAAGGTCTCGGTGTAACGACCTTCGTCGTCGATAACCAAGCCGCGAAAGAAGGTCAGGGGCGGCAGATTGGCCATCGAGTCGGCGACCAGCAAGGGCACAAAGCCCGGATTGCGCTCTTTCTCGGAGAGGATGTGCTGCTCGAGCCGGGCGACCAGGCTGCAGTCGCCATGGACCGGACGCATGTCGAAGAATGAGGTCGCGCGGTAGACGCCGCTCTCGAGCGGCTCTCTGATCCAGTACGTGAAGCCGATCTCCCATTCGTTGATCGAGCGACACGCGCTCGGGTGCCCGGAGACGATACCCTTGGCGGTCGAGACGAATCCGCAGGCGGCGAGCGCCGCGCTGACGCGGCGTCCGAGCTCGAGGAAATAGCCGCGCGCGGCGCGCCGCTGGCCCGGCTCCGGCTCGGCATAGATCAGCCCGTGGTCGAGATCATAGAGCGTGGTCAGCTCGCCGCGACCGGCCGAGCCGAAGAAGACCCAGCAGTGCTCGAGCTCGGGCACTGCATGGCCTTCAGCGATCAGGGCCCCCTCCACCAATATCACCGCGCGTCTCAGCACCGCAGCGTAGAGCGCCGTCGCCATTGGTGCCAGCCACCGCAGCGCATCGGCGTCGGTGAGCCCAGCAGCGATGAAGGCCTGGCCCTGGGTCAGAAACCGGGAGAGCTCGTAGATGCCGCCGGCACGGGACATATCCTCGACGATCGCGAGCGGCGCTGCGGCCTCGGCTCGGGTCAGGTCGCGCCGCGCCAGGACGCCGACCACCGGACCGGTATAACGGCCGTCCTCGGTCAGCACGAGATGCTCGGCCTGCATCTCGAGCATCCGTGTCAGATAACGACCGGCCGCCAGGCCTGGTGGCAGCACATCGGCGGGCGGCGCCATCAAGCGCTCGGCCGGCGCCGCGAGCGGCATTCGTCCGCTGGCGACCCGATCACTGAGCGCACGCGTCGAGATCAACCCGCGCGCAGCGCCCTCGGCGTCCACAACCACTGCCGCAGCGCCCGGGGGCTGATCCGCCAGGGCGCGGGCGACCTCGGAAACGGGCGTCCGCAGCTGGCAGACGACCGGCTCCCCGGGTGGCTCCAACGGCTGCGCCATCCAGTCCACCGGCCGCCGTCCAAGCCGCAGCTCGTCAGCCCGTGACGAGCTGCCATCGAGACCCGCTGGTGTGATCGCTACCGTGAAGTAGGCCGCAAGAAAATGGCTGGCCCGCGGATGCCGTTTGATCTGCTCCCAGAGCAATGCCGCCGGCAGCGCATAGAGGATGACCTCGGTCTCGGTGCGCGCGGTGTAGCTGTGCTCACCGAGACCAAGATAGCGCCCAACGCCCAAGAGATCACCCTCGCCGCGGACATCGCGCAGCACCTCGTGCGGCTCGTCGTCCTCGCCGTCGGTGTAGTCCAACAAACGGACGACGCCCTTCTGGATCACATAGACGTACGGGCGCCGCCGCTGGCCGCGCTCGAAGACGAGCTCGCCGTCCTCATGGAAGACGACGCGCCCACCAGCGACGAGCTCGAGCAGTTCCTGCTCATCGAGATACTGGAAGGGCGGGTAGCGGCGCAGGAAATCGGCGACACGGTAGGCGATGCTGGCAGTTTTCACGGGCTCGCTGTCTCGCGACCTCTATTTGGAAGACCGGCGGCATACTAGCCGAACTCAGACGACCGCGCCGACACCGCTGCACAACCCAAGCCGTTCGGCACGGCGAGCGACCTCAGCCCGATCATTCGATCTCCGGATGCTCGAGGCCCGACAGCCCGTTCTGGTCCGAGGCTGCCGACGCCAACGGCTCGTCTCCGGCGGCAGCCGGACCGGCGGCCAGGACCGGCGACGCATCGAGACCGGTGACGCCCATCAGCACCGTAATCCGCTGCAATGATGAGATCAGCAGGGTCTGTTCCCAATCCTCGAGCGCAAGAAAACGCTGTACGAAGGCCTCCTGCAGCAGCGGCGGTGAGCGCGACATGATCGAGACAGCCTGGTCGGTCGCACTGACGATCACCCGACGGCGGTCCTTGCTACTGCGCGCGCGCACGACGAGCTGACGGTTCTCAAGGCGGTTGAGGATATCGGTCACGGTCGCTTGGCTCAGGCTCACGCGGCGGGCAACCGTTCCCACCGACGCCTCACCAAGACCGATCAGGGTCTTCAGCACCAGCGCCTGCGGTGCCGTCAGCCCATGGCTGCGCTCCAGCTGCCGCGAGTGCAGCCCGACTGCTCGGATCACTCGGCGCAGCGCCACTAGTACCTCATCACAACGGCTATCCGCACTCGTCATCGTCATCTTTCCGACATTATTTGGTCGCGAAACAATCTCAACACATTATCAGTGGCTACCAATCCGCTATAAAGGCAGCGAGATCATGCTGTTATCCTACATCGCAGCGCCCAATCAGGCGAAAAACCCCATCCGGGGCGTTTCAAAAGCATTGGGTACGATGTACTATAACGCTCTCTCCGCCGTTCTTCCGCGTTTCTTCAACTTCACGCGGAACGGCCAACCCTGCTCGCGACCCGGCGTTCGACCAGTGTGCCAAGGCCCACCGCCTTGCAGCACATGGCCGACGCATCGCGTAGCGCATCATCCCGGAGCCACGTCCATGCAATCGCAAACACGACAAGACTACGGTGACGACCCACTCGCCGTTCGCGACAGCGAGAAGTACCAGGAAGAATACATCGACGGTTTCGTCGACAAATGGGACGAGCTGATCGACTGGGACGGTCGTGCCAGCGCCGAAGGTCACTTCTTCATCGAGAAGCTGCGCGAGCGCGGCGCCAAGAAGGTCCTCGACGTCGCCACCGGTACCGGCTTCCATTCGGTGCAGCTGATCGAGGCCGGCTTCGAGGTCACCAGCGCCGATGGCAGCCCGGTGATGCTCGCCAAGGCATTCGAGAACGCCCGTAAGCGCGGCCACATCCTACGTACCATCCATGCCGACTGGCGCTGGCTGAACCAGAGCGTCCATGACCTCTACGACGCGGTGATCTGTCTCGGCAACTCGTTCACCCACCTGCACGAGGAGGTCGACCGCCGCAAGGCCCTAGCCGAGTTCTACGCCACGCTCAAGCACGATGGCGTGCTGATCCTCGACCAGCGCAATTACGACGCGCTCCTCGATCATGAGGTGCAGCCGACCCACAACTACTACTACTGCGGCGACAGCGTGCGCGCCGAGCCCGAGCACGTCGACGATTCCCTCGCCCGCTTCAAGTACAGCTTCCAGGACGGGGCGGTCTATCACCTGAATATGTTCCCGCTGCGCAAGACCTACGTGCAGCGGCTGATGAAGGAGGTCGGTTTCCAGCGCGTCGACACCTACGGCGACTTCCAGGAGACCTACCGCGAGACCGAGCCGGACTTCTTCATCCATCTCGCCGAGAAGGCGTATCTAGGAGGTAACGGATGAGCCAGAGCTACTCAGATGTCGTCGAGACCGCGCGCGACTACTACAACAGCGAAGACGCGGATAATTTCTACTATCACATCTGGGGCGGCGAGGATATCCACGTTGGCCTCTACGAGCGCACCGACGAGCCGATCGCGACCGCCTCGGCGCGCACCGTCGAGCGCATCGCCGACCGCATCGCCGCACCGCTGTCGCGGCCTGATGCGCGCGTCATCGACCTCGGCGCCGGCTACGGTGGCGCCGCCCGTCATCTGGCGAAGCGCTTCGGCTGCCAGGTCATGGCGCTGAACCTCAGCGAGGCCGAGAATGAGCGCGACCGCGAGATGAACCGGGCGGCCGGCCTGGATCAGCTGATCGAGGTCGTCGATGCGAGCTTCGAGGAGGTGCCGGCGCCGGATGCGAGCTTCGACGTCGCCTGGTCGCAGGACGCGATCCTGCACTCGGGCCACCGCGACAAGGTGATGGACGAGGTCGACCGCGTCCTGAAGCCCGGAGGAGAGCTGATCTTCACCGACCCGATGCAGGCCGACGACTGCCCGGAAGGCGTCCTGCAGCCGATCTTCGACCGCATCCACCTGTCGAGCCTGGGCTCGTTTGCGTTCTATCGCGAGCAGGCGAAACGGTTAGGGTGGGAGGAGGTCGAGATCATCGACCTGACCGAAAACCTGATCGCCCACTACGCGCGCGTCGCCGACACCCTCCGCGAGCAGCGCGAGTCGCTCAAAGGCAAGGTCTCGGAAGACTACATCGAGCGGATGCTGACCGGTCTCGGTCATTGGGTCGAAGGCGGCCGCAACGGCTACCTGAGCTGGGGCATCATGCACTTCCGCAAGCCCGCTTGATAAGGCTCACCCTCTAGGCATCGTGCTGAGCAATCGGCGCAATCGGCGCGCCCCTGATCCAGGCTCAGCGGTCAGGGGGCGCTGCTCACGCGAGCCCCCCGCAGCAGGTTCAATGTGCGGATGCGCGCCCGCCCTGGGGCAGGCGCGCCCGCGCGCTGCGGTCGAGGGTCCTTCCGCGGCCACGCCGAAAGCCCCTGGCGATCAGCGGCACCATTTTAGGCGATTGCCGGAAAAGCTCGTACCGAATTGCGCAGGATTTTCGTTTGCCTTCGAGGAGCGTCGCCGGGAGCATAGCCGGGCTATGTGACCGGCGGCGCGACGAAGAAGGCGAGCGAAAAGACCAGCAAGGCGGTATGAGCTTTGACAGAAATCGCCTTAGTTCGCGAACTCGCTAAAGACGGTGACGCTGCCGTCGTCCTCGAGTCGGCAGCTGTACTTGGTGCCGCCGGCGTTGAGGGTCAGCAGCGGGCCGCCGCCCGTGCGGATTCGGTCGATGATGGTGATCGATCCTGGTGAGACGCCCGTCATTCGCGACGCCTGAGCGATACAGGGTTGCGTCATCCGACTGAACTGCTCCGGCGTGCCCTGCAGGCTGTCGTTCGCGCCCGATCCCGCCCGCTGAGTCAGGAAGCGGGCGTTCACCCAGCCGCGCTCTTGCATCTCCGTCATCATCTCGATCTCGCACCAGCGCGAGCTGCCGTGGCGCTCGCAACGGAGCTTCTGGACCCGAGACCCGTTGTCGAGCGCGCCGACGACCTGGTAGTCGGTGCCGGGACCGCTTCGGACGTTGAGCACATCGTTGGCCGCACCGCCCGTTACCTGAACCGCTGTTCCGGCATCGCTCGGTGCGGAGGGAGCGCCGCTGCCAGCGGTGGGCGCGATGGAGACATCGATCGAGTAACCGACCGTCTTATCGGTGTCACGGTCGTTACCCATCAAATAGACCCGGATCGCCCAGTCGCCGTCGTGGGGCACGGTGATCTCGGCGCGTCGGTCGTCGTCCGTGCTGCCGACGTAGGGTCCGCCATAGTCCTTGCCGGCCGGCAGGATATTGAAGAAGGCCGAGCCATCGCCGTTGGTGCCGGTGACTGCGAGCGACACCACCATCTCTTGCCCACCGCGCGCATTCAGCACGTAGTCGATGTACTCATCGCCGCGAATGGTGCCATTGATCGTGGTGCTGGTGGCGCCGGGCTTGAAGCGGATATCCACCCGGTCCTGGGCGAACGCACTCGGCAGAACGGCCATGGCGCCAGCGAGGAGCAGCGCCGAGAACCGCCGGAAAGTCGGGGATCGTGTCACTTGAGGTCTCTCTTCTCGTCATCGGGTGCGCCCGGTGAGCGCACGTCAGATGAAACCGCGCGTGCAGGATGCGCCCGCGCCCGGGCCTTCGCACAGACGCGGCGCTGGTACTACTTGCAGTTGCCGGCAAAGATCGACTCGGTCTGGGCGACCCGCCCATCCCGCGTGGTGACGTTCACGCACTGCTCACCGCGCGGATTCCACCAGGTGGTGATCGAGGCGTCATTGGTCTTGTAACCGCCGACGTTGCTGAACCCGAGCCGGTTCATCTCGCTGTCCAAGTTGCGGGCGCGCATCCCCTCCAGCGACGCGACCTGGCTCGACAGCGGAGCGGGCGCCATCGAGTCCGACTGGGTGCTATCGCTCTCGACACAGCCGACAAGGACCAGGCTTCCGGCCAGCGCGGCGGCGGTAACAGAGATCGGGGCGATTCGTCGTTGCATGGTGACTCCTAAGGTATCGGTCAAGGGTGAGACGGCGGCAGCTTAATCAGCGGCGTTAATGCGATGAGACGAATTTGCGCCGTCTCCGATCAAAGCGCACCCTCGTCGGTCAGCGACATGATCCCGGCCGTGGTGCCGTCGCGGTACGCGATGCAGCGCCAGCGGGCGCGCTGCGGGCCGACCCCGACAATGACCTCGGTGCCGGCCTCGGAGAACGAGGAGTCGAGCAGCACGACGTCCGGGTTGTTCGTCGTGCGCGTGACATCCCTCAAGCACGCCTGCTCGGCTGGCGTCGGCATTCTGGAAGAAGCGCTCGGGCTGCTCGACGTCGCCTGTTCATTGGTGGAGACGCAGGCAGTCAGCAGCGTGGCGGTGACGGCAACAGCCGCCAGTCGGATGGGATGAGTCATGCATTCTGTCCTGTTTTGATGAGCGACCCAATCATGCCCCCATCGGAACGATCGGTCGAGCAATTTCTTGCAGCCGTTCGTCCTAATTGAGCTGATCTGTAAAGCGCTTTGGGTAAGCGGCCCGTCGATCGAGCTTCCTTTTCTCAGAATCGGCCCGATCATTCAGGTGTCACGGCGGCGTCCCAAAAAATGGCGCGGGTCAATGATCGCTCGTCTTATCGCCTCCCCTTTCGACCGGCGAGCTCACTGCAAAGAGGACTGAATGTGTTTTCGACTCGGACGACGCGCTGGCTGCGCCGCTCTGCCCTGGCCTTTGGCATCCTCGCCGCGCTCTACTGGAGCGGCGTCAATCTGGCGCTGAACCTGCCGCTGACACGCGATGCGCTGAACCGGATGCAACCGGAACAGTTTGCCGTTGACTGGACCCGCGCCTGGAGTTGGTACCCGCTGCGGGTCGCGATCTCGGGGCTCGCGGCGGACGGGCAAACACCCAGCGAGCAATGGCAGCTCGATGCCGGCCGTGCGGCCGTGTCGCTGTCGCTCCTCCCGCTGCTGCGCGGTGAGCTTCGGGTGCATGATCTCGACCTCGAGCACATCGACCTGCGGCTGCGGCCGCGCCCGAGACCGGATTCGGCCGATGACGCGAGCGACGCGCTGCGCGCCTTCTTCCCGGTCATCCGCAATCGGGACCCCGATGCGGTCGCCGAGCCGGCGCCTGAGCCGACGGGTACTGACCTGGTGCTCGAGATCGACGATGTCCATATCCGCGGCGAGCACGCCTTCTGGGTCTCGCACCTGCGCGGGTGGCTGCCCGGCGAGGTCCGCGGCAGCGTCCGGATGGATACCGCCTCCAGCGAGCTCGCACTTGCCGACGGCGCGCTCGACCTCTCGCTCAAGTCGCTACGGGTGGGCGACCGGACACCGGTGCGCGAGGCCGCAGCGCTTAAGGGCACCGTGGCGATCCCGCCGGTGCGCCTGTCAACGCTCGAGGGGCTCGATTTCCTGCGCATCGCTACGGTCGACGCCGAGATCGATCTGCCTGTCGACAATCTCGATTTCCTGGCGCTTGTCGTGCCAGGCCTCGAGCCGCTGGAGCTCGAAGGCCAAGGACGACTCCAAGGTCGGATTCGATTGGATCAGGGCGAGGCCTTGCGCGGGACCGACCTCCTGGTCGAGGCCAATGCGCTGGCGATGACGCTCGGCCGTTTTCACTTCGCCGGAGACGGTCTGGTCGAACTTCAGGTCGACCCTCAGAACGAGGCCGCGGCCGACCTGAACGTGACGTTCGACCGCGTCGTCGGCGAGCTGGCCGCCGGCGGAGGCGAGGCAGCCAATCCAACAGCGACGCTGTTCAGTGGTTATGGGCTCACCGCGGCGCTGCATGTGAGCGAGGCGGACCCGAGCACCACCTCCACGGCGACCGAGATCGAGGCGCTTGCAGAGGAGGTCGAGGTCGGCTTCCGCCTCGAGGTCCCCGGCATGCGGGTCGCTGACCTGAGCGTCTACAACCGTCTCCTCCCCGCCACCTGGGACCTCACCCTACTCGGCGGCAGCGGCCTGCTGCACGCGCTGTTCGAGGTGACGCCCGAGCGCCTCTCGCTCGAGCTCGACCTGGCCTCGGACGAGGCGGACCTGCGCTATGCGGACTATCGCGCCACCACGGACATGCTGCTCGAGCTGCGCGCCCGCGTCGACGCTGTCGACACCCCGACCCTGCATCTGGAGGGAACGCGACTGCGGCTCAGTGATGCCCAGCTTGGTGACGCCCAGCTCGGTGACACCCGGCTCAGCGGTGCCGAATCGGCCGCCGCCGAGCCCTGGGAGGCCGAGCTCGCGATCAGCGGCGGCACGCTCTCGCTCCCAACCCCGGGGGCGGATGCCGACCCTATCCCCCGGCTCGCCAATCAGCTCGCCGAGGAGGGCTTCGGCTCCCTGCTCGCGAGCGGCGACGGCGAGCTGGCGGCCGCACTCAAGGTCTCGGAGTTGGACTGGATCGCGGCCCTGTTGAATCGCCCGTTGGGACTGACCCTCGACGGTGCGGCCGAGATCGATGCCGCGCTCCGGATGGAGCAGGGGTTGTTGGCAACCGGAAGCCGCCTCGCGATCCCACCGGTGCCGCTCAGCCTGGCGCTGCTCGAGCACCGGATCGACGGGCGCGGCGAGGCCGCTTTGCAGGTCGAGCGGGGTGGCCCCAACCCGAACGTCCGCTTGCGTGTCGAGCTGGACGAGGGCCGCATGCGACGGCGCGACGAAGCGGAGCCGAGCATCGGTGGTGCTCGCCTCGACGCCGTGGTCGCGGTCGGCGCACTCGGCGCGAAGGCGGCCGAATCAGCGCGAGTCGACCTGGTCCTGCATGGTGCTGAGGTCAAGGACATGGCGGTCTACAACGCCTACCTGCCAGAGGACGCGCCGATCTCGTTGCTCGGCGGCGCCGCACGCCTGATGGCTGATCTCGAGCTCAGCGAGGACAGCGCCGAGGGCAACCTGCTGTTGACGACCGAGGACATCAGCATCGCCCTCGATGAGCAGCAGGTCATCGGGGCGCTGCAGTTGGATGTCCTGGTGCGTGATGGCGCCCCCAACGCGATGCGCTTCGACATCACCGGCTCATCGCTGCGCTTCGATGAGTTTCGCGTCATCGGGGCCGCCGCCTCTGACCAGCGCGCCCAGTGGCATGCCCGGCTCCAACTGGAAGAGACCGAGATCGTCTGGGACAAGCCGGTTGAGCTGCGCATGAAGGCCGACGTAACGGTCCAGGATACCCGGCCGTTCGTGGCGCTGATCGACAACCTGCGCGGCAAGCCTAGTTGGATCGATGAGCTGCTGAGCGTCGAAGACCTGGCCGGCCATCTGCAGATCCAGATCGCCGACGACCAGGTGGTGATCGAAGACGCGCTGCTCAGCAGTCCCGAGATCGGGGTTCACGCCAAGGGGCTCGCCAGCGCAGACACCCGCGAAGCAATGCTGCTGCTACGCTGGCACAACCTGAGCGGCGCGGTTGCGCTGCATGAGGACGAAAAGGCATTCCGTCTCGTCAATGCCGTCGATCAGTTCGAAGCCTACCGGCCCGGGAAAACACCGTTCGGATCGGTTGCTGCACAAAGGCTAGATGGCGCGACGACGACGGCGAGCGAGGCTCAGCGAGCCCCGCGCGGCGCAGAGACGGCCCTAGACTTGGGCTCGCTGGATCAACCCGCCCCCACCGAGGCCGACAACCCGTTTCTCAACGAAGACCTCTAATTGCGAGGGCTGGCTGGGGCAAGGTCCTACCAAGTCGGTGCAGACGACCTCGCGCGGGCTGAGATGCGGCCAATCCCAAACGCGGTACCGCGCGAGTTGGCAGAGCTTGCTCGTTGAACCGGATTCAACCGCCAGAAGGCGCTGTTGCCTCGAGACCAGTGATGATCTTGTCGCGGATCTCGCCCACCTCACCGATGCCATTGACCTTGAGGTAGCGCGGCGCATCGTCGCCGCCCTTCTCGGCCCAGGCCGAATAGTAGGCGATCAGTGGCTCGGTCTGTTCGTGATAGACATCGAGCCGCGCCCGGACCGTCTCCTCTTTATCATCATCGCGCTGAATCAGCGGCTCGCCGGTCTCATCGTCCTTGCCCTCCTCCATCGGCGGATTGAACTCGACATGGTAGGTCCGCCCTGATGCCAGGTGAACCCGCCGACCCGCCATGCGCTTGACGATCTCATCATCAGGCACGTCGATCTCCACCACCGCATCGATCTGAACGCCTGCCTCCTTCAGCGCATCGGCCTGCGCCAGCGTGCGCGGGAATCCGTCGAACAGGAATCCATGCTCGCAGTCCGGTTCGGCGATTCGCTCCTTCACCATCCCCATGATGATCTCGTCCGAGACCAGCCCGCCCTCGTCCATGATCTTCTTTGCGGCCTGCCCGAGAGCGGTCCCGGCCTTGACATGGGAGCGCAACATGTCGCCGGTCGAGATCTGCGGGATCTTGAAATGCTCCTTGATGAATCCAGCCTGAGTACCTTTTCCGGCACCGGGTCCGCCGAGCAGAATGACGCGCATCGATGTGTTCCTCAAGTGGTGTAGTGTTGTTCGTTCGGCACGTTAGGCTGCCATAGCGATCGGGGAACAGCAATCGCTCCAAGCAGTCCCGAAGGCCGCCCAGGCGCCGGACTCAGCCGACAGCGCTCGCCTCTGTCGGCAGGAACCAGGTCTCGGCAATCTCCTGGTGCAGATCGCCGATGCCAAGCTGCAGCTCATCGACGAACTCATGCAGCTCCTTCTGACTGAGGTGCTCCACGTCGACCGCGTCCAGGGAGCGTACGAGCCGTCCGTTGACGCGCAGAGCGCCCTCGTTGCGGGGCAGGCGCTCGAGACAGATCCGGATGTGGTCGATACACCAGCGCACTGAGCGCGGGAAGCGCGGGCTCTTGAAGATGAATCCTAGCACCGGCCCGCGCTGCACCCGGATCTGCGCGCTGCGCCGGTACATCTGATAGGCGGTCAACGATTTGAGCACGCTGACCCACTGGATGTTGTCGTAGGGACGGACCTCATCGGTGTCCGGCAGCAGGGTGGCCGAATGCACGTCGGCGATCCGCGTCGTCATATCCGCGCGCTCGAGGTAACGCCCCAGGGTCAGGAACTCGAAGCCCTGATCATGCAGCATGGTGCCATCCAGCAGGCCGTTGATCAGCTGGCTGCCGGTAATCAGGCCCCGAAGGTATGGATGGCGACCGTTCTTGGTCAGCCCCTTCTGCAGCCCTTCGCGAGCGTAAAGGGTCAAGCTGTTGATCTGCTCCCATGCCTCCCGCGGCACGAAATCCCGAATCGTCCGGCAGTTTTCGCGCGCAGCGTTGAGTGCCGAAAGGATCGAGCCAGGATGGCGCTCATCACCCAGCAAGAAACGCATGACCTGGCGCTCACCATAGTCCTTGTAGTGCTCCTCGAACAGCGTATTGGCGCCGGTGATATCGACCAATGGCGCCCAGCCCGGCGCGATCCCCTTGGGCAGATCGAGCAGCAGGTTGGCGTTGACGTTGACGATTCGCGCGGTGTTCTCGGCCCGTTCAAGATAGCGGGCGAGCCAGTAGAGGTTCTCGGCGACACGGGAGAGCATAGCGATGCGAAGTCAGGGGGATTGACAGCCTGAGAGGGTCTTAGGGTCTGGAGGCGGGCGCGAGGGTTGGATCAGCGCGTCTGCGTCTGCCGCTGAACCGACTGGCCTGACGCCTGATGCTCTCCGATCAATGCATCCGGCACGATCCAGGTGTCCTTGCTGCCACCACCCTGCGAGGAATTGACCACCAATGATCCCTTACGCAACGCGACCCGGGTCAGCCCACCCATGGTGACCTGCTGACGATCTGCCGAGAGAATGAAGGGCCGCAGGTCGACATGACGCGGCTCGATTCGGTTCTTGATCACGGTCGGCACCGTCGAGAGCTTCAGCGTCGGCTGGGCGATGTAATTGCGGGGGTCCCTCTTGACCGCAGCCGCCATCCGGTCGCGCTCGGCCTGAGTCGATGCGGGCCCGACCAGCATCCCATAGCCGCCTGATTCGTTGGCCGGCTTCACCACCAGCTCGGCCATGTGCTCGAGCACGTACTGCATCGCGTCGGGCTCCATGCAGCGATAGGTCGGCACGTTCGGGACGATCGGCTCTTCGTCGAGGTAATAACGGATGATCTCGGGGACGAAGGCATAGACCACCTTGTCATCGGCGACGCCGGCGCCTGGCGCATTCGCCAAGACGACGTTGCCGGCCTTCCAGGCACGCATCAAACCGGCGACGCCGAGCGCCGAGTCGGGCCGGAACGCCTCCGGGTCGAGGAACAGATCGTCGACGCGACGGTAGATCACATCGACGCGCGCCGGGCCATTGACCGTACGCATATAGCAGCAATCGTCGTCACCGACGAACAGATCACGCCCCTCGACGAGCTCGGCACCCATCTGCTGGGCCAGGTAGGCGTGCTCAAAATAGGCCGAGTTGTAGATCCCCGGCGTGAGCACGACCACCTCCGGGTACTCGGCCGGTCGCGGCGACAGCGCGGCCAGGGTATCGAAGAGCTGGGACGGATAGTCGTCCACCGGCAGCGGCGCGTAATGCTCGAACAGCTCCGGGAAGACGCGCTTCGTTACCAGCCGGTTCTCGAGCATGTAAGAGACGCCCGAGGGGACCCGCAGGTTGTCCTCGAGCACATAGAGGGTGCCGTCGGCATCGCGCACCAGGTCTGACCCACAGATATGGGCCCAGATCCCGAGCGGCGGATCGATCCCGACACACTGGGGACGGAAGTTGACCGATTTCGCGAGCACGTCCTTGGGGAAGACGCCATCCTCGACGATCTGCTGGCCGTGGTAGAGGTCGTCGATGAAGAGGTTCAGCGCCTGCACGCGCTGCTTGAGCCCCTGCTGAACCCGTTGCCACTCCTGCTCCGGGATCACTCTCGGGATCACGTCGTAGGGCCAGGCACGGTCGATGGTGCCGCCCTCCTCGGAGTAGACCGTGAAGCTGATCCCCATCTCCTTGATCGAGACCTCAGCCGCCAGTTGCCGCGCGAGTAGCTCATCGCCGCCGAGGGCCTGCATATCGGCCGCCAGCGCGCCGAGCTCCGGTCTCGGCTCGCCGCGCTTCACGAGCAGCTCGTCGTAGAATCCGTCGCAGTCGTAATCGCTCCAGTCGATCTCCATCACTGCCTTTCTTGAGGTCTGACGGTGCTCAGGGTGCTCGCACGCGTCGTGGTTCGGATGGCCGGATTGTCACCACTTCCGCCGGTGGCGTCCAATCCTGATCACGGCTTCCCGACCCCAAGACCTGAGTCGCAGGTATAGTCACTCCCCCTGGTTTCCGGACAGGCTGAGCCCATCGGTGCTGACTGTTCCGGGGCTTTTTGTCCGGCGATCAGGCGGAATGGCCATATCAGCGCGTCGGAAACGAGCCCGCCTCAGCCCGTTCGGGCGACGATCCTGGCACCCCAAGGCCGTCGTCAGGCAGGACAACCGGCAGGACAACCGATTGGCGTAGCCAGCTGAGGCCGGCGGACTTCGCGGTTCAGCACCGGCTCGGCGACGCGGTGCCGACAGCGAAGCCCGTCAAGCTCGGGGCCAGCTGCGGCACCAGCTCTGGCGCGAGCTCCGACGCAGACTCCGGCTCCGGCTCCGGCTCCGGCTCAGGGCAGGCTGATCCGCTTCATGATGCCGTCCTTGAGCTTCCAGTGCTTGATCCCGGCGCCGATATGCAGCAGCAAGACCGCTAGCAGAACCAGGCCACCAATGCCGTGCATCAGGAAGAGCTGGCTGCCGAGCTCTTTGTTAGCCGGATCGAGGCCGGGCTGCGACCAGCCGAAGAACTGGACCGGAAAGCCACTGATCGAGGTCGCCAGCCAACCGCCGATCGGGATTCCGATCAGCAGCAGATAGAGCAGCGCATGCGTCGTCGCACTGACCACGCGCTCGGTGCCGGACAGTGGGGTCTCGTACGGCGGTGCCGGCCAGAAACGGAACAGCAGCAGCCGCAGCACCACCAGGAAGAACAGCAGGATGCCGAAGCTCTTGTGCATCGTATAGAAGGTATTCGTGAGTTCGGCGCCGAACATCCCCTTGACCCCCTCGAAACCGAGGCTCCAGAAGGTGAAGCCCATCGCCAAGAGCCCGAAGACCAGCAGAGCAATGATCCAGTGCAGCAGACGCTGCACGAACGAGTAGCGCGTTTTTGCCATCGGACGAACCTCCAGTCGGAAACCTAATCAACTCGGGCAGCCATTAACCCCGAATCCCGACCGAGAACGCAAGGCCCGAACGCAAGCGGCTCACGCTCCGCTGGCAACGGCACCAATCTCCTCGGTCGGCGGGAACCCAATCCGCCCCCTCGTCGGGACTTTTCGCGTATCGCCCCAATGGTTGTCACCATCGGCGACAACCCAGGCCGCACCCCATCGAATGCAACAATCGAATTCTACACACCCGCATCCGCTCACACGTCCACGTGGCCCCTTGGGCGAAGCGCTGGCCTATCTGAACTGGCTGTTCAATCCCTTCCAGCGTGCTGAGGCACCGGCGATCTACGAGCTCTTGTCGACCCGCACCGCAACCGAGCGCGCCCTCTATCTCAACCTTGGCTTCTGGCGCGATGCTGAGGACATGGATGCCGCAAGCGATGCGTTGGCCGACCTCGTTGCCGAGGGTGTTCGGCTCGGACCGGATGACACGCTGCTCGATGTCGGCTTCGGGTTTGGTGATCAGGACATCCGTTGGGCAGCCCGTCATGAGCCGTCGCAGATCATCGGTCTGAACCTCACCGGCTTCCAGGTCCAGATCGCACGTGAGCGCGTCCGAGAGCAGGGTCTCGAGCACCGGATCGATCTTCGAGAGGGCTCAGCGACCGCGATGGCGCTGCCCGATGAGTCGGTCGACAAGATCACCGCACTCGAATGCGCTTTTCACTTCCGCTCGCGTTCCGATTTCCTGCGCGAGGCCTTCCGGGTGCTGCGCCCGGGCGGACGTATCGCGGTCGCTGACATCATCCCTCGGGGCCTGACCGGGAGCGCCTGGCACCGGTTCAAGCAACGCACCTCCTGGGCATTGGTCGCGAGCAAGTTCGCGATCCCGCGCGAGAACGCCTACCCGCTCCCGACGTACCATGCCGAGCTCAAGCTCTGCGGCTATGAGCAGATCCGGCTCGACTCGATCCGAGACCAGGTCTATGCCCCGCTGCACCAGTGGCTCGGCGCAAACCGGGCAGCGATCCGGCGCCTGCACCCGGTTGCCCGCATCGCCGCGACGATCGCGCTGACCCGCGATCCGGCCTCGGTCTATGCCGGGCTCGACTACGTGCTGGCCACCGCGGCCAAGCCGTTACGGCTGGTCCAGCGCCAATGATCGGTGCCGATTCAGGGCCGCTGCGTCGGGCTCACCCTGAGATCACATCTCACCCTGAGAGGACACCTCAACCTGCAACGCGATCGAATCCTTTCGCTCTGGTGCCTGACCTATGAACCTTAGGCGATCAAGCTTAGACAGCACCTGAGCCGCAACCAACAAGCGCCAATGCAGCCGGGCCACCCAGGGCTCGTCCACAGCGCCTGTGGATAACATTGTGGAGAACCGGCTCACAATCGCTCGCACGGCCCGTCTGACGCGCACTCGAACAGATTGATGAGATTTTGACCAGATCGTTAAGCTATTGTTTCTGTTAGCGTAAGCGAGATCCTGTTACGGACTTGGGCGATTCCACGAACACCGCTGCGCCCCGCTGCTGGGCGACTCCGCACTGTGCACAACTGCGCTCGGCAGGCAGCAGCCCGCTTGCGGACAGGCTTGCGCCACCCGCAGAAACCCATCAGGATAACCGCGCTTGCGAGCGTTAACCCGCTTGGCGATCCGGCCGGCGGGCAATCTTCACTGAGGCCCCTCGACCCGCATGACCCCAGACGCGCTCCAATCCGTCCGCGATCAGATCGCCTCGCGCATCATCGGCCAGCAGCGCTTCATCGATAGCATGCTCGTCTGCCTGCTTAGCGACGGCCATTTGCTGGTCGAGGGCATGCCCGGTCTGGCCAAGACCACCGCGGTCAAGGCCTTGGCCGACTCGCTCGAGGGCGACTTCCACCGCATCCAGTTCACCCCGGACCTGCTGCCCTCGGACCTGATCGGCACCGACATCTACCGCCACGAGAAGGGCGAGTTCGAGTTCCGCGAGGGGCCGCTGTTCCACAACATCCTGCTCGCCGATGAGGTCAACCGCGCACCGGCGAAGGTCCAATCAGCGCTGCTCGAGGCGATGGCCGAGCAGCAGATCACGGTCGGCCAGCGCACCTATGCGCTGCCGCAGCTGTTCATGGTGCTGGCGACCCAGAACCCGGTCGAGCAGGAGGGCACCTATCATCTGCCCGAGGCCCAGCTCGACCGCTTCCTGATGCAGGCGGTCGTGACCTATCCGAGCCGCGACGAGGAGCTCAAGATCCTCGAGCTGGACGCCAGCGAGCAGCAACAGAGCGAGGTGGTGCCACCGAAGCGACTCAGCCAGCAGGAGCTGTTCGCGATGGGCCGGGCGGTCGCCGGGCTCTATCTCGATCCGAAGCTGCTCAGCTACATCGTCGATCTGGTCCAGGCGACGCGCCATCCGAAGCGCTACGACGACGCCTTGGCGCGCTGGTGCCGCTTCGGCGCCTCGCCGCGCGCGAGCATCGCGCTCGCCCGCTGCGCCCGCGCCCGCGCTTGGCTCGACGGTGACGAGTTCGTCGCCCCGCATCATATCCAGCTGATCGCCCCCGAGGTGCTCCGCCACCGGCTGCTGCTGACCTTCGAGGCCGAGGCCGAGGGCATCACGACCGATACCTTCATCGATCGGCTGCTGAATCTGGTGGCGATCCCCTGAAGGGGCGCGCGCACGTGAGTCTCTATCCTCGCCTCGACGATCTCCTCGAGCTCCGCCACCAGGCCCATACCCTCGGGGTCCCGTCGCATCACCTGGTCAATTCGACCTTCGCCGGACTCTACGCGTCGGTCTTCCGCGGTGCCGGCGTCAACTTCGAGGAGGTGCGCGAATACCGCGAGGGTGACGACATCCGCTACATGGACTGGAAGGTCACCGCGCGCATCAACGAGCCGCATCTGAAGGTCTTCCGCGAGGAGCGCGAGCGCAGCGTCGTGCTCTGCGTCGACCGCGGCCCGCACATGGCCTTCGGCACCCGCGGCACCTTCAAGGGGGTGCAGGCGGCGCGTGCCGCGGCGCTGATCGGCTGGGCCGCAAGTCGGCTCCAGGACCGCGTCGGCGGCATGGCCTTCGGCGATCCGGCCGACGGGCTCAAGCACTTCCGCCCCGCGCGTGGCCGCCGCGCCCTCTGGCAGCTCCTGCGCACGCTGACGATTCCCGGATCGACCCAGGCCGCCTCGATCGACTGCCTTGCCGAGGCGCTCAAGCGGGCCACGCGCGGTCTGCCGACCGGGTCGCTGATCTTCGTCATCGCCGACCTTAACCGCGAGGCGCGTGATCTCGAGCCGGTGCTCGGGAATCTGCGCCAGCGCAGCTCGGTCGTGCTGATCCCGGTCGATGATCCGGCCGATCAGGCGATCCCGGCGATGGGCACGGTCACCTTCACCGGCACCGATGGCCGGCTGATCGAGGTCGACACCGAGGACGAAGGCGCGCGCAAGGCTTACCAAGAGGCCTGGCAGCAGCGCCGCGAGACCCTATCCGCATTGACCAACCGGTTGAACATCATCCTCATGCCGATCCGCACCGACCAAGAGATCCATGCCAGCCTGATCGCGAGCCTCGAGCAACGGGCGCGCTCGCGCGCTGTCTAACTGGCTGAGTCAAGCGCAGTATTCTCAGCAGGCATGATGCCCATCTTCAGCTTTCCAGCTCAGCGCACGCGCCGCCTAGCAAGCCGGTCGAAGACCCGGGCGGAGGTTGGCGCATGAATCCCGAGCTCCAGGCACTGCGCGACATCCACGACCCGCTCGGCAACCCCTGGTGGCCATTGGCCCCCGGCTGGTGGCTGGTCCTGCTGGCCCTGTGCGCGGCGGCAGTCCTGATCTGGCGCCAACGGCGTCACCGGCCGCTGCTCCCGCCACTTCCGCTGCTACGGGTCGGCGATTGGCGCTGGGACGCCCACCGCCAGCTCAAACGGCTGCAGCGCGCGGCGCCGTCCACACCGCTCAAGGTGCGTGCCGCCGAGCTCGCCGAGCTGCTGAAGCGGATCGCGATGGCGCGCCACGGCCGCGCCCATTGCGCCGGTCTGCACGGCCAGGCCTGGCTCGATTGGCTGACCGAGCAGGACCCGGACGGTTTCGATTGGCGCCAGGAAGGTCAGATCCTGATCCGCGCCCCCTATGCCCCGCCTCAGCACCCCCCTGAGCATTCCCCTGA
>NZ_NRSJ01000003.1 GCF_016584085.1 Halochromatium glycolicum | reverse complement strand
CTCCAGACATCCCCTCGCGGGTTTGCCCTTGCCGTCGGCTAGTAGTTCTATTGGTCCAAGAGGACACTACAGGTACTCCTACAGGGGACTTTCACCCCATCAGTTCATGCCCATGCCGGGCGTACACTAGCGGCTCGGCCCGACCGCCCGTTGCCGCGCCGTCGCTTCGCTTCCGGCGCGGCAACGGGCGGCGGGCCAGTCTTGACGCGAGGCGTACGTGATGTACTTTGAGCATTTGCGAAGAAACGCTGTAACAACCGTGCTTTTACGCCCTCACTTGCGGCTTTTTCTAATCGCGCTTGCGCTATGCATGAATCCTACCTTAGGGATGGCGGCACTCATTGATGACTTCGGCACCCTAGAATATCGAGAATTCGGTGGCCCCGCATACGAATCAGGTGCATTGGTTCGAGGCTTACCCGTCCATGACGATCTATTTTTCTCAGTTCCCTCCAATGCATTCGAGCTGTTCATTAGAGTAAGGCCATCTCGATTGGGAGTCTTAGACAGCTTACGCTTGTATCGAGATGACAGTCTGATATCGGAAGTCGACCTCTGCGCGTTCGGTAGTTGTTCTGTCGCCTCATTCCTACTAAAGGATGAACTGCGATTGGAGTATCCGCATGATTACGTATCTCCATTGAGCGGGCGTTATCGTCTTCACATTTTCGGCGAGAATACGCTACGACACTCAGGTTTTTACACTGTCACTGTCGGAGTAAACAGGAATCGTTTCATTCCAAGTGTCCCGATTCCATCTCCAGCTCCGATATGGCTATTGTTCCTGGGAATTATGATCGAGAGAACTTCGAGGTTGTTCAATAGCTCATGCTCTGGCCGTACGCCTAATCGGGTAAGGACGGGTGTTTAACCCGCCCTCCCCACACCGCCTAGCATGCGGGTCCGCACTAGGCGATTCACAAGAAGGGAGCACACGACGCTTTAGGCATAGCCATGCGCTTTCATCCACTGATCGCGAATGCTGATCAAGCCCTGGCCTTTCAGCCAGTCATTGGTCATCCCGGTTTGCGTGCCCAGCGAGCGGGACAGATGCCAGTCGCTCTTGGAGCTCATGCCCGTTCAGATCGCGGCACGCTTCGACGACCCCAGGGCCAGCAACTGGCGAATGCGATTGCGCACCCCGCGCCACTGTTTCCAGTCGCACAGGCGGATGCGCCGCCGCAGCCAGTGGTCCAGCTCGGGAATCGGCCGGTAGTAGTCCGAGATGCCGAAGTAGCCCATCCAACCACGGACGTATTCGGAGAGTTTCTTGAGCCGGTACGCCATCGACACGCCCCAGCTCCGTCCGGTCAGCTTGCGCAGCCGGTGGCGGAAGTCTTGGTAGGCGCGCTCGGACCAACGCAGCTTCTTGCCCCGGAAGGTGAATCCCAGGAACTCGCAGTCATCGGTCTTAACCACACGGCTCTTGTGCGTGTTGACCACCAGCTTGAGCGTTTTGGTCAGATAGCGAGACACGCTTGCCATGACCCGCTCACCGGCGCGGTGGCTGCGCACGAGGATCAGCAGGTCGTCCGCGTAGCGGACGAACCGGTGTCCCCGACTCTCCAGCTCCTTGTCCAGGTCATCCAAGAGGATATTGGCCAGCAACGGCGACAGCGGCCCGCCTTGCGGCGTGCCAATCGCCGTCGCTTCGAGGGTTTCCCCAACCAAGACACCCGCCCGCAGGTACGCACCGATCAGTGCCAACAGCCGCTTGTCGCGCACCTTCCGGCCCACGCGGGCCATCAGGACGTCGTGCTGGACCGTGTCGAAGNAAAGCCGAAACTCGCATCCGAGAACCCTGGATCGAAGATCGGCCCCAGGACTTGCGCGATGGCTTGTTGGATGACGCGATCCATCACCGTCGGGATGCCGAGCAGACGCTCGCCCCCGGTCGGCTTGGGAAGCGTCACCCGTTTGACCGGCTGTGGCCGGTAGGTGCCATCACGCAGGGCTTGGCGGATCACTGGCAAGTTCGAGCGTGCGAACGCGGGAAAGTCCTCGATGCGCATCCCATCGATTCCGGGCGCACCCTGATTGGACTTCACGCGCCTCCATGCCTGTCGCATGTTCTCGCTCTCCAGCACCCGCTCCATCAGGTCGTCATGCAAGGCTGGCTGTGTGGCATCACGCCGCGACGCCTCTCCCCCGGACGGGTTCAACGATGCGCGCGAGCAATCCACGGCTCCGCCTTGGCTTCTCATGTTCGGCCCTTCGTCGGACGAGCGCTCCACGCTCGTTCGGCTACTATGGCCTCTGCTGACTTCTGTCCCGTCACGCCGAGCGTTGCCGCAAGACGCGCTGCCCGAGTCACGGTAGGGTCCGGTGGCGATTCCAGTGCTTTCGCACTGGCCCTCAGTCCGACTCCCATGGCGACCACAGCACCCGTAGGGTTCGATGGCGATTCCAGCCCTTTCGGACTGGGCCTCAGTTCGACTCCCGTAGGCGCACGAACCGCTCGCGAGACAGATCTCCCCGGATAAGAGCATGAACTTTCAGTGCACAACCGCCGCATTTACCCTATCCCCTGCACCTGATGGGTTTCGTCACCTCGTGCTGACTCACCCAGGGACTGAGCCTTCTATGCGATTTCTGTCCGTCGGCTCGCACCTTTGCGCTCGGGCTTCCTCCAGACATCCCCTCGCGGGTTTGCCCTTGCCGTCGGCTAGTAGTTCTATTGGTCCAAGAGGACACTACAGGTACTCCTACAGGGGACTTTCACCCCATCAGTTCATGCCCATGCCGGGCGTACACGATACAATCACATCACAATCCTGGGTGTAACAGAGGTGGGCGTATCAGAGGGGCATATCAGAGCAAGAGCTGCGCTGGCGCGACCGCTCGAGGGCCTCTGAGCCCAAGTGCTCGACCCGCTGCATCGCCCCAAACCGGTGCCTGGCCGAACGGCGACGGGCGAACAGGCTACGCCGCTTCGATTCGAGCCTTAGGCCGGCCTTCCCCACGGCCCTCTCGGCACCTATCTAGCCCTGAGCGCAGACGCTGCAATCGCATTCTCAACCCTCTGACGGCGACTCCTAAACATGGATCAACGGGTCTCCAACCCTGTCCAACTCACTGAGCTCCCGGCCGGCACCGCGGCGATGGTTTCCCAGATCGCAGGCGGGCGCGAGCTGCGCCGCAAGCTGCGCGGGCTCGGCATCCGGCTGGGGAGCCGCATTCGGATCGAGCACCGGCGGGGCTCCGGGCTGGTCGTCTCATCCGGCAGCGTCCGAGTCGCGCTCGGCGGCGGCATCGTCGACAAGCTCCTCGTGACACCGGTCGAGCCCGACCCGCCAGAGCAGCATTGATCGCCAAGGCCTGCACCCGCCCCGGTCGTTTTTGGCCGACCTGGCCTTGCTACACTGCGTCCAGTTTGGGATGTGCAATTGTGACCGCGCCTACTGCGGAAAAATGACGTTTCTGTCTCTGGACGCGGTTTAGTCGCGCCCGAGAAGGCTGTTCAGGTTGGTCGCGGAGACACCTTAGGCGATTGCCGGAAAAGCTCGTACCGAATTGCGCAGGATTGTCGTTTGCCTTCGAGGAGCGTCGCCGGGAGCATAGCCGGGCTATGTGACCGGCGGCGCGACGAAGAAGGCGAGCGAAAAGACCAGCAAGGCGGTATGAGCCTTGACAGAAATCGCCTTAGGGTCAGTCCAGACCCGCCTCATTGACGGCCCAAGCCGCCAAACCTCAGGACCCCCATTGATCCCAACCGAGACCCCACCCGAACCGACCGTGCCAGGAGCCTTGTCGCGATGAACCGCCAGTCTCGAGAGAGCCCTGAGAACCTGGCCACCAGGGACAAACTGACCATCGCCCTCGCCGGCAACCCGAACTGCGGCAAATCCGCCCTGTTCAACGCGCTGACCGGTATCCGTCAAACCACTGGTAACTGGCCCGGCGTCACGGTCGAACGCCGCGAGGGCCGCTGCGAGCTCGACGGGCACCCGGTGCGCGTGATCGACCTCCCAGGCATCTACTCGCTCGATGCCGATTCGCTCGATGAGCAGATCACCCGAGATTACCTGCTGAGCCGTGAGGCCGACCTGGTCATCAACGTCATCGATGCGACCAACCTAGAGCGCAACCTCTACCTAACCGTACAGCTTCTGGAGCTCCAGGTCCCGGTCCTGCTCGCGTTGAACATGATGGACGTGGCGCGCCGGCGCGGCATCGAGATCGATCTCGCCACCCTCTCCGAAAGACTCGGATGCCCGGTGGTGCCGGTCGTCGCAGTCTCGAAGGAGGGCATCACAGAGCTGAGCGCCCGAGCGCTCGCCGTGGCTGATGGCCGCGAGAGCGGCGGCTATGCGCTGGGCCACGAGGACTGCGTCGAACAGGCGCTTGCCGAGCTTGCTCCTGGCTTGAGCCAGGCCTCGGACAGCAATGGCCGCTGGCTCGCGCTGAAGCTGATCGAAGGGGACGCCCAGGCGACGAAGGCATGGCAGGGGCCCGCCCTCGCCAACCGCGTCGAGCATTGGCGAGAGGCGATCGCTGCTCGCTCCGGCGAAGACGCCGATATCCATATCGCCGATACCCGCTTCGCGCATGCGCATGCGCTGGCTAAGACGGTCCAACACCAGCGCGGCGCCGCCGCAGGACACCTCTCCGATGCCATCGATCGCGTCGTGCTCAGCCGGCGCTGGGGCATCCCGCTGTTCCTGGCGATGATGTATCTGATGTTCGTCTTTACGATCAACATCGGCGGCGCCTTTATCGACTTCTTCGATGGCGTGGCCAACGCGCTCTTCGTCGACGGCCTCGGCGCCCTACTCAGTCGCTTCGGGGCGCCGGAGCTGCTGCGGTTGCTCCTTGCCGAAGGCGTCGGCGCCGGCCTGAGCGTGGTGGCCACCTTCATCCCGATCATCGCCTCGCTCTATATCTTCCTATCGGCGCTCGAAGACTCCGGCTACATGGCGCGCGCCGCCTTCGTGATGGACCGTTTCATGCGCTCGATCGGGCTGCCCGGCAAGGCATTCGTCCCGCTGATCGTCGGCTTCGGCTGCAACGTGCCCGCAGTGATGGCAACACGCACACTCGAGAACGAGCGCGAGCGCAAGCTGGCGATCCTGATGAACCCGTTCATGTCCTGCGGCGCACGGCTGCCGGTCTATGTGCTGTTCGCAGCAGCCTTCTTTCCGCATTCGGGCCAGAACGTCGTCTTCGCCCTCTATCTGACCGGGATCATCGTCGCACTGCTGACCGGCCTGGTGATGAAACGGACACTGCTCAGCGGCTCGAGCAGCGGCTTCGTGATGGAGCTGCCGCCTTATCACATGCCAACGCTGCGCGGCGTCCTGCTGCGCACCTGGGACCGCGTCAAGCTGTTCCTGCGCGAGGCCGGCCGCGTGATCATCGTCATGGTCGTGATCCTGAATCTGCTCAGCTCGATCGGCACCGACGGCAGCATCGGCGAGACCAACAGCGACGAGTCGGTCCTGTCCGCGGCAAGCCGCGTCGCCACACCGCTGTTCGCACCCATCGGGATCGGCGAAGACAACTGGCCGGCCGTCCTCGGGATCGTCTCCGGCGTGCTCGCCAAGGAGGTCATCGTCGGCACGCTCGACAGCCTCTACAGCCGCCTCGCCGTCGAATCGGAGCCGTCCGTGGCTGATGAAGAGCCGTTCCAGCTCGGCCCGGCGCTCACTGCGGCGGCTGCCACCGTGCCGGCAAATCTCGCTGAGGTCGTGCGCAGTCTTACCGATCCGCTCGGGCTCGGCATCGGCAACGAGGTCGATCGCGAGGCGGTCGCTGCCGAGCAGGCGGTCGCGACCGGGACCTTCGGCGCGATGGAGGCGCGTTTCGACGGCCGCGCCGGCGCCTTCGCCTACCTCCTATTCGTGCTGTTGTACTTCCCCTGCGTCGCAACGATCGGGGCGATCGTCCGTGAGGCCGGTGCGCCTTGGGCCGCCTTCGTCGCCATCTGGACGACCGGCATCGCCTATGTAACCGCGACGCTGTTCTATCAGGGCACGACCTTCCAGCAGCACCCGCTGAGCTCGAGCATCTGGATCGGCAGCCTGATCGCACTGCTGGTCGTCGTGTTCGTCGCGCTGCGTGTCTGGAGCCGAAGAGGGCTCGGCGATGCGCTCGCCCCGGCAAGGGGGCGCGCCTAATGCTCACCGCAGCCCGTGACTTCGTCCGCGCACAAGGCGTGACCTCGCTGCATGAGGTCGCGATGCATCTCGGCGTGAGCGAGGAGGTCGCCGACGCCCTGATGCAGAAGTGGCTCGAGAAGGGCCGGATCGAGCGCGTTGCGACCCGACCGAAATGCAGCGCTTGCGACCTCTGCGCCGGCGCGCCGACGTCGCTCTACCGCTGGACCGGCTCGCAACCGCCCGAGAACCCGGATCAGCCGGAGCCGGGACGCAGCACCAAGGTCCCGAGTGACTGTCCTGCAGGCGGCCCACCCCAAGCCCAGCGGTGAAGCTCGCCCGCGAGCCAGTCGTCGAGCTGGTCGGCACGAAACCGGGAGAAACGATGGCCAGACTGACCAAGCGGCAATGTGCCGCGCGTCTGTGACCACTCGTTCGGCGTATAGACGACGCGCAGCGCCGGGACATTGCCGATGTCTCGCGGTCGGCCTAGCGGCGCAATCGCCACATCGATGGTCCCGTTATCACCCCCATGACCCAAGGGGCCGAGGTTGAACAGTCGACCGAGCAGCGGCTGGCCTGCAAAGGCATGCCTGAAGGTCAACTGGCGCAGTTGCGCGAGTGTCGGCTCATCTTCGTCGCTCAGCGCCTCGTGCAGCGAGCGTTTCGCTGCGTGCAGCGCCCGCGCCCAGACCAGCGCAGGCCCCTCTCGCTTCTCGGGTGTTCGGACATCGTCCCAAAAACTGGAGCGGTCGGCGCGCATCGTTTCGGCGAGTGGCCCGTAGGCCTCATGCTCTAGGCCCATCAATGCCTCGAGGTCGGGCCCCAGCTCGTCGGCATAGAGCGCGCGATAGAGCGCCGGACGCAGCATCACGAACAAGGCCGCCGACCGGCTGTCCTGATCGAAGCGCCCGGACCAGGACAGCAATTCCGACTCCGCGATCGCCGCTGCCTCCGGGTCGATCTGCCGGAGCTCGGGCAACTGCCGCTCCAGCGCTGCAAGATAGAGCCGCGCCTCCTCGCTGACACGATCCGATTGCATCCGCGCCATATCGGCGGCATCCAGCCCCAACCCCGTATCCACCAGCTCCGTATCCCCCGGCTGCGTCCCTGGGTCGGTATCCCCAAGCCGAGCATGCTCCAGTTGAGGGTCGCCCCACTGCGCGTCGTCCAACCGCGCATCGCCCAGCCGCGCATCGCCCAACCGCGCATCACCTCCTCGCGCATCCAGAAGCGCCTCGATCCGCTGCGCCCGAAATGGCGCCAGCCAGGAGTAACCGATCGGCGGTGACGCCTCTGACTCGCTCATCGCGTTGTTGGCGTTTACGAGCCGTTCAGCCGGCGGGTCGCTGAGGCCCGGATTCTCGGAAAAGGGCCGAAAACCGGTCCAGCCGTAGCCCGCCTCCCAGCCAGGGACCGGAAAGGCACCGCTGCCTCGACCGCGCACGGGCAACAGTCCACTCACCTGCCAGGCGATGCGCCCGTTGCGGTGAGCGAAGAGGAGGTTGAGCGAGACCTGACGAAGATCGCGGGTCGCTGCGCGCGCCTCATCGAGCGTTTGCGCCTGGTTGAGGCGGAAGAGCGCAACCAACGAGCGGTCTGCCTCGACCAGCGTCTGTTTCAACGCCAGCCGCTCCGGTCGTTGAACCGAGATCAGACCCGCCGGATTCGCATTCGGCGCGGCAACCAGCTCATCGATGAAGACGCCATGGCTCGTCGAGCGGACATCGAGCTGAACCGGCGACTCGCGGCCGAGGACGGCGATCCGCTCGGTCCGGACGCTGATCGGTTCGGTGCCACCCCCCGGGCGCAGCACGGCGAGGCCGTCCTCGCTCATCCGTTCGAGGAACAGATCCTGGGTGTCAGCAGCGCTGGCGGTCACCCCCCAAGCCAGCTGCCGGTTATGCCCGATCAAGACAAAGGGCACCCCAGGCAACGCCACGCCAGCGGCGTGGTAGCCTGGCGCCTGCATCTCCAGCTCGAAGAACGGGGCCGGCAGTTGCGCCGGCAGGTGCGGGTCGTTCGCGAGCAGGGCACCGCCTTCGCTCCAGCGTCCAGTGACGGCCCAGGCATTGCTTGCGGCCTGGGGCGTCGATCGCGCGAATGCATCAGGCTGCCGTCGATCATCAGGCTCACGCAGCGACGTCGATGCCGGATCAGCATCGAGTCGCTCGGGCGAGGACGGCGCGTCCGAGCGCGAGGTCTTGAGTCGATACTCAGGCAGCGCACGAGCCGCTTCCGGCGCCGGTTGACCCGGCCCGGTCGGAAACAGTTCCAACGCGCGTTGGGTGCCGAGTCGCTGTGCGAGGCGCAGAAAGACGAGCTCTTCGCGCAGATTGGACGCATTGACCCAGGCCATATAGGCCCCGACCAGAAGACTGTCCTGCGGCCGCCAGGGCGCGGGCGCGAGTCCGAGCAGCTGATACTCGAGGGGCAGACGCATCGCAGCGATCGCCCGGTCTCGGTAGGCGTTGACACCCTCGGCATAACGCGCGAGCAGATCACGCCAGCGCGGCTCCAGGGCTTCGAAGGTGTGATCAGCGGCGCGGGCAAGACCGATCGTTCGATAGAAACGATCCGCACGCAACGCCCCCTCGCCAAAGAGCTCCGCAAGCCGTCCGCCGGCGAGGCGTCGCAATAGGTCCATCTGCCAGAGCCGTTCGCGGGCGACGACGAAACCCTGTGCGAAGACCATGTCCCTGATCGATTTGGCATCGATGCTCGGCACCGCGTGCGCCCCGAAGCGCACGCTGGCCGGCTGCTCCAGGCCGGCCAACGCCAGGGTGCCCGCATAGCGCGGATTGGGCCGGTACAGCCACCAGGCCGACAGCGTGACCGCAATGGCGATCAGCGCCGCGAGCACCAGTAGCGCAATCCTGAAGCGCGGATGCAGCGTCGCCAACGATCCCTCCGCCCTTTGCCCTTTGCCCTTTGCCGGCCATGCCTGACGCCCTGACTTGCCCGTCCATGCCGGCCACCCATGCCGCCGGCCCATGCCGCCGGCCCAGCCAAATAGCTGGGCTGAGCGGCGCGGCCAACTGGTCTCGGCCGTTCGTTACTCGCGCAACGCCTTGACCGCGTCGGCAGTCACCGGCGGCGCGTCGTTACCCCAGTTGGCGCGGATATAGCTTGCGACGGTCGCGATCTGCTCATCGGTCAGCACCGAGCCAAAAGACGGCATCACAACGTGCGGCGAGAAGGCCTCCGTCGGGTCTGTCGGTGCGCCGAGCAGCAGGGTCTTGAGCACATCGTTCGGTTCTTCGGCATTGACCACTGGATTCCCGCGCAGGGCCGGGAAATAGGGCTGGAGGCCTTGGCCATGATCCTGATGGCAGGCGCTGCAGTTCTTCACATAGAGTTCGCGGCCCTGCACATAGTCCTGCTCGCTCAGGACCTCCGGCACCTTTGCCTCGTGGCTCGGCGCCTCCCGGGGCGGCAGGTCTTTCAGGTAGACGGCGATCGCGCGCAGGTCCGACAGCGCGAGCTTCGACAGGCTGTCATGCACCACCTCGGCCATTGGCCCAAGTGCGGCCGTTGTCGGCGCGTCGCTCGGATCAGCGTTGCCGGCGGCCTCCGCATCGGGCTTGGCCAGACCGGTCCGAAGGAAGGTTGCGAGCTCGTCGACGCTCCAACGGCCGATGCCTTCATCGAGATCCGAGGTCAGGTTCGGCGCATACCAGCCATCGACGATCGCACCGGTCATCGCCTTCGACGGCTCGGTCGCGCCGGCGAGGTTGCGCGGCGTGTGGCAGGACCCGCAGTGGCCCAGACCCTCGACCAGATAGGCCCCGCGATTCCATTCATCACTGCGCGTCGGATCGGGCTCGAAGCGGCCCCGGTCAAGATAGAGCTCCTGCCAGCCGAACATCAGATCACGGACCGAGAACGGCCAGCGCAGATCGGTCTCCGGCGGTTGGTAATCGGAGGGCTCCAGCGACATCAGATAGTCCTTGATCGCCAGCAGATCATCATCCTTGACCTTGGTGTAGGAGGGATAAGGCAATGCCGGATAGTACGGGAGCCCGCTCGGCGCGATCCCATCCTGCAGCGCATGCAGGAAATCCTCATCGCTGAACGAACCGATCCCATAACCCTTCGAGGGCGTGATATTCGGTGTGTAGAGGGTCCCGAAGGGGGTTTCGATCGGCAGGCCGCCTTCGAAGGGCTCACCGTCCGGACGCGTATGGCAGGCCACGCAATCACCGACGGTCGCCATATACTGGCCATAGACCAGCCTGCCCTCGGGGACATCTGCCGTGTCGGCGGCGGCCGCCGGCTCATCATCGGCGCAGGCCAAGCTGGCGCCGGCGAGCAGGCAGGCGGTCAGGGTGAGGGAGCGAGAGCGCATAGGGATCTCCGTGAGTGCCGAGAAGACGTTTCAGTTCAGATGGGATTGGGGAAGCGAGTCAGAAAGGCTGCGACGGGTTCCACCTAGAGGGCTAAACGCCCGGAGACCGGTTCCTCACGATGAAAGACATCGCGATAGCCACTGTAGATCGACAGCACCACGACGACCGCAAAGACCAGCATTAACGGAACGAGCAGCAGCATCGCCACGATCGCCAAGGTCTCGCCTAGCCCCGACAAGATAGCGGTCAGGAGCCCGAACAGGACACTGAAGCCGACCAGGATGAAGAACAGCGTCAAGCCGTAGACAATGAAAGGGACGATGTTCTTCCAACAGCCACGAAAGCTCATGCGCATCGCGTCCAATGCCGGCACGCCGTCCAATGCGACCAAAGCGGGTGCAAACCAATAGGCCATCAGCAGCGGGACAAAGAGCAGGGTTGCGAACAGGATCAACAACGCCAGCCCGGGGCCCATCGCCGCCATCGCCTCGGGATCACCGGTGTTCAGGGTCTCAAGCGAGCCCGCTGATAGACCACCCAGTGTGAACCCCAGCACACCGGCGATGATGAAGACCAGGATCAAACCCACAAAGTACAGCACGCCCACAAGCGCAAGTTGGCCACCATGGCGGGAAAACCCGTCAAATCCGGCGCTCACTCGCAGTGTTCCGCCGCGCTGCTGGGTCTGCGCGCCAAGCATCAGCCCACCAGCGAAGACTGGTCCGAGGATCATCGTCGCCAATGATCCGACGACAGGCACCATACTGAGCGCTAGGGTGACCAGATAGACCAGCGCGACCGCTAACAGCCAACCCCGCGGCTGCTGCTTGAATTGGCCCCAGGCCTGCTTGATCCAGTCCCAACCGTGGCTCGCAGGACGCGCGACCGGACCCGCGGTCAGCGACAGCCCGCTCGTTGCCGCAGGGTCAGATGGCGGCGGAGGAGGAGGCGCAGAGGACGGCGTCGACGCCGTCTCCGCGAGGACTGGCTGCAGGTCACCGTCCCCACCCGCCTCACTCGGGGACGAGCCTTCCGGGGGCGAGTCTTCCGGGGGCGAGCCCTCCATCTGCTCGAGCCGCGCCTCGAGCCCGATCTCACCGAGCACATCCAGGTAGCGTCGAGCCACCTGCTCGTCGACATCGGCCTTGAGCACGCGCTCCTGCCCGGCGCCGATCAGCGACCGCGCCTTGGCCTCGTCGACCTTGAAGACCGATGCGAAGTCGCGCACCGCGTCATCGATCTGCGCGGCCGCGCTCAGACGGCCGGTAAACACCACCTGGAAGGAGTGCGACATATCTTGGTTCCCCTCACGCGGTCAAGCGCTTCTTCATCCAATTCAGCAGGCCAGGCTCCGCCTCCCAGACGTCGCGCATCGCCTCGCGATAGAGCCAGGCCTGATCCTCAGCACCCGGTGTGAAGCCAGTATGATCGAGCGCCGGGCGCTTGATGCGCTTGCGCAGCAAGAACCGCGGGATACGCGGCAGCCGATGGACTGCGCGGCTTAGGGCGCGGGCCGCATGCTCCTGCTGACCGAGCCGATAGAGGGCGAGCACCTCGCCATAGGCCAGGTCGGCGAGCACGTCGTTCGGAAAGCGCCGCGCGAGCTCCAGCGCCTGTTGATCCGAGTGCGCCCGCAGGTAGTGATTCATCAGCTCTGCGCGTGCACCATGGTTATCCTGCGGATTGAGCATCAACAGGCGCTCGATCAGGGCCGCCGCGGCCTGATCGCGACCGGCCTCCGCTTCATGGAGATAGGCCCGAAACAGCAACCGCAGCGCCGGGCGGTTGCGCTCGGCACTCCAAGGCAGGCAGCTTAGATCATGCGCCGCGAGCGTCCTGTCGAGGATCGCGATCGCACGCGCATAGAGCGGCCCGAGCAGTGTATGGGCAACCCAGGGCAGGCTGCTCTCGGGGTGCTCGTAGAGCGCGGTCGCCAGATCATCGAGGATATCCAGGCTGTTCGCTGCCACCGGCTGTGCGGCCAGGAAACGCAGCCAGTCATCGGTCTCCCAGACACCGCCGTCATCGAGTGCCGAGAGCTGCGTCGAATAGGGCTTCGAGGCCGGGAAGATGCGATGCCATTCACGCTCGACCTGGCGCAGCTCGGTCGTCGGCAGCAATGCGGCGGCCGCACCACTTGGAACCGAGCCCTGACCCGCCGGTGTCTCGTTGTCGTCTGGGAATAGCGAGAGCTGGATACCGGCACCGGCCTGCATCGGGTCATCGAGCGGCTCGACCTGATAGCTGACCGGCGGCTGCGTCGAGCAGCTCCGCACCCACTGGCAAAGTGTTAAGAGCTTCGGGTCCATCGCCGCCGAATGGCTCCAGACCAACGCCTCCTGCGGATCGACCATCGCCTCCTCGAGGAAGGCGATCAGCCCTGGCTCGGCACCGCCGGCGCGCCGCAGACGATGGCACCAGAACTGCGCCCGCGAGCGCGCCCGCTCGTCATCATGGCGGGCCGCGAGCAGCGTGATCTCGAGCAGCGCGGTGGAAGGATTGTCCGGCCCGTGGCGCAGCGCCTGCTCGAAGGCCTCATCGGCGTAGTCGAGCTCGCCATCGTCCATGAACATCATCGTGAAGCGTTGCCAGGCGACAGCCTTCAGCTCGCGACTGCCTTCATCGGTCACGCGCAACAGGAAGGCTTGCTTCTTCTTCCAGTGATCGAGCGCATCGAGCGCATCGCAGAGGATATCGAGCGCCGGCTCGTAGCGGCTGTCCAGCGCCGCGAGATCGCCGCGAAACAGCGGCTCCAGCAGCGCCGCGGCGCGTCCGGGTCGTTCCCGCTCGAGCCAACGCTCGGCGACCTTAGCCAATAGCGTCTCCGGCACCGCCCGCCGGCGCAGCGCATCCTGTACCGGCTCATCCGGCAGCTCGTCGATCAGCAGATCCCAAATCAGCTCGATCGGCAGATCCGGCAAGGGCCCCAGTGGCTCGCAGCAATCGCGATAACTGAGACCGGAGCCGCAAAAACAGGGATCATCATCCCGTGGGGTCGCCAGCGGGGGCGGACGCCAGTCATGTTCGGCGCGCGGCGTGGCGTTCCAGATCGCGAGGCCGAGCATCGCCCCGAGACGCTGCGCCTCGCCGTCCATCAGGTCGGACTCGACATCCAGCGCGGCAGGGATCTGGGTTCGAGACCAGTCGAGAAAGCGGCCGAGATCCCCGTCGTCAGCGATCTGCCGCACCGCATCGCGCAGCACCTGCTCCATGCGCTGCGGGTCCGTCGTCTCGGTCTGCATCATGGGGCCTCCGACTGAGATGGTGCCAACCCGCTGCCCGCGTGGCATTGTACCGCGACAGGTCCGGCGCGTCTCAACGCTGTCCGCACCTTGACACGCCAGCCCGTTCCGCACCAAGACGCGCCCATGACCGACAAGCCAGTCAGGATATTCGTTTCGTCACCGGCCGATGTCGATCATGAGCGCGCAGTGGTCAAGGACATCATCGAACGACTCGCGGGCGAATACCTGCCCTACTTCACCTTGCGCGCGATCCTCTGGGAGGAAGAGGCGCTGACCGCGGACCGAACCTTCCAGGCCGGTCTGACCCAGCCCGAGGATTGCGACATCGTGCTCGTCATCCTCTGGACCCGGCTCGGGTCACCGCTGCCGCAGGAACCCTACCGCGGCATGACCGGGACCGAGTGGGAGTTCATCAATGCCGTCGAGGCCTCGGCCGCATCCGGCACCCCAGAGGTCTTGGTCTATAAGAAGACCGCGCCCAGGCTGGTGGACATCACCGATGCAGCCGCCGCCCGCGAGGCCGTCGAGGACCGGCGCCGGCTCGAAGAGTTCTTTCGCTCCCACTTCTTCTTCGAGGACAACAGTTTTCGGCGCGCCTTCCGGACCTTCGACACGAGCTCGGCCTTTCGCGAGCTGGTCGAGACCCAGCTGCGAAAGCTGCTCAACCGGCGAATCAGTGCCGAGCGCCGGGCCTTGGCCGGGTCATTGCACTGGCACGGCAGCCCCTTTCGGGCCGACCGCCCTTTCGACAGCAGCGATGAACGCATCTTTACCGGCCGTGAGCAGGAGGTCAGGCAGCTGCTCCTGCGGGTTCAGCAGCTGGCCGATGCGGACGCCGGTTTTCTGCTCATCACGGGACCGAGCGGCAGTGGCAAGACCTCGCTGCTGCGTGCCGGGCTGCTACCACGCATCACCCGACCGTTCCAGTTCGAGGAGATTGCCAGGGTCCGCAGCTGCCTGATCGAGCCGGCCGCACACCCGGCAGGCCCGATCGCGGCCCTCGCCGACGCCCTCTGCGACCAGGCCATGCTCGGCGAGCCGCTTGCCGGCTTTGGACTCGATGCAGCCGCGCTCGCCCGCCTGCTGAGCACAGACGCACCACTCGCAGCGCAGCAGATCGGCACCGCCATTGCGACACGCAGCCCGGCTGCAGGCGGTGCAGCCCGGCTGCTGATCGCCCTAGACCCGCTCGAGAGCCTGCTGCAACACGGCGATCAGGACCACCTCCACCGTTTCGGCGCCGCGCTCGATGCGCTCGCAAGAGCCCCAGCGGTCTGGGTCCTTGGTGTGCTGCGCAGCGATGCCTTGCCGGACCTCGCCCAGCTGCCCGCGCTGCAGCCCCTGATCGAGGCGCATGGCTGGATCGAGGTCGCCGCGCCGGCGGACTCACGCCTGCGCCAGATCGTCGAGATCCCGGCGCGCGTCGCCGGCATCGACCTCGATGCCGATGCGACCAGCGAGCGCGACCTGATCGAAGAACTGGAAGCCGACGCCAGCCTCCTGTCGGTCTGGCCGCCACTGGTGCAGCAGGCACTGGCCAGCGCCTACCAGATCGCCGTGCAGCGAGCCGCCACCAACGACGCCGGTGAACTCCGCTTGACCGCTGCCGACTATCATGCCGGCGGCCGGATCGATGCGCAGGTGCTCGCACGTGCCAGCGCCCTTTGGGGTGCGCTCGACGCCGCGGCTCGGGCCGCGCTACCTCAGCTATGCCGCGCCCTGATCACCGTCGAAGGCGGTCCCGACGGCCGACCCGCCAACCGTTTCGGCAGCCTGAGCACCCTGCGCCGGGATGCCGCCTGCTCGCGCCTGCTGGACCAACTCATCGCGGCACGCCTCGTCATCGCTGAAGGGCGGCCTGAGCCGGCGCTGACGAGCCGTTGCCCGCCGCCGGAATACCGTCTGCGCACCGAGATCAGCGCGATCTGGCGCCAGACGCGCTCGGATTGGCGTCAGCGCTGGCGCAGGCTGCTGAGAAGGCCGCTCGATCCCAGCTCGGCAGGGCGATCGAGCATGCCGCGAGTCATCGCTCCGGTATCATCCTCCGCATCCTCACCGGCCTCATCCCAGCACAGCCCGCCTGCGCCAGCCGACCTCTCCAATGCATCCGAGCAGCCATCCGGCACAGACCGGGCCGAGGCCGGACACTGGCGCACCTATCGGCCGGTCGTCAGCTTCAGCCATCCCATCCTCATGGGCGCTTGGGCGCCGGTGCGCGATTGGCTGGCCAACCCGGATAACCGCCGCCTGCTCGCGCAGCGCTTCCAGCTCGACCGTCAGGCGCAGCTCTGGAAGCGCACCAACTGCAACCGCGAGTACCTGCTGCGCGAGGCCGGCTGCGCCGACGCCGACGCGCTGCTCGCCGCCTATGCCGACGAGCTCGAGCCGCTCGAGCTCGAATTCATCGAGCAATCGAAGGCACACCTTGCCTTCCTGCAACGCCGCAGCCGTCTGGTCCGGATGGTCGGCGCGGTGCTCGCCGCGCTGATGTTGCTATCCGCCCTTTCCGCCGGCCTCGCCTACCATGCCTACACCGAGGCTCAAGCCAACCTAAGCCACAGCAAGCTCAACGAGGCGAACCTGGCGATCACCCGCGGCAACAGCCCGCAGGCGGTCGCGCTGACCCTCAGCGCCGGCGCCGATCTGCCGCAGCGCGCCGTGCAGACGCTCGGGCTGGCCTTCAGCAACAATCGTCTGATCGCGATGGCGCCGCTGGTCAGCCCATCCGCCGATGCCCCTCGCACCCCGGGCTTCAGTGCCGACGGCGGGCTGCTGGCGAGCTTCCTTCCAGGGCGCGGAGCGACCCTGCTCGAGCTCAAGCAGGGGCGCTTCGCACCGATCCAGGCCCTGGCCGATCCCGAGCTCGGCGTGCACACGCTGGTCTTCGGTGCTGGCAAGCAGGTCTTCGGCATCGGTGCCACCGGGGTCTGGCGCCTACCGGCGGCCGCTGCAGCCGAACCAGACTATCCTTGCGGCGCGCCGGCCGGCCCCAGCTTCGCGCTCGACCCGCAGCGCCACCGCCTGGCCTTCAATCGCGCCGACGACCACGGCAGTCAAGGGGTCTGCGTGCTCGACCTGACAACGCCCGGCCGTGTCCTGTTCGAAGCACCTCTAGAGGACGGCGCGATCCGCGGCCTCGGTTTCTCCCCCAATGGCGATGCGCTGCTGACCGCTTCCGCGCAGGGCCGCAGCCGGTTGATCGACCTCACCGCAGGCGAGATCAGCCTGTCGCTGCCGAGTGACGGCCCCCTCGGTCGGCCGTTCAACCGCGCGATCTTCGACGCCGATGGCGAGCGCATCGCGATCGCCGCCGCCGATGAGCGCATCCGCCTCTACACCCGAACCGGCGTGCCCATCGCCGAGCTCTCGTCAGCGCGAATCGGCGGGCAGCGCTATCAGATCCATCGCAGCGCGGTGCGCGACATCGCCTTCGACCCGTCCGGTACCTTTCTGGTCGCCGCCGATGATGAAGGCCAGGTCGTCCGCTGGACCCTGATGGAGACGCCGCGCAGCGAACCGAGTCAGGGGCCGGCGCTCGATCAGGCGGTCGTGCTGAACAATCATCGCCTCAGCGCTGGGACGGTGGCGATCATCGAGGCGCCTGCCGACAGCAAGCTCAGCGATGACCTGGTGCTCAGCGCTTCATTGGACGGCACGGCCCGGCTCGCCGGACTCCAGACCGGCAAGGGTCTGGCCGTGCTCGGACATGATGCCGCGGTCTCTTCGGCCGGCTTCCACGACGGTGGTCATCGGGTTGCAACCCTGTCAGTCCGAGACGGAAGCGCGCGCCTCTGGAGCGTCGAACCGGTCTCACGCCTCGCCTATAGACTCAGTCATCCCAATCATGTCTGGTACGTGGAGACCGCGATCGCGCCCCCGGCGATCGCCCGCAGCGACGATGCGCTGCTGCTGGCAACAGCCGGCTACGACGGCGGTGTCCGGGTCTGGCGCTACGGCCGCGGCGACTCGTCGACCAGCCCGCAGCCTTGGGCCTCCTTCCTGACTGATCGAGACGAGAACGAGCAAACGCAGCGCCCGGTTCGGCAGGTGCGTTTCTCACCCTCCGGAAGCCGTCTCGCCTCGGCGCAGTACGACGGGACCGCCCGCCTGTTCGACCTGATCGACAAACGCACCGACTGCGTCCTCGAGGCGAGCGAATCCAGTAAGGGCGAGGTCTACAACGCCCTCTTCGGGCCCGATGGTGACTGGGTCCTGACCACCTCTGATGACCCCTCGGAGCCGGTACGCCTGTTCTCGACGGCGACCTGTGCACGGCTTGCCACCGGCCAGGCGCTGCACCACGAAGACGGCACCGTCGAGGCCGCGACCGTCCTCGGGCTGGATGATCGCACGCTGATCGCCACCGGCGATCAGGCCGGCATCATCCGGCTCATCGAGCGCAGTGCCGACGGCCGCTGGCATCAGCGCTGCCGCGCCGAGGCCGGGGTCGGCGCCATCGGCGACCTCGCGTTGAGCCCGGACGGGCGTCAGCTCGCCATCGCCGGCGAGGCGGATCATGCCGCCCTGATCCGCTTGGATCAGCCCGCGCCTACCAAGCCGCAACGCGAGACCGCACCGCCCCTCCTCGAGAACGCGAAAACGGGCTGCGGCCCGATCACCGAGTTGCGCGGCCATAGCGGGCGCCTCTACAGCATTGCATTCGCGCCCGACGCCCAACAGCTCGTCACCGCCTCGCTCGACAAGACCGCCCGGCTCTGGAGCCGCGAGGGTGAGCCGGTCGCGATCCTCGAAGGCCATCAGGATCGCATCTACCGTGCCGAGTTCAGCCCCGACGGTGACTGGGTCCTGACCGGCTCACGCGATCGCAGCATCCGCATCTGGAGACGAGCGCGCACGGCCGGCGCCAAGGTCCAGGTGATCTCGACCTTCCTGCCGTTGGAGGCCGATGCCGGCGGCGTCGCCAACGCCGTGTTCAGTCCCGACGGGCACTATGTGGCCGGCGCCTATTGGGAGGACGCGGCCATCCTCTGGCGGCTCTGGGCCGAAGAGGCGGACCTGCCCGATCGCGAGCGCGCGGACTGGGGCGGCGACCGCTCGCACCTGGCCCTTGTCCAAGAGGCGTATCGGTTCGCCCAGGACAATGCCGTGCCGGACCAAGACCAGAACAGGCTACACCCGAGAGAATGAGCGATCACCGCGATCGAGCCGCCATGAGACCGGCGCAGGGACCAACCGATACCAGCTGGACGAGCGCGGGCAGCGACGGCGCGCGCCTGCTCGGCCTCGTCATCGCCTTGGCGCTGTTCGCGGTGATCGTCAGTCAAGTCCCGCTCCGGGAGACCGATATCGCGGTCTATGCGAAGGCGGCCGAGCGGGTGTTCACCGGCGGGGAAGACCCCTATCCGCGGCGTGACGGGAACGTACTGCCGTTCACCTACCCGCCGACCGCACTGCCGCTGCTGTGGCCGATCGCAGCCTTGAGCGCGCCGCAGCTCGGCGAGGTCATGCGAGCGCTGAACCTGCTGCTGACGCTGGCCGTGATGGTGATCGTCGTCGGCGATCTCGCGCGCGACGATCCGACCCGCCGTCTGCTGTTCTGGGGGCCGCTCTACATCGCTACGTTCGGCGGCCTCTATCTCAATCTGCAGTTCGGGCAGATCAATCTGTTGCTACTGCTGTTGCTCTGGGGCTACTGGCGGCGCCTGCGCGAGGATCGGCAGTCACCCGCTGCGGGCGCCCTGCTCGCGCTCGGCTGCATCGCCAAGCCGCACTATGCGCTGCTCGCGCTCGGCGCCGGTCCACGCCCCGGCCTGCGCCTGATCGCGGGCGGACTGCTCGGCGGCGGACTCCTGCTCGCGCTGAGCCTTTGGGTCGCGCCGAGCGGGAGCTGGCTGTCCTGGTGGCGGGAGATCGTCGCCACCACCAGCCTGACCGAGCTGCCGCCAGGCCACAGCTCGATCGCCGCGCCCTGGAACCGCAGCCTCGCCGGCGCCGTGGCGCGTTTCCTGGTCCCGAATCAGTTCAGCCGCATCCTCGCCGACGACCCGGCCCTGGCGGCACACCTGAGCAGCCTCGCGATCCTGCTCGTTCTTGCCATCAGCGCAGCGGTCCTCTGGCGCTCGATGCGCCGCAGCCTCAGGCCAACAGCGTCTCAGTATCAGGCACGCGGCCCGGTCGACCGGGACCTCGAGCTCTCCATCATCGCGATCACGGTCTTCTTGATCGCGCCGGCAAGCTGGACGCATCATCTGGTGATGCTGCTCCCGGCCGCGCTGGTGCTGCTGCGCGAACGCGTGCTGGCCTTCGGGGTCCCGCTGAGCAGCCGACTGACGGCTGGACTGGTCCTTGCCGTGCTCGCCCTGACGCTGGACGACCTGATCCCGCGCGAGCTGCGCACCGTCTCGCTGCCGCTGATGACACTGATGACCGTCGGTGTCCTCGCGCTCTGGCTGCTCCTGACCGAGCGGCTCTGGCGCCGCAGCACCCGCCTTACCCCGAACGCCCATCACCGCCATGACCGCATCCTTCGCCGCCTTCGATCTCGACGAGCCACTGCAGCGCGCCATCGCCCATGCCGGCTGGCAGCAACCGACACCGGTCCAGCAACGGGTGATTCCGGCCGCGCTCGAGGGACGGGACCTACTCGTCTCGGCCGCGACCGGCTCCGGTAAGACCGGCGCTTTCCTGCTACCGATCCTGCAGCGCCTCAGCGAGGAGCCGGCCCCGGACGGCGGCATCCGCGCCCTGGTCCTGGTGCCGACCCGCGAGCTCGCCCATCAGTCCCAGGCCGAGTTCCTGGCGCTGGGCCGGCGCACCCGGCTGACCGCCGCGGTCATCATCGGCGGCGAGGGCCGCGGACGGCAGGTCTCGGCACTGCGCAAGAATCCAGACCTGGTCATCGCCACGCCCGGACGGCTGCGCGAGCATCTCGAGACCGGCGAGGCCGACCTCTCCGAGCTCGGTTACCTGGTGCTGGACGAGGCCGACCGCATGCTCGACCTCGGCTTCGCCGTCGACGTGCTCGCGATCATCGGCGCCAGCAATCCTGGGCGCCAATCGCTGCTACTCTCGGCCAGCCTCAGGCACGGTGGGCTGCGACCGATTACCGACCGCCTGCTCAATGCGCCGCAGGTCATCGAGGTCGACCCGATTCGCGCGCCGCACCCCGATATCCGGCATCAGCTCATCCTCAGCGACGACCTGCCACACAAACAGACACAACTGCGCTGGCTGCTCGAGCAGGAGGACTACGAGAAGGCGCTGGTGTTCACGAACACCCGCGCCCGCGCTGAGGCCGTCGCAGACGGACTCAGCGCCGCTCAGGTGCGCGCGGCAGCGCTGCACGGCGAGTTCGATCAACGCGAGCGCCGGCGGGTGACCGGCCTCTTCGAGCGCGATGCGATCCGGGTGCTCGTTGCCTCCGACGTCGCCGCACGCGGACTCGATCTCATCGGGGTCGAGCGCGTGATCAACCTCGACGTCCCGCGGAGCGGTACAGACTATCTCCACCGCAGCGGCCGCACCGGCCGGGCAGGCCGAGCCGGCGTCGCGATCACCCTTGTCAGTGGCCCGGAATGGAATAAGATGGACGCAATTCTGCGCTGGCTGGACATCACGCCGGAGCTCCGACAGATCGCAGGGCTTGAGGCCCGTTTCCAGGGGCCGAACCGATCCGCGCGCCGAGCGAAGAAGGCATCCAGCAAATCGAATGGCCAACGCCCGCCCGCTCAGGATGCCAAGGCGAAGGCAAAGCAACGCCCCAAACAGCGTGAGCGTGACCGCAAGAACATCGGCAAACGGCGCCAGTCCAGCAACCAGTCAAGCAACCAGACCAACAACCAAACCAACAACCAGGACACCGAGACCATCGAGGCGGGCTTCACACCCCCGCGCCGACGCCATCGAGGCCATTGAGCGGAATCCCTAACGCGGCGTCGACAAGGGTGCCGTGATCCTGCCTTGGGCCAGCTGCAGCGGCTAGCACAAGAGCCGCAAGGGACATTCTGCTAGGGCCTCCAAGGCTCACCTTGCATGGGGATGAGCAACAGGCCGTGGTCGCCGGTCAAGCAGTCGTCGTAACAGACCACCCGGCCATGAACGCAGCAGGCGGCAGGGGTTGCTAGCGCCTTGAAAAGATGGGACCGTAGCCCCTCGCAGCTCGGCACCCCCGAGCTGCGCTCGGGTTGATAGCCTCAAGCGGACGAGGCGAGCAAACCCAGGCCGACTAAGATTAGGGGCTAGATGCCCGGAGCGGACGGCAGTGCAGGGCCACCCGATTCAGTTCGCAAGGAGCCGCAATTGAAAGGCAAGACCAGAAATCCCGCGCTAGGTATCGCGCGACACAACGAGGCCGCACTCGCGGCCCGTGACGCCGCCCGGCAAGCCAAGCAGCAGCTTGCCGGCGCCCCGATTTGGGCGCTGGCCTTTGGCGGCGGCCGGCATGAGCCCGAGTCGTTGCTTGCCGGCTTGCGCGAGGAGCTGGGGGACATCCCGATCATCGGCGGCAGCGCCGTCGGGCTGATCACCCGCGATGGCACAACCTTGACCGGGTTTGAGTGCGGTGTCTTGCTGTTCGCCGAGCCGTTCCTGCTCGAGGGTATCGCAACCGAAGGCGGTCTCGAGGACGCGTTCGTGACGGGTGAACGGCTCGGCCGAAGCCTGCAGACGATCAGCGCCAGCGGCTCGACGGTGCTGCTCCTATATGACTCGATCCACTCGAGCGAGCCAGTCGAGCTGCACACCGGCAGTCATCTGGTCGATGGCTTGCTCGCCGGCCTCGATGGGGACGCTCGACAGTTGATCGGGTGCGGGACGCTCGGCGATATGGCAATGCAGCACAGCACCGTCTTCAACGGGCACGAGGCCTGCCAGCATTCCGCGGTCGCTGTCGCGATGCCGTCGACCCTTCAATGCCATGTTGGCATCACGCACGGCTGCTTCCCCGCGAGTGATTTCATGACCATCACTGCGATCGAGGGCGCCCGGGTCTTAGAGCTCGACGGACAGCCGGCGCTGGCGGTGGCGGCGGAGCACCTTGGCCTCTCGGACGAGGAGCTGGCGGCGGTCAACCCTGCCACCTTGCCGCTGACCCTCGGCGAGAAGCAGGGTGACCTCTTCGCGCCCTTCTCAGACCTCAACTACAACAACCGGCTTGTCGTCGCTGCCGACCCAGACGCCGGCGCACTGATCCTGACCGAAGCCGATTTCGCGGTCGGTGCGCGGGTGCAGCTGATGGGTATCGAGCCCCAGCGCATGATCGACTCGGCACAGGAACAGACGGAGCGACTGCTTGCCAGCCTCGGGGGCCGGGAGCCGCTGTTCGCCCTCTATATCGACTGCGCCGGACGCTCGATGGCATACAGCGGGACCGAAGAGGACGAGTCCGCACCGGTACGCCGTCTTATCGGTGAGCGCTGTCCATTGCTCGGGTTCTTCTCCGGGGTCGAGATCGCACCGGTCGCCAATCATCCGCGGCCCCTCGATTGGACCGGAGTCCTGGCTGTCTTCACCGCCGCCGACGACTAATCACGGACTATCGTGGTGGATGATTCCCTGAAAGCACAACAGGCGATCGACTACTACCGCGAGCAATACGACGCCATCGGCGCGCGTCTGCTGCAGACCCAGCATGCGCTGCGCGCGGCGCGACGCGACGCCCAACGTCAGCGGGTCATCGCGCGGATCGTTCGGCGCTTGTACATGATCGCCGGCCAAGAGGCACCGGGGTCGAGCGCAGATGCCCGGCTCGGCGACCATCTGGTCGCACTGCTGGTGGAGGCCCTTCAGATCGACTGTGCCGCCTTGCTGACCCAAAGAAGCCTTGGAAGCTTGAGCATCGAGCACGGCCTGGGCATCCATATCGACTTCCAGCTGTTGCCGGCGCTCGAGGCCTTGCCCGCGAGGGGGATCGACTCCGCCGCCGAGCAGGCCCCGGCCCCACTCGTCGCAGCATTGCAAGCCGAGGGCCTGCGGCGTTGGTTATGGGCAAGCTCGTCAGATCAGGACACCCTGTTGCTGCTTGGGCACCGCCACGAACGCCCGATCGGCTCAGAGCTGACCTTCGAGCCGGCGGACCAAGACGTCGCCGAGACCGTACTCGGCTTCTATCTCGCGTTGCAGGAACAGCGCGCCGCGCAGAATGCTCTGCAACGGGCGAAGATCGATTACCGGACACTCTTTGAGAGCGCCCAAGATGCCTTCGTGGTCATCGACGGGGAGAATCTGCGTCTGGTCGACGCCAACCGTCAGGCGCAAGAGCTGCTCGGTGCCGATCTAGAGATGCTCGAGCAGCGACCGCTGCTCGGCTGGCTCGCGGAGCCGGACCCGCCGAAGTGGCGCAGGCGCTGGCGGCGCGCGCTGGCCGGGCGGATGGAACAGCACGAATGCCGACTCCGGAATGCGCACGGGGAGATCTTCTGGGTTGAGCTCAGGCTGATCCGCATCGGTGACCAAAGCCGTGGCCGCGTACTGCTCGTGGGCCGCGACATCAGTAAGCGCAAACGCGTCGAGGAACGGCTGCGCCATTACGCGTTTCGTGACGAGCTGACGCAGCTGCCGAATCGTGCATTGATGTATCAGCGCATCGAGCACGCGCTCGAGCGGCAGCGAAAGGACCCGACGCAATGGTTCGCGCTGTTGTTCCTGGACCTCGACCGCTTCAAGACCGTCAACGACAGCCTCGGCCATAGCCTCGGCGATCGGCTCTTGGTCGCTATCGGCCAGCGTCTGCTGGGCTGCCTCGGCAAGGACGATAGCATCGCCCGGCTCGGCGGTGACGAATTCCTGATCCTACTCGACCGGCTCGCCCGGCCGAGGGCGGCGCAAGCGATGGCGCAGCGTTTGGAGGAGGCCCTCAGTACCCCGATCACCGTCAACGGACACGAGATCTTCACCAGCGCCAGCATCGGCATCGTGCTCGGGAACGGCCGTTACAACCACCCGGAGGCAATGCTGCGCGACGCCGATATCGCAATGTATCAGGCCAAGCGCCAACCGAGCCGCGAACGCCGTTTCGCTGTCTTCGACCCGGCGATGCATGCTCGCGCCCTCGCTGAGATGGAGCTCGAGCGGGACCTGCGGCGCGCACTCGAGCGCAATGAGTTCCTGCTCTACTACCAGCCCATCGTCTCGTTGGCCGATGCGCGCATCACCGGCTTCGAGGCGCTGGTTCGCTGGCAGCATCCGGAGCGCGGCCTGGTTCCTCCGGACCACTTCATCCCGCTGGCCGAAGACACCATGCTGATCCTCGAGATCGGCCGCTTCGTCATGGGCGAGGCCTGCAGCCAGGCCATCAAATGGGCCGAGCGTTTTCCGAACCCGCCCAAGATCAACGTGAATCTATCGGGCCGGCAGTTCGTCAACAGCCGCATGGCCGAGGACACCAGCGAATTGGTACGCCAGTTCGCGTGCCCAACCTCGCTGATCAACCTTGAGATCACCGAGAGCGCCATCCTGACCGACACCGACCAGGCGCTCGCAGGACTCGAGAAGCTGCACGCCCAGGGCTTCGAATTGAGCATGGACGACTTCGGGACCGGCTACTCATCACTCAGCTACCTGCACCAATTCCCGTTCGACAACATCAAGATCGACCGCTCCTTTGTCGAACCGCTGGTTCGAGAGCCGCGCACCGCAGCGATCGTCACCGCGATCATCCGGCTCGCCGAGATCCTCAATAAGAAGGTCGTCGCCGAGGGTATCGAGACGCCTGAGCATCTGACGGTGCTCCAGCAGCTCGGCTGCACCTACGGCCAGGGCTATCTGTTCTCGCGCCCGGTCGACGCGTCAACCGCCGAGGAGATGTTGACCAAGTCGCCCTGGTAGCGGGCTGGTCAACGCATCCGCGTGGTTTGGCTCGGAGCGCTCGCCACCCGAAGCAGAGTTCGCCTGCGTCCGGCGTTGACGGCCCTTTGCGGCTTCGCCCGGCGCAAGCTCCCTGGCAGCGTCAACCGTCATGCGTAACGCCGCCGCTCGCCCTCACCATCGACGTTCACCACGCAGCGGCCGCAGAGCTCGGGGTGGGCATCATGGCTCCCGACATCACTGCGATGGTGCCAGCAGCGCACGCATTTGGTGTGCTCGCTCGGCCGAATTCGCACTGCTAAGCCGTCCAGATCGGTGTCCTCGGCCTCGGCCTCGCGTTCGGCGAGCGGGTAGACACTGGCCTCGGAGGTGATCAGCACGAAGCGCAATTCGTCGCCGAGCCGGCGCAGCAGGCCCTCGAGATCGGGCGCGCAATAGAGATCGACCTCGGCATCGAGCCCGGCGCGGATCAGGCCCTGGCTCCGGGCGGCCTCGAGCCGGCGGCCGACCGCGGTGCGCACCGCCAGCACCTGGCTCCAAAAATCACGGTCGTAGAGGTCACCGGCGTCGAGCGCGAACAGGCCCGGATACCAGACGGCCGTGAACACGGTCTCGTCGCGCTCGCCGGGCAGGTGCTGCCAGATCTCGTCGGCGGTGAAGCTCAGGATCGGCGCCAGCCAGCGGCTCATCGCCTCGATGATGTGGTACATCGCGGTCTGGCACGAGCGCCGCGGCAGGCTGTCGGCGCCGGTGGTGTACTGGCGGTCCTTGATCACGTCCAGATAGAAGCCGCCCATGTCGACCACACAGAAATTGTGCAGTCGGTGGTAGATCAGGTGGAACTGGTAGTCGCGGTAGGCGGCGACGATCTCCTCTTGCAGCTGCAGCGCACGGTCGACCGCCCAGCGGTCGAGCTCGATCATCTCGGCCGCCGGCACCTGATGCCGCGCCGGGTCGAAGCCATTCAGGTTCGAGAGCAGGAAGCGGGCGGTGTTGCGGATGCGCCGGTAGGCATCGGCGGTGCGCTTCAGGATCTCGTCGGAGACCGCCATCTCGGCGCGGTAGTCGGTGGCCGCGACCCAGAGCCGGATGATGTCGGCGCCCAGGGTCTTCATCACCTGCTGCGGCTGGACCACGTTGCCGAGCGACTTGGACATCTTGCGCCCGTGCTGATCGACGGTGAAACCGTGCGTCAGCACCTGCTTGTACGGCGCGGCGCCGACCATCGCGACCGAGGTCAGCAGCGACGACTGGAACCAGCCGCGGTGCTGGTCCGAGCCTTCTAGGTAGAGGTCGGCCGGGCGGCGCAGGCCGGCCCAGTCGCCCGCGCCGCGATCGAGCACGCAGGCATGGGTGACGCCCGAGTCGAACCAGACGTCGAGGGTGTCGTGCACCTTCTCGTAGCGCGCGCCCTCGTCGGCGCCGAGCAGATCCTCGGCGCGCAGCTCAAACCAGGCGTCGATGCCCTTCGCCTCGATACGCGCGGCGACCTCCTCGATCAGCGACTCGGTGCGCGGGTGCAGGGCGCCGCTGTCCTTGTCGACGAACAGCGGGATCGGCACGCCCCAGGTGCGCTGACGCGAGATGCACCAGTCCGGGCGGTTGCGCACCATCCCGTCGATGCGCGACTGGCCCCAGTCCGGCATCCAGCGCACCGCCTCGATCTCGCGCAAGGCCGCCGCGCGCAGGCCCTGCTGGTCCATGCTGATGAACCACTGCGGCGTGGCGCGGAAGATGATCGGGGTCTTGTGGCGCCAGCAGTGCGGGTAGCTGTGGGTGAAGCGCTCCTCGCGCACCAGCGCGCCGTTCGCCTGCAGCGTCTCGATGACCTGTTGGTTGGCATCGAAGACGTTCTTGCCCGCGAACAGCGGCGTGCCCTCGACAAAGCGGCCGTCGCCGCCGACCGGGTTGTCGACCACGAGCTGGTAGCGGCTGCCGACCAGATAGTCGTCGAGACCGTGCCCGGGTGCGGTGTGCACGGCGCCGGTGCCGGCCTCGAGCGTGACATGCTCGCCGAGGATGAGCGGCACGCGGCGGTCGTAGAACGGATGCTGCAGCGCCAGGCCCTCGAACGCATCGCCGCGGCCATAGGCGATGACCCGATAGTGTGGGACGCCCCAGCGGTCCATCGTGTCCTTGAGCAGCCCTTCGGCGACCAGTAGCCGCTCCTCGCCCTGCGGCCCATCGGCGGCGACCTGCACCAGCGCGTACTCGAGCTCCGGGTTCAGCGCGACCGCCTGGTTGGCCGGCAGGGTCCAGGGCGTGGTGGTCCAGATCACGACCGACATCGGCCCCTGGCCCTGGCCTTCAGGCACCGAATGGCAGCGGCCGAGCAGCGCGTCGGGGTCGCTGACCGCGAAGCGCACGTCGATCGCGCTCGACGCCTTGTCGGCATACTCGACCTCGGCCTCGGCCAGCGCCGAGCCGCAGTCGATGCACCAGTGCACCGGCTTCGAGCCCTTGTGCAGATGGCCATTGGCGATGATGCGCCCGAGGGAACGGACGATGTCGGCCTCGAAGCGCGGCGCCATGGTCAGATAGGGATGCGCCCAGTCGCCGAGCACGCCGAGGCGCTCGAAGTCCGCGCGCTGGCCATCGACCTGGCGCGACGCATAGTCGCGGCACGCATGGCGGAACTGGGTGACGCTGATCTTCTGCCCCGGCTTGCCCTGCTTGCGCTCGACCTGCAGCTCGATCGGCAGCCCGTGGCAGTCCCAGCCGGGCACATAGGGCGCATCCAGCCCGTCCAATGTGCGCGACTTGACGATGATGTCCTTGAGCACCTTGTTGACCGCATGGCCGATATGGATCTCGCCGTTCGCGTACGGCGGGCCATCGTGCAGGATGAAGGTCTCGCCGCGCGAGCGCGCCTCGGCGCGCGCGGCGCGCACCTGGCCATAGACATCGAGCGCCTGCCAGCGCTTGAGCATCTCCGGCTCGCGCTGGGCCAGATTCGCCTTCATCGGGAAGCCGGTCTTCGGCAGGTTCAGGGTGTGCTTGTAATCGGTCACTGCTGGAAAAACCCGTTGTCCATGCGGGCGCTTCCGGTGAGCACCCGATCTGAGTCATTTCCTGCAGAGACTACCAGACTCGCCCATCCCCTGGCGCTTGCTACCGAGGGTCATGGCGAACTGCATCTGGCGGCTCGGCTCGCGACCCTGATTCCGCTCGCCTTCCTGGCCCATTCAATCCTCGATCACTGCGATAGCGGTTCATCCCCGCGGGCGCGGGGAACATTGTGGCCAAACACCCTGCAAGGTGAAGTTGAACGGTTCATCCCCGCAGGCGCGGGGAACATCCTTCAAGTAAGCTATTGTTTTACCTCAACAAAAACGACCGCCCAGAATCTAACAATTTATCCGGTACTTGGAGCAAGGCGCATGATCCGAATTGTTAAGGAGATTGTTGTGGCTCATCGGGTGGCAGGAAATTGACAAGTCTGAGGCCGTCAAAGTCGATGGGAACGCGGCGATTCTTGCCGAGCGTGACGAAATCATAGCCGGAGTCAGCGTTGCTGTTCCAGGTCATGACGACGTTGCCGTACTCGATCCCTTCTTCGATCTGCTGCCACCAGCTTGTAGCGAGTGGTCGTTGAGTTTCCGGCGTGCCGCTACCCCGATATGGTCGTTCGGCTCGCGCCGATCCAACTTGAGCGGCCGCAGAGCAGGGCTCGCACCGCCTCGCACCTCAGCGGAGACACCGCCAATCGGCCTCGATGAGATTGCGCGCTGTGCTGCTAAAGACGAGGCCGACCTCGAAGAGCCCCTTGCCCGGCGCGGCGCGGTATTTCTCGCTGTAGCCGCGCGCCTGGATCTGGGCCAAGGCCGGGTTGTGGGCGGGTATTGCTGAAGCGTCTGCGGGGCATTCAGTGCCGGCATCAGTCCTCGCATCCGCCTCCGCATCAGGGGGCGGATTCGCGCGCACAGCCGTGTCGAGTGAGGCCGGCGCATCCGCATCCGTTGGGTCTGCTGGAGCTGACGCCACGCTCGGCGCCGAATCGGGTGCCCAGGCGGGCGCGATTCCCGGCACACCGACGTCGCGATCGTCGCGGCGTCGCCCGTCGCGCACCAGCTTGATCTCGATGACGTAGATGTACCCTTCAAGCTTGAGGGTCAGATCGACCTGGCCGTGATTGGTCAGGTCTTCGGGGATGATCTCGGCATCCAGGCTGGCGAAGAAGGCATAGAGCACACTGGCGTAGTAGCCCTCAGCCTCGGGCAGGTCGTTGCCGGTGAAGTTGCGCCAGGGGATGCCGGCGAACAGGCGTTTGATGGTGGCAATCAGCGCCGGTAGGTCGGCTTGCGTCAAGGCCTCGCCAAGGCCGCGCTTGTAGCTCAGGCGCGTGTCGCTGATGCCGGCATAGGCATCGATGAACTGATTGTTGAGCGCGCGGCGGACCTCGTTGTTCGGCACGCGCAGCTGGAAGGTCAGCTCGCCCCACTGCTGCGTGGTCCCGGCCACGGTCAGGTACCCGGCCTGGAACAGCAGGGTCACAGGGTTGATGCGTTCGATGTCAAACGAATCCAGGATCTCCTCGCTGACCTCGAGCCGCTCGAGATCGGGCAGAAAATAGCGGCGCTGCTGGAACAGCTTGATCAGGAAGCTCGGGCTGCCGGTCTCGAACCAGTAGTTGCGGAAGCTGTGGCCCGTGTCAATGAACAGCAGGATGTCGTAGGGGTTGTAGACTGGCTCACCGAGAAAACCGTAGCCGTTGTACCACTGGCGCAGTTGGTCCCAGTCGACGTCGGCGAGGTGCGCGGCGAAGGTGGTCTCGAGATCGCGCTGGGTGTAGCCGCAAACGGTCGCGTACTGCGGGTGTAAGGTGATGTCGTTGAGCTGATTGAGCCCCGAGAACAGGCTGACTCGACTGAACTTGGAGACCCCGGTCAGGAAGACGAAGCGCAGGTGGGCATCTTCGGCCTTGAGCACTGAGTAGAGATTCTTCAGCCCGTCGCGCAGCGCGGCGGCGCGCTCGGGATGCTCGATGTTGTCGAGGATCGGCTTGTCGTATTCGTCGATCAGTACCACCACGCGCTGGCCGTGATGGTCGTGCGCGCGCTGGATCAGCTCGCTGAAGCCGCCAGCGATGCTGCGGTTCTCGCAGCGGACGTCCAATCGCTGTTGATTGGCGCGCAGGCGTTCGTGAATCGCCTCATCGAGCTCGGCGCGGCTCTGCACCACGCCGGCAGCGAAGTCGAGCAAAATCACCGGATGGCGTTGCCCCCAGTCCCAGTGCGGATGGATATGCAGCCCGCGAAACAGCGCCGCGTTGCCCTCGAACAGCTCCTTCAGGGTGTCGACGAACAGGCTCTTGCCGAAGCGCCGCGGGCGCGAGAGGAAGTAGGCCTTGCCCTGCTCCGCCAGTGCCTGGGCCGCGGCGGTCTTGTCGACGTAGCAATAATCACCCTCGCGGATCTCGCGGAAGGTCTGGATGCCGATGGGGAGCCGTTGGCAGGACATGAGGGTTGGAACGATGACCTGTTGCTGACTGCGCGGGTCATAGCATGGGCACAGCCTTGCTGTCGATCTGCAGGCGATCCCTGTCGTCTAGCGCCGCAAGCCGTCGTTGCGCGTCGGTGGCACTTGCTCAAGCGCACCGACGGTCGGTAGCGAAACCTCTGCAGACTCAGTGCAATCGCCGCCAATCGGCCTCGATGAGATTGCGCGCAGCGCTGCTGAACACGAGGCCGACCTCGAAGAGCCCCTTGCCCGGCACAGCGCGGTATTTCTCGCTGTAGCCGCTCGCCTGGATCTGGGCCAAGGCCGGGTTGTGGGCGGGTATTGCTGAAGCGTCAGCGGGGCGTTCAGCGCCTGCGTCAGGCCTCGCATCGGCCTCTGCATCAGGGGGTGGATTCGCGCGCTCAGGCGGGTCGAACGAGGCCGACACCTCCTCGCCCTTTGGACGTGCAGGCGCGGACGCCACGCTCGCAGCCGAATCGGGTGCCCAGGCGGGCGCGATTCCCGGCACACCGACGTCGCGATCGTCGCGGCGTCGCCCGTCGCGCACCAGCTTGATCTCGATGACGTAGATGTACCCTTCAAGCTTGAGGGTCAGATCGACCTGGCCGTGATTGGTCAGGTCTTCGGGGATGATCTCGGCATCCAGGCTGGCGAAGAAGGCATAGAGCACACTGGCGTAGTAGCCCTCAGCCTCGGGCAGGTCGTTGCCGGTGAAGTTGCGCCAGGGGATGCCGGCGAACAGGCGCTTGATGGTGGTGATCAGCGCCGGCAGATCGCCGGCGACCAGGCTGTCATAGAGGCCATCCTGCAGCCGTATGCGCGTCTCTTCGAGGCCGGTGTAGCCGCTGATGAACTGATCGTTGAGCGCGAGGCGGACCTCTTGGTTAGGCACCTTGAGTCTAAACATCAGGCGACCGCGACGGACCTCTGTGCTGGCCACGGTCAAATACCCCGCCTGGAACAGCAGGGTCACCGGATTGATGCGCTCGATATCGAACGAATCCAGGATCTCTTCGCTGACCTCGAGCTGCTCGAGATCGGGCAGGAAGTAGCGTCGTTGCTGAAACAGCTTGATCAGGAAGCTCGGGCTGCCGGTCTCGAACCAGTAGTTGCGATAGCTGTGGCCATCGCTGATGAACAGCAGGATGTCGTAGGGGTTGTAGACCTGCTCGCCCAAGAAGCCGTAACCGTTGTACCAGCGGCGCAGCTCGGCCCAATCGACACCGGCAAGATGCTCGGCGAAGGTGGTCTCGAGATCCTGCTGGGTGTAGCCGCAGATGGTCGCAAAGGGGGCGCTGAGCGTGATGTCGCGCAGTTGATTGAGTCCCGAGAATAGGCTCACGCGGCTGAATTTGCTCACTCCGGTCAGAAAGACGAAGCGCAGATGGGCGTCTTCGGCCTTGAGCACCGAGTAGAGATTCTTCAGCCCATCACGCAGCGCGGCGGCGCGTTCGGGATGTTCGATGTTGTCGAGGATCGGTTTGTCATATTCATCGATCAGCACCACGGCACGCTGGCCGTGCCGTTCGTGCGCGCGCTGGATCAGCTCGCTGAAGCAACCGGGGATGTCCTGATCCTGCCAGTCGCACTCGATGCCGAGTCGTTGGCCGTTGCTGTCGATGAGCAGACGGATGCGCCGGTCCAGCTCGGCGCGGCTCTGAACCACGCCGGCAGCGAAGTCGAGCAGGATCACCGGATGGCGCTGGCTCCAATCCCATTGGTCATGGATGTGTAGGCCGCGAAACAATGCCTCGTTGCCCTCGAACAGCTCCTTCAGCGTATCGACGAACAGGCTCTTGCCGAAGCGCCGCGGGCGCGAGAGGAAGTAGACCCCGGCTTGTGTTGCCAGCCTCTCGGCCTCGACGGTCTTGTCGACATAGGTAAAGCCGCCTTCGCGAATCTTGCGGAAGGTCTGGATGCCGATCGGGAGCTTTTGCTGAGACATGAGTCTTGGCGTGATGACCGCTTGCTGACTGTGCGGGTCATAGCATGAGAGCGCTCTGGATGTCGACCCAGACCGAGGAGCGCTGCTACCTCGATCGCACTGACGACACCACCGAGGACCTGCTGCGCTGCGCGTAGCCGTTGTTCGACAGTGGCACTTGCTTGAGCGCTTAGAAGCTGTCCATCAACTTCTTCCCGATTTACGGGCCAGCGCTGGGCGATCATCGGGAAGTAGAAAAATGGACAGCCACTTAGCAGGTCGCGATCCCTCGGTAGACTCAGTGCAGCCGCCGCCAATCGGCCTGGATCAAATTGCGCGCGGCACTGCTGAAGACGAGGCCGACCTCAAAGAGACCCTGGCCTGGTGCTTGCCGGTATTTCTGGCTGTAACCGCGCGCTTGGATCTGCGCCAGGGCTGGGTTGATGGCAGGCGCTGCTGGAGCGTTAGCCGCTAGCTCAGAGCCAGTGCCAGCGCCAGCGCCAGCGCCAGCGCCGAAGGCTGGGGCCGCGCTGGTCGGATTGCCAAGCAAAGCAGGCGAGTCCTCGCTTGTTGCGGTGGCAACAGTTGTCGGAGCTGTTGCCGGAACTGTTGTTGGGGCTGTTGCCGGAGCTGGGACTGACGCTGCGGTGATGGCGTTCGGCTCTAGATCCCGATCATCCTTGCCGCGCGCATCACGCAGCAACTTGATCTCGATGACGTAGATGTAGCCACCGAGCTTGAGGGTCAGATCGACCTGACCGTGATTGGTCAGGTCTTCCGGAATGATCTCGGCATCCAGGCTGGCGAAGAAGGCATAGAGCACGCTGGCGTAGTAGCCCTCAGCCTCGGGCAGGTCGTTGCCGGTGAAGTTACGCCAGGGGATGCCGGCGAACAGGCGCTTGATGGTGGCGACGAGGGCCGGCAGGTCGGCCTGCGTCAAGGCCTCGATGAGCCCACGCTTATAGCTCAGGCGCGTGTCGCTAATGCCCGCATAGGCATCAATGAATTGGTTGTTCAGCGCGCGCCGCACCTCGTTGTTCGGGATGCGCAACCGAAAGGTCAGCTCACCCCACTGCTGCGTGGTCGAGGCCACGGTCAAATACCCCGCCTGAAACAGCAGCGTCACGGGATTGATGCGCTCGATGTCGAACGAATCCAGGATCTCTTCGCCGACCTCGAGCTGTTCGAGATCGGGCAGGAAGTAGCGTCGCTGCTGGAACAGTTTGATCAGGAAGCTCGGGCTGCCGGTCTCGAACCAGTAGTTGCGGAAGCTGTGGCCATCGCTGATGAACAGCAGGATGTCGTAGGGGTTATAGACTGGCTCACCGAGAAAACCGTAGCCGTTGTACCAGCGGCGTAGCTCGTCCCAATCGACCCCGGCCAGATGCTCGGCGAAGATGGTCTCGAGATCCTGCTGGGTGTAGCCGCAGATGGTCGCAAAGGGGGCGCTGAGCGTGATGTCGCGCAGTTGATTGAGTCCCGAGAACAGGCTCACGCGGCTGAATTTGCTGACTCCGGTCAGGAACACGAAGCGCAGATGGGCATCTTCGGCCTTGAGCACCGAGTAGAGGTTCTTCAACCCATCACGCAGCGCGGCGGCGCGTTCGGGATGTTCGATGTTGTCGAGGATCGGCTTGTCATATTCATCGATCAGCACCACGGCACGTTGGCCGTGCCGTTCGTGCGCGCGCTGGATCAGCTCGCTGAAGCAACCGGGGATGTCCTGATCCTGCCAGTCGCACTCGATGCCGAGTCGTTGGCCGTTGCTGTCGATGAGCAGACGGATGCGCCGGTCCAGCTCCGCGCGGTTCTGTACGACCCCGGCAGCGAAGTCGAGCAGGATCACCGGATGGCGCTGGCTCCAATCCCATTGGTCATGGATGTGCAGGCCGCGAAACAACGCCTCGTTGCCCTCGAACAGCTCCTTTAGCGTATCGACGAACAAGCTCTTGCCGAAGCGCCGCGGGCGCGAGAGGAAGTAGACCCCGGCTTGTGTTGCCAGCCTCTCGGCCTCGACGGTCTTGTCGACATAGGTAAAGCCGCCTTCGCGAATCTTGCGGAAGGTCTGGATGCCGATCGGGAGCTTTTGCTGAGACATGAGTCTTGGCGTGATGACCGCGTGCTGATTGCGCGGGTCATAGCATGCGCTCAGCCTTGCTGTCGATCTGCGGGCGATCCTCTCGTTCAGCGCCGCACGCAGTCGTTGCGCGTCAGACCCCGGTCAGGAAGAACGGGAAGAACGGTTGTTGGCAACATCGGGGTATGCTTACGACTTTAGGCAATTGCCGGAAAAGCTCGTACCGAATTGCGCAGGATGTTCGTTTGCCTTCGAGGAGCGTCGCCGGGAGCATAGCCGGGCTATGTGACCGGCGGCGCGACGAAGAAGGCGAGCGAAAAGACCAGCAAGGCGGTATGAGCTTTGACAGAAATCGCCTTAGGTCATCGCCTGCGACCCACCACGCGACGCGATGCGCTTGGGGCTCGCCCAACCTCGATCCAATTTCGATCCAACCTGGCCTGCCGCCCAGCGGCAGCGCGCATCAACCGCTCATGAATCTCCGCGACATCAAATACATCCTCGCCCTCGCCGAGACCCGGCACTTCGGCCGCGCGGCCGAGCGCTCGTTCGTCAGCCAGCCGACATTGAGCGGCCAGATCCGCAAGCTCGAGCACCAGCTCGGCGTGACCATCTTCGAGCGCACCAACCGCTCGGTCGAGATCACGCCGACCGGGCAGTTGATCCTGCAGCATGCGCGCTTGCTGATGGAGCAGGCCGATGCGATCGAACAGGTCGCGCGCGCCCATCAGGACCCGCTCGCTGGACCCTTGCGCATCGGCGCCATCCCGACGCTGAGTCCCTACCTGCTGCCGCTGATCCTGCTGCCGCTGCGCGAGCGGCTGCCGCAGATCAAGCTGGTGCTGATCGAGGAGATCACCGATACCCTGCTCAAGCGGCTCGAGCATCATGAGGTCGACGCCGCGCTGCTGGCCACCCCGGTCGCCGAGCCGGAGCTGATCGCCCGGCCGCTGTTCGAGGAGCCGTTTTGGCTCGCCCACCCGCGCAATCATCCGCTCGGTAACAAGGACGCGATCACCTACGCGGACCTGGAGGAGACCGAGCTACTGCTGCTGAGCGACGGCCATTGCCTGACCCATCAGGTGATGGAGGTGTGCCGGATGGCCGAGCGCCCGCGCGGCGGGGAGATGGCCGATCTGCGCGCCTCCAGCCTCGAGACCCTGCTGCAACTGGTCGGCGCCGGCTTCGGCTGCACGCTGCTGCCGGCGCTCGCCTGCGACGGCGAGACCCCGGCCGACAGCCCGATCGTTCGACGCCCCCTGCATCTGGCCGACGCCTACCGCCGGATCTCGCTGGTCTCGCGCCGCAGCTTCCCACGCCAGCAGGCGCTCGATGCCTTCGCCGAGGTGCTGGTCTCGCAGCTGCCGGCGTCGGTGCGACCGGTGACTGTAGCGGTGAGCGGGCCTACGGCAACGACCGAATCTGCAGATGCTGCCGACCCCGCGGCCATCGCCGACTCTCCGGCAGCGGCCGACCCTCCGTCAGCAGCGGACTCCACGGCAGCGGCCAGGCAGGCAACCACCGCTGCGCCGCCCCCGACCGCCGCGGCCGGGACTGGTGGTGCCGCACCTGCGGCGGCACCTGATCCAGCAGCGGCACCTGATCCAGCGGCGGCACCTGCCCCATCAGCGGCACCCGACCCAGCGGCCACCCCCGACCCAGCGGACGCACCCGAGCCATCCGGCACGGCGGCGCCAGGCCGGGACTCCGCCACTACGCCGCGCCGATGAGCGAATTGCGCTTCTTCGCCAGCGCCGCGCGCCACCTCGAGGGCCTGCTCGCCGAGGAGCTGCGCGGGCTCGGCATCGCCAGCGCCAAGGAGACCCGCGCCGGCGCCGAGTTCTCCGGCAGCCTGGCCGATGCCTACCGCGTCTGCCTCTGGTCGCGGGTCGCGGGACGGGTGCTGCTGCCGCTCGCCGAGTTCCAGGCGCCCGATCCGGACGCGCTCTACGCCGGCGTGCGCGCGCTCGATTGGTCGGCCCACCTCGGGCCGGAGCAGACGCTGGCGGTGCAGGTCGACAGTGCCCGCTCCCGCGTCGAGCACAGCCAATTCGCTGCCCAGCGGATCAAGGATGCGATCGTCGATCAGTGGCGCGAGCGCGCCGGCCGCCGGCCCAGCGTCAGCCCGGTCCGGCCCGATATCGCCCTTCGCTGCCGGCTGTTCCGCGATCAGGCCCGCCTCTTCCTCGACCTCTCCGGCGAGCCCCTGCACCGGCGCGGCTGGCGCGTCCAGGGCGGTGCGGCGCCACTGAAGGAGACCCTGGCCGCGGCGCTGCTGCTGCGCGCCGGTTGGCCCGAGATCGCAGCCAACGGCGGCGAGCTGCTCGACCCCCTGTGCGGGATTGGCACCCTGGTGATCGAAGGCGCGCTCATCGCCGCTGACATCGCGCCCGGTCTGCAGCGCGAATACTGGGGGTTCAGCGGCTGGCGCGGTCATGCCCCATCGGCCTGGGGTAGCCTGCTGACCGAGGCCAAGGAGCGCCGGGCCAACGGCCTGCACCGCCTCGCCCGCGGCGGGATCAGACTGCGCGGCAGTGACCTCGACCCGGCCGCGATCAAGGCCGCGACGGCCAACGCCGCGCAGGCGGGGCTCGCCGGGCATGTCCGCTTCGAGCGCCAGCCGTTGCACAGCTGTCGGCCGATGCGCGTCCCTCAACAGTCATCGGCAAACTCAACGGCCACTGCGACGGCTAACATCAGCACAGAAGCCAGTGCCAAATCAGCGACCACTGCCTCGGCCAATACCGCGACCGACAAAGAGAGCGGTCTCAGCGCCAGCAGCATCTCAATGTCGGATGCGGACGCCGGCAGCAGCCGAGCGCCGAACCTAGGCCCCGGCCGCGCCGCGGCACCCAGCCCCAGCGCCCGCGAAGCCGCCGAGCCGCACTTGGCACCCCCGCCACCGGGCTTGCTGATCACCAACCCACCCTACGGCGAGCGCATCGGCGCCGAGGATCTCGCCGGTCTCTACCAGGACCTCGGCGCCCTGCTGCGCGAGCAGTTCGATGGCTGGCGTGCCGCGGTGCTGACCGGCAACCCGGACCTCGGCAAGCGCATGGGGCTGCGCGCCGAACGCTTCCATACCCTCTACAACGGCCCGATCGAATGCCGGCTGCTGCACTTCCGGGTCGCGCCCGAGACGCATGTCTCGGATCGCCCACGGCCGTTGCCGTCGGCCGAGCGCGGCCCAGGCGCCGAGATGCTCGCCAACCGACTGCGCAAGAATCAGAAGCAGCTGCGGCGCTGGCTCGAGCGCGAGGGCATCAGCTGTTATCGGCTCTATGATGCCGATCTGCCCGAGTATGCGGTCGCGGTCGATGTCTATCAGAGCGCCGATCCGGCGACACTCGAGCGACGCTTCGTGCTGATCCAGGAATACGCCGCCCCGGCCGGGATCGATCCCAAGGCCGCTCGCCGCCGGCTGCGCGAGGCGACCGGCGTGATCGCCGAGCAGCTGGCGGTGCCCGAGTCGGATCTGTTCTTCAAGGTACGCCGACCGCAGCGCGGCCACGCACAGTACGAGCGCCTCGGCCAGCGCGGCCAGTTTCACCCAGTCGCCGAAGGCGGCCTGCGCTTCTGGGTCAACCTCGAGGACTACCTCGACACCGGCCTGTTCCTCGATCATCGGGACACCCGCCGGCTGATCGGCCAGCTCGCCGAAGGCCGCCACATGCTCAACCTATTCGGCTACACCGGCACCGCAAGTTGTTATGCGGCCAGCGGCGGCGCCCGCTCGACCACGACCATCGATCTCTCGAAGACCTATCTCGACTGGGCGCAGCGCAACCTGTCGCTGAACGGCTTTGGCGGCAAGCGGCATCAGATGATCCAGGCCGACTGCCTCGACTGGCTCGCCAAGGCACGGGCGTACCAGGGCTACTTTGGGCTGATCTTCCTCGACCCGCCGACCTTCTCGACGTCGAAGCGGATGCGCCAGAGCTTCGATGTCGAGCGCGACCAGGTCGAGTTGATCCGCGCCGCACTCGCGCTGCTCGCACCCGACGGCGAGCTGGTCTTCTCGACCAACAAGCGCCGCTTCCGGTTCGATGAGCAGGCCCTCGGTGACGCCGATCCGACGCTCGTCATCGACGACATCAGCGCGCAGACCCTCCCGAAGGACTTCAGCCGCAACCCGCATATCCACCGCTGCTGGCGCATCCGTTGGCGATGACGAGGGCGCCCCACAGATCCTGTCAGGGGTGCTGACCCCCTCGGATGCAACGCATCCCGTGCTTGGGAGCACTAACAGAATCGCTCCTTCAGACTTTTAAATCAGTTGCTTGTGCGATTCCAGCAGCCGTTTTGATCGCACCTCTTAGAACCGCACGACCTCAAGGCCCATGGCCACCCCCGCATCGGCCATCACCGCATCCGCGGTGGCGAGCATCCCAATACCGGCGTACCTCGCCTGTGCTAGGTGCAACGCATCGAGTGTGCGCAGCGGGTGCTCCGGATAGCGGCTGATGAGATGCGTCGCCTCGGCAAAACGGGCATCATCCAAGGCGTAGAGCTGCAGCCAGCCACGATCGATGTCCTCGAGAAAGGCCGCAAAGACCAAGGATTCCAGCTCGGCCGTCAACTCGCCCATGCGGCGACGGCGGCTGAACAACGAGCGCATTTCCGTTCGCGTGAGGCTGCTGATGACCGCGACATCCAAGGCCTGCAGAAAGTCGACAAAGGCGTCGGAACCGAGCTCATTCAGATACCACTTCGCGAGCGCACTGGTATCCAAATAGGCGCGGCGCTCAACGCTCATCGCGCTCCGAGCGAATCAGATCGACTGAAGGCGTCGCTATCCGTGCCGTGCGTTGGCGCAGATCCGCGTGATTCGGGCGTTGCCGATCCCGCGACACCGGCAACACCCGCGCAATCGGCTGACCGTGACGATGAATGATCAGCTCACCCGCCTCGTCAACCAGCTCATCCAAACGGCCCAAATTGGCCCGCATCTCTCGGATGTTGAGCGCTTTCATCGCTTGACCTGATTTGTGCTACAAATAATGAAAATGTAGCACATCTTGGACAGCGCAGCTGTCACCCTGACGCATGCCGGGCGACCGCAACCAATGCCTCCACAGGCCGATCGCCTTCCCGCCGCAGCACGACCTGATCGAGCTCCTCGACGACCAGCCCGGCCTTGCTGAGCACGGCGGTCAGATAGTGCCGGTTGTGACGATAGCGGCCGGAGGGCTGCAATTCCCAGGTCTCGTCATCGGTCTCCTCGGTCGTCGCGATGAATAGGCCATCGGCCCGCAGCGCACCCGCCAGCGCCGCGGCGAGCGGCTCGAGGGCGCCGAGATAGATCAGCACATCGGCCGCAATCACGACGTCCCAGCGCGCCTCGCTCGCGTCCAGGAAGGTCTGGGCATCGACCTCATGCAAGGCATCATAGACATTGCGCTCGGCGGCGCGCGCGAGCATCGCCGGCGACAGGTCCAGCCCCTCGAGCCGCTCAACGAGCGGGCGCACCATCGGTCCGACCAGCCCGGTGCCGCAGCCGATGTCGAGCAGGCTCCCGGCGCCCCCGGGGCGGACCGCTCGCAAGCGCTCGGTGACGAGCTGCGGGCCGCTGTAGTCGAGCGCACCGAGCCGCTCATCGAAGCTCTCAGCGAAGGCATCGAAGGTCGCCCGCACATAGGGCCCGCTGGCCCGTTCAGGTGGCGGGGCATCCATCAACGGCGGTGCCAAATGCTGCGCCGTCGCGCTCTCGGGATGGTTGCGCAGCCAGGCGGCCGCCTCTTGTTGCGCCCGCTCGGTGTGGCCGGCGGCACGCAGCGCATAGAGGGTCTGGCCATGCACCGTGTGGACGGACTCGGCGTCGGGCTGGAGCCTCAGCGCCTGCTGACCGGCGTGCAGCGCGGTCTCGAGCGCGCCGGCATCCTGGGCGGCCTCGGCCAGCCCGATGCGCGGGGTTGGGTCTTCGGGGGCGACCTCGGTGGCCGCGCGGAAGGCCGCGATCGCCTCCTGCGGCTGCTGCAGCCGCCGCAATGCGTTGCCGAGCATCAGATGCGCCTGCGCCAGTTGCGGCGCCTGCGCGATGGCCTCACGTGCCGCTTGGGCCGCTTCATCATCGCGCCCCTTGCGCCACAGTGCCGCGGAGAGACCGGTCAGCGAGGGGGCGTGGTCGGGGCGCTGGGCCAATGCGCGACGGTGCAGCGCCTCGGCCTCGTCGAGACGGCCGGCCTCGCGCAGTGCATGGCCACAGGCGCTGAGCACCGCGGGCGAGCTCGGGGCCAGACTGGCGGCGCGCTCCAAGGCCGGCAGGGCCTCGTCGTCACGCCCCTGCGCCTTGAGCACGGTGGCCAGGTTGGCGAGGATCTGAGGACTGTCCGGGGCCACGGCGAGCGCGTCCCGATAGGCTTGCTCGGCCGCGGCAGGCTGGCCCAGGTCCTTGAGCGCCAAGCCCAGATGGCGATGGATATCCGGGTTGTCCGCATCGCCCTTGAGCGCGGCGCGGAAATGGCGCACGGCCTCTCGGGGCCGGCGACGCTGATGAACGGCGATGCCCAGATAGTAGAGCGCGCGCGCATCGCTCGGGCGCCGACGCAGGATGCGGCGATAGGCCTTCTCGGCCTTTTCCAGCTTGCCGGCACGATGGAGGCCCGCGGCCTCCGCGAGCGCCTTGTCTCCATTACGCGATGAGCCGCGCGACGGGGTACGCTGCGCCATGAGGGCTCCCCTGTTCTGGCGTTGACCCTGGCATGATTCTGTTGCGTTATCGCGCAAGGCGTCAATCGGCAGCAGCGAGACGCAAGACCTGTCGCTCGGCGAGCGCGCGACGCAGCGCCGGCATCATTCTCTACACAGGAGCTCGACCGCCTCCCATGAGCCTCGATGACAGCTCTCGCTCGACCGGCTTCGGCGCCTCCCCGATGATGCCCGGCGTTGCTCGCTAATGGCGCTGGCAGCCGCGTGGGGGCTGGCGGGCCTATTGCTCCTGCTGGCCGGTCTCTCGCTGTTCCAGCGCGACCTTTGGCGCGCCTGTGAGGCCTTCGTCGCCTTCGCGCTGCTGATGGCGCTGGCCTGGCTGCTGCTCGGGGCGCCCTGGCTGGCGCTGGCTGAGACGCTGCTCGGGGCGCTGCTGACCGGCGGCTCCCTGCTGTGGACACTGCGCGGACGCGGGGCGCTGCCGCGCCTGGCGCCCGTCGATGAGACGGCGCGGCGCGCGCGTTTCAGCGCACCGCTGCGCTGGCTGCTGATCCTGGGCTGGCTGGGACTGACCGGTCTCGCGCTGGTCTGGTTGCTCGGCCCCGAGGCGCTGACACCGCCGCGCTCGACCTCCACGCTGTTGGCCGCGACCGGCGTGCCGATCATGGGCCTGGGGCTTTGGGCCTTCGCCGCCCAGCGCCATCTGCTGCGCCGACTATTGGCCTTCAACCTGCTCGGTTCCGGGGTGTTCCTGCTGCTGGGCGGGCTCGCCGCGCCGGCTGCCGCTGCCACCGCGGAGGTCCGAGCATTGATCCTCATCGGCCTGATGATCGCGCTGCTCGGCTCGGTGCTCGGTGCAGCGCTCTTGTTGCGCCTGCATGCGCAGGCGGGCCAGGTCACCCTGAACCCCCTCTTCAAGGCTCGCTCGAACGCCGGTTCAGGCTCAGGCATGGCCCCGGGCTCAGGCATGATCTCAACCCGATGAGCGCGACACCGTTCCACCTGCTCTGGCTGCTGGGCGCGCCGCTGGCGCTCGGGCTGCTGGCCTGGGTGCGCCCGCCGCGGCACAGCGGCTTGGTGCTGCTGGTCGGCCTGCCGTTGCCGCTGGTAGCCGTCTGGCTGCTGCTCGGGCTCGAGAAGGGACCGATGGCGGGCCGGCTGGCGCTCGGCCCCTTGATGCTGCACTGGCGCTTCGACGGCTTGGCGGCACTGTTGCTGCTGCTGACGCAGCTGTTGCTGCTGGCCAGCGCCCTCTATGCCACCGACTATGCCCGCGCCACCCGGCTCGGCAGGCACGCCTATGCCGGCCTCTGGCCGCTGCTCGGCGGTCTGGCGCTGGGGTTGGGACTGATCTGGATCGCCGCCGACCTGCTGCTGCTCTACGCCGGGCTGGAGCTGATGGGGCTCTGCGCGGTAGGCCTGATGCTGCTGCCGGGCAGCAACGCGGCCCTGAGCGCGGGCCTGCGCTATCTGCTGTTCGCGCTGGTTGGCTCGCTGGCCTGGCTGCTCGGCATCGCCCTGCTGCTCGGCGCCGGGGGCCGGCTCGACCTGGCCGGACTAGCGGCGCTCACCGAGCCCGAGCCGGTGATCCGGATCGCGCTCGCGCTGCTGACCAGCGGGCTATTGCTGAAGGCGGCGATCTTCCCGCTGCATAGCTGGCTGGCGCCAGTGCATGGCAGCGCCTGGACGCCGGTGAGCGCGATCCACGGCGCGCTGGTGGTCAAGGCCGCGTTCTTCATCCTGCTGCTGCTGTGGCGCGCGTTGCTGCCGAAGGCCATCGCCGGCGCCTGGGCGCTCGGTGCGCTCGGCAGCCTGGCGGTGCTCTGGGGCGGGCTGCAGGCCGCGCGCGCGGCCGGGCTCAAGCAGCTGGTGGCCTGGTCCACCGTCGGTCAGCTGGGCTATCTGATGCTGGCCTTCCCGTTGCTGGCCGGCACCGGCGCCGACGTCGCCACGATGGCCTGGCAGGCGACCTGGCTCCAGCTCGGCGGCCACGCGTTGGCCAAGGCGGCCCTGTTCATGGCCGCCGGCAACCTAGTGCTCGCGACCGGCGCGGACCGGCTGACCGCGCTGACCGGCACCAGCCGCCGGCTGCCGCTGGCGTGGATGACCTTTGGGCTGGCGGCAGTGACCCTGATGGGGCTGCCGCCGAGCGCCGGCTTCACCGCCAAGTGGCTGTGGCTGCAGGCGGCGCTGACGGCCGGCCAGTGGCCCTGGGTGGTGGTGCTGGCGCTCGGCACGCTGCTCAGCGCCATCTATGTGTTCCGGGTGCTGCGCTGCGCGTTCGTCGAGACAGGGCCAGAAGGGGACCCGGAGCCGGCGTTGAAGCCAGCGCTGAAGCCGGAACCAGGGCTGGGGCCAGCGCTGAAGCAGGAGCCGCGGCCGAAGCCGGAGCTGAAGCCGGGGCCGGAGCTGAAGCCGGGGCCGAAGCCGGAGCTGAAGCCGGGGCCGAAGCCCGCACCGGAGTTGAGGCCAGCGTCAGGGCAGAAGCCGGCGCTCGAGCCGCGCCGGCCGCCGCTGGGGATGGAGCTGGTCGCCTTGGCGCTGGCGCTCGCCGCGCTCGCGCTCGGGCTCGCCGCGGCCTGGCCGCTGGCGCTGCTGCCGGCGGTGGCCTCGCCACCGGCGGGGGTGCGATGAGCGCCCTGCTGCCGCTGGCGACCCTGGCCAGCTCGCTGCTGACCGCGGTGGTGATCTTCCTGCTGCCGGAGCTGGCCGTTCGCACCCGCACCGCGCTCAACCTCGCCGCCGCGCTCATCAAGCTGGTGCTGGTGATCGGGATGGCCTGGGGGTTGACCCGGGGGCAGGTCTACGCGTTCGAGCTCCCGGTCGTCGAGGGCCTGAGCATGGTGCTGCAGGTGGACGCCCTCGGGCTGACCTTCGCCGGGCTGTCGTCACTGCTGTGGCTGTTCACCACCATCTATGCGATCGGCTACCTCGAGGGCTCGCCCAATCGCCGGCGCTTCTTCGGCTTCTTCAGCCTCTGCGTCGCCAGCACGCTGGGCATCAGCCTGGCCGGCAACCTGTTCACCCTGCTGATCTTCTACGAGCTGCTGACGCTCTCGACCTACCCGCTGGTCGCACATCGCGGCACGCCGCAAGCATTGGCGGCGGCGACGGTCTATCTGCGCTATACGCTCAGCGCCGGGCTAGCGCTGATGATCGGCCTGGTCGCGTTGCAGGTCTTGGCCGGGGATCTGCGCTTCGGCCAGCGCGAGGTCTTGGCCGCGCTCGGCGCTGAGCATGAGGCCGTGCTCGTCGCCCTGTTCTGGCTGCTGCTCCTCGGCTTCGGCGTCAAGGCGGCGCTGGTGCCGCTGCACGGCTGGCTGCCGCGGGCGATGGTGGCGCCGGCGCCGGTCAGCGCCCTGCTGCATGCGGTGGCGGTGGTCAAGGCCGGTGCCTTCGGCATCATCCGACTGGTCTACGATGTCTATGGCATCGGCTTCAGCGCCGCGCTCGGGTTGCTCGACGGGCTGGTGCTGATCGCCTGCGTGACCATCGTCTACGGCTCGCTGCGCGCGCTGACCCAGCAGGAGCTCAAACCCCGCCTGGCCTTCTCCACGGTTAGCCAGGTCTCCTATATCGTGCTTGGGATCGGGCTGTTCGGGCCGCTCGGCACCATCGCCGCGCTCGCCCATCTGCTGCATCAGGGGCTGATGAAGGTGACCCTGTTCTTCTGTGCCGGCAATTATGCCGAGGAGCTAGGGATTCACCGCATCGATGAGCTCGACGGCGTCGGCCGACGCATGCCGCTGAGCAGCCTGGCCTTCACCATCGGCGCGCTCGGCATGATCGGCATGCCGCCGGTGGTCGGCTTCATCAGCAAATGGATGCTCGGGATGGGTGCGGTGCAAGCCGAGCGGCCCTGGGTGATCGCGGTGCTGGTGGCCAGCACCCTGCTCAACGCGGCCTATTTCCTGCCCATCCTCAACCGCCTCTGGTTCCGGCCTGGACCGGGCCAGGGGATCGGCGCCTGGCCGGCGGCGCGCGCGCCGAGCCGCCTCGAGACCAGCGCCTGGCTGCTGCTGCCGGCGCTGGCGACGGCGCTGCTGAGCCTGCTCGCCGGGATGTTCGCGGGGCTGCCGTTCAGCCCGCTGCAGTGGGCGACTCGGGTGGTGGATCAGACCTATCTCGCGCTATGACCGAGCTGTCCCTCGCGCCCTTTTCGCTCGCGCCACTCCCCCTCGCGCCTCTGCTCATCGCCACCTTGCTGTGGCCGCTGCTGCTGGGATTGCGCACCCTGCTGCAGGCGCTGATCGCGCCGGTGAGGCCGCGCTTGAGCCCCGTTTGGCTCTTGGATTGGTTGTGGATCAGTGCGCCCTGGCCCGCGCTCGCGCTTGCCGTGTTGGGCGCTGACGGCAGCCTGCGGCTGGATGCCTGGCTGTTGGGCGGACACTGGGAGCTCGATGCCCAACGCCGGTTGCTATTGGCCTTTACCGCCCTCCTTTGGGGGCTCGCGGGCGGGTATGCGCGCGGCTACCTGGCTGCCGAGCAGGCCTGGGCCGCGGCCGGCGACCGGGACGCGCGCGGGCGGCTGCTGCGCTTTGCGCTGTTCTGGCTACTGACCCTCTGCGGCAATTTGCTGTTGCTGTTGGCCGAGGACATCGCCAGTTTCTACCTCGGCTTTGCGTTGATGACCTTCGCCGCCTACCCGCTGGTGATCCACAGCGGCCGCCGCGAGGCGCGCATCGGCGGCCTGGCCTATCTGGTCTTGGCCGTGCTCGGGGAAGGGATGATCCTGGCCGGCCTGCTGTGGGGCGCCGGGACGGGCTCGGCACTCACCCTCTCGCAGCTGCGCGCGACCCTGGCGACGGCGGAGATGGGCCTCTGGATGGGGCTGCTGCTGTGGCTCGGCTTCGGCGTCAAGGCTGGCGTGATCGGCCTGCATCTGTGGCTACCGTTGGCGCACCCGGTGGCGCCGACCCCCGCCAGTGCAGTGCTCAGCGGCGCGATGATCAAGGCCGGCCTGGTGGGCTGGCTGAGCACGCTGCCGCTGGGCATGAGCGCTGTCGATGGGCGCTTTGAGGGGCTGGGCCTGGTGATGCTGGCGGCCGGTCTGATCGGCGCCTTCGCCGCAGCCCTCTTGGGCGTCGCGCAGCGTCAACCGAAGGCGGTGCTGGCCTATTCCAGCGTCAGCCAGATGGGCCTGATCGCGGTCCTGGTCGCGCTCGGACTGTTGCAACCGAGCCATTGGCCCGCGCTCAGCGCCCTGGCGCTGTTCTTCGCCGCCCACCATGGCCTGAGCAAGGGCGCGCTGTTCCTCGGCGTCGGCATCAGCGAGCAGGCACCGCGGTGGCCGGCCTGGCTGCTCTGGACCCTGCTGACGCTGCCGGCGCTATCACTCGCCGGTGCCCTGGGGTCGGGGCTGATCACCAAATGGGGCGCGAAGACGCTGCTCGAGGCCGCAAACGAGAAGACCCTGGCGTTCTGGCTGAGCCTGGCGGCGGTCGGCACCACGCTGCTGATGGCACGGACGCTATGGCTCCAATGGAAGCGATGGCGCGAGACGGGCAAGATGGGCCTGACCTCGAGCCGCGAGCCCCGCGCCAGCCAGAGGCCGATTGCGAGCAGTGAGCCAAACCCCGCCGCCCGGGCGAGCGATGCGTTGAACATGAGCGCATTCAAGCCACCCCACGCGAGCCTCAAGCTGCAAACGGATCTGAGCTCAAGCATTAGCCAGAGCCAGAGCCAGAGCCAGAACTGGAACCAGAACCGGAGCCACCGGCTTGCGCTAACAGGCGCTGATGATCAGCGCTTGCTCGCGCCGATGCCGCTAGCCTGGCTACTGACCATGATTGCGGCGCTCAGCCTGCCGTGTTGGGGCGGCTGGCTGACGGGCGACTTCCCGGCCGGACTCACCGATGGGCTGCCCCTTGATCTCGCAGATGAGGCCGATGACAAACTCGGTGACGACCTGAGCGACGGACTTGAAGATGGACTGGTGAGCGAGCCGCCGTCGGAAGCCTCCGCCGGATTGTCCGGCGGCCTGTCCGGCGACCTTGAGGGGATGCACTCGGGCCAATGTGCGAGTGGCTTTGCTTGGCCGCCGCTCAGCGCGCTCCCCGCCCTGCTCTGGCCGGTCGGGCTCGGGCTGCTGTTGGCGGTCATCTTCGGCTGGGGTCTGCGTCGCTTCGCGCCGCGGCTGAGCTCCTGGCTGCCGGCGGGTGATCTCTGGTGGCCCTTGACGGCCTGTAGCCATTGGCTATGGCGTCTCGGACGCCGATTGTTGCGGTGGCTCGGGGCCGGGCAAGCAGCCTGGATCACCTGGTGGAATGCGCGCGAGCGCGATGGCTTGCGCGGCCTGGATACGCTGATCGGCGCCGAGGACTGGCTGCGCCGCCAGCTGCCGCTCCTTCTGATGGCCGTGGCCTTGGGCTTGGCTGCCGCGCTGTTGCTCAGCGCGGCGCACAGGCCGCCCTGGCCCTAGCCGGCCGCATCAAACATATCCGGCATCCGACTCCGAATCCAGGGGCGCGATCGAAACGATCGGGTAGCCCGAAAGACCTCGCTGACGTTCATGGCACGCTATCGCTCCGGCCGATAGACCCCGGGAGATTCAGGGTCAACTCGAGCGCGACAGAGGGCATTCCACTGACCCGATGCGCCGGCTTGGCCGTCTGAGCGCAGGTCAAGCGATACGAACGCGTCGCAGCGGTTCCGCCTCAAGCCGTCGCCTGGTGCAGGGTGATCTGGGTGAATGGGATGGTCCAGTCGTGGCGGTTGCAGGCATCGACCAAGATGCGCTGAATAGCGGCGCGAACGCGCTCGCTACGCGGCGCGGCCGCGCCATCGAGCTGGACCTCGATACGGTAATCCAACGACGAGGTGCCCACCGATTCGAAGATCACGCTGACGGCCAGCAGCTGGCCCGCATCAAGAAGCGTCGGCAGTGCTGCATCAAGGGCCTCTTGCATCAAGCGCGGCACCTCACTGGTGGCGACAGCCCGATGACGGTAGTCGATACCGAAGCGCTCGACGATGCGGAACCGCTCCGAGAGCCGGCGCGGATGCTGATTCAGGAAGCGGCTGGTTGGGTAGACGATCTCGGCGCCGCCGAGGTCGGTCAGGCGGACCGTGCTTGGGCTCTGATGCGCGACCTGGCCGAGCAGCCCGTCCTCGAGCTCGACCCAGTCCCCGCAGCGGGTCGGGAACCAGGGCTCGCCCCCGCCGGCCGGACGCGAGTGATAGCCCACGAGGTCACGCACCGGCAACTGCTGCACCCCGCCCTCGAGCTCGGGATTGCTCAGCTGCGCCCGAAAAGCGAGCGAGTCGACCCGGTAGGGCACATCGTTGAAGACGACCCGCTCGCCCTCGCGCACGGTGCCGACATTCAGGATCAGCTTCACCGACTCGACCTGGCTCGGTAGGGTCTTGATGCTGGCCCAGCCAACGCCGATTAGGAAGATCAGGATGAGGCCGAGCATGAACCAATCACCGGCCGCATTGAATACCGCCATCATCGCGAGCAGGCCGCCGAGAATGCTGAACGCATGCAACAGCAGCAACGTCAGCCGGCTGCCGAACTGCTGCTCGGCATTGGGCTTGCGCACCCGCATGATCCGGCCGGCGACCCAGCGCACGCCGAAGAAGACCAGGCTAAAGGCTGCGATGGCGAGCAGCAGGTTCAGACCGCGGGTCTGGAAGAAGCTGCGTGCATAGGAGGTGGTTTCATCGAGTAGCGACTGGCGCTGCTCGAGCTTATTCTGCAATTGCAGATCAAGCGCGGTGTAGCGGTTACTCGCCTCGTTGGCGATCCGTTGCCAATGCTCCAGACGCTCAGCAAGATGTCCACGGAGGGAATCCTGGGGCTCCTGTTCGAGCAGCCACTGCAGCCGTTCCACGGCCTGCTCGGCCAACTCCTTACGCTCGCCGACCGTCTCGATCTGGCCGCGCAGCTCGGCGATAGCGCGCGATTCGGCGGTCGCGCTCTTCAACTCGGCCAGGATCGGCTGCAGCAGCTTGCTCAGCTCCTGCTGCCAGTCGAACGGCTGCTCTTGCTCCTCCACGAAGGGGCTGAGGTCGATCTCGAGTGCAAAGCGATCGAACTGGCGGCGGTTCTCGGCCAGCTCCGCGCGGAGCTCGCGGAGGCGGTTGGCCAGCTCCTCGCGAGTCACCGAGTCCTGGGCCTCGACGAGCTGCTGCTGAACCTTGGCGACCTGCTGCTCCTTGCTCGCCAACGCCTGATGCAGCGCGTCAAGGGATTGCAGCGTCGAGGGATCGATTGGTCCATCAGGCCCGGCATCAAGACCAGCATCGAGACCAGCATCAAGACCGGCATCGAGACCGGCCGAGGGCCCGTCAGTAGCAGGTGCCGACGATGTTGCATTGATTGGGCCCAGCGGCTCGGCAGAGGCGGTCTCCTCGCCCTCGGCAGGCTTGGCAGCAGCGGTCTCTTCACCGTCGTCAGGCTCGGAAAACGCGGAGCCCCCGCTCTGCCCCCCGCTCTGCGAGGTGCCAGCAGCCGGGACCTCCTCTGGTGGGCGCACCTCAGCCGCCTCGGTCTGCTCCGTCTCAGGGGCGGTGCCCTCGACCGGAAGCGGGGTTGCGGGAGCGCCATCCTCTTGGGCCAGCGCTGTTTGGGCCAGCGCTGTTTGGGCCAGCACTGTTTGGGCCAGCACTGTGGCCCCGGCGCCGGCCAAGACCAGGAAGAGTCCAGCGACGAGGGCGGCGGGCAGCCCGCAAATCTTGATCATCGGGTACCTCTGGGGATGCTGCCAAGAAAGCGTCCAGTCATTCGATCGCCATGGTTACGATACCGCATCAGAATAGGCTGCAGCACGGACTTCGACGCCTTGCCTCCGATACCGTGTAAGCGACCCACCGCGCTCTAAGGCGATTTCTGTCAAAGCTCATACCGCCTTGCTGGCCTTTTCGCTCGCCTTCTTCGTCGCGCCGCCGGTCACATAGCCCGGCTATGCTCCCGGCGACGCTCCTCGAAGGCAAACGACAATCCTGCGCAATTCGGTACGAGCTTTTCCGGCAATCGCCTAACCGGAATCAGCCGTCGTAGCGGGGCCGCCGGCGGGCTCGATGGTCGCCCGAGCCACTGCTGCAACCGCCCATGCGAGATCGCGCGGGGCCGCTGGTCATCTCCCTTATGCCCCTCAGCAGATTTCCAGGATGGCAGAAACCAACGCTCGATCAATATCGAGCGCATCGGCGATCTGCATCGGGTCGAGACCCAGCGCGTGCAGCTTGGTGACGGCGGCGATACGGGTGGCGTCGCGCTCCGCCTCGGCCAGTTGCCTCGCCTGTTCTTCCTGCTGCCACTGTGGATAGACGAAGGACCGGTAGACGGGATCGTGCCGCAGCGCCGCCAACGGCCTGTGCCCGAGCAGGTCGCGAATGTGGAATTGGAAGCCAGGCAGGATCTCGGAGCGAACGAGGCCATCAGGGCCGAGCACCGACTGGAAACCGCCGTCACTACCCCGCGACAGAAAGGCCAGGCGCTCGGGATTATGATGAATGATGTAGTACTCGCGCACGCCGCCTTGCGCATAGTCGTGGCGCTTCTCCACCTCATCGCGCTCACGCGCGGCGCGGTCGCTGTCGGACAGGGCCTCAATGCAGAGGTCGAAGATGCCGCGATAGGAACGCTCGAAGTCACCTAAGGGGACGGGATTGTCGTTGCGCACAACGCCGAGGTCCGGTTTGCGAATGACGACGCGATCGGACAACGCCAGGCGGAAGCCATGCTCGAGGCCCGTGCACTTGGCGATCGGATGCTGCTTGAGGAACTCATCGAGCAGCGCGCGGAGCCAGCTGTAGATCCAGTAGGTCAGGTTGTCCGACACTGGCTTCTCCTGCAGGCGACCGTTGTTCCACTCGTAGTGCTTGTCCGGGAATGCGTAGTAATAGGCCCAGTACTCGGTCTCGGAGACCTGCCGCCCGTCCGCGTTCATCAGCTCGTCCTCGCTGGGCCGGAGCGCGTCGGTGGTGGGCAAGGCCTTAGCAGTAGCTGGCATGTCGACACCCCTTGGGTGTGGAGCGGATCATCGTCGAGAAACGCTAGAGCGCGGCGGTGCAAGCGTCAAGCGGCAGCCTCCTTGCTCAAGACCGTTGGCGTCCCCTTGCTCCATCCGTCGAGCTCGCCATCGGGACCGGGAACTGGGCCAGAACGAAGGCCGCAAGGCCACGGCGGGCGACGGGTCGCAGTCGAGCAATACTAGCCGGACTCTGGTGCCGGCGTGGGCGTGCGCGTGGGTGGCGCCGGCTGACTTCCCGGACGCCCGAGCCAACGCTGAACCCGCCCATGGATGCTCTCGTGGATCGACAGCAGCGACGGGATCACCAATAACACCAGCACGGTCGCGAACGCGAGCCCGAACGCGATCGAGGTCGCCATCGGGATCAGGAACTGGGCCTGGTACGAGGTCTCGAACAGCAGCGGCATCAGCCCAGCCACGGTCGTCATCGAGGTCAACAGCACCGCACGCAGGCGCTGGCAGGCAGCCTCGATCAGCGCCGACTGGATCGCATGGCCTTCGGCGCGCAGCTGCTTGTAGAAGGTGACCAGGATGATCGAGTCGTTGACCACGATCCCAGACAGCCCGAACATCCCGAACAATGACAGGATGGTCAGGTCGATCCCCATGATCCAGTGCCCGAGTAGGGCGCCGGTCAGCCCGAACGGGATCACCGCCATCACCACCAGCGGCCAGCCATAGGACGCGAACACCCAGGCCAGGATCAGGTAGATCAGGACCAGCCCCAGCATCAGCCCCTTGCGCATATCGGACAGCGTGTCGCGCTGATCGGCCGAGCGCCCCTCGAACGAATAGTCGATCCCGTAGTCGCGCTGCAATTCGCTCAGGGTGCCATCCTCGAGCCCGGCGATCACCTCCCCTGCGGTGGTCACATTGGTATCGACATCGGCGGTGACCTCGACCGCGAGCTTGCCGTCGGCATGGCGCAAGACCTCGAAGCCGCGCCGCGAGCGCCAGTCCGCGACCGCGGTCAAGGGCACCGACTCGCCGTTTGGGGTGCGCACGTTCAGCCGATAGAGGCTCGCCAGGGTGCCACGCTCGGCCGCCGGCAGGGTCACCCGGACCTCGACCTCGTCCGGCCCGTCCTGGAGGATCTGCACCAGTTGGCCGTCGAACGCGGTGCGCAATTGCCGGCCGAGATCGGCGACGGTCAGGCCCAGCGCCTCGCCGACCGGGGTCAGCTCGTAGATCAGTTGCTCGCGGCCATAGGCCATGTCGTCCTCGACCTCGAGCACGCCGTCGATCCCGGAGAGGGTCTCGGTCAGCGCCAATGCCGCCGCCTTCAGTGTCTCGGCCGAGGCGCCGGTCAGGCGCACGGTCAGATCCCGGCCCGGCGGACCGACGCGGCGCGCGGTGATGTTCAGGCTCTCAAGCCCGGCCGGCATCCGGATGCGCTCGCGCCAGGCACGGATCAGCTCATTGTTGCGCACCGCGCGCGCATCCGGCTCGACCAGCTCGATCTGCAACGAGCCGAGCTGATCGGCCGATGATCCGCCGCCGCGGCCACCGCTCTTGGAGCCTTGGAAGGCGATCACGACATTGATCAGATCGCCCTGATCGAACGCCTGCTCGGTCTCGTAGAGGGTCTCCTCCAGGTGGTCCAGGAACCCGTCGACCCGCGCCCGCGGCGTACCGGCCGCGAAGGTCACGTTGGCATTGATGATCTGCGACTCCGGCGTCGGGAAGAACACGAAGCCGAGCCGACCGCCGGCGAGCAGGCCGACCGCGATCGTCAGCATCGCGATCGCCGCTGCCAGGGTCGTGAAGCGGTTGCCGATCGCGGCCGTCGCGATGGGCCGGAAGACGCGGTCGCGGAACGCCTCGAAGCCGCGGTCGAGCCGCGCCCGCAGCGAGTTGGGCTTGAGCTTGTGGGTATGGACGAAGGCGTTGCGCAGGTGGCCGGGCAGCACCAGGAAGCTCTCGACCAGCGAGGCCAGGATCACGCAGATGATCACCAGCGGGATGGTGCCGAGGATGTTGCCGATGCGCCCGCCGACCAGGATCAGCGGCAGGAAGGCGGCGATGGTGGTCAGCGACGAGGCGATCACCGGCGCCAGCATCCGCCGCGCGCCGCCCTCGGCGGCGAGCAGCGGGTCCTCGCCCATCTGATAGTGCGCCATCGCATCCTCGCCGACGACGATCGCATCGTCGACGATGATGCCGAGCGCCATGATCAGCGCGAACAGGCTGATCATGTTGATGCTGCCGCCGGCCAGGTAGAGGATGAACAGGGTCGCCGCGAACGAGACCGGGATGCCCCAGGCGACCCAGAACGCGACCCGGCCGGTCAGGAACAGGTAGAGGATCGCGACCACCAGCACCAGCCCGCCGAGGCCGTTGGTGACCAGCAGCATGATGCGGCCCTTGACCAGCTCCCAGGAGGCGTCATAGGTGACGAGCTCGACGCCGGGCGGCAAGGTCTGCCGGGTCTCGGCGAGCCAGTCGGTAAAGGCGCGCGCAGCCTCCAGGGTATCGCCGCTCTCGCTGCGCTGCAGGATCATCTCGACCGCCGGCTGGCCGTTCACGGTCAGCAGCACCGAGCCCTCGCTCGGCACCCGCTCGACCTCGGCGACATCGCCGAGCTCGACCCTCAGCTGCTGATCGGCGCGCACCGGGATCTGCTCGAAGCCGAGCGGCTCGCGGCGCTTATCGAGGCTGCGCAGCTCGCGTGCGCCCTCGGCGCGCCCGATCGCGCCGGCCGGCAGATCGAGGCTGAAGTCGCCGACGCGCTGACCGATCTGTTGCAGACCGACGCCGAGCTGCTCGAGTTCGTCGTTGTCGACCTGGATGCGGATCTCTTCTTCCGGCAGACCGTTGATCTGCACCTGATCGAGCCCTCGCTCAAGCAATTCGGACTCGAACCGGCGCGCAAGCTGGCGCATCTCGGCGCGGTCCTCGAGCCCGGTGATCAAGAAGCGCGCGACCTGCTCGTAGCGGGTCGTGAGCGCGACCTCGGGCTTCTCGGCATCCTGCGGGAGATTGCGGAACTCGTCGACCGCGCGCCGGACCTCATCGAGCGCGAGCAGCGGATCGACCCCCTCCTCGAACTCGAGCGTGATCGAGGCGATGCCCTGGCTCGAGGTCGAGGTCATCTTGTCCAGGTTGTCGACGGTGCGCAGGCGCTGCTCGAGCGGGTCGGTGATCCCGTCCTCGATATCCTCAGCGCTCGCGCCAGACCAGATCACCCGCACCGTGACGATGTCGAGTTCGAAGGTCGGGAAGAACTGCACATTGAGCCGATCCAGCGCGAAGGCGCCGGTCAGCAGCATGATCACCATCAGCAGATTCGCCGCGACCTTGTGGTGCGCGAAGATCCCGATGATGTCACTGCGATGGGGCATCGGCGCGCTCATCGCGTGCGTCCTCCAGCCGCGCTGAGGCCCGAGGAGGCCGCATCGGCCGGGACCGCATCCGCGGCCGGGCCGAGCGTGCGATCCGATACCGCCTCGGACGCGCCACCAGCGGTTCCCTCCAGCGCCTCGTCGTTGATGATCTCGACGCGCAGCCCCTCGATCGCGTTCGGCATATGCGTCGTCACCAGCGCATCCCCGGGGGCGAGCGCGTCCGACTGCACCAATAAGCGCTCTTCGTCGCCATCGCCTTCACGGGTACCGAGGCTCTCGACGTCGATGCCCCGCATCCGACCGTCCTCGACGACATAGAGCCGACCGCCGCCGTAGACGGCGCGGAAGGGCACGGCGACCACTGCCTCACGCGCTGGGCGTTCGAGCTGCACGGTCAGCAATTGCCCGAGCCGCAGCACCGCCGGATCGCCCTGCACCTGGAACAAGGCATCGACGCCGCTTGGATCGGCCTCGCCCGCCAGCCGATCCAGGGTCAGCGCAAGGCGCTCGCCGCCGATGGTCGTGCTCGCTGTCAGCGGTTCGCCCTGCCGCAGCGCGGCGATCAGCTCATCCTGGTATGGAGCCGGCACCCGCGCCCGGATCTCGAGGCTGTCGATCGCATAGAGCCGCGCGAGGGCCTCGCCCTTGCTGACCTGATCCCCCTCGGTGACCGCGACGCGGCTGATGATCCCGTCATAGGGGGCGCGTACCGTGGCGCGCTCGTACTCGAGCTCGAGCTCGAGCAGGCGCGCCTCGGCACTGGCGAGCCGCGCCTGCAGCGCCCGCAGCCGGCTCGGGTGATCGGCGATGTTCATCTCGCGCTGACTGACCGCGAGCTGCTGCTGCGCCTCCGCCTGCTCGGCCTCGTCGAGCGCCTGCTCGGCCCCGACCTTCTGCGTCTTGAGCCGCTGCTGCCGGGCGACCCCTTGGCGGGCCAGCTCCAGCAGCCGCCGCTCCTGCTCGAGGGCCAGTTTGTCGGTCTCGAAACGGTTCTGCTCGCTCTCGATCTGCGCCTGCAGATCGGCGATCTCGGCCTCGACCTGCGCAATGCGCGGCAGGAAGTCACGCTCATCGAGGCGCAGCAGCACCTGCCCCTTCTCGACCAGGTCACCATCCTGCACCTGTACCTCGGTGACCCAGGCCGCGGCCGAGGCGGTCGCGCGCAGCAGATCCGGCGTCTCCACCTGGCCGTAGAGCTCGAGCTCCGGCGAGGCGCGCACCAGCTCCACCGGCTCGACCTCGACGCGCCAGACCCGTTCCTGCACCGTTGGCGACTGTTTCTCGGGTTTGGTCGCCTTGAGCATCTGGAAGACACCGAAACCGATCGCCAGGAGCAAGATAGGCAGCAGGACTTTGAGCAGGCGTTTCACTCGAGATACCAAGGTAGCGTCATAGGGAAATCGGGGTAACGGCAGGAGCGCGACCCGGTTTGGGGCCGCACGGACCGGCTGCTCGGGCGGTGATGGCCCGCGCTCGCAGCGCGAGAGCGCATTCGCTCAAGGTAGGCACCAGGACGAGCGGGCAACCCCACCAGCAGGTGAAGGCCAGCCGGAATAATCCACTGAACCACGGATGAGATGGAGCCAGATGCCGTCACAAGCCCCATTGCGCCGCTTAGTGTCGTGGTGAGCAGCGCGAATCACAACGACGAAGCGCATCACCTGGGTCCGCAGCGACACGCGGCAGGACAGTCGCCGCAAGCGGCCATGGACAGCTCAGCGAGATGCCGGATCGCGTCACGACTGAGCATGGCGCCGGCCGCCGCCGGGTCAGCTGCTCGCACCATCGAGGAGTGCACGCAGCCAAGCGGCCGCATCACGCCCGATGCCGGGAGACTCTGACTCCCGCGGGCCGGCAACGTTCAACACACCGATGCCCGCCGCATGGAGCCAGTCACGGATCGGAGCCTGGGGTGCCTCCAGGTTCAGATCGACGATGCGCAGCGGATGCCCGCGGTCGCGCGCGAGCGCGACCGTCAGCGCCGTGCCACCAGCGAGCTCGCCGCGTGTGAGCACCAGCGTCGCGTCGCTGTCGCGCAGATTCCATTCCGTCCGTTGCGCTGGATCGGCCTTCGGCGTCTCCTGTAACGGATAGCGCAACCGGATCGGGCCATCCTCGGCCCAGCGGCCGCGCGGACACCAGCCGCCGACCTCCAGGCCGATCCGAGCTGCTCGCTCCAGAGCGACATTGAGCGCGGCCCGGTCGACACCGGTCTGACCGCCGCTCAAGACCCGTCGCAGCGGCAACCGCTTCTGCGCTCGTCGCCGCTGCTCGATCAGCTCCCGATCGCGCCGGGCGAAGTAGCTGTCCTCCTCCGCCTGGCCTTTCAGGCGCATCTTCTCGACGAAATCACTCATCAACAAGCCCCGACGGCACGTAGTGATCGGCCTCATGGTGCGAGCGCTCATCCTCAGTGATAAAGGTAAATCGTCCCACTTCGCTCGAACGCCAACCTGACCCAAGGATCAAGACTGACTCTAAGGCGATTTCTGTCAAAGCTCATACCGCCTTGCTGGTCTTTTCGCTCGCCTTCTTCGTCGCGCCGCCGGTCACATAGCCCGGCGATGCTCCCGGCGACGCTCCTCGAAGGCAAACGAACATCCTGCGCAATTCGGTACGAGCTTTTCCGGCAATCGCCTAAGAGGGCCGCTCGATGGCTAGCCCCCAAAAAACGGCCATGGGCATGCGCTCACGCATGGGCGTTCTGTCGGCGCGGCGGCGTTCGATGATGACGGCGTGCCGTTTCCCGAGTAGTTCGCCGAGCTGCAGGCGTGCGTTGGCGCCGCCATCAGCAGGTCTAACCGCTGCGTGTCCCGATCAGGATCGCCCGTCGCGGGGCCGGATAGCCCTCGACCGTGCGCAGCGGGTCCTGTGGATCGAGGAAATCGGCCAGCGACTGGAATCGCATCCAGGGCGTGGCGCGCTGTTCCTCAGTCGTGGTGCGGGCGATGTCAACCACGCGGATGTTTGAAAAGCCGGCGGTCTGGAGCCAACGCGTCAGCAGCGCAATGGTCGGGATCGCATGAACGTTGCGCATGCGCGCGTAACGGTCTTTCGGGATCAGCAGCTGCTCCTGCGTGCCCTCGAGCACCAATGTCTCAAGCACCAGCTCACCGTCGTGCCGCAAGCAGCGGCGCAACCGTTCCAGGTGCGCCAGCGCGTCGCGCCGGTGATAGAGGACGCCCATCGAGAACAGGGTATCGAAACAATGACCGGCCAAGTCGGTCAGTGCCGGCAGATCATCATCAGCCAAGGGCAATACCGCACAGCATTCAGCACCGATCAGTCGATTGACGGCCAGGAACTGCAGCACGAAGCGCGGGGTCGGGTCGATCCCGAGCACCAGCTTCGCCCCGGCACCGAGGGCGCGAAAGCCATAGTAGCCGTTACCGCAGCCGACATCGAGCACCCGCCGCCCGGTCAGGGGTGCCACCGCGTCGGCGAGCCGGTCCCATTTGCGATCCGAGCGCCATTCGGCGTCGATCTCGATACCATGCAGACAGAACGGGCCCTTCCGCCAAGGGTGTAAGGCTTCGAGTGCTTCGCGCAGCTGTGCGGCCTGAGCCGAGGAGGGCGCTGTATCGGCAGCAACGCCGACGCAAGGCGTTTCCAGCATCAGATGATCGGCCGCCAGCCGCGGCAGCCGCTCGAGCGCAGCGATCCAGCCGGGCAGATCGCCATGCCGTGCGGGCTGCAGCCGTTCCTGGGTCAACCGACTCAGCGGTCCCGCCCAGCCCGCCGCCGGTGTCGTGCGCAGGCACTCGAAAAAGGGAGCGAAACCTTCCCAAAGCGCGTGTCGAGCATTCGCGCCGGCCTCAGCGCCCGCGCATTCGCGTGTCGACCCCGACCTCACCGCGCAATCCAACCAACGAAGTTCAGGCACTGGAAGAAACGCTCGACCCGCTCGAAACCGGCCTCATGCAACCGCGCGATCTGTGTCGGCTCATCATCCGGGATCAGGACCTGTTCCAGCGCCGCGCGCTTGCGGGCGATCTCGAGCACGCTATAGCCTTGGGCCGCCTTGAAGTCCTGATGCAGCTCGGCGAGCAGCGGATCGGGTTCGGACAGCGCAACCTTCTCGACCAGGATCAGCCCGCCCCCCGGCCGCAGCCCCGCCTGGATGCGCCGGAGCAGCGCCAGCCGCTGCCCCGGTGCGATGAACTGCAGCGTCAGATTCAACAGGACGACGCTGGCGTCCTCGATCACGACCTCCCCGACGTCGGCACAGAGCGGCCGCAGCCGGCCGGCCGCGATCGCCTCGACCAGTCGCCTCTCGAGCTCGCGCAGCATCGCCGGCGCATTGTCGACCGCCACGATGCAGACACTGTCGTCATCGCCTGAGCTCGGCAGGCGCGCCAGGATGCTGGCGCTGCTCGCGCCGAGCGAACAACCGAGGTCGTAGATCCGAGAGCCCGGCTGCGCCAGCCGCGCCCCGATCAGCCCGATCAGCCGAATCAGCTCCGCCCAGCCCGGAACCGAGCGGGACAGCATGTCACTGAACACCCGCACGACGCGCTCGTCGAAGACGAAATCACCGCGCGGGGCCTCATGGCCGGCATAGAGGCGATCGTAGGGGGAATCAGACATAGGGCGGGATCAGGCATAACCACATCCGGCAGCGACGCTTGTCTTCCACAATGGCCACAGAACGACTTGCGGCGAAAGAGAGCAAAACGCGGCGTGGAGCAGACGCTGGTAGGATAATCTAGCGTTTCGGACGAGCCGCGCAAGCCGGGGAAACCATGATTAACGATGCCAATGCAGAATCGATGGTCGATGAGGACGAGGCCGACATCGAATCGGTCGTGACCAACCCACCGGCCAGCAACCCCGAGCCGGACCTCGATGACCCGTCACTGTACCTGAACCGCGAGCTGACGTGGCTCGCGTTCAACCGGCGTGTGCTGCACGAGGCCGATGATCCACGCACGCCGCTGCTCGAGCGCGTCAAGTTCCTGGCGATCGTCAGCAACAACCTCGACGAGTTCTTCATGAAGCGCATCGGTGGGCTCAAGCAGCAGGTCGCTGCCGGCGTGCACAGCCCAACCGTCGATGGCCGCACGCCGATGCAGCAGCTCGATGAGTGCCGCGCCGAGATCGCCGCGATCCAGACCGACCAGGAACGCATCTACCGCGAGGTGATGGCAGCGCTGGAGGAGCACGACATCCGCCTGGTCAAGGTCGATTCCTTGCCGAAGGATGTGCGCGAGCGCCTGCGCGAGCACTTCCGAACCAACATCTTCCCGATGATCACGCCGCTGGCGATGGACCCAGCGCATCCCTTCCCGTTCATCTCGAACCTGGCGTTGAACCTGTTGGTCCGACTCCGTTTCCCCGGTGGCAGCGAGACCTACATGGCGCGGGTCAAGGTCCCGGTGAGCAAGGATGTCTCGAAGCGGCTGATCCAGGTCGATGGCCTCAACACCTTCGTCACGCTCGACGATCTCATCGTGAACAACCTGGACATGCTGTTCCCGGGCATGGAGATCGAGAGCTGCGAGCTGTTCCGCGTGACCCGGAATGCGATCGTCGAGCCGGAGGAGGAGGCCGCCTCCGATCTGCTCGAGATGATCGAGACCGAATTGCGCGAGCGCCACTTCGCACCGATCGTCCGGCTCGAGGTGCAGGCCGGGATGGAGCCGGTGCACCGCGGGATGCTCGCCGCCGAGCTTGGACTGAACGAGGCCGATGACGTCTACGAGGTCGGCGGTCTGATGGGCCGTCGCGATCTGTTCGAGATCGCCGGGCTGGAGATCCCGGAACTGCGCGACAAGCCGCATCGCTCCGGCGACCACCCGGTGCTGGGCAATGACCGCCGCAACATCTTCCACATCATCCGCGAGAACGGTCCGCTGCTGCTGCAGCACCCATACGAATCGTTCTCGACGACGGTCGAGCGCTTCCTGACCACCGCCGCCAAGGACCCGAAGGTCTTGGCGATCAAGATGACGCTGTACCGGACCTCGGGCGGCGCCATCCTGGACGCCCTGATCAAGGCGGCGCGCAATGGTAAGCAGGTCGCGGTGATGGTCGAGCTCAAGGCACGCTTCGACGAGGCCGCCAATATCGGCTGGGCGCGCCGGCTCGAGGCCGAGGGCATCCATGTGACCTATGGGGTGCTCGGGCTCAAGACCCACTGCAAGCTGATCTTCGTGGTGCGGCGCGACTATTCCCAGCTGCGCCGCTACTACCACATCGGCACCGGGAACTACCACGGTGGCACCGCAAAGCTCTATACCGACCTCGGCATGCTCGGCTGTGACGAAGAGATCGGCCAGGACCTGACCGAGTTGTTCAACTACCTGACCGGCTACTCGCCACCACCAAGCTACCGCAAGATCCTGGCTGCGCCCTATACGCTCAAGCGCGGTATCCTCGAAAAGATCGAGCGCGAGATCCGGGTCCACGAGCGCCCGGTGGAACAAGGAGGCGGGGACGGGCTGATCCAGATGAAGATGAACGCGCTAGAGGACCCGGATATCGCTCGCGCGCTCTACAAGGCGAGCCGCGCCGGGGTCAGGGTCGACCTGATCGTCCGCGACACCTGCCGCTTCCGCCCCGGCGTTCCCGGCCTGAGCGAGAACGCACGGGTCGTCAGCATCGTAGGCCGTTTCCTCGAGCACGGCCGCATCCTCTACTTCCGCAACGGCGGCAACGAGGAGTACTTGATCGGCTCAGCCGATATGATGCGGCGCAACCTCGAGAGCCGCGTCGAGGTCCATGCCCCGGTCGAGAACAGCGAGCTGCGTCAAGAGCTGCGGTTGATCCTGGACGTGCAGCTCGCCGACCAGCGCTCCGCCTGGGAGATGCAGCCCGACGGCAGCTACCTGCAGCGGCAGCCCGATGACGAGAACGCCAAGGGCACCCAAGAGACCCTGATGGGGGTCGCTGAGAAGCGCCTTTCAGCGGCTGCCAAGCACAAGGAGAAGAATCTGCGCTCGCGGTTACTGAGCCATTTCGAGCACCGACTCGCAAATAGCCTCTAGTCGCCCCTCTCATTGGCCCGGCCTGGGCAGCCACTGCAGCCAAGGGACCGCGGGGTTTTCGGTTCGCCGCCCTATGCGGCCGGGTTCGATGCGGGCTGGTTCTGTACGACCAGGGCCGCCAACATCGCCGGCAGAATCCGCAGCCGTCGACAGCCGGGACGATCGAATCGCCCCCGGCTGCCCCCCCTCGGGCTGCCAGGGTGCGACAGGATCAGTGCGCAATCGCCTCCATGCGACCGGCGAGCTCGAAGTCGGCCTCAGTGATGCCATCGGCCTCGTGCGTCGCGAGATCGACACGCACGGTCTTGTAGACATTGAACCATTCGGGGTGATGGTCCATCGATTCGGCCACGAGCGCGACCCGGGCCATGAAACCGAAGGCCTCGCTGAAGTCGCTAAACCTAAAGGTCTTATGAAGCTTGCCGTTCTCGATGCTCCAGGGCTCGGCTGCGCCCCCGTTCAGGGATTGCAGCGAGCTCGCAATAGCGGTGTCGTCGAGCTTGGTTCGATGCATGATCGGCCTCCGATCGCGTATTGGGAATAGGGTCGGGACGACGTCGGACCATCAGCGCCGCGGTTCAACCCCGTACGACTACGCAACAGGCTATGGACCCCTGCTCTCAGACGACCGCTCTGGAGCGACAGCGCCGATCAGGCGATCAGGCCGCCGCCTTGTCCTTCTCTTCGAGCTTACGGATCAGCGGGTAGAGATGCTCGGTCTCGCGCTGGATTCGATCGAGCACCAACCTGAACATCTGCTCGGTCTCGTTCAGGAACTCGCCGTAATCCCGGATCTGCAACCGCCGGTGCGGCTCCGAGCACCAGTCCTTCAGATACTTGTTGAAGATACGCTTGATCTCAGTCGAGCCGGACAGGAAGCGATTGGCGGTGTTCTTCACGGATTGGTCGGGATACGAGATCAGGCGACCGCAGAGCTCACGGTCGACCAGCTCGATATGCTCCCGGACCTTCGCGGTGTATTCGAAGAACACATCACAGGCGGTCTCGGTGTCGCACATCTCCCGGCTCTGGATCAGATACAGAAAGACATTGGAGAGCTCAGTGATCTTATGGTTCTGGGCGTGTAGTTGAGAAAAGGCAGTCATGGGCAGTCATCCTCCATATCAAGAATAGTCCGGCTCCGGGTGGTCGGTGTCTTCTTGCTTTTATTGCTTAGAACTAGCATAGCAGTCCAAAAGACACAAGAACGTCGCAGAGAGGGCCGGGGCTACGCTCACGCGACCCAGGATCAAGACTCGATCATCGTGTCGAGGCGCCCACCCGGAAGCACCATCGGCAATACATCCTCGGCCTTGTCGATCCAGCAATCGACGAGCACGGGCCCCGGCATCGCAAGGGCCTGCGCCAAGCTATCCCGCAGATCCGCTGGATGTTTCACGCGCAGGGTCTCGAGCCGCGGATAGACGGCATTGAGGCCCAGCAGGTTTGGAAACTGGCGCCGGCAATTCTGATCGATCTCGGTGCAATGCGGGTCGCAATCCTCGCGCCGGGCCAGGCAGGTCTCGTAGTGATGGCCGCCGTCCATCATGTCTTCCCACTGGCGGACCATGCCGAGGAAGCTGTTGTTGAGCACGAACATCTTCAGCGGGATCGCGTTGGCGACTACGGTCGCGAGCTCCTGGATGTTCATCTGGAAGCTCCCGTCACCGTCGATCAGCACCACGGGATGGTCGGAATTCCCGTACCAGGCACCGATTGCAGCCGGCAGGCCGAAGCCCATGGTGCCGAGCCCACCCGAGCTGATCCACTGACGCGGGCGCTGGAAGCGATAGTACTGCGCCGACCACATCTGATGCTGGCCGACCCCGGTCACCAGCGTGGCATCGCCGTCGGTCAGCTCGGACAGGGTCTCGACCACGGCCTGCGGCTTGATGTAGTCGCCCTCTGAGTAGGGCAGCGGGAGTTGCGCCCGCCATTCGGCCACGGTCGACAGCCACGCCGGGTGGCGCCCATGGCGTGCGCCAGCCAGCGCATGGTCGAAGAAGTCGTTTAAAGGCGCGACGAGATGCAGGTCGGTCTTGACCGTCTTATCGATCTCGGAGGGATCGATGTCGACATGGGCGATGCGCTTGCCGAGTGCGAAGTCCTTGACCGCGACCCGATCGTCGAAGCGCCCGCCGAGGGTCAGGATCAGGTCCGCATCGCGCAGCGCATAGTTGGCGGGCACGCTGCCGTGCATCCCGGGCATGCCGAGGTAGTACGGGGCGTCGAACGGCACCGCACCGAGCGCGTTGAAGGTGGTCGTGACCGGGGCCTCTAAGCGCTCAGCGAAACGACAGAGCGCCGCCGCGGCGCCGGCATGGATCACGCCGCCGCCGGCCTTGATCACCGGCCGCTCGGCATCGATCAACGCCTCGATGATCGCATCGGCGCGCTCCGGCGCGAACGGCACGGACGGACGGTGGCGGCGTCGGGGCGGGCGCGGTGCGATGCGGGTCGCGAGCTGTACATCCTTGCAGATATCGACCACCACCGGACCCGGACGCCCACTCTGGGTCAGCGCGAAGGCCTCGCGCAAGACCCATTCGAGGTCGCCCACATCACGCACCAGGTAATTGTGCTTCGAGATCGGCCGGGTGAAGCCGACCGTATCGACCTCCTGGAAGGCATCGCTGCCGATCGCGGAGCTGGGCACCTGCCCAGTGATGAACAGGGTCGGTACCGAGTCCTTGTGCGCGTCAGCGATCGGGGTCGCGAGGTTCGTCGAGCCGGGGCCGGAGGTCGCCAACGCGACACCGACGCGGCCGCTTGCCCGCGCATAGCCCTCCGCAGCATGGCCGGCCCCGCCTTCCTGGCGGCAGAGCACGAAGCGTGGGGTTGGGTGACCGCGGCGCATGCGTTTGTTCAGCTCCACGTGCAGCGGGATCACCGCACCGCCGGTGTGGCCGAAGATCACCTCGACCCCAAGCTTCGCGAGGGTGTCGAAGAACAACGCGGCGCCAGTTGGCTGGGTAGAGACGGGGTCTTGCATCGGACGAAGGCGTTCTTTGTTCAGACCGTCAATGATAACCCTCCTGCCTCAGTTGGCCTTGATCCGCACCAAGCAAAGCAATGGAAGCCAGCGCCATGCTCTAGCTCACCGCCTGCACAGCCTCTCGCGCGATCTGCAGCTCTTCATTGGTCGGGACCACCATGATCTTGATCGGGCTCTTGGCTGCCGAGAGCACCCGCTCCTGATTGGAGCCCGCCGTGTTGGAAGCGGGGTCGAGCATGACCCCGAGCGGCTCGAGGCCAGCGCAGGCCCGCGCGCGCAGCTCGGACGAATTCTCGCCGATCCCTCCGGTGAAGACGATCGCGTCGACCGTTCCGAGCTCGGCCAGATAGGCGCCGATATATTTCTTCAGCCGGTGAGCGGTAACGCCGAGTGCGAGCTCGGCCGTCTCGTCGCCCTCTTCTGCCCGCCGTTGGATCTCGCGCAGATCATTATCGCCGCAGAGACCGAGCAGCCCGCTCTGGCGGTTCAGCAGGGTCTCCAGGGTCGTGACGTCGACGCCGAGATGCTTGGCCAGATAGAACGGCACCGCCGGATCGATATCGCCGCAGCGCGTCCCCATCACCAGGCCCTCGAGCGGGGTCATGCCCATCGAGGTATCGATACTGGTGCCTTCGCGGATGGCGGTTGCGCTCGCCCCGTTGCCGAGATGGAGGGTGATCAGGTTCACCTGCTCGAACGGCTTGCCGAGCAGCTCAGCGGCACGAGCCCCGACATAATGATGCGAGGTGCCATGGAACCCGTAACGGCGCACGCCATGCTCGCGGTAGAGATTGTCCGGTATCGCGTAGCGGTAGGCCGTGCGCGGCATCGTCTGATGGAAGGCGGTATCGAACACGGCCACCTGGGAGATGCTCGGAAACAGCGCACGCGCGACCAGGATGCCGTCGAGATTGGCCGGATTGTGCAACGGCGCAAGCGGGATCACCTGCCGGATCGCCTCGATGACGTCGTCATCGACGAGGGTCGGCGCATGGAATGCCTCACCGCCATGGACAACCCGGTGCCCGACTGCGAGCAGCTCGGACGGGTCGGCCAGTGTCCCTGTCCGCTCTAGCACCTGCGCAATGCGCTGCAAGCCGGCGTGATGATCCGGCATCGCGCCCTGCTCTTCGCGCACCTGCGGCTGGCCTTGATCATCCTCCCACAGACAGCGCAGCCGGGCCTCGGCCTCGCCGATGCGCGAGACCGAGCCCGATGCCAGCACGCCCCAGCCGTCACGATCGAACAGCTGGAACTTGATCGACGAGCTGCCCGAGTTCAGCACCAGTACCTTCATGACGCCTCCTCCAAGGTCTGCGACTGGATGGCCGTGATCGCGACCGTGTTGACGATGTCGGTGACGGTGCAGCCACGGCTCAGGTCGTTGACCGGCTTGTTCAGACCCTGAAGCACCGGGCCGATGGCGACGGCGCCGGCGCTGCGCTGCACCGCCTTGTAGGTGTTGTTGCCGGTATTGAGGTCCGGAAAGATTAAGACCGTGGCATTACCGGCGACCTCGCTATCGGGCAGCTTCGACCGCGCAACACTCGCATCGACCGCAGCGTCGTACTGGATCGGCCCTTCCAGCTTCAGATCGGGCCGGCGCTCGCGCGCGATCGCAACCGCCTCGCGCACCCGCTCGACATCGGCGCCCTTGCCCGAAGCGCCAGTCGAGTATGACAGCATCGCCACCCGCGGCTCGACCCCGAAGGCGGCGGCTGTCCCGGCCGATTCGATCGCGATATCGGCGAGCTGCTCGGCATCGGGATTCGGATTGACCGCGCAATCGCCGTAGACCAGCACCCGGTCGGGCATGCACATGAAGAACACGCTCGAGACCAGCTTGGTGTGCGGCTTGGTCTTGATGGTCTCGAACGAGGGCCGGATGGTGTGCTGGGTCGTGTGCAGCGCGCCCGAGACCATCCCGTCGGCATCACCGGTGTAGACCATCAGCGTGCCGAAGTAACTGACGTCCTCGAGCGCGTCATAGGCGATCTGCTGCGAGATCCCTTTGTGGGCTCGGAGCGAGTAATAGACTGCCGCGTACTCGGAACGCTTCGGGGAGTTGACTGGATCGATGATCTCGATCTCATCGAGCTTCAGGCCGAGCTCGCCGATGCGACGCTTGATCTTGTCGGGATTGCCGAGCAGCACGAGCTCCGCGACCCCACGCAGCGTCAGGATCTCGGCAGCGCGGAGGATGCGTTCGTCCTGGCCTTCCGGCAGCACGATCCGCTTGCGCTGCGACTTGGCACGCTGGATCAGCTCATACTCGAACATCAGCGGCGTGACCCGCTGCGATTGATGCAGCGCGATGCTCTGCTGCAGGCCCTTGATGTCGACCGAGCTCTCGAACACGCCGAGTGCCGCGGCGATCTTGCGCTGATCGCCCGGCAGGATCACCGACTCGACCTTGTCGACCGCCAATGCGGTCTTGAAGGTATCGCGACTGGTGCAGAGCACGGCGACCTTGCTGCGGCGCAGCCCGAACAGCAGCCGCTTGACATTCTCGGCCGGCTTGAGCCCGCCGGTCAGCAGCAGCCCGGCCACGCGGGGAAACGAATCGGCGACATCGGCGGCCAGGCTGGCGAGGATGATGTCACTGCGATCACCGGCGGTGATGATCAGACAGCCGTCCTCGACGTAGTTCAGGAAGTCCGGCACCTCCATCGCCGCGACCTTGTAGTTGGTGACGACCTGATTCAGCGCATCGCTCTCGCCGCAGACCAGATCGGTGCTCAGCATCTTATGGATCTCGCCGACGGTTGGCTTGGCCAGTGCCTCGACCTCGGGCAGCACATGGAGCGTCTCGTTCTCCGGGAGCACCGCCCGCGCACGGCGCTTGACCGTCTCCACATGATCCGGATTGACGCCGTTGACCACGGTCGCGAGCAGGTCCCCGCCACGGTCGAGCATCGACTCGTGCGCCATGTGCACCGCGTGCAGGGTCTCTTCCGAGGTACGCTGGAAGCCCTTGACGACGACGACGATACTGCAACCGAAGTTGTTCGCGAGGTCGGCGTTGAAGTCGAACTCCAACGACGGCACCAGCCCGTCGTAGTCGGTGCCAGCGCAGAGCACCAGATCGCACTGCTCGTCGAGCACCATGAACTTGTTCAGGATGAGCTTCAGCAGCTCGTCGTAGTGACCAGCTGCTGCGAGCTCGCTCGCCATCTGCGCCGTGCAGCCGTAGAGCATCTCGGGTGGGAACGGCAGATCGTAGCGCTCCCGGATCAGGCTGGTCAGGTTGTCATCCTGAACCGAGCCGCTGACCACCGGCCGGAAGAAGCCGACGCGGCGGTTGACCGCAGACAGCATCTCCATGAACCCGAGCACGACGACAGATTTGCCGCTGCCTGAACCGGCACCGGCGATATAGATACTCTGCATTACGGACAGTCTCCCATCGGGCAGGCACGCACGGGCCCCTCCCGGTATTGATTCACGCTCAAATGATGCCGGACCAGCTGCCGACGCGGGTTACGACGGCTTGACAGCGTCGCGCAGCACCGCTGGCTCCCTGTTGAACTGGCTCAGCCGCTCGATCCAGCAAGCAAGCTTCGTGCGCACTTGCCGGCCAGCTTGGCATTTGGACTGACTCAAGCCGCCGGAAAGCGTCTGCTGCCGGACACCGGCTGCCCAGGCAGCAGCAAATGAGCACAGCCGACGAGGATTGGATCAGCAAACAGCGGCGCGACTCGTTCAGGCGTGACGGCCCCAACGCCCGGTAACGGGACCGCTGCGCATCGCCGAGTCAGAAGGCGCGCTGCATGCGCCAGCGCTGATAGCTCGGCTCCTGCAGATAGGCCCTGCTCGAGATGTAGTTCAACACATTGCGCAAGCGATAAAAGCCGACGACCGAGTCGAGACGCAGGATCTCATCGCCCTGCTCGTCGAAAAAGATCACCGCCGGGGCGTAATAGAGGCCGAGGTCCTCGGCCCAGCGTTGCGCCGTGGTGCGCTCGCCGGCCGGCGTCACCACCGGTGTCTGCGACCACATGTTCAGCTGCACGCTGTCGAATCCCGCAAAGGCCCTCGCGATCGCCGGCTCACGCAGGGCCTGGCCGTGCAAGACGTCGCAAGGATGGCAATCGCCTTGCTCAAAGAAGACCGCCAACGGCCGCTCGCCCGGCACCTGGCTGCGGTCGAGGTTGAAGGGGGGCTGCTGGAAGAACGGTTGATCGTTCAGGTCCGTCTCATCGAAGACCATCCGGTTCTCGCCGCGCGCGAGATAGTCGCGAAACGATTCGCGCTGATAATGGGCGTCTGCAACGTATTCGAGCGCTGCCCGGAACTGGTAGGGCGGATAATAACCGCGCAGCCGCAGCACCTCGGTGCCGAGCTCGTCATAGAAGATCAGGGTCGGCGTGAAATCGGCCCCATTGCGCAGCGCGAACCCGCGCTCGGTCATGGTGCGCCCGGCGAGATCGGTGACCTCAGCGACACCCCAGATGTCGATTGGCGTGACCTCGAAGTGGCGCCGCGTGTACTCCACGATGTCCTCCTCACTGCCGAAGTTGACGTCCATCAGCTGGTGGCAGTAAGCGCAGCGCTTTTGTCCGAAGTAGATGATCAGCTTTTTACCCGCCTCGCGGGCCGCGGCCAGGTCGGCCGGGAGATCCAAGAAGGGATCATTGAACCAATCCGGATAGCGCAACACCTCCGCGCGGGGACTGTCATCGAAGTCGTAGAGGCGATCATCGGCAGCGTCGGGGCTGGCTGCGACCGCAAGACTGACGGAGGTGAGCACGCACAGCAGCAAGCGCTGCAGCCATTCGGCGAGCGGGCGAAGGGCGGTATTGGAACGAGTCATCGAGTCAAGACACCTCCGACAAGCGCCGAGCGCGCGATGATAGAACGCTTAGTGGATGCGGTCATGTCTGGGGCGCGGGCTCCTTAGGCAGGCTCGAGCGCTTGCGGCTGCGGCGCCGCCGTTTTGGTCGCTCATCAGCATTGGACGCCGAGCCAGTCGCACCGTTTCCTGCCGCCGATTGGCTGGACTTCCCGGAGCCAGACGCCGCGCCAGATGCTGCGCTATCAGAAGCCCTCTGGGCGCCGTTCGCAGCTCGCGAGCCGTTCGCAGCTCGCGAGCCCTTCCCTGCCCCGCGGCGCCCGCCACGCCCACTGCTTTGGCGCCGAGTGCCGCCAGGGCCCCTATCGCTGCGCGGGCGGCGCTCGACACGGACACGGCTACCCGGATCGATATCCGCCAGGCACTCTTCCTCGGCCGTGGTGACCGGTATCCGCGCACCGACAAAGGCCTCGATGTCGGGCCAGCCCATCGCGTAGCTCTCGCAGACGAAGCTGATCGCATCGCCAGCCGCGCCGGCGCGCGCCGTCCGCCCGATCCGATGCACATAGTCCTCCGGATCATCCGGCAGATCGTAGTTGATCACATGGGTGACACCGGGGATGTGGAGTCCACGGGCCGCCACATCGGTGGCGACCATGATCGGCAGCTCGCCCTCCTGAAACCGTTTCAACAGGCTGAGCCGCTTCTTCTGGGGCACATCGCCAGAGAGCATCGCGGCCTTGAGCCCATTCCCCTCGAGGTAACCCCAAACGCGCTCACCTTCCCGCTTGGTATTGACGAAGACCATGCTGCGGGCACCTTCGAATCCGCGCAGCAGCCCGATCAGCAACGGGACCTTCTCCTCGTTGGCGACCATGTACCCCCGCTGGGTGACCCGGTCGGCCGTTACCCGCTCCGGCATCACCTCGATCATCTTCGGATCGTTCATGTGCTCATAGGCGAGCTCCATGACGCGGTAGGAGAGCGTGGCGGAGAATAGCATCCCAAGCCGCTTGGTCGGTTCCGGCAACCGCCGCAGAATGAAGCGAATATCCTTGATGAAGCCGAGGTCAAACATCCGATCGGCCTCATCGAGGATCACGACCTCGACCTGGCGCAGGTCGAATACCCGCTGCTTCAGGTAGTCGATCAGCCGTCCGGGGGTCCCGATCAGCACATCGACCCCTGCAGCCAAGGCATCGCGTTGGGACTGATAGCCGGTGCCGCCGTAGACCACCCCGAGCCGAAAATCGGTCTCGGCAGCAAGGACCTTCGCCTCCTGATGGATCTGAACCGCGAGCTCGCGGGTCGGGGCGAGGATCAGCGCGCGCGGCTGCCTGAGGCGGCGCGCCCGTTCGCCAGCCCTGGCCTTGGCGGCAGCGGGGTCCTCTGCTGCAGCAGGTTCCTCGGCGGCGACAGGCCGCTCGAGCGCAGCAGCCCCTGCCGGCTCCGGCTGACCCTCGGGCACGTCGACCGACGGCCCCGACGAGTGCGGTGCCTCGAGTGCCGGCGCTGCGGTGGCACTGACCTCGTCTTGGCGCAGCAAGCGTTGCAGGGCGACCACCAGGAACGCGGCGGTCTTCCCGGTACCGGTCTGCGCCTGCCCCGCGACATCCTGCCCAGCCAGTGCAATCGGCAAGGTCTCTGCCTGAATCGGGGTGCAGAACTGGAAACCGGCCGCGTTCAGGCCGGCCAGGATCTTCGGGTGCAGGTCGAATTGATCGAAGCGGGTATCGGTAAGATGTGTCTGGGGCATAGATGAACGGAGTGCCTGACGGAACGGCACGCGCACGATGAGCGCGATGCGCGGGACTTGCAAAACTTGATATCTTTAGCTCAAATAGCATCCTAACGCTGGCGGCGGCATCTGCGCCAGCCAACCAGCCCGCCCCATCCTGTCTCGATCCGTCGCCAAGATGCAGCAGGCGAGAGCAAGCTCAGCGAGCAACGCCATCGCGGCGCAATCACCCTTAGTAGGCCTGTAAGGCACCGCCGAGAGCGGGTCCAGGGCCGCGATGTGGGCGAACCGCTTCCCCTCATCATCAGCGCAGTTGAGCCGGACGGGGCAGACTCGCGATGGGCTCACCAACGGGTGAGCCAAGCAACCCACTGACCAAGAATAAGACCTCTCGGCGCCTCACCGTCATTACATCCTGTTCACGCAACGAGCCGCCGAGCAACCCCAAACCTGGAGAGACAGCCAAGTGAGCGACCGCATCGTCCATGTGACCGACGACACCTTCGAGCAGGACGTGCTGCAGTCGGATCAGCCCGTCCTCGTCGACTACTGGGCCAACTGGTGCGCGCCCTGCAAGATGATCGCCCCAGTTCTGGAGGAGATCGCCGAGGAGTACGAGGGCCGCATCAAGGTGGCCAAGCTCGACATCGACGAGAACCGCGCCGTGACCGAACGTTTCAATGTGCGCGGCATCCCAACACTGATCCTGTTCAAGAATGGCGAGGCCGAAGCAATCAAGGTCGGCGCCGTCTCCAAGTCCCAACTCACCGTCTTCATCGATAGTAACCTTTGAATCAACCACGCACTCGCCCCCGGCGCCGGCCCGGGAACAGCGCGCGGAATCGATCTGGTCAGAGCGACTTGGCCGCTGCCGAGACAGGAAACCAGCTCGAGTCCGATCCCGCCGACCCCGCCGAGTCCGCTTCAGACCCGCCCAGCCCATCACGATCACCGCGCGGGGAACGCCCCCGACCGTCGTCGAATAAGCCATCCATGAATCTCACCGAGCTAAAACAGATGCCCGTCCCTGCGCTGGTCGAGCTGGCGCAGTCGATGGAGCTCGAAGGCGTTGGTCGGTCTCGCAAGCAGGACCTGATCTTCGCCATCCTCAAGGCCAAGGCCAAGCGCGGCGAGGACATCTACGGCGATGGCGTGCTCGAGATCCTCTCGGACGGCTTCGGTTTTCTGCGCTCAGCCGCCGCCTCGTTCCTCGCCGGCCCGGATGACATCTACGTCTCGCCGAGCCAGATCCGACGCTTCGCGCTGCGCACCGGCGACAACATCACCGGCAAGATCCGCCCGCCGAAGGACGGCGAGCGCTACTTTGCCCTGCTCAAGGTCGGCGACATCAACTTCGACCGGCCCGAGAACGCCAAGACCAAGATCCTGTTCGAGAACTTCACGCCGCTGTTCGCCCAGGAGCGGCTCGGGCTTGAGGTCGGCAACGGCAGCACCGAGGACCTGACCGCCCGTACGGTCGACCTGGTCGCACCGATTGGCAAGGGCCAGCGCGGGCTCATTGTCTCACCGCCGAAGGCCGGTAAGACAATGATCCTGCAGAACATCGCTCAGTCGATCGCGCACAACCATCCTGAGGTCTTCCTGATCGTGCTGCTGATCGACGAGCGGCCCGAGGAGGTCACCGAGATGGAGCGCTCGGTGCGTGGCGAGGTGATCTCATCGACCTTCGACGAGCCGGCGACCCGGCACGTCCAGGTCGCCGAGATGGTCATCGAGCGCGCCAAACGCCTGGTCGAGCACAAGCGCGATGTGGTCATCCTGCTCGACTCCATCACCCGGCTCGCACGCGCCTACAACACCGTGGTGCCCTCCTCCGGCAAGGTGCTCACCGGCGGCGTCGATGCCAATGCGCTGCAGCGGCCGAAGCGGTTCTTCGGCGCCGCCCGCAACGTCGAGGAAGGCGGCTCGCTGACCATCCTCGCCACCGCGCTGATCGACACCGGCTCGCGGATGGACGATGTGATCTACGAGGAGTTCAAGGGCACCGGCAACATGGAGCTCCATCTCGACCGACGCATCTCGGAGAAGCGCATCTTCCCGGCGATCAACATCAACCGTTCCGGCACCCGGCGCGAGGAGCTGTTGATGCCGGCCGCCGAGCTACAGAAGACCTGGATCCTGCGCAAGATCCTCCATCCGATGGACGAGCTGGCCGCGATCGAGTTCTTGATCGACAAGCTCAAGACGACCAAGACCAATCACGAGTTCTTTGACTCGATGAAGGGCTGAGCGTGCTGGCGGCACCGACCGCCGCCGGTCCCAGCCGTTCGCGCACGGCTGGGAGGCTATCCGACTGCGCCGTGCGGAGCTGGCGCGACGCACGCCAAGACTGGAACCTTGGCCGTCGCCAGCCCCGCCCAATTCCGCGCACCCTCGCCATTGATGCCCCTGGATGGCCCATGTTGAGGCCTGGTCGCGATAGGTCGGACCGACTCGTTTCAGCGGCCGTTCATCCGCTCAGCAGCAGAGACGGGTAGCGACGTGTTGTCAGCGCCGGCCAGACGCCTGCTCATCGGGATCATCTCGACGTTGCTGCTGAGCGCGGCTGCGGTCTCGACCTATCGGTTGATCGTCGAGCTGCGCACGCTGCAGTCGCTGCAAGCGCAGCGGGCCGAGCTCATGCACGTCCAGTACGGCCTGTTCAACGCCGAGGTCTGGGTCGATCAGGTCTCATTGATCCTGGCCGAGCGGATCGAGCAGTTCGAGCTGAACGAGACCAATCGGCCGCAGATCAAGCGCAACATTGAGATCGTGCTGGATCGGCTGCTGCAGGAGATCGAGCAGGTCCTGCGCCGCCGCAACGCCGAAGGCTCGGGCTGGCTTGACCGACTCCAGGGCAGCCTGCGCCAGGGCGTACAGGACTGGCTCGTCGACTTCGACCGTCTGCGCGCGCGCGTCCCGCTCTATGCCGACGCGGTGCTCGACGAGCTCGACCGCCCGCAGACGCGCGCCGAGATCCAGCGCAGCCTGACGCAGGCGCTCGAGCAGGCCGCTGGCGCGACCTTCTCCCGCATCGATCGCACCCCGATCGAGCAGATCGTGGAAGCGCACGGCTGTCCGCAGGCCGAGGCCTGTGCCGGCGAGCTCGCGAGCAAGGCCGATGACCGTCGGCGACAGGCGCAGATCGCCGCCCTCGTGACGCTCAGCTGCAGCGCGCTGTTGTTCCTGATCAACCTGCCGGCCTGGCGCTCGGCATCCAATGCCCAGACGGGCGCCCAGACCGGCATCCAGACCGGCATCCAGACCGGCGCCCAAACCGATACCCAGACGGTTGCCCGGAGCGCCGTCCAGGCCGCCGCCGACCCGGAGCCGCATCCGCTCGCCATGGCCCCGGAGACACTCGCCCTACTGACCGGCGCGACCCTGCTGCTGCTCGGCGCCGGGGTGATGACGCCGATGATCGAGATCGAGGCTCGGATCGATCAGCTCAGCCTGACCCTGCTCGGCGAGCCGGTCACCTTCACCGATCAGGTGCTCTATTTCCAGAGCAAGAGCATCCTCGATGTCGTGCAGGTGCTGGCTGCGACCGGGGCGGCCGATATGCTCCTGGTCGCGGTGCTGGTCGTCCTGTTCAGCCTGATCTTCCCGGCCGCGAAGGTCCTAGCGGGCGTCGCGTACTACGGCGATTTCGGCAACGCCAGAGGGCACGGCTGGGTGCGCTTCTTCGCCCTGCGCTCGGGTAAGTGGTCGATGGCCGATGTGCTGGTCGTGGCGATCTTCATGGCCTACATCGGCTTCGATGGGCTGATCGCAAGTCAGCTGGCCGAGCTCGGCGGGGCGGCCGGGGAGCGCGTCACCCTGCTCAGCACGAACGGCACCCAGCTGCAGCTGGGCTTCTTCCTGTTCTTGGCCTTTGTGCTCGCCAGCCTGGTGCTCTCCTCCCTGCTCGAAGCCCGGGCGCCAACGCCGAGGAGCAAACGATGAAGGCGATGATCCTCGCCGCCGGCCGTGGCGAGCGCATGCGCCCGCTGACCGACCAGCGCCCGAAACCGCTGCTCGAGGCCGGCGGCAAGCCGCTGATCATCCACCAGATCGAGCGCCTGCGCGCGGCTGGGTTCAGCGAGCTGGTGATCAACCATGCCCATCTCGGTGGCCAGATCGAGCAGGCGCTCGGCGATGGCCGCGCGCTCGGCGTCGCGATCCGGTATTCCCCGGAAGGCGAAGGCCGAGCACTGGAGACCGGCGGCGGCATCCATCACGCCCTGCCGCTGCTCGGTGACGGGCCGTTCCTGGTGGTCAATGGCGATATCTGGTGCGATCTCGACTATCGCGCGCTTCGCATCACACCTACGGACCTGGCTCAGATCGTCCTGGTCGACAACCCGAGCCATCACCCGGACGGGGATTTCGCGTTGCAGGACGGCCGCGTCACCGATGCAGGCAGCCCTCGGCTGACCTTTGCCGGGATCGGGGTCTATCGGCCGGCGCTCTTTGGCGCTTGCGCGCCCGGGGCCTTCCCGTTGGCCCCATTGCTGCGAGCCGCCATCGCCGCAGGACGCTGCGGCGGACTCCATCATCGCGGGCATTGGCTTGACATCGGCACGCCGGAGCGTTTACAGGGGCTCGATACGATGTTAAGGAAGCGGTAGATCGGCGACCAATCTGGACGCTATCCCCCACGCGCCGGACTGGAGGCAGCAAACCCGATGGGCCAGGATATCGGCGACAAGACCTTCACAGCGGCCGACTTTCGCGAGTTCGAGGCCCGGCTCGAGGCCGAAACCCGACTGCTCGCGAGCTGGTTCGACGAAGGGTGCTTCGAGGACGACGTCCATTCGGGCGGCTTCGAGCTCGAGGCCTGGCTGGTCGACCGGCGCCATCAGGCGCCTGCCCCGCTGATCGAGCCCTTTCTCGAGCGCGTCGACCACCCGCTGGTCGTCCCGGAGCTGGCCCGCTTCAATCTCGAGATCAACAGCACACCGGAGCCGCTCGCCGGCACCGCGCTGCAGCGCCTGCACGATGAGCTGGTCTGCACACTCACGCGCTGCCGCCGTGCCGCCGCAACGCTCGACGCCCAGGTCGGCACCATCGGCATCCTGCCAACGGTGCGCCCGGATCACCTGGTCGCCGCACAGATGACGCCGCGCCCGCGCTATCAGGCCCTGAACGAGCAGATCCTGCGCCTGCGCGACGGCAGGCCCATCCAGCTCGAGATCGAGGGCGAGCGCCCGGTGAACATCGAGCAGCCGGACGTGATGCTCGAGTCGGCAGCCACCTCGTTCCAGATCCATCTGAAGATCAGCGCCGCCGAATCCGCACGCGTGTTCAACGCCTCCAAGCTGCTGGCGCCGATCACGGTCGCGATCGGCGCCAACTCGCCCTATCTGTTCGGCCGCGAGCTCTGGCTCGAAAGCCGGATACCGTTGTTCGAGCAAGCGGTCTCGGTCGGCGACAGCCCGCTGCGCGAGCGGGTCGGGTTCGGTATCCGCTATGCGAAGCAGTCGGTGATGGAGTGCTTTCGGTCGAACATCGAACGCTATCCGGTACTGCTTCCCCACTTGATGGACGAGCCGATCGAGGCACTCGCCCATCTGCGCCTGCACAACGGCACGATCTGGCGCTGGAACCGTCCGTTGATTGGGTTCGATCGCGAGGTGCCAGGCAGCCTTGCCGAAGGCTCGCCTGGCAACCGTCCTAGCGGCACCACTGCGTCGCTGCGGCCGCATCTGCGCATGGAGCATCGCGTCACCGCGGCCGGCCCCTCGTCGATCGACAACATCGCCAACGCCGCGCTCTATTTCGGCGCTGTGCACGCACTCGCCACCGAACCAGAGCCGCCGGAGCTCAGGGTCCCGTTCAACCAGGCCCGGATCAATTTCTACCTCGCCGCTCATCATGGCCTGAGCGCCGAGATCCCTTGGTACGACGTGGCACAACCGCTGCCCATCGACCAACTGATCCTCGACCGGGTGCTGCCCAAAGCGCGCGCCGGGCTCGCCGCCCTCGGGATCGACGCCGACGAGATCGATGACTGGCTCGGGGTCATCGAGGCGCGCGCCCGCACCCGCCGCACCGGCGCCGCCTGGCAGCGGGCCTGGATCGCCCGTCACGGGGCCGACATGGCCGCGCTCACCGAGGCCTACCTGGCCTGGCAGGCGACCGGCAAGCCAGTCCACGAGTGGACGCTCGACTGAGACGCCACCCGAACGAGCCGGCGCTGAGCCTCGAGCACGGACCTGCCGTGCGCGTCAAAGAGGATCGCGTTCGCAGAGCATCGAGCGCTGCTCAGTCAGGCGCGTGCGGATCATCGCCCGATGACCCCGCCCGCTCCGGCGAAGGCTCGCCATGCTGCGGGAAAGCCGCGAGGATCGCCTGCACCATGGTCGCAAGCGGGATCGCGAAGAACACCCCCCAGAAGCCCCAAATGCCGCCGAACACCAGAATCGCGACGATGATCGCAACCGGGTGTAGATCCACGACCTCCGAGAACAACAAGGGCACCAGGACATTGCCATCGAGGGCTTGGATCACGAAGTAGGCCACCGTCAGCCAGACGAACTCCGGCCCCCAACCCCACTGGAACCAGGCGATCAGCATCACCGGCACGGTCACCACCAAGGCGCCGATGTACGGGATGATCACCGACAGGCCGACCAGCACCGAGAGCAGCATCGCGTAGTTGAGCCCGAACAGGCTAAAGGTCGCGAAGCTCACCGCCCAGACGATCAGGATCTCCCAGACCTTGCCCCGGACATAGTTGGAAAACTGCTGGTCCACCTTGTGCCAGACATTGCCGGCGATGGCGCGATGGCGCGGCAGCCAACGGTGAAACCAGCTCAGGATCAGGTCCTTGTCCTTGAGGAAGAAAAACACCAGCAGCGGCATCAGGATCAGGTAGATGAGCAGCGTGATCACGCTGACCACCGACGAGACCGATTGCGAGAGCAGCTGCTGGCCCAGCCCGGCGAGCTCGCGGCGCAGGCTGTCGATCAGCTCGGCGATCTGAGCCTCGGTCAGCAGGTCCGGGTAGCGCTCCGGCAGCTGCATCAACAACTGCTGGCCATGCGCGAGCATGCCCGGCAGTTGCTGCACCAGATCACTGATCTGGCGCGAGACCGCCGGCAGGACGCCGAACAGCATCGACAGGACGAACAGCATGAACAGCACGAACACCACCAGCACCGAGAGCCAGCGCGGCCAGCCGTGGCGGATCAGCATGCCGACCACACCCTCCAATAGATAGGCGATCACGATGCTCGCCAGCACTGGGGTCAGCATCCGACCCAGGAACAACAGCACCGCGAACAGGATCAGCAGCGCTGAGACCAGGAAGATGATCTGCGGGTCGGAGAAGTAGCGTTGAAGCCAGCGGTTCAGGGCCTGCATCGATTGCTTTGGTCGAGATAGGTCAGCCGCGGATGGGGGGAGTCGAGGCGCCAGCGCACGTCCGATTGTAAGGCCTCATGCCTCACGGCTCTTGGGCGTCTGATTTGGAGAGGGCCTCGTAGTGGGCGCTGAACAGGTACTCCAGCTCATCGATCACCGCCCCGGCATCGCGTCCCTGCAGCACATGCGCTGCCATCAGCGACGAGGTCTCGTGCAGCATCTCCCCCGGGTCGAGCATTGGGTAGACGCGCCGCAGTCGTTTGATCGCAGCGATAACGCTCTCGTCCTGAGGCCGCGGCTCGGGACGAGGCTGCTGCGCCAGCGCATCAGTCTCGTCCTTCTGGTTCGACGGTCGCGTGTCGTTCGCTGCACCGCCAGCCATCAGGAATTGCGCGAAGGCGAGCAGCGTCGCCCGATCCTGCGGCTCCAGTGCGCGGAAGAGCTTCAGCAACCGGCGCTCTTCCGGCGAGGCGCGCTCCATCGGGATCATTGCGGCCATCTCCGGTCAATGCGGCCCGGCGTTCTATTTGAGCATACGGCCCTTGCAGTAGGTCCTAGCGAATTCAAGCAGCTCCTCCATCACACGGATCTTGAACTTCTGCTTTTGATGGACGAACGAGAACGGCCGGAACAGCGGCGGCTCGAGCCTCAATGCGACGAGGGTCCCGAGCTTGAGCTCCTTCTGAACCGTTGCCTTGGAGACGATCGACACCCCCATGCCAGCCTCGACAGCACCCTTAACGGCCTCCGGGCTGCCCAGCTCCATCGCCACCTTGAGCACACCCGCCCCGCCGAACATCCCGTCGAGATAATCATTGATGACCTCGCGCGTCCCCGACCCTTCCTCGCGACAGATGAAGGGGTAGTCGAGCACGCGCCGACAGGCGACGGGCCCCAGGGGCGCCAGGTCGTGGGCCGGCGGCACGATCGCGACCAGTTCGTCCTGCTTGCAGGTCTCGACCACGAGGTTGCGGTTGGACACCGGCGACTCGACCACGCCGAGATCGATCGCGTTGCGCTCGACCAGGGAGACGATACCCTCACTATTGGAGACCTTCAGGTGGATCGCGATCTCGGGATAGCGCTTCTTGAAGTCGCCGAGCAGGGTCGGAAGCATGTACTCGGCGATCGTCGTACTGGCACCGATCGTCAACGAGCCGCTGATGTCGCCGGTGAGCTCGCGCACGCCCTGCTCCATCTCGGCGTAGAGCGCGAAGATACGATCCGCATATTCGAATACCCGCTTACCGGCATCGGTCAAGCTGATGCGGTTGCGCCCCCGATCGAACAGCCGCGTGTTGAACTGCTCTTCCAGCTGTCGGACCTGAAAGGTCACCGCCGGCTGCGTCATATGCAGCGCTTCAGCCGCTTTCGTAAAGCTCATCAGCCGGGCAACGGTGTGAAACACCTGCAGTCTGCGGTCTGCCATGGTCTCCTCAATGCCGAGCCCACCCTACTGATTTATAGCATAAGCCCTTCTAATCCAGCCTGGCTCAACAGGGTAAGCGGCGTGATTTGTCGCCCGCCTAGCGGAATGATGGGGCCGGTCTGCTCCGCATAAAGAACGAAATCGCAACAGGGCTGGCTTTCTACAACACCCTGGTGTAGATTCACCACAGCATCCAGATCGGTAAGAGAAACGCAATAAAGCGCTCACCGGGGCCTGAGGAGGTCACTGCATGTTCGAGAATCACCAAGCCGCCCGGTCGCACCCAAGGGTCGCAGGGCTGATCATGAGTCTTTGCATTGCCCCGCAGGCGTTTGGATCGGGCTTCGCGGTCCCCGAGATCTCGACGGCAGGCGTTGGAATGGCGAATGCTCTGGTCGCCAACCCACGCGACCGAGGTGCCGTTCCGTACAATCCGGCCGCCATGGCCTTCCATCAAGGCAGCTGGCTGAGCATCGGCAGCCTGCTGATCGGACCGAGCTTCTCGGTCGAGACCGCGAGCGGCAGCCATGACAGCGAGGGGGCCGATTGGCTCGCGGCACCGATGATCCAGGCCGCAATCCGGCTGGACGAGCGCTGGTGGGCCGGGCTCAGCATCAACGCCCCTTTCGGCCTGGAGACCCGCTGGAGCACTGGCACCTTTCCAGCACTTGCAGGCAGCGCCGCACTGCCGGGCCCGGAACCAACACGGAGCAACCTCGAGATCCTGGCTTTCACGCCGACGGTCACCTACGCGGTCTCCGATGCGCTTGCGGTCTCTGCCGGTGCGGACATCTACTGGGTCAAGTCGGCCGAGCTGGACTCATCGATCACCGCACTCGAGGGCGACGGCACCGGCTGGGGCTTCAACCTGGGCGCGCTCTACGTGACCGGACCGTTCAGCGCCGGAATCAACCTTCACTCCAGCGCGACCGCCCGAGTCGACGGGACCTATAGCGCGCTCGAACCGACCATGGTCATAGCCGGCGTCTTGCCACCGAGCCAGACCGCGGAGCTCGATCTGGAGATCCCCTGGCGTCTGCAGCTCGGCGTCCGCTACGAGTTCACACCGGCGCTCGCTGTCGAGTTCGACTGGACGCGCAACGGATGGAGCAGCTTCGACGAGATCAAGGTGATAGGCGACCTGGACGGATCAACGATCCTTCGGGACCGAAACGAGTGGGACGATGCGAATGCCTATCGGCTAGGCCTGACATACCAGCTGCAAGACCGGACCCAACTCCGATTCGGTTATTCGTATGACGAGACGCCACAAGGCGACGGGCACTTCAGCGCCAGGGTCCCCGACAGTGATCGCCATCTATTCGGTGTCGGCGTGGGCCACGACCTCGGCAACGGCTGGCAGGTAGAGGCTGGCTATATGTATGTGTTATTCGAGGAGCGCGACTATCGGAGCAGGACGCCCTATACCCTCGGCGGCGAGATCAATGGCACCGACGCTATCGACGGTGATTACGACGCTCATGCCCATCTGATCGGGTTGGAGATCAGCCGATCGTTCGACGGACTCTGACACAGGGACACCCTCAGCCTAGGCATCCAACACCGCTATCGTTCTCCAAAGCGCGGCCATGCCGCCGTAGGACGTTGACGGCCGCTCCAGAGGAGCGGCTTTCTCTTCGCTGCTGCTCACCTCTAAGGCCCCGTTGACGGCAATCCGAGGCGGAAGCAGGCCAACAATGCCGGATCAGATATAGAGACAGATATCGCTCTCGCCAGCGAACTCGAAGAACGCCGCTGCGCCGGCGTATTCGATACCGTCGATGAACTCGGATGAATCCATATCGAACAGATCCACGGTCATCTGACAGGCGATCAGCTTGACGTCAGCCTCTTGGCATAGATCGCGCAGGTCTTCGATGCTGGCGACCCCTTTGTCCTTCATCTTCTTCTTCATCATCCCGGTCATCATGCCCTGCATGCCCGGCAGGGTCATGCCCAGCACTGGAAACCACTTATCCATGCCCATGGGCATCGGCATCCCGGGGTTACCGAGCGGGGTGACCTGGAGGTCCAGCTTCTTCTTCAATAACTGCAGGCCATAGAAGGTGAAGAAGATCTGGGACTCGTAGCCGAGCGCAGCAGCGGTCGACGCCAGGATGAAGGGTGGGTAGGCCCAATCGAGCGAGCCCTTGGTGGCGATGATGGCCAGTTTCTTTTCGTCCATCGTTTCCTCCCGTTGGAGCCCGTTCGCCGAGCCCCTGCTCATGTTATTTAAGGAGATCGAGCGCGGATCAGGCCTTCTTGATCATGAAGTGGAACTTACCGCCGTCCTCTTTCGATTCCATCAGCTCGTTACCGGTCTGCTTGGAGAAGGCGTCGAAATCCTTCACCGAGCCCGGATCGGTCGCAATCACATGCAGCACCTGACCCGCGTCCATACTGTTGAGCGTCTTCTTCGCACGCAGGATCGGCAGCGGGCAGTTGAGGCCGCTTGCGTCGAGTTCTTGATCAAAGTCTGCCATCGCTTAAACCTCTATTTACGTTTGCAAATCAGCAAACTGTTTCTACCTAAGACCCACGTTTCTGCTTAAGTATTTCAGCACAAACGAAGCTTCTGATTTTTAGCCGAAACCGGCCAAAAAGGCAACATCGACGAGCAGCAACCGAGCTGGGACCGGGGCCGATCCGAGTGCTCAGCCGGACTCAAGCGGCGCGATCTCGTACCCGTGCCGCGCCCAGGCGATGATGCCGCCGCGCAGATTGATGGCGTTCTCGAAGCCCTGCTGGGCGAGGAACTGGCAGGTGTGGTAGGAGCGCGCGCCGCTGCGGCAATAGACCACGACATCGCGATCGCGCGGCAGCTCGTTCGACCGCACCGGAATCACCGCCATGGGTATGTGGATGGCGTTCGGCAACGCCCCTTGCGCGACCTCCGACGCGGTGCGGACATCCACCAGCAGGATGTCGTCGCCGCTCGTCAGCCGTGCTTGTAAGCCTTCGGAATCGATCTCTGTGACCACGGTTACGCTACCCAATCACCAAGTATTTCAGTATATTAACATGTCAGTATGCTTTCGTCTCCCCTGGAGGGGACACGGCCGAGCACCAAACGGGCCGCGCTCGGCGTATGATCATTGGTCTGATCGCCGCGGTATTCCAGTCGTCAGCGTCGCCAGCATGATCGCTGGCCGCCGTGATGGACAGCGCTGCGACCGATATGGATCGGGCGAGCCCGAGACCGCGGCATCCTGCTCAACAGCATCCCGTCGGAAGAGACATCGCCAACGATGGAACATCTACCCATCTTTCTCGATATCAAAGCCAAGCCCTGCCTCGTCATCGGGGGCGGCCCGATCGCGCTCCGCAAGCTTGAGAACCTGCGCCGGGCCGGCGCCGCCATCACCATCGTCGCCCCGGAGCTGACGGCCGAATTCCGCGCCCGAGTCGATGAATCCGAGATCCACTATCGGGCGCGGCCGTTCGAGGACGGAGACCTCGAGGGCATGCGCTTGGTCATCGCGGCCACCGATGACCGTGCCGTCAACCGCCACATCGGCGAGCTGGCCAATGCCCGCCAGATCCCGGTCAACGTCGCCGATCAGCCCGAGGACTGCAGCTTCATCATGCCCTCGATCATCGACCGCTCGCCGGTCGTGGTCGCGGTCTCGACCGGCAGCGCTTCGCCGGTGCTCGCTCGCATGATCCGCGCGCGCCTCGAATCACTAGTGCCGGCCGGTTACGGGCGGCTCGCCGAGCTCTGCGCCGATTACCGCGATAAGGTCAAGGCCCGCTTCGAGCAACAGCGCGACCGCCGCCGCTTCTGGGACCGGGTGCTCCAAGGCGGGGTCGCCGAGCGAATCTTCTCCGGCCATCTCGCCGAGGCACATGTGGCGATGGAGAAGGAGCTCGCAGCCGGAACGCAGTCGAGCGTTGGGGAGGTGTACCTCGTCGGCGCCGGTCCCGGCGATCCGGACCTGCTGACCTTCCGCGCACTGCGGCTAATGCAGCAGGCCGATGTCGTGGTCTACGACCGGCTCGTGGCCAAGCCGATCATCGACATGGTGCGCCGGGATGCCGAGCACATCTATGTCGGCAAGCAGCGCAATCAGCATACGATGCGCCAGGAGGAGATCAACCGCCTGCTTGCACGGCTCGCCAAAGAGGGGCACCGGGTGCTCCGGCTCAAGGGTGGCGATCCATTCATCTTCGGCCGCGGCGGCGAGGAGATCGACACCCTGGCCGCAGAGGGCGTGCCATTTCAGGTCGTGCCCGGCATCACTGCAGCCAACGGCTGCGCCTGCTATGGCGGTATTCCGCTCACGCACCGCGACTACGCCCAGTCTGTGACCTTCGTCACCGGCCACCTCAAGGATCACAGTATCGATCTGAATTGGCCGCAGCTCGCGCAACCGAACCAGACCGTCGTGTTCTACATGGGGTTGGTCGGCTTGCCCAAGATCGTCGAGCAGCTCATCACGCACGGCGTCTCACCGGAGATGCCGGTCGCGTTGGTGCAACAGGGGACCACCCACATGCAGAAGGTCTACGCTGGAACACTGGCGACGATCATCGACGAGGTCGAAACAGACCCCCCGGAGCCGCCGACCCTGATCATCGTCGGTGAAGTGGTGCGACTTCGGGATAAGCTGGCCTGGTTCAGTATCGAGCGTGACCCGGAGCAAGGCGCAACCACACCGATCCTGCCCGGCGACTGAGCCTGTCACCGCAAGGCTGGCACGGTCTTCGGGCACAGCGCTCTTCTTACTGTGCTCAGGGCTCCTCATGCTGGCCTCAACCAGTATCGCCGCCGAGAACAGGCCGCACCACGCAACGCTCGCGATCGGGATCAGCGCCGACGGCGCCCCCTATGCCTTCACCCGGGCCGGCGTTCTCATGGGCCTGGAGATCGATCTAGCGCGCGCCCTGGCCACAGCGCTCGAGCGCGAGCTTCGGCTCCAGCGCCTGCCCGAGGGCCGGCTCATCGACGCCCTTCGCGGCGGTCGCATCGATCTGATGTTCTCCCGGCTGCCGCCCGCTGAGCTGAACGCCTTTGGCCTCACAACCAGCACGCCCGTGCTCGCGACTGGCCAAATGGCCCTCCTCCGCAGCGACGACCTCAACCGGTTCCCACGCTTGCTCGATCTCGAGCTTTCCACCGCTCGGATCGGTTACGAGCGCGGCAGCTTGGGCGCTCGGCTGGTTCAGGCGCGGTTCGCGCGCGCGGAGCGGGTTCCACTGGCTGGGCCCAAAGAAGGACTCGCCGCATTGCGAGCAGGCCAGATCGACCTCTTCATCCACGACGCGACGACGGCCTGGCGGCTGGCCGCCGATCCGCGAGAAACCGAGCTTACCGCTCTCTACCGACCGCTCACCCACACCCGGCTGCGGGTGGTGCTCCGCAGCGAGGATCGTCACCTAAAGCACGAGATCGATCGCATCCTCGCCGAATGGCACCGTTCAGGACGGCTGAAAAGGCTGATCGGCCGATGGGTACCGGTCCAGATCCGGGTTGGATAGCCGATCAGGGACCGGAATCGACTGGTGCAACCGTGGTCAGTCCAAGCTGCTCCCAGGCCTGCAAGCCCCCGCGGTACCATTTGAGCTTGTGCGCCGGATAGCCGAGGCCGAGCAGCGCCTTGATGTTGGTTGGCGATTGCCCGCACCAGGCGCCGTTGCAGAAGAACACCAGCGTCTTGACATTGGCGAAGTCCCAGAGGCCGTCGATCGCCACCGCCCCGAATTCCAACTGCAGGATCTCGGCGATTTGCTGGGGATTCGCATAGGCCGGGTCCAAGCGCGTATAGGGGATATTGACCGAGCCTGGTATGGTTCCGCGCTGTACCCACTCGCTGGTGCGCGAGTCGATCACGAGGACCTCGCTCGGCGCTGCCGCCGCTTCCTGCAGATACGTGATCAGCTCGAGCTCGCCCAGGGTCTCGACCCCGGGCGCGATCTGCATCGGCTGAACACAGTAGGGCGGACAGGGCCGCGCCGTCTTCTGGTAAGGCGAGACGATGGTGTGCGCCGGGTCCTGGTGGCGCATCAGCAAGACGCTCTGCTCGCCATGCGGGACCTCGACATAGGGCAGCGTCGGGGTAATCTTGACCTCAAGGGCGTCGAGATCAAAGAGCCCCGCGCTCGGATCAGCCGCCTGAGCAGGCAGTGCAAGGCTGAGCAGAAGCGCGATTGGGGGCAGGATAGGCAATGGCATCTCGGTTTCTCAAAAGGGTAGTTCCCAAGCTCAGACGGTGGGGATTCCAGCTGTTGATCCTAGCTGCCATCCTCGCCGCGGTGCACTGGTATCGGACCAGGCCGCTGGTCGAGGGCCCCGCACCGCCGCTCACCGCTGGGCTGATCGATACCCAGGAACCGATCGCTCAGCACACGCCGGCCACCGGGCCCAGACTGATCCATTTCTGGGCGACCTGGTGTCCGGTCTGCAGACTCGAGCAGGGCAGCATCGCCGCGCTGAGCCGCGATCACGAGGTCATCACGATCGCGATGCAGTCCGGCTCCGCAACCGAGATCAGGAGCTATCTCGCCGACCGTGAGCTCGACCTCCCCACCATTGCCGACCCAAACGGCAAGATCGCGAGACGTTGGGGTGTGCGGGCGGTTCCGGCCAACTTCATCGTTGATCGCGACGGCCAGATTCGGCATCGGACGGTTGGCTATACATCGGGGATCGGCCTGCGCATTCGGCTCTGGCTTGCCGAGCAGGGTTGGTAGTGGCCCGAGGACGGGACCTTAGTTGCTATAATTGCGCCGATATCAGTAACCATCGATATAAGGAGAAGCACCGATGCCTACCTACGATTATCGCTGCGATGCCAACGGCCGCGTCGTCGAGGTGAATCACCGAATGAGCGAGACCATCAGCACCTGGGGGGAGCTTTGCGAGCGCGCCCAGATGCCTTGCGGTGACACCCCGGCCTCTAGTCCGGTCACGCGAATGGCCACCGGGGGCAACCTGATCTCCAGCAACGCCCTCGGCAGCGGCGCCGCTCCAGCGCCGGCCTGCGGCACGGGTGGCTGCTGCCCAACCGGTGTCTGCGGCCTCGACTAGATAAGGCCGCCTTTGCCGCCGCCTTTGCCGCTCTAGCCTTGCCCCAATCGGGGCAGCAGCGGCCAGGTCGGCATGGGCCCGCGGTTGCGACGCTCAGTCCAACCGCACCGCTTCGCCGCCAAGACTGAGCTGAACTTCAGCACGGCGGCCGTTGCGCAGCAGTGTCAGCCTGACCTGATCGCCAATCTGGTAGCGCTCCAGCACGTCGATCAGGTCGCCCATATCGGCCACCCGGTGGTCGTCCACACTCAGGATGACGTCCCCTGGAATGACCTCGCCCGCGGCATTGACCCGGGTGCCGACGAGGCCGGCGGCCTCGGCCGGCGAGCCAGGACCCACCCCGAGCACCAAGACCCCTTCGTCGACACCAAGCTGCTTGAGGATCGGACCACCGATGGCATCGTCACCTGAGATCCCGATCCGCGGGCGGACATAGCGACCGCGCGCGATCAGCTGCGGCACCACCCGGTTGATGATGTCCACCGGCACCGCGAACCCGATCCCACTGAAGGTGCCGGATGTGCTGAAGATGGCCGTATTGATCCCAATCAAACGGCCAGCGCTATCGATCAACGGCCCTCCCGAATTGCCTGGATTGATCGCCGCATCGGTCTGAATCAACCCGCGCACCTCGCCCGACCGCTCGTTGTAGATCGTGCGGTCCAGCGCCGAGACGACCCCCGTCGTCAGACTGTAATCGAACCCGAACGGGTTGCCGATCGCAAACACCTTCTGCCCGACCTGCAGATCGGCGCTGCGCCCCAAAGGGACGGGTTTCGGGGGTTGCCAAGCCCCCCCGATCCGCAGAACAGCCAGGTCATGCTCCGGGCTCTTGCCAACGAGCTCAGCGCGGTAGCTGCGCTGATCGGCGAGCCGGACCCAGGCCGCGCTGGCATCAGCGACAACGTGCCAATTCGTAACGATATGTCGCTGATTGTCCCAGACGAAGCCGGAGCCCGTCCCCCGCCGCACCTCGGTCAGGTTGCGCGTCCAAGGGTTCACGAGCTGTTCAGTCGTTGTGATGTAGACGACCGAAGGGCTCACCGACTCGAAGATCTCGATCGTAGACCGCTCGTCGGCCGCCAGTTCCCCCCGCGCGAGCACCGGCCTTGGCTCAGCCTGGCGCTCGATCAGCCAGACCTCGAGCCAAGGCCGGAAGGCCAGCACGGCCAGAAAGGCAATGACCGCCCAGAACAAGGCGCGCGAGAGCTGAAATCCGTGCATGAGACCAAGACCAAGCGCTTGCGGGTTTACGACGACAGCAATGGCTTGTCAGCATACCGACTCTAACGGAGAAACACAGGCTCGCGGATTGTCCAAACGCAAGGTCACCTGACTGCGCTTCGGCCTATACTCTGCTGTCAGCAGTCAGCCTTTATGGGGAAGGACTGCATCGCCATCGGCATGGCATTCGGCATCGGTCCAGATGCGGGAGAGCCTGAGCCAGCATCCCCGTCCGCCACCCCAGCCATGCACCGACAGCCGTGGCACATCCTGCGCTATCGGCTTACACTGCAAGTGCTACTTATCGCAACTCAATCCACTACGGAGCGCATCCATGAATCTCGTCAAGAATGTTGGCCAGAAGGACCGCAACATCCGCTACGCTGCGGCAGGCGTCCTCGTCCTCTTTGCCATCATCACCGGTACCTGGTGGCCGGCACTGATCGGGCTGATCCTACTCGGCACCGCCTACTTCGGTACTTGCGCTGCCTATCTGCCGCTGGGTATCAATACGACCGAGAACGACAAGAAGTAAATGTCGTCAGGCCGCTGCGACGGGCAGAAGCCGTCGCAGCGGCGCAAGTCACCCCGCCGCACCGGTATTCGTCGCCTTCGGTGCGCACCCGCCTCCATGGTCGCTCCGCGAAGGAATGGTCCATCATCTGCATCCCGATGCTGCCGCGACTGGTGGCTCCGAAATCGGGCAGTGATTTCTGGACAGTCCCGAAGCAGCGCTAGCCGCACCTCTATACTCAGCGGATAATGGCCCCGTTCCTGCTCGCTGCAGAGGGCTTGGAGAAGCAATTCCCGGGCGTCAGGGCCGTCGACGGCATCAGCCTCGGTGTCCGCCCAGGACAATGCTTCGGCCTGCTCGGCCCCAACGGCGCAGGCAAGACCACCACACTGGAGATGCTCGAAGGCATCCAAACGCCAACGGCCGGACAGATCCTGTTTCGCGGCCGACCGCTCGATCGCGATTTCCGTGAGCAGGTCGGCATCCAGTTTCAGGCCACCGCATTACAGGACTTTCAACGGGTACACGAGGCCTTGACGATGTTCGCCCGCCTCTATCGGCGCCATGCGGACCTCGAAGAGCTGATCGAGCTCTGCCATCTTCGCGCGATCCTGAATCGCGACACCCGCAAGCTCTCGGGAGGACAACGCCAGCGCCTGCTGCTCGCCATCGCGCTGGTCAATGAGCCGGTGTTGGTCTTCCTCGACGAGCCGACCACCGGGCTCGACCCCCAGGCGCGACGCAACTTCTGGGCCCTGATCGACCGGGTCCGGGAACGCGGGACGACGATCCTGCTCACCACACACTATATGGAAGAGGCCGAACGGCTCTGCGATGAGATCGCGATCGTCGATCAGGGCCGTATCCTGACTCAAGGCGACCCGAGAACGTTGATCCAGGAAGAGTTTCCAGCCGCGATACTGCGTCTGCCTGTTCACGCCTGGCCGAAAGACCACCCCCTACCAGACAACGCCGAGCGTCGTGATACGATGATCGAGCTCTACGTCGACGATGTCGCCAATGCCCTCGAACAGCTCGAGCGACAAGGGACGTCCCTGATCGATCTGCGGGTCGACCGGCCAAGCCTCGAGGACCTCTTCCTGAAACTCACCGGTCACCACCTGCGAGCCTGACGCACAATGCGAACCCGAGGGGCCGCTGCCGAAGCGCCTGACCATGCACCTGGGGCCCATGCACCTGGGGCCCATGCACCGGGGGCGCCGCGCGCCACCCTGAGTTGGCAGCGTATCGCAGCGATCTTCGCCGCACGGAACCGGGAATTCTATCGCGACACCGCCGGCTTGATCTGGAACATCCTGATGCCGGTGCTGATGATCGTCGCCTTCGCCTTCATCTTCGGCTCCGGCGGGCAGCCACTCTTGAAGATCGGGCTAGTCGACATCCCAGACTCAGCGTCAGCATCAGAGGCAGCGCACCTCGACGGTCTCGTTGGCATTGCGGCTGTTCAGCTCATTCCGGTGGCCGACCTGGATGCCGGCATCGCTAAGGTCGCGCGCCACCAGCTGGACCTGCTGCTGCAAATGCCGAGCGCCGGGACCTACTGGGTCAACCCCAAATCGCCGAACGGCGAGATCGCCGAGCGCCTCCTGCTGGGATCGATGGCGCTTGCAGACAAGCCCAAGCCCACCGACATCGAGCGCAAGACGGCAAAAGGCGAGGCCCTCAGCTATGCGGACTGGGCGGTACCGGGCGTGCTCGCGATGAACCTGATGTTCTCTAGCCTCTGGGGTGTCGGCTGGGTCGTGGTGCGCTATCGCAAGAACGGCGTGCTGCGGCGCCTAAAGGCGACCCCTTTGACTGCACTCGAGTTCCTGATCGCCCAGATCCTGTCCAGGCTGCTCGTCGTGGCCGCATCCAGCCTGGCCGTCTATGCAGGGGCCGCATTACTGCTCGATTTTCCGATGCGCGGCTCATACCTCGCGCTGGCACTGATCTATGCGGCTGGCGCGCTCTGCATGATCAGCCTCGGACTCATCGTCGCATCGCGGCTTCGCACCGAAGAGCTCGCCGATGGCCTGCTGAACATGCTGTCTTGGCCGATGCTATTACTCTCGGGCGTCTGGTTTTCGATGGAGGGAGCCAGTGCCGCCGCCCAGGCGATGTCCTATCTGATGCCGCTGAGCTATCTGGTGCAGGGCGCACGCGCGGTGATGATCGACGGCGCCGGCCTACTCGACGTCCTGCCGCAGCTGACGCTGCTCCTGACCATCGCCGCAATCTTGACCCTTATTGCAGCCCGACTGTTTCGCTGGGAGTAAATTCGCGACAGGCAAACAGGGCGGCAACAGCCGCCCTGGCTCGAGGCCGCTTTGAGCTGAGGCGATTTCTGTCAACGCTCATACCGGCGTTGCTAGCCTTTTCGCTCGCCTTCTTTGTTGCGCCGCCGGTAACAGAACCCGACGATGCCCCTCGAAGGCAAACGAAGATCTAGCGTCATTCGGTACGAGCCTTTCCGGCAATCGCCTTACGCCGACCTAACGCGTCCCCGGCACAGCCGTTGGAGCAACCGGGTAGCTAGGCATAGCCGGCGCAGACCAAGGGCGACGGGCCGCATAAGGCGACGGCGGTGGCAACATACCTGGTCCGGCCATGGGTCCGCCGCCGGGAACCCCGCCGGGAATCATGCGCTGCATGGCCTGCCAGCGCTCGCGCGCAAACGCCTCGGCCTGACGACGTCGTTGCGCATAATAGGCTTCCATCTCTGCGCGGCGCTGCGTGACCCAGTCCTGGCTGTCAGCGGCCTGTTTGGCAGCTGAAGCCTGAGCGGTCGCTGCGGAGGAGTCTGCCGAGGCCGGCGCATCCTCTTCTGCCGCTGCTGCCTCTGCCACTGGCGCCCCGCCTTCGACGGAAGTGGTCGCGGTCTGGGTCGACGCCCCGCCGCCAGACTGCTTCTTCATCACCGCCTGGGCGAAGGCCTCAGCCTCCTCTTTGCTGACATCGCTGTCTTGTTCTTGGCCAACAGCGCTTCCGGATGACGACTGTGCAGCGGCCTGTATCGATGCATCGGCTTTCGATGCATCAGCTGTCGATGCATCGGCGATCTTGGCCGACGACTGCTGCGCCGTATCAGCCTCAGCACTTGCCGCCTTCGCCGGGACGCTCGGGACACTCGGGACGCTTGCAGCCTGTTCCCCCGGCTGGGCACTAGAGGCGGCCCCAGCGCTGCTGGATGCTTCTGCAGGCGCCGATGCTTCTGCAGGCCCCTGGGACCCCTGATTACCGCCCATCGTGAAGGGCACCAGGGGGTCGCCGCTCTCGCGTTCGAGCGAGCCCAGGTAAAGAAATCCAAAAAGGAGCACGAGGCTCCAGAGGACGAGCTTGGGGAGGAAGCCCATCCTGGTGTTCGTTTGCTCCTGGTCGTCAGCCATGGTCGATTCTCCGCGGGTCGTTCTTCGTTGGGCTTGGTTTCGCTGGGCTTGGTGTAGAGAGAATATCGGAATCTAGCGCCGCTCGGCTCGTTTCTGGGCAACGGCTAGCAGCAGACGCTGGATGTCTTCGGCGCAACGTGCAATCTGCGCGTTGATTGCCTGCATCGTCAGCGCCTGCTCGGACAGGCCTGCACCCCAGTTGACGACGAAGGCAAGCGTGGCGTAAGCGATACCGCGTTCACGGGCGAGCCCCGCCTCGGGCATGGCCGTCATACCAACGATATCGCAACCGTCACGACCCATTCGTCGGATCTCGGCGGCCGTCTCGAGACGGGGGCCCTGGGTCACCCCGTAGATACCGCCATCGCGGAGCGGCTGATCATTGGCTCGCGCGGCAGCAAGGAGCTCCTGCCTTAGCGGCTCGCTGTAGGGGGACGAGAAATCGACATGGTCCACGCCGTCGAGCTCGCCATCGAAGAAGGTCTGAGCGCGACCCCAGGTGTAGTCGACGAGTTGGTCCGGAACGCAAAGCGTCCCGGGTGCGCAGGAAGGGTGCAATCCGCCAACGGCGCCCAGGGCAACAATCGATCTGCAGCCGGCGTCGGCCAGGGCCTGGATATTCGCCCGATAATTGATCCGGTGAGGCGGCACTTGGTGCTCAGCCCCATGGCGCGCCAGGAACCAGACCGGCAGGCCAGCCAACACGCCCTCGATCAAGGGCGCTGAGGTCAGGCCGTACCGCGTTTCGACCTGATGACGCTCACGCTCCTCGAGCTCCGGTAAGGCGCCGAAGCCGGAACCTCCAATGATGGCCAACGCTGACATGGATACCGCTCCTCGAATGCAAGGACTGCATTGTACTGGAGCGAAGCGAGGCTTGAACACTCATGCCTGCACCGGCCGGCCTAGCAACCGGCCTTGCCGGTTGCTCGCGACGCGGCGAACCGGGCCAGGATTGGGCGGCGCGAACTGCTTAGGCGATTGCCGGAAAAGCTCGTACCGAATTACGCAGGATTTTCGTTTGCCTTCGAGGAGCGTCGCCGGGAGCATAGCCGGGCTATGTGACCGGCGGCGCGACGAAGAAGGCGAGCGAAAAGACCAGCAAGGCGGTATGAGCTTTGACAGAAATCGCCTTAGGCGCCCTAGCAAAATGCCTGGCTAGCCTGCACAAGCTGCTATTTGCTAGGCCGTAGAGCGCATTCTGTTAGGGCTTCTTAGAACCGTTGCTCGGCAAAGATCCCGATCTCGAGCAGCTTTGGGAACAGGACCTGCTCTTCGCGATCGATTCGATAACTGAGCATATCGAAGATCTCGTGCGTCTCTTCGAGGAACTCGTCGGTGAAGTTGAAATCGCAGTTCTTCAGCCAGCGCTTGTAGTATTCGTCGAAGCTGCGCCTTAGTGGCTTTTCACCGCTGATGAAGCCCCATGCGATCGACTTGACCTTAGGGTCTTCATGGATCAGCAGGTTTGGGTAGAGCTGCTTGTCCTCCTCGGCGAGATGAAGCTTGACCTTTTGCGCCAGATCACAGAGCAGCTGATAAGCCGTCTTCGCATTGGGCCGAATCCTCAGCTGCTCGGGCACGATAAGCTGGCGCAGATCGTCGATCATCTGGCGCAGCTCTGCATGACTACTGCGGTAGCCGTCCAGCGTCTGCATAACAATCCTCCTCGTTCTCGTGGGAACGCCCGGAAGCGCGCCTGTCCAGGCTACTGCATCATGCCAGGCGAGCGCGGGCGTCTTCTTGATCGGGCGGCGCGTCCTAGCGAAGCGTTAAATGGCGCCCTCGTCCGCCTAATGCTTGTGTAGCCCATTGCCGGAAGATTGTCAACAAGCCCTTCATTATATTAGCTTTTTGCAGAGCTGAACGCTTGCTTGGCCAAGACCGCCATACGGTGATCCGAGCACGGCTCGGCGGCTGTTCGCGCAGACGCGCCGCTCGTCTCAAACGTCTTGATCGCTCGCCGCGAGGATGCCGTCAGCGTTCCGGAAGTAGCTCTTGTAGTCGAGGCCGTATCCCATCACATAACGATCCGGCACCTGGAGGCCAATCACATCGGGGCGGTAGTCACATTGCCGCTGCCGCGTCTTCTCGACCAGCACGGCACTGACGACCGACGCGGCCCCGTCCTCGTAGCAGGCATTCACGATTGCCTCCATCGTCAGGCCTTCGTCGAAGATGTCATCGACCACGAGCACATGCTCGCCGCGGACAGCCTCCGTGGGTCGATGGCGCCATTCGATTTGGCCGCCGCTCGTTGCACCGCGGTAGCGGGTCGCGTGCACGTAGTCGAGACGCAACGCGAAATCCAACCGGGGCAGCAACAACCCGGTCACGACGATCCCGCCAGTCATCACGCTCAGCACGACCGGGTCCTTGCCGCCCAGGAGCGCATCGATCGATTCGCTCATGCGCCCGAGTGCAGCCTCAACCTCGCCACCGGACACCAGGCGCTCGCTGCGCGCCGCAATCGCTCGGTATTCTTCGTCGGTCATCTTGTTCATGCTTCGTCTCCTCGGGCCTTCGTCGTCTGACCCAGTCCGGTTAGTCGGGTGCTCTTGCGAACTCTTGCAGCGCTCTGCGCTGATCGGGCGAGACAGGCTTCGAGAGGCACTCGATCAGACTCGACAGCCATCACAGCAGGGTTTAGGACCTCGAGCTCCGCGCAATCGCTAGAGGCGAAGCGGTGGCTCAAAGCCGAGTCACTCAGGCCCACAGAGCGAAAAACCCCATCTTGAGCACAGCTGTTGCGCAGCCGGAGTTTGGCAACGGCTGCGTCTGCACCGAGTCACCCCGGCCGGCCATTCGATGCCCATCTCCCAGCATGGAGCAGACACAGCCGCTTCAGAGATAGCCCGCCAATGCGGCAAGGGATTCTTCTGCCGCCTCACGGCGGGCCGCATCCGTCAGGGCGACCCCCTGCCGCCCGCGTAACCGACTGAGGCGCAGGTCCGTCTCAGGGTCGCACCAATCGGCTACCGCATCACAGATGGCCAGAGCGGCGGGCCGATTATTGCAGATCAGCACCATGTCGCAGCCGGCCTGTAATGCGGCCAGCGCGCGCTCAGCGGGGGCACCGGCCGCATCGGCCGCCGTCATATTGAGATCATCACTGAGGATCGCGCCCTCGAAGCGGAGTCGGCCCCGCAGCAGGTCGCGCAGCCAGAACGACGAGAAGCCAGCTGGCTCCGGGGCAATCGCGGGATAGCGCACATGGGCTGGCATCACCGCCTCGAGCCCGGCCCCCATAAGACGCCGGAACGGAAGCAGATCGAAGCGCTCGAGCGCAGCAAAGGGCCGGGGGTCTTCCGGCAGCTCTCGATGCGAGTCCGCGACGACACCGCCGTGCCCCGGGAAGTGTTTTCCGCATCCGGTCATTCCGGCGCTTCGAACGCCATCGAGCCAGGCGCCCGCAAGAGCGGCAACCACATCGGGCTCCGTCGCGAAGGCGCGGTCACCGATGACCCGACTCACCCCTTGGTCGACATCGAGCACGGGTGCAAAGCTGAAGTCCACCCCGAGCGCGCGCAGCTCTGCCGCCATCAGCCAGCCCAGTGCGCGTGCCGCTTCGGCCGCCGCCCGGGCATCGAGCGCATGAAGCGCCCCGAAGGCGGCCGCTGGGGGCAGTCTGGTCAGGCCGTTGCGAAAACGCTGTACAGCCCCTCCCTCCTGATCAACGGCGATCAGCAAGCTTCGCGCATCGGCTGCCCTGATCGACTCGGTCAGCGCAACCATTTGCCGAGGCTCTGCAAAATTACGCGTAAACAGGATCACACCACCGACGGCAGGGTGCTGCAACAGCTCGCGCTCCTCCTCCGTCAGCTCGGTGCCCATGAGGTCGAGCATGACCGGCCCGAGAGGTCGCTCCCCTCGACCTTGATGACTCCAATTACGATTGATGCCCACAATTTGCCCCTCAGGCTGGACGCACAGCGGCGCCGACCGGCGCGGTTGTAACACAGCCTCAGGCCATTGTCTGGAAGGCTCTCCTCCGATGCGTGCGCGCCTGAGGTTCGATCAACGGCGACAGGAGCGCACGTCGAGCCGATCGCGCAGCTGATCACCAGCGAGATTCACAGCCAACACGACGCAGAGCAACGCCAGGCCCGGCGCAAGCACCAGATGAGGCGACACCAGCATGTAGTCCACGCCATCGCGAATCATGCTGCCCCAGGAGGCCGCCGGCGGCTGGACGCCGAGACCCAGGAACGAAAGACCGGCTTCTGCGACCACGACCGAGGCGATCCCAAAGGTCGCCTCGACGATGAGCGGCGCCGACGCCAGTGGCAGCAGATGACGGATCAGGATGCGATGCCCGGGCACCGCCAATGCCCGCGCGGCCAGCACGTGATCGCGATACCGCAACGAGAGGACCTGCGCGCGCGTCAGCCGTGCATAGCCGACCCAGCTAACCGCGGCCAAGGCAACAACCAGATTCATCAGGCCCGGCCCGAGCACCCCCGCGAGCGCGATGGCCAGCAGGATGCCCGGGAATGCGAGGAAGATATCGATGATGCGCACAATGGTCAGGTCCAGCCAACCACCAACAAGACCGGCAGCCCCCCCGATCAGGACGCCGAGCAGGAGCGAGAGGGCGACCACACTGACCGCGACCAGGAACGAGGTGCGGGAACCGACGATCAGCCTGTCCAACACGGGCCGACCGAGATCGTCGGTCCCAAGCGGCCGGCTCGGTGATGGACCATCGAGGATATTTGGCAGATCGATCGCATTCGGGGCCAGCGGCAGGAGTGGTCCTAGGAGCGCGGCCATCAGCCAAAGCAGCAGGATCGTCAGCGGCAGGAGCTTGGGCAGCATTCAATCCAGTCGCACGCGGGGGTCGACATAGGCGTAGGCCAGGTCGGTCAGCATGTTGATCAGCACATAGAGCGCAGCGATCAGCAGCACGCTGCCCTGCACCAACGGAAAGTCGCGACTCTGAATCGCCTCGACCAACAGGCTCCCGATCCCCGGCCACGCGAACACGGTCTCGGTGATCACCGCCCCGCCGAGCAACGCGCCGAGCTGCAGGCCCAGTAGAGTGAACACCGGTAACCAGGCGTTGCGCAGTGCATGACGGCGCAGCACGGCCTGCTCGGACAGGCCTTTTGCACGCGCCGTGCGCACGTAGTCTTCAGCCAACACCTCGAGCACCGCGTTGCGAACCATGCGCGCCAGCACCGCAGCCAGCCCCGTGCCCAGGGTCAGAGCTGGCAGGACCAGGCTCAGCGGCTGCTCCATACCGCTGACGGGCGTCCAGCCCAACCAGAGCGAGAACACCAGAATCAACAGCGGGCCAAGCCAGAAGTTCGGTATCGCGATCCCAAGCAGTGAGAACCCCATCGCGAGGCCGTCCAACGCCTGTCCGTGAAAGCGAGCCGCGACGACGCCCAATGGCACCGCGATCAGCATCGCCAGGGTCAGGGACGCGACGGCGAGCAGCAACGTTGCCGGGAGGCGTTCAGCCAGGATTCGGGTCACGGGTCGCTGCTCACGCAGCGACTCACCCAGATCCAGACGTATCAAGCCATCGAGGTAGTCGAGATACTGCCGCCACAACGGCGCATCGAGCCCGAGCGCCGCGCGCATCGCCTCGCGATCTGCGGCGCGCGCGGTCTCCCCAAGCATCGCCTCGACCGGATCACCAGGGACCAGGTGGATCAGCAGGAACACCAGGGTGCAGGCACCCCAGATCACCAACAACGCAGCCGCAGCGCGAATGCCGAACTGTTGCAGCATTCGACACCTGTCAGTCGATGATCACCCGGCAGCCGACCGGGACCCGATCGAAGAGCCACATCACGTCGGCATTGCGCATCCGTACACAGCCGTGCGAACGCGGAACGCCCATCGGCTCACTGTCAGGACAGCCGTGGATATAGATGTAGCGCCGCAAGGTATCGACGCAGCCATAGCGATTACGCCCGGGCTCGAGTCCGGACAGCCACAGGAGGCGGCTCAGTATCCAATCACGCCCGGGCTGCATCCGTCCGAGGCGCTCGGAGTAGACCTCGCCGGTCCAGCGGCGGCCGCGAAACACGGCGCCAGTCGGGCAGCCGCCACCGACCTTGACGCGGATACGATGATGCCCGCGCGGCGTCCCACCGCTACCGTTGCGCTCACCGGGTCCATGCGCGCCGGTCGAGACCGGAAACTGTGCCAGAAGGAGCCCCCCATCGCGCAGCCGCAGCTGCTGATGGGCGAGGCTGATCTCGATCCGCGCACGAGCTGGCGCGAGCGCCTCCTGCGAGTGCTCGATCGAAGCGTCGGCTACGGCGGTTCCCGATCTCCGGTCAGCCGTGCCGCTTGGTGGCATTCGTCCGCCGTGGACAGGCCTCACCCTCGAGGCAATCGCCATAGATGACCAGTGCATGATCGACGATCTTGAACCCTTTTTCCTGGGCAATAGCGCGCTGACGCTCCTCGATCAGGTCATCATAGAACTCGATCACAGCACCGCACTTGACGCAGACCAGGTGGTCGTGATGTCCACCACGGTTCAGCTCGAAGACCGACTGGCCGCCCTCGAAGTGATGGCGCATGACCAGCCCCGCACTCTCGAACTGCGTTAGCACCCGATAAACGGTGGCGAGCCCGATCTCCTCTTCTGCCGCAAGCAGTTCCTTGTAGACCTCCTCCGCACTGAGGTGACGCTGCTCGCTGGTCTCGAGGATGTGCAGGATCTTCAGTCGCGGGACCGTAACCTTCAGCCCCGCCTGTTTGATCTGACGCTGATTCTCGATCGGCTGACTCTTATCCATCATAGACCCTGACGCGGCTCGCGTGGCTCGAAGAATGATGCGCTTCGTTCATCTGCGGTACCATCTGCCTGTGACTCAATATTCCCTTTATAGCAGATTGATGCGAAGGCTTGTCATTCTTAGTGTGGTTGTATCTCTGCCGTTGGTGCTCGCAGCGGCCGGCTGCGCCCGCGACAAGAAGCAGGATGATCCCTACAGGAGCGACTCGGTCCTCTCGGAGCTGCCGTTCGTCTATAAGATGACGGTGCAGCAAGGGAATATCATCACTGAGCAGATGGTCAACCAGATCGAGCTGGGGATGAATCGCGAGCAGGTCCGCTACGTGCTCGGCACGCCCTTACTGACGGACATGTTCCACACCAACCGGTGGGATTACATCTATACGATCCGCCGCGGACACAACCCGATGGAGAGGAAACAGCTCACCCTGTGGTTCGAGGATGATCAACTGGTCAGCATCGAGGGATTTGCCGAGCCCGACCCGGCTGCCGCACGCGCCGCCGAGCAGCAGGAGATGCTGGTCGTCGAGGTCCCGGATTGGCAGGACAATCGCGGGATCATCAGGCGAACGCTGAACGCGGTCGGCCTCGAGACAGCCGATGATTAGCCGGCCTAGCCACCCTTAGGGATTGCCCATCCATTGCTGTTCGAGGCGGCTGCGACCGGTCGCCCGGAATCTGGGGTGCTCAGTTCATCCGCGGACAGGCGCTCAGGAGACCGAACGCAATGTTTGAGGGCGGTTCATGCCGCCCAGCGCCAGTGCCCAGCGCCAGACCACCAGCCCGCCAGACCGGCGGCACCCCGGGCGGGTCACGCTAACCCTTTTCGCCGCCAGCGCGCTGCTTGCGCGCCTGCTTTGGATCAGCAATCAGCGGCGGATAGATCTCGACCCGATCGCCGCTGGCGAGCACCTGGTCAAGCTTCGTCACCTTCCCAAAGATTCCGACCTTGTTGACAGCGAGGTCGATCTCCGGGAAGCGCGCTTGGATGCCGGAGCGCTCAATCGCATCGGCAACGGTCATCCCGGTCTCACCCTGTACCGGCAGCAGTGCCTGCGCATGCTCACGCGCATAGGCGACCTCTACCTGAATCGTCTGCTCAGTCACCATAGACCTCATCCGCCCGTTTGCAGAAGGCGTCAACCATTGAGTTTGCGATCTGACCGAAGACACCACCAAACGCCTTGTCGATCAACCGACCTGAGAACTCGAACTCGAGCTCCAGCTCGACCTTGCAGGCATCCTGGCGTAGAGGGGTAAAGCTCCAGACGCCAGTGAGTTTTCGGAATGGGCCTTCCTTCAGATCAAGGTACATCCGTTCCGGCGGCTCGAGCTTGTTGCAGGTCGCGAAGACCTGGCGCACCCCCAGACGCGCGACCTCGATTCGGCCGCAGAGCTCGTCTTCACTGCGGGACAACAGCGTGGCGGCATCGCACCAGGGCAGGAACTTGGGATAGCCCTCCACATCGGCGACCAGATCGAACATCTCCTGCGCCGAGTGACGAACCAGCGCGCTTTTCTTTACAAGGGGCACGTCAAATCAGTCCAACTGCATTGAAGAAGACAAGGATCACACAGAGCGGCGCGAACCAGCGTATCAGCCCCCGCCAGACCCTATAGAGGCGCGCGCCATTGCTGGCGCCCAGTTCGTCACGCGTCACCTGCTGATCGAGCACCCAGCCCGCAAAGATCGCGATAAAGATACCGCCAAGCGGCAGCAAGATGTTCGCGGTCAGGTAATCGAAGAGATCGAGAATCCCCTTGCCGAAGATCGTGAAGCCGGACCATTCGTTCAACGACAACAGGCATGCGATCCCGAGTGCCCAGACCGTCACACCGGCCAACAGCGAGGCGCGCACCCGGCTGAAGCCACGGTTCTCGACCAAGTAGGCGACCATCGGCTCGAGCAGCGAGATCGCAGAGGTCCAGGCCGCGAAGACCAGCAGCATGAAGAATAGCGCACCGAAGAACGCGCCGAACGGCATCTGGCCGAACGCGACAGGGAGGGTCTGGAAGATTAGGCCCGGGCCTGCACCGGGCTCGAGACCATTGGCAAAGACGATCGGAAAGATCGCGAGACCGGCGAGCACGGCGACCAAGGTATCCATCCCGGCGATGATCGCGGCATTGGCTCCGATCGAGGCATGACTGCTCAGATAAGAGCCGTAGATCATGATCGCCCCCATGCCCAGGCTCAGGCTGAAGAAGGCCTGCCCCATCGCGCTGAGGATCGCCTCACCGGCATTGGCTTGGAGCTCACTGAAATCCGGGGTGAAGAGGTAGCTGACCCCGGCAGCGAAATCGCCGGCCTGTGACGCATAGAGCACCATCACGACCAGCAGCAGGAAGAGGGCCGGCATCAACAGCCGCACCGCCCGCTCCAGCCCGCTGGCGACACCGCGCGCGACGACCATCACAACGAGCACCATGAAGATGGTGTGCCAGGCCAGGAGCCGCTCCGGGTCGGCCGTGAGCGCGCCAAAGATGGCCTCGGACCCAGCACCATCGATTCCAGCGAACTGCCCGCTTCCGGCACGGAAGACGTAGCCCATCGTCCAGCCAGCGATCACGCTGTAGAACGACAGGATCAGGAAGCCCGACAGGATGCCCATCCAGCCGAGCAGCTGCCAGAGCGGGCTCACGCCCTGCTGCTCAGCCAGTGCCCGCATGGTGTTGATCGGACTTTGTCGCCCGCGCCGGCCCAGCATGACCTCGGCGATCATGATCGGCACACCGATCGCCGCGACACAGGCCAGGTAGATGAGCACGAACGCGCCGCCGCCATACTCACCAGCGGTGTAGGGAAAGCGCCAGATGTTCCCGAGGCCGACCGCAGAACCGGTCGCCGCGAAGATAAAGGCCAGGCGCGAGGACCACATGCCATGCATCGAGGTCGTCGACATTCACTTCTCCCCGGAATGCAGTACCACAGGCGGCGGACTCGGCGCAGCCAGAACGGCCCCGATTGTCGGTGATACAGCGTTTGCGCTCAAGCGACTGTCATAGGAGACGAGCGCTCGGCGCGGTGATCAGGAGACCTGCGCGACGCTCGATGCTTGATTCTGCCATCAAACCCGGGCGCCATTTCGTAGAAGCGGCACCCGAGCCGGCACTCAAGCTCCGAGCTCATCGCGCACCAGGCCCGCAAGCTGCTCGGCGAACGCCTGGACATCGGTTGCGTCTTGGCCTTCAACCATGACCCGAACCAAAGGCTCAGTGCCCGAATGGCGGAGGAGTATCCGCCCTCGGTCGCCGAGCGCCGTCTCGGCGTCGCGCACCGCTGCTTGGATACGGGGCCGGGACATCACGTCAACCCGACGCTCCAGCCGGACATTGATCAACACCTGAGGATAACGCTCGACCGGCCGTGTCGCATCTGCCAGAGTCAGGCCAGCGTCGCTCAATGCCTGTAATACCTGCAATGCAGCGATGATCCCATCGCCGGTGCTGGTGCGATCACGGCAAATGATGTGTCCGGACGGCTCCCCGCCGAGGACCCCGCCGTCCTGCTTGAGCCGTTCCATGATGTAGCGGTCACCGACCTGAGTCCGAACGAAGCCGACATCGAGCCGGCGCAACGCCATCTCCAGCCCAAGATTGCTCATCAGGGTGCCGACGACGTTGCCCTGGAGCGCCTCGCGCTCAAGGCGTGATTTGGCGATCACGTAGATCAGCGCATCGCCATCGACGATCGACCCTTCGGCATCGACCATCATCAGTCGATCCCCATCGCCGTCGAATGCGATCCCAAGCTCAGCGCCTTCGGCAATCACCGTTTCAGCCAAAGCGCCCGGCTTGGTCGAACCGACCTCGCGATTGATGTTGAACCCATCCGGCCGCGTCCCGATCGTGACGACAGAGGCGCCGAGCTCTTCGAACACATAAGGGGCGATGTTGTAGGTCGCACCGTTCGCGCAATCGAGCACGATCTTGAGCCCTTTGAGCGAGGTCGAGGCCGGTATGCTGCTCTTACAGAACTCGATATACCGGCCGGCCGCATCCTCGACCCGCCTGACCTTACCAAGATCGGCCGACGGCACCGTCACCAACGGTTGATCGATCGCCTCTTCGATCGTCTGCTCCAGCTCATCCGGCAGCTTATCACCGTCGCGCGAGAAAAACTTGATGCCGTTGTCATCGTAAGGGTTGTGCGAGGCGGTGATCACGATCCCGGCCGCCGCCCGAAAGGTTCGTGTCAAATAGGCAACACCTGGTGTCGGCATCGGCCCGAGTAAGCGGATATCGGCACCGGCAGCGACCAAGCCGGCCTCCAGGGCGGACTCGAACATATAACCCGAGATCCGTGTGTCCTTTCCGATCAGGACCATGCTGCCGTCACCCTGACCGAGGACGCGTCCAGCGGCCCACCCCAGCTTGACAACGAAATCCGGGCTCACGCTGGGGTCACCGACTCGCCCCCGAATCCCATCGGTACCGAAGTATTTGCGTTTCACAAGCTCACCCTGGTCCTATCCCGTCATGCCATCCGGGCAGCCCGTGCTCCAGATCAAGCATCTGCCCGCTACGCAAGCGCACCCCCATCCTGCACCGCTCTCAGCGCCGTCATGACGCGGATCGCATCGCGTGTCTCAGCGACATCATGCGTGCGGATGATCGCCGCACCGCGCTCGATTGCGAGCACTGCCGCAGCAACCCCGGCGGTGACCCGCTCGCGCACCGCTCGGCCCGTCAAGGCCCCGAGCATCGATTTGCGCGACAGCCCAACGAGCAGCGGACGCTTCAGCACGCTGAATGCGTCAAGGCGCGCCAGCAGCTGCAGATTATGCTCGAGTGTCTTGCCGAAGCCAAAGCCCGGATCGATGAGTAGCCTCTCTTCGGGGAGACCGGCCTGTTCGCAGGCCTCGAGACGCCCACGAAGGAATGCCTCGACCTCGGTGAGAACATCGGCATAGCGCGGCGCCTGCTGCATCGTGCGGGGCTGGCCCTGCATGTGCATCAGACAGACCGGCAGGCCGGTCTGCCGAGCGGCCTCGAGCGCCTGCGGCGCCTGCAGCGCAAAGACGTCATTGATCATCCCAGCGCCGGCCGCTGCTGCCGCTTGCATGACCCCAGCCTTGGAGGTATCAACCGAGATCGCGGCATCGATACCCGCCGCGAGGGCCTCGATCACAGGCACGACCCGATCGATCTCGACCGCCTCCGCGACAGGGGCAGCGCCGGGGCGCGTCGACTCGCCCCCGACATCGATGATCGATGCGCCCGCAGCGACCATCCGCTCGGCCTGCTCGAGTGCGGCATCAAGACCCAAAAAATCACCCCCGTCCGAGAACGAATCGGGGGTGATATTGAGAATGCCCATGATCTGCGGTTGGGAGAGGTCAAGCGACCTCGTACCGCATTGGAGCTGTATCCCAGAAGTCAGAACCGGATCTCCGTGCTGGCGGTCTGCGAGATTATCCCACTCGCCTTACCCCATCCGAACCGAGCGAATGAGCGGCGTGAGCCACACTCCGCGCCGATACGCAACCCATGAGCGTCATAGCCATTCCGCCTGATCGCCGGACAGAAAGCACCGGATGAGTCAGCACCGATGGGCTCAGCTTGTCCGGAAACCAGGGCGAGTGACGATAACCAATCCGTTGATACTCGGATACCCGACGGCCACCGCTCGAAAGCAGGCCGAGAGGCCCCTGCCTCTCGGCCTGCCGGGGGCAGCAGGCGAGCCGCTTTAGTGCTCGCCGGCTGGACCGCCGATCGGACCGGACGCCGGCCGCCCATCGCTCGAGGGCGTCACCGGCGCATCGGCGCTACCGCCCGGCCGCTTCGGCTCATCGTTGCTCCAATCCTTCGGCGGACGGGGATCACGACCCTCCATGATGTCGTTGATCTGCTCGAGGTCGATGGTCTCGTACTTCATCAGGGCCGCTGCCATCGCGTGCAGCTGATCCATGTACTCGGTCAGGATCGTCTTCGCACGCTCATAGTTGCGGTCGATGACGCTGCGCACCTCCTTATCGATCAGATGGGTCGTCTCGTCCGAGACCGACTTGTGCTGCGTCACCGAGTGGCCGAGGAAGACCTCCTGCTCGTCCTCGCTGTAGGTGAGCGGACCCAGCTTGTCGGAGAGCCCCCACTTGGTAACCATGTTGTGCGCAATATCGGTTGCGCGCTGGATATCATTGGATGCTCCAGTGGTCACCATGTCGGCGCCGAAGATCAACTCCTCGGCGATCCGACCGCCGAACAGACTCGAGATCTGGCTCTCCAGACGCTGCTTACTGTAGCTGAATCGATCATCCTCGGGCAGAAACAGGGTCACGCCGAGCGCGCGACCGCGCGGAATGATACTGACCTTGTGCACCGGATCGTGCTGCGGCACCAACCGACCGACGATCGCATGGCCGGATTCGTGATAGGCCGTCAGCTTCTTTTCGTCCTCGGACATCACCATCGAGCGCCGCTCAGTGCCCATCATGATCTTGTCCTTGGCCTTCTCGAGGTCCTCCATATCGACCAGGCGCTTGTTGGCGCGCGCCGCGAACAGGGCCGCCTCGTTGACCAGGTTGGCCAGATCGGCACCGGAGAATCCGGGTGTGCCGCGGGCGATCACCGATGGCACCACGTCTTCGGCGGTCGGCACCTTACGCATATGCACCTTCAGCACCTGCTCGCGGCCGCGCACGTCAGGCAGCGGCACGACGACCTGACGGTCGAAGCGCCCCGGCCGCAGCAAGGCAGGATCGAGCACGTCGGGGCGGTTGGTCGCGGCGATCACGATCACGCCCTCGTTGCCCTCGAAGCCGTCCATCTCGACCAGAAGCTGGTTCAGGGTCTGCTCACGCTCATCATGTCCACCGCCGAGGCCGGCGCCGCGATGACGACCGACGGCATCGATCTCATCGATGAAGATAATGCAGGGCGCATGCTTCTTCGCCTGTTCGAACATGTCACGGACACGCGAGGCGCCCACGCCGACGAACATCTCGACGAAGTCCGAGCCGGAGATCGTGAAGAAGGGCACCTTGGCCTCACCGGCGATACCGCGGGCGAGCAGGGTCTTACCGGTTCCGGGTGGACCGACCATGAGCACGCCCTTCGGGATCTTCCCGCCGAGCTTCTGGAACTTAGACGGGTCCTTGAGGAAGTCGACCACCTCGACGACCTCGTCCTTCGCCTCCTCGGCGCCCGCCATATCGGCAAAGGTCACCTTGACCTGATCTTCGCTCAGCATCCGCGCCTTGCTCTTGCCAAACGACATCGCACCACGGCCGCCGGCGCCACCCTGCATCTGGCGCATGAAGAAGATCCAGAGGCCAATCAGGATGAACAACGGGAACCAGTTGATCAGGATCTGCATCAGCACCGAGGGCTTCTCGGGCGGTGCGGCCTTGATCTCGACATTATTGTTGAGTAGGTCACCCACCATCCCTTCGTCACCCGGGCTGTAGGTGGTGAATCGCTGCCCGGCTTGGGTCACGCCATCGATGGTGCGACCCTGCACCGTCACCTCTTTCACCTGCCCCTGTTGGACCTGTTCGATGAAGTCCGAGTAGGTCAGGGTTTGCGGGCTTGACTGTGTCGCCGTGAAGTTATTGAACACGGACATCAGTACGATCGCGATGACCACCCACAGGATCAGATTTTTCGCCATGTCGCTCACGGCATCGGCCTCTTGCAAAACCGCGTTGACCGAGCCGACTGCAGGCTCGATTCAACGCCAACATTGATGATAAGTCGGGACGTTACCGGACTTGGCGTCCTTTCGCTACCAGGTAAACCTCGCGGCTTGCTGCCCGGGAGGCCGCTGGCTTGCGTATGCTGACCTGCTTGTATTGACCACGCAGGTCAGTCAGTACCGCATCGAACCCTTCGCCCTGAAACGCTTTGACTACCAAAGCGCTACCGGGTTTCGCAAACCGAACGGCAAAATCCACGGTCAGCTCAACCAGATACATCATCCTTGGCTGATCTACCGCTGCCATGCCTGAAACGTTTGGGGCCATATCGGAAAGCACAAGATCCGCGTTCGCGCCACCCGTCCTCTCAAGCAGCAGCGCCGATAGCCGATCAAGGTCGGCGTCCTCACGGAAATCGCCACGCAGGATCTCGACTCGATCGATCGGCTCCATCTCGAGCAGGTCGATCGCCACGACCAGGCCACCAGGACCAACCCGTTGAGCGGCCACCTGGGCCCAACCCCCGGGCGCTGCGCCGAGATCGACGACGGCCTGACCAGGCCTCAAGAACCGATCGCGCTGATCCAGCTCGATCAGCTTGTACGCCGCCCTTGATCGATAGCCATCACGCTGAGCGCGCTGCACATAGGGATCATTGAGGTGCCGATCCATCCAGCGGCGATCACGCTTACGCGCTGCCATCCGTGATCAGGCCCGCTCCCCGAAGGGACTCGCGTTCAACGCGCTCATCGTCTTAGAGATCATCGACCCAATCGAAATCGAAGAGCTCCAACAGCACGCCCGTGACAACGCCCGAGCTCACACCGCACGCGACGGCCAGCGGCATCACCGTGGCGGTGCTTTCGATGACGTGAAGAAAGAGATCCTGTCGGTCATACCCGGAAAGCGTGCTGGTGAACGCCCAGACACAGCCGCCAAAGAAGATCGCCACGGCGCCGATCACCACGCCTTCGGCGAGCGGACACCAACGCCTTGGTAACAGCCCGGTCATGCCGACGACGTGACGGACCGACGCGACATAGATGACACCGTTGACCGAGACCAGGAAGGCGACCGCAATCAATGGGGACAGCTCGAGCCCACCCAGCACGAGTGCGGTCAGGATGCCGCCAGAAACCAAGCCGCTAAGACCGCCGACCAGTGACTTACCGACGACATTCTCAGTACAGCGGCTCGGAAATTTGAAGGCCAGGCCCGTCAACATGCCCAGCGCGCCGCAGAGCAGCGCAACATGGATGAAGGTCGCTTCATCATAGAAGGTCATCAGCACGAACAAGGTCGCCATGACGCCGACCACACTCGCTGCAAGCGCGGCTTGTCGGGCGCTGTAGTAGGCTGCGCCGATAACGCCGGCACCGGCCGCCGCGGCGGCCAACGCGAAATCGACGAGAAACGGCGCCAGAAGCCCTTCCAGCACCACGAACACTGGCGCATAGATTGCCCCGATCAATGCCCAGAGGATTGCCCGCATCAACAGCTGGCGGGTCACCGGGAGAAGCGCGATACTCATGGAAGACCAGAACCGACAGAGGGCGATGGATGGCAGATACGTCCCGGCCCTCGCTAGTACAACGGGAACGCAGTCGGAAACAGGTTAGACTTTCGGACGCGCACTCTCAAGCGCACGCGATCGACGACGGTCGCGCCTTCGCGTCAAACCGTTTCGTATCAGTTGGGTTGGGAGCGTACTTGGGCTCGGCGGGCAGCTGCGTGCCCTGGTCATCCGGGCGCTCCGGTCGGGCTGCTGCATCGCAGCAGGATCGCGAGGCAGAGATGTGAATGGCAATCGGATGAGGAGGGATCGTGGGCGGGGCGCGTCAGCGCCCCGCTGCGCAGCCTAGGCGCTGCGCGGCACGGTGCCGGATCAGCCGGCGGCCTTCAAGGTCCAGGACGCGCACCAACCTGTCTCGTGCACGGCCTTGCCGGGGAACAGGCTGCAGGGACGCCACTCACCGGAGTCGGCCAGCACGAACTGGCAGTTGTTGCAGAACTGCTCTTCCGGGGGCTTGCCGGGACGATTGGCAGCAGCACGATCGGCTTCGGTCGCCTCGTGATGATACTTCAGCGCCTGCGCGGTCGGATCGGTCTCCGGATCGACGTGCGGCAGGTCCTGAGCCTGCGCAGCGGCAATACCGACCAGGTTGACCAGCGGCACCGAGGCAAGACCGCCAAGCATCATCTTGACGGCGTCACGACGGCTCTTATTCATTGGCTTATCGGACATTCTGACGTCTCCTTCAGAGCGTGGACTGAGATTGCTCGTATGGCCCGGTGTCACCACACAGGCCCGGACCGTCGGGCATTTTGCACGATCGGCCTTGAAAAGGCGAGCGCCATGGCCGGCAGCGTCCACGCCCTCGTGCCGGCCTTTGAACAGATCAAGCGCTTGCCCTCTCTGCAGCCCATAGACAGCCCGGCCCCACCGCCGTTCCAACCCCTTTACGGCAACAGGCCATGACGAATCCTCGGGCGTCGTCGCAGGTGCCGCCTCAGCGATGCACCCTCGGGTGACAGTCAGGCCGCGACGAGATCTCAGCTGATCCATGGGGTGTTCGATCTGCACAGCACTCAAGTACCACTCCAATCGGGCACCACTTCAATCGGGTCCAGCCTTACAGATAACTACCAGCACCCAGGAAGCGCTGACGCCAGTAGGGGTTCGAAAGCCGCGCGAGCCGCACGCGGCGCTTCGAGGTCGAGGCGTGCACGAAGCGTTTTCCGTCCACCATCAAGCCGACGTGATACTGACTGGGACCGGTCTTGAAGAAGACGAGGTCACCGGGCTCGGGATGCCCACGCAGAGGGCGGGCTGCGTTCCGCTGATCGATTGAGACGCGAGGGATCGCCATCCCGGCAGCCTGGTGCGCGACCTGCATCAAGCCGCTGCAGTCGAGCGCGCGATAGGGTGTCGTTCCCCCGTACACATATGGCGTCCCCATCTGCTTGAGCGCCGCCTCGACGACATCGGCTCGCTGCGGCTCGAGCCCGCTGAGATCAAATCTGTCACCCGCAACCTCGAGGCTGCGTTCTGGCTGGCTCGAACAACCGGCCATGAGCCCGGCCATCAGTATCGTCGCCATCAAGCCAACCCAGGGCCCCCGCACCTGATGCCAACATTGCCCCCACGCACCGAAATAAGACATTGATACTTTACCCGATAAGTTTTTTCTAACCTTTTGTTCGACATGATTTTAGACCAGGAGAGCAACCCGTCAAGCGGTTCTCGAACCCATCATGGCGCTCGGCGCTCCGCGAGACGTTCAACGCTGAGCAGCCCGTCATAGTTGCCATCAGACGCCAACCGATACCCTGCCAGATCAGCCCGCATCACAGCGATCTGGTCTTCGTACCAGAGCGGCACATAGGGCAGCTCGACATGCAACAGCGCCTGCAGCTGGCGGTAGTGCTGTACCTGGTCGGCGAGCTCGCCCTCCCGGCGCGCCGCCTCGATGAGCCGATCCGCCAACGGATTCAGGTAGCGGCCGCGATTGGCTCCGTTTGGCGGCAGTGATGCGCTATGGAAGGCGTAGCGGAAGATATCCGGCAGCCGCACCCCGACCCAGGTCAGCCCATAGAGTTGGAACCGGCCGGCCTTGATGTCGCCGAAGAAGGTGCCCCAGTCGTAGCTTTGGATCGCGAGATCGATACCCACCTCGGCCAACTGCGCTTGCAGCACGCTGGCCAGGCGCAGCCGGAACGGATCGCTCGAGGTCTTGTATGAGAGCCGCAGCGGTTGCTCGGCCGCGAAGCCTGCCTCCCTCAACAGTTGGCGCGCCTGCCGCGGGTCATGCGCATAGGGTTGTAGGTCGATTGCACCAGCCCAGTGCTCCGGCGGCAGCAGGGCTTCGGCAAGCCGGCCTTGATCGTTGAACAGCCAACGCAGGATCGCGCGGCGGTCGATCGCATGCGCAATGGCGCGGCGCACGCGCAGGTCGCCCGTGACCGGATCGGCCAGATTGAAGCCGAGATAGGAGAAGTTGACCCCTGGCGCCTCGATCACCCGCACCGCGTCGCGTTGGCGCAGCAGCCCAACCAACTCCGGCGGCAGATCGTTCTGCAGCAGGTCGACCTCGCCCCGCAACAGCTTCATCACCCGCACATTCGGGTCCTTGACGCGTACCAGGGTCACCCGTTGCTGGTCACTGCGACGCTCGAGCACAAGCCGCCCGGGCCGCGGCCAATCGCGGACGCGGAACGGACCACTGCCGACAGGCGATCGCTGCAACGGATGGCCCGCGGCGATCAAGCGGGCTGGAACGATCCCGACACTGAGATAGGCGGGGAACAGCGGGTCTGCCCGGCTCAGGTGGAATGCGATGCGCCGCGCGTCGAGCACCTCGATGCGCTCGATCAGCGCCAGCGTCGCGCGATGCGGCGAGGCGATCCCGTCGTCGAGGATGGAGCGATAGGTGGCCGCGACGTCCTGCGCCGTCAGCGGCTGATCATCAGTGAACCGTTTCCGCTCGGCGCTGAGCTCGAAGCGGTAATGACGCGGCGACAGGCGCTGCCAACGCGCAATGCCCGGCGCCGGCCGCCCGGCCTCGTCCAGCTCGACGAGGCGCGCATAGAGCAGACGATTGACCCGCTCCGAGGTCGCATCGGTCGCCAATCGAGGGTCGAGGTTCGCCGGCGCTTGGACCACTGCGAGCACGATGGCACGATCATCGCGGCCAGCATCGCACGCGATCAGGCCCAACCCCGCCAGCAACGCCAGCGCAGCGAGCATGATCCTCGAGGCGTTGGTTGACGGCTTCTCCCTCGGCACAACCGTTTGGGTGAATTTGACTGCTGAGCGAACCCCAAGCCCCCTTCTGGTGCAGGCCGCCACACCCCCAGGGCACGCCCCGCGCGACGCCGCACGGCGTTGCAACGTGTTGGAATGGAGCGGCTGTTCCGCCTCGCTATGCCTTATCGACCTTATCAAAGTGCTCGCCTCAACCGCGTCCAGAGACAGAAGCGTCATTGTTCCGCAGCAGGCGCGGTCAAAATGGCACATCCCAAACTGGACGCAGTGTAGTCTGCACAAGAGGCCGAGTTTTCAGGCCGGAGAGGGCATTCTGTTAGGGCTTCTCAATTGGCCTGTTTGCGATCAGGCACGCGGAACATCCCCTGACGGCCTCTCAACTGCCGTTTCTTGGCGGATAGCGGCAGTAGGCGCCGAGACTGCCTGGGCCAACGTCCGGATTGAGGCATCCCCGGGCGATGAGGGTGCTCTCACCCTCAAGACCGAAATCGGGCAGCCCAGTGGCCGCGATCTCAGGACCTTGATGTTCAGCGACCCCATTCCTTATAGGGATGGCGCGCCAGATTGGCGTTGTAGTAGCGCGGATCATCGCTGACCTCAGGGCCCAGCCAGGCCGGCCGCTCGAAGTCCTCATCCTCGGCGCTGAGCTCGATCTCGGCGAGCACCAGACCGGCGTTGTCGCCGGCGAAGACATCGATCTCCCAGAGATGCGCGCCGAACCGGACTAGATAGCGCGTCTTCTCGACGATCGAGTACTCGGCCAGCTCGGCGAGCATCGCCTTGGCGTCCTCGGCCGGGATCGGGTACTCGAACTCGCTCCGGCTAATGCCGCGCGACGCGCCTTTGATCGTCAACACCCCCTGATCGCCTTGCAGCCGCGCACGCAAGGTCAGCCGGCTGGTCCCGGCCAGGTAGCCCTGCATCACCGGAACCTCAAGCTCCACCGCCTCCCGCCAGCTCTCGCTGCTGACGAGGAACTTGCGCTCGATCTCGGTCGCCATCGCTGACCTCCTTCGTTGCCTCAAGCACGCTCGAACAATGCCATCGCCTCCAGATGCGCGGTGTGCGGGAACATATCCATCGCTCCCGCCGCCTCGAGACGAAACCCAAGCTCACCGACCAGCTTGGCCGCATCCCGGGCCAGGGTCGCTGGATAGCAGGAGACGTACAGCACCCGCCGCACTCCAGAGGCAGCCAGCCAATCCAGGACCTCCCAAGCGCCGCTGCGTGGCGGGTCGAGCAAGGCCTTGTCGAACGCGCGCGCGCGCCAATCCGCCTGCTGGCTCTCCCCAGCGGCACCAGGACGATCCCCCGCCCCTGCCTTCTGCTCAGCCTGTGCAGCGGCATACAGATCGGCGGTATAGAAGGTCGCATTCTCGATGCCGTTGCGTGCGGCATTGGCGGCGGCACGCGCGACCAGCCCGGCATCGCCCTCGATACCGACGACCTCGCGCGCACGCCGAGCCAACGGCAGCGTGAAATTGCCGACCCCGCAGAAGAGATCGAGCACCGAGTCATCCGATTGCGGATCGAGCAGGTCCAGGACCTGCGTGACCATCTTGCGGTTCAGTTGCAGATTGACCTGGGTGAAATCGGTCGGCTCGAAGCCGATCGTCACCTCCTGCTGTGGCAGGCTGTAGGCGAGATCGGTCGCCTGCCCCAGAAGCGGTCGGACGGTCTCGACACCGCCCTCCTGAAGATAGACCTGGAAGCCGGTCGCAGCGGCGAAGCTCAGCAACTGATCGCAATCGCCGGCTGTTGGCGGATCGAGCACCCGAAATACGAGCACGACCGGCCCGTCCCCCTGCGCGACCTCGATCTGGGGTATCCGCTCGCGGATGCTCAGCCCCTCGATCAACCGCGCCAGCGGCTCGAGCTGCTCGCCAACAGCCGGAGCGAGCACCTCGCAGCGGTCGAGATCGGCGATAAAGCTCGAGCCGCGCTCGCGAAAGCCAACCAGCACCCGACCCTTCTTCGCAACCCAGCGCACCCCGAGCCGCGCCTTGCGGCGGTAGCCCCAATGCGCGCCGGTGAGCGGCGCCAGCCAGCGCGCCGGTGTCAGTCCGCCCAAGCGCTGCAGCACGTCGGCCAGGATCGCCTGCTTGTTATCGATCTGCGCTGCCGGGTCCATATGCTGCAATGCGCAGCCGCCGCAGACGCCGAAGTGCGCGCAGCGCGGCTCGACCCGCTGCGGCGAGGCCTCGAGCACCTCGGTGACCACGGCCTCATCATGGCGACGCAGGCGCCGCGTCACCCGGCAGCGCACGCGCTCGCCAGCCAGCGCGCCGTGGACGAACACCGTCTTGCCCTCGACCCGCGCGACCCCGCGACCGTCATGCGCGAGCGACTCGATCGCGACGGCGATCGGCTCCCTTGGCAGGGATCGGTTGCGCTTCTTGCTCATCGCCAGCGCGACGTCGCCCGCAGCCCACTGCGTTTCATAGGAGTTTCACCAACGCCGCAATCGCGACCACCTGGCCGACCATCAACGGCAGCAACCAGCGCAGCAGCTCTACCTTGGTCCGCGCGATCTCGCCGCGAAGCTGCTCGATGTCGCGCGCCACCTCGCCACGCAATTGCTCGATCTCGCGGGTCAGGTCGAACCGGACCTGCTCGATTTCGCGGGTCAGGTCGGATCGCACCTGCTCGATCTCGTGCGTGAGATTGGCCCGCACCTGCTCGATCTCGCGCTGCAGGCGCAGCTCGCTCTCGCGGACATGCGCCTGGGTGGCCAGATCCGGCAACTGCGGATACCGTTCTTCCAAACGCTCGAACGCCTCCGCGATCAAGCGGGCGCGCACACGCTCGTCGGTGGTCGAGGTGAGGGCTTCGTAGAGGGCGACACTCGATGTCATCGCTGCAATGTGCCATCTGACAGGATCGACAGCAAGCCGCACACAGCGAGCCTGCCGTTGTTGGCACGCCTATCGCCTCGGCGAGCACATAAGCTCGCGCTGCCCGGGAGCGCCACGCTCGCCGATGCCGTTACAAAGCACGCCCCTGATCCCTATCCGCTCGGATAGACCCCGGTCGAGAGATACCGATCACCCCGGTCGCAGATGATCACGGCGATCACTGCGTCTTGAACCTCGGCGGAGAGCTTGAGCGCCGCTGCGACCGCCCCCCCGGAGGAGACACCAGCGAAGATGCCCTCCCGCGCGGCCAGCGCCCGCATCGTCGTCTCAGCCTCGCTCTGGGAGACATCGATTACGCGATCGACCCGCGAGGCATCGTAGATCTTTGGTAGGTAGGCCTCAGGCCAGCGTCGGATACCAGGGATGCTCGACCCTTCCTCGGGCTGCACGCCGATGATCTGAACCGCCGGGTCTTGCTCTTTCAGGAAGCGGCTGGTGCCCATGATGGTGCCGGTCGTGCCCATCGCGCTCACGAAATGGGTCACCCGGCCCGCGGTATCGCGCCAGATCTCGGGGCCGGTTCCTTCGTAGTGGGCCAATGGGTTGTCCTGATTCGAGAACTGATCCAGACGCACGCCAGCCCCTTGCGCCTCGAGCGCGCCGGCGAGGTCGATCGCCCCTTCCATGCTCTGTTCCTTCGGGGTCAGCCGGATCTCGGCACCGAACGCCGCCATCGCCTGGCGCCGCTCGATGCTCATGTTCTCGGGCATGATCAAGAGCATCCGATACCCTTTGATCGCGGCGGCCATCGCCAGTGCGATCCCGGTATTGCCGCTAGTCGCCTCGATCAGCGTATCACCCGGATGGATCGCGCCGCGCGCCTCGGCCTGTTGGATCATGCTCAGCGCGGCGCGATCCTTGACCGACCCGGCCGGGTTGTTACCCTCAAGCTTCGCGAGGATGAGATTGCTGGTCGTGCCCGGCAGCCTCTGTAGCCGCACGAGCGGTGTGTTGCCGACCTGACCTTCGATGGTGGGGAATGGCATTGAAGCCCCTCCGATGCGAGCACCTTCTGCAACTGTTTAAACCGCGTCCAGCTCGGGGTGCGTATTTCAAGCGGACGGCGGCCCCAGGAAACTGACCTTTTCACTCTGATCAGGTTTACCCGAAGAAACCCTAACAGAATGCACTCTACGCCCTTAAGAGTCCGCCGCTTATCCAGACCAGGCGAGAAACGTCCGCCGCTTGTACAGGCCAGGCGAGCACCTTGATAGGGCCTCCAGTTGTGCTCCGGCCATCACGCCCAGACCATTCCGCTCGAGAGCGGCTAACCGAAGCACAGTGCCCAGAACCTCGCGCCGAGCACTCCCATCCCGAAGAGGGCGCGTCCTGCGCCACCCCGAGCGCGAGTATTCACTGGACGAGTGAGCGGAAGCGGGCCTCAGCCGACGCGCCGCAACAGCACGATCGCAGCGAGCGTAAACAGCGCCAAGGGCGCAAAGGCCGCAAGCGCCGGACTCAACCCATAGAGCAGCGCGAGGTAGGTGAAAGTGCGGCTGACAAGATAGAACAGAATACCGATCGCCACCCCGATAAAGAGCTTGATCCCGGTCCCGGTCGTCCTGGCCGAACCGAGCAGGATCGGGATCGAGACGAAGATCATCGCCAAGATCAACAGCGGCTGCACCAACTTACCCCAGAACGCGACCTCATGGGCGCCGGCATCCTGCTCGGTCTGTCGCATATAGCGCAGATATCGATAGAGCCCCCAAACCGGGAGCGCATGGGGCTCGACGACGATCACCTCGAGCAGCCGCGGATTCAGCAACGAATCCCAGCGCGCCCGCTCGAACCGTTCCACCGTGACGCGATCGGCGCCGATACGGCTGCGCTCGATCCCTGTCAGCACCCAATGTCCGTCACGGTAACGCGCCTCGTCGGCGCGCGTCGCAAACCGCAATCGATTATCCTCGATCTCGAAGATATGGATATCCGAAAGCACCGCTCCCGGCTCGAAATCCCGGACATTGATGAATGCGTTGCCGTCACGCGCCCACAGACCCTGGCCGCTGATGTGCATCGCCTCCCCGGTCTCAGCCATTGCGCGCACAGCAAGCGCGCGCTGTTCCGCAACCGGCGCGACCAGCTCACCGGTCGCGATGGCCAGCGCTGCCAGCACCAGCCCCCCAAGCATCGCGCCACGCACGATTCGGCCGATCGACAGACCCGCGGCTCGCATCGCAACCAGCTCTGAGCGCGCCGCGAGTTGCCCCAAGCCAGCCAAGGCGCCGATCAGGGTTGCGATCGGGAACACCTGGTAGAGGTACCGCGGCAGCGAGAGTGTCACGAAGAGCAGCGCATCCGAAAACCCATACCCGTCATCGCCCACCTTGTCGATCTCGTCGGCAAGAATGAAGACCGCAAGTAAGGGCAGCAGCACGGCAAGGGTCAGGGCGGTGCCTCCGAGCACGGCACCGGCCAGATATCGATCAAGGATGCGCAATGGCGTGACCTGGCGTCGGATCAAACAGCGAGCTTAGCGGGCAAGCAGATCACGGACACCTGACCGCGATGCGCTTGTTGCAGGTGTTCCTGTAGACTCTGGACCCCAGATAATAACCGAGGCTGTCATCAGTCCGTCCCATGAGGACAGTCGTCCGTTTGATCCCCTGCCCCAGGAGCCGCGATGCAATCCAAGATCACCCGCAGCGCACTGACGGAGCTCGACACGCCCTGCCTGATCCTTGGCGTGTTCAGCGATCGCCAGTTATCCGAGCCCGCCAAGACGGTCGACGCCGCGGCCGGCGGCGCGCTGACCAAGGTTGTCGAGCAGGGCGACCTGGACGGCAAGGCCGGCAACGCCTTGATGCTCTATGGGCTCAGCGGCCTCAAGGCCCAGCGCGTGCTGCTGGTGCAATGCGGCAAGCCTGAGGAGCTGGATCGCAGCGCCTACGACAAGGTCCTGAAAGGCGCCTTGGCGAGGCTCGACGCGGCCCGGCTCGGCAGCGCGGTCAGCACCCTGTGCGTGCTCGAGCCGCAGGGCATGGACCTCGAACAGCGCGTCCGATACAGCGTCCTCACGGCCGCTCAGAGCGCCTACCGCTACACCGAGACCAAGAAGCCGGCGGCTGAGGCCGCCGAGCCGTTAGCGGTATTGGACTGCTGGATCGGCGATGATCACGAAGCCGAGACCGCCGAGCGGGCCTGCGCTCAAGCTCTGGCGATCGCCGCTGGCGTCGCGCTCGCACGCGATCTCAGTAACCTCCCTGGCAATATCTGTACGCCGACCTACCTCGCCGATCAAGCCAATCGCCTCGCCGAGACCTCTGCCAAGCTCGAGGCAGAGATCCTTGACGAGGCAGCCATGGCCGAGCTCGGGATGGGTGCATTACTCTCGGTCAGCCGTGGCAGCCGGGAGCCAGCCAAGCTGATCCTGATGCACTATCGCGGCGGCGAGGATTCCGATCAGCCCATCGTGCTGGTCGGCAAGGGACTGACCTTCGACGCCGGCGGCATCTCGATCAAGCCATCCGAGGCGATGGATGAGATGAAGTACGACATGTGCGGCGGCGCCAGTGTGATCGGCACCCTGCGCGCGCTCGCCGAGCTCGATCTGCCACTGAACGTGATCGGGGTCGTGCCGGCCTCGGAGAATCTCCCGGACGGTGCCGCCAATAAGCCGGGCGATATCGTCACCAGCCTCTCCGGCCAGACCATCGAGATCCTGAACACCGACGCCGAAGGCCGGCTGATCCTCTGCGACGCGCTGACCTACGTGGAGCGCTTCGAGCCCGCCGCTGTCGTCGATATGGCAACGCTGACCGGGGCCTGTATCGTCGGGCTGGGCCGCCATCCGTCGGGCCTGTTTGCCAACGACGACCGCCTCGCCGAGGCGCTGACCAAGGCCGGCGAGGTGAGCGCGGACCGGGTCTGGCGCATGCCGCTCTGGGATGACTATCAGCAGCAGCTCGACAGCAACTTCGCCGACATGGCGAACATCGGCGGACGCGACGGCGGCGCCATCACCGCCGCCTGCTTCCTATCACGCTATACCAAGGCGTATTCATGGGCGCATCTCGATATCGCCGGCACCGCCTGGTTGACCGGCAAGGAGAAGGGGGCAACCGGGCGCCCGGTGCCGCTCCTCAGCCAGTTCCTGATCGAGCGCGCCGGCACATCCGATTGAATGACCCGCGTCGACTTCTATGTGCTCAAGGACGGCAGCCGCAACGACCGATTCGGCCTGACCTGTCGCCTGGTCGAGCGGATCTACCACAGCGGGGCGCTGCAGGACGAACAGCAGGCGGGTTCAACGCATCAGGAGCGTCCAGCCGTGCCAGGATCACCCCGGGTGCTGATCCACTGCCCGGACCCACAGCAGGCCCGCCACCTCGATCGTCTCCTCTGGAGCTTTCGCGAAGACAGCTTCCTGCCACACGGCCTCGTCGGCGAGGCGGATATCGAGCTGACCCCGATCCTGATCAGCAGCGACGGCCAGCCGGACCGAGAAGCTCAGGTGCTGATCAATCTGAGCCCAGAGACCGAGCCTCCTGCGTTCTTCAGCCGCTTCGAGCGGCTCTGTGAGCCGCTCGACCACGACCCTGCGATTCGGGCAGCGGGCCGGAAGCGTTATCTCCGTTATCGTGAGGGCGGCCACCCGCTGTATCACCACTCGGTCGGCTGAGGCCCCGGCCGACGCGCATCTCAGCGCTCGCGATGTTCGACACCCTCGGCCTCGAGACCCGCGCGCAGAGTTGCCATTGCGGGGCCGAGATCACCGCGCCCTCGGAACCCCAGCAGGATATGGTGCTCAGGCTCGGTATCCCCCAAGTGCGGGAGACTGAACAGCTTCAGGTCAGGGAATTCGGCTCCGAGCCGCTCCATCAACGGGATCAGGCGGCTCTCTGGGACCCCGCGCACGACCAGTGCCTCCTCATGCAGCGGCTCCGTAGCGCAACCGTAGTGGGTGTCGAGTACCCACTCGGCCATCGGCCAGGCCATTTGCGGAAATCCGGGCAAAAACCAATGGCCTTGCAGGCAAAACCCTGGGACCTGATTGACCGGGTTTGGTATCAGCGAGGAACCGTCCGGGAGATCGGCCATCCGAATGCGCTGCGGATAGGCATCCGCGCCGAAACGGCCCTCGATCAGCCTTGCGGCTTCCTGATGGCGCACCAGCTCGACCTCTGCGGCGGCCGCGGCACAGGCCCGCGTGGAGTCATCCGGCGTCGCGCCGATACCGCCGCAGCAGAACACCGGGGCATCGGCAGACATCGACGCCGCAAGATGACGGGTGAGCAGCTCGGGATCATCCGGCAGAATCCAGCACCAGGCGAGCTGATGCCCGCGTGCTGAGAGCCGCTCCTTGAACGCCGCAAGATGGCGGTCCTGTCGCGTCCCAGTCAGGATCTCGTCCCCGATCACGATCAACCCGAACGCAACCGGTAGTGGCCGACCGGACGCATCGCCTGGCGATGGGGTCATTGTACGAACCTCATGATGATCGGCTCAGTGGAAACAACGGTGATGATTCACTATCTTCGCGAAAGAGAGGCGCCCTGAAAGAAAGCGGTGCGCAGGCAAGCTCGGCCCTGGAGGTCTGTCGCTATGCGAGATTACAATCGAGTCGCGTTCCAGCTTCTTTCAGCGATTCAGCCGATCCTGATGACGGTTCTCGTCATCCTGAGCCTAGGTGCCGGCGATGCCATGGCAATGAACCCGAATCGGCCACCCGGCGACAGCCAGAGCGCGCTCGCTCGCCAGCGCCTCGTTGCCGAGGTCGAGCGTGAGGTCCGCGCAACGAGTGCCTACCTCGGCTTCGACCAACTCGATCCGCGCGTGCTCTCCGCCATCGGAAGCGTGCCGCGCGAGCGTTTCGTGCCCCCCGCGATGCGCTCAGTCGCCTATCGTAACGCCCCATTACCGATCGGGGGCGGGCAGACCATCTCGCAGCCCTACATCGTTGCAGTGATGAGCCACCTGCTCAATCTACCGTCAGACGGCGGTCGGGTCTATGAGCTCGGCACCGGCTCCGGCTATCAGGCCGCTGTGCTCGGCGAGATGGGCGCCGAGGTCTACTCGGTCGAGATCGTCCCCGAGCTCGCCGAACGCTCGGCGGAGCTCCTCAAGAGCCTTGGTTACGACAATGTCCACATCCGTGCCGGCGACGGCTATCGAGGCTGGCCCGAGGCCGCCCCGTTCGATGCGGTCATCGTCACCGCTGCAGGCCCCGAGATCCCGGCGCCGCTCGCCGAGCAGCTCAAGGTCGGCGGCCGGCTGGTCATGCCGCTCGGGCCGACCGGACAAAGTCAAGAACTGGTTGTGCTGACCAAGCAGCAGGACGGAACGCTCAAACGCCGCAAAGTGCTCCCCGTGCGGTTCGTTCCGATCACCGGCGACTCGGTCGATGACTGATGGACAGCCCGGCCGGACCGTTGGCGTTTGCACTCGCCACGCCAACCGGTGATGATCTCGCCACGGCGGTCGCTGCATTCCAGAAGACACCGACGGCACTGCCGCTGCAATGCGGCGTGCAGCACTATGGCTGGGGCGACCCGGGATTCATCCCGGCGCTGATCGATGCGCCAAACCCACGCGGGCTGCCCTTTGCCGAGCTCTGGATCGGCGCCCATCCGGACCTCTTGGCCACCTTGCAGCTCGGCGGCTGGCGCCTCTCGCTCGCGGAGCTGATCAGCGCAGCCCCGGAGACAATGCTCGGCGAAGAGACCCGGCGACGCTTCGGCACAGAGCTGCCATTCTTGCTCAAGGTGCTTGCAGCCCGACATCCGCTTTCGATCCAGGCCCATCCGACCCGCGAGCAGGCCCGCGACGGCTATCAGCGCGAGGATGCGATCGGGCTCGCCCTCACCGACGCCCGCCGCAGCTATCGCGACCGCAACCATAAGCCAGAGCTGCTCGTCGCGCTCACCGATTTCTACGCACTGCGCGGCTTCCGCCCCCTCGAGACAATCCAGGCCGAGCTCAGCGCCGCCCCCGAGCTGAGCGCGCTTGCCGCGCCGTTCAGACCGACCCGAGCCGGGCTGTTCGAGCTCTACCATCGGATGATGGAGCTCGACCAGGCCGCCGTCGATACACAGCTCAGACCGCTCATTGAACGCTATCGGCGCGAGCGGGAAGGACAAGCATTCGATCCTGGAGACCGTCGCGATTGGCTGCTCGAGGCGGACCGTCTCTTTTCCAACGGCCGACACTGCGATCGCGGTCTGTTCTCGATCCTATTGCTGAACCTGGTCAGTCTCCATCCAGGCGAGGCCATCTTCTTGCCGGCCGGCGAGCTTCATGCCTATCTGCGAGGCGCCGGCATCGAGCTGATGGCGAACTCCAACAACGTGCTCAGAGGCGGACTCACACGCAAGCACATCGACGTCCCCTCGCTGCTCGAAACCCTGCAGATAAGACCTGGGCCAGGCGCAGTGCTGCAGCCGCAGCCACAACCGGGGAACGGCGCCGACAGCTATCTCACACCAGCACCTGAATTCTTGCTCGAACGCCATACCCTGAGCGCCGGTGAGGAGCGAACCATAGGCCAGGGACCACCGCGTCTGCGGCTGGGCCTGGTCATCGACGGCCAGGTCACGTTGGATACGGGTTCAGGGGTGCCGCTTGGGCTCGAGCACGGCGCCACATTCGTGATCCCGGCCGCCTGCCGCGGCACCTTGCGCAGCACCCAGCGCTCGGTGGTCTTCACAGCGCGAGTGCCTTGAGCGCGGGCGGTCATCGCATTGCGCGAGCTAGCCCTTCTCAATCACGAGCGAGTGCTTTGAGCGCGGGCGGGTCATCGTCTGCGCTGCCCCATCAACAAACCTCGAAACCGCAGTTGACCGCTTAGCCCAGCATGCAACCCTTTGCAGTGGCGCTACTTCTGGCGCTTCATGAAGCGCACCCTGGCGGCCGTCTAACCGCGGTTTCTAGGTTCAAGGGCTGTCCGCGAATCAATTCAACAGGCATCGCTTGCGTCAGAACAGCTCATCGAGCATCCGCGGTGCGGTCCTCCTGCGGGCAACAGGCGCTGAGTACTCCACCGGGTCCGGCCCCAGCGTCATCAACTGATACTCGTCGCGGATGTATTCGATTCGGCTATTGCGCTCCGAGCTCGTCTTCTGTCCGCTGCGCAGGCTGATCCTGACCGGCACCATCCCTTCCGGCCGCTTGATCTGCGCAACCGGAACCCCCTGGAGAGCCTCCTCCATGAAATCGATCCAGATGCCGAGCGCTGCCGTGCCGCCCCACTCGCCGCGCCCGAGCGGCGTATTATCATCACGCCCCACCCAGGCGACGGCGACGAGCTCGGGCTGGTAGCCGGCAAACCAGGAATCGCGGGACTCGTTCGTCGTCCCCGTCTTACCGGCAATATCAGGGCGCTCGAGTCGCCGTGCGCGCGTCGCAGTCCCCTCTCGAATCACATCCTTGAGCATCGAGTCCATGTTGTAGGCAATGCGGGGATCGATCGCGAGCGGCGCGCGCGGATCATCCGAGGCGCCGTCGGGCAACACCACGGCATCGTCTGTGTCGGATTCGATCCAACAGTCCATGCAAGCCCGCAGCGGCTGCGCCTCGAACAGGGGATTACCATGGACATCCTCGATGCGCGCGATCAGATAGGGCTCGATCCGGTAGCCGCCGTTGGCGAAGCTCGCGAAGCCGCGCGCCAGCTCGAGCGGCGAGACGGCACCGGAGCCGAGCGCCATCGACATATCCGGCGGCATGCTCTCGGGCGCGAAACCGAAGCTCTGGATGAACGCACGGGCATGATCGACACTCATGCGGTCCATCAGATTCACCGCCGCCAGGTTACGTGACTTGCTCAATGCCACCCGAATGCGGATCGGCCCCATGAACTTGCCATCGGCGTTCTTCGGTCGCCAGACGCCGTTGCGCGATGGCATCTCGAAACGCTCATCCTTGACCAGGCTCGCTGGGGTATAGCCCTTGCCGAGCGCCGCCGCATAAACGAAAGGCTTGAAGGTCGAGCCTGGCTGACGCTTGGTATCGGTGGCCCGATTGAACTTGCTCCACCTGAAGGCATAGCCGCCGGAGAGCGCGCGGATCGCACCATCCGCGGGCGCCAGCGCGACCAGCGCCCCGCCAACCTTCGGCACCTGCGCCAGCACCCATTGCTCGTCATCCTGCCGGAGCCGAATCAGATCGCCGACCGCCACCGCATCGGTCACCCGCTTAGGCGCCGCGCCGCGCCAGTTCTCGGTCTTGAATGGCCGCGCCCACTTCACCTGCCCCAAGCGCAGGCGGCGGGTCTCGCCTCCACCGACGTAGACCTCGGCCTCGTCGGCATCGGCGCTGATCACGACCCCAGCCGGCAGCCCGGGCACATCAGGATAAGCCGCAAGCAGCTCATCGAGCTCGGCCGGGCGCTTGGCCCCTATGTCGGCGATGCGCGCCTCGGGGCCGTGGTAGCCGTGCCGTCGGTTGTAGTCCCTAAGACCCTGGCGCAGCGCCGCGTCAGCGGCCTGCTGCAATGACTCGTCGACGGTCGTATAGACCTTCAGACCGAGGCTGTAGGCATCCTCTTTGCCATAGCGCTCGATAACCTCGCGGCGCGCCATCTCGGCCAGATAATCGGCGCGAAACTCGATGGCCGGGGCGTAACGCTCGGCGCTCAGCGGCGCCGTGCTGGCAAGTAGGAAATCGGTATCGTCGATATAGCCGAACGCGTGCATCCGCTCAAGGATGTAGTCCCGCCGCTCGATCGCCCGCTCGGGATTCGCGAGCGGGTTATTCGCCGAGGGCGCCTTCGGCAAGCCAGCGAGCATCGCCATCTCGGCGATGGTCAGTTCATCCAATGACCTTTGATAGTAGAATTCGGCCGCTGCAGCGACGCCATAGGCGCGGTGCCCGAAGAAGATCTTGTTCAGGTAGAGGCTGAGGATCTGCTCCTTGGTCAGTGTTGCCTCGAGCTTCCAGGCCAACAGGATCTCAGTGAGCTTTCGCCTGATCGTCTTCTCGCGGGTCAACAGGAAGTTGCGCACCACCTGCATCGTAATCGTGCTTCCGCCCTGGGTCGCCTCGCCGCTCCTCGCCACGCTGACGGCGGCTCGTGCGAGCCCGATCACGTCAATGCCCCGGTGCTCGAAGAAACGGCTGTCCTCAGCGGAGACGAAGGCGTCGATCAACAACGGTGGGACCTGCTCGTATTCGACTGCCCTGCGCCGCTGCACCCCGAATTCCGCCATCAGCGAGCCATTGGCCGTGTAGATCCGCAGCGGCTCCTCGAACTTGACCTCGGCCAACGCCTCGACCGATGGCAGGTCTGTCGCGAGCGAATTCAGAACCAGCGCGGCAGCGAAGGCACCGATCAGCGCAAGATCAAACGGGATCGCGAGAACGCCGGAGACCAGCTGCCCAAGCCACCCGAAGATCCCCAGGGTTGCACCCGCTGCGGCCCGATCTTGACTGGAGCCGGATGCCCCGGGTTCCAGTGATGCGGAATGGAAGTCGCCGTCATTCGGAGTTTGGCGAGCGTCTCCGTAATCTTGATACCCCAACTGGCTCAACCTCGTTGGTTCACCATCGCAACGCTGGACGCGTAGCAACACAGGCTTGCCTTGCCGGCCGCCTTCCCAATACACCCAGCTGGATGGGCAACCGGCCTGAGTCTAACGCACGAGACCCTACCAAGACGCCCGCCTAGCCAGGACAAGCCGCTGATTTCGATATCCCAAGAGCGCATTCCATCAAGCCTTCTGGGAGACCCTATCAAAGTGCCCGGCTAGCCTGTACAAGCTGCTGATTGGCTAGGCCGTAGAGGGCATTCTGTTAGGGCTTCTAAGTTCCAGCGATGGCTCGAAACCAACGCAGGGCCCATTCCCGGATACAGAAACTGGCGGTACGAGGCCCCTCATCGCACGGCCGTTTCATGGTCTCGAAGGGCTCGATAGCAGAAGCCTAGTCGGCTGCCGCTGTTCTAGACTTAGACTACGGTCACGTTGTAACGGAGCCTTGCCTTGCCGGATAACGAACCTTCGACCAACACGCGTGAGCGCCTGCTCCAGGCAGCGCTCGAGGTCTTCGCCGAGCGCGGCTACGACGCGGCCACGATCCGCGAGATATGCCGTCGCGCCGATGCCAACGTCGCCGCTGTGCACTACCATTTTGGCGACAAACGCAAACTCTACGAGGCCATCTATGGGCGCCTCTTCGAGACCCTGCGCCAGCGACGCACCGCCTTTCTTCCTTCCGATGCGCCCGCCGAGCAGCGTCTGCGCGTCCACATCCAGGCCCTCTTCGAGGAGATCTTCTGCTGCAGCAACGACAGTGAAAGACAGGTCCAGCTGAGCACGATCTATCTAAACGAGATGGCACACCCCACCGAGGTCCTGGATCTGATCGTCTCTGAGCACCTCGAGCCCGACGCACGCGAGCTCTATCAGATCGTCGCGAATCTGCTCAATACAAGCGCTGACGACCCGCTTACGATCGACTGCGCGGCCAGCGTGATTGGGCAGATCCTGTATTACTACCACGCCATGCCAATCATCTCTCGATTGCATCCGGATCGACCGCCCGTTCGCGAGCGGCTGGACGCGCTGATCGAGCAGGTCTGGCTGTTCTCACTCGGCGGCATCGAACGCGCAAAGCGCGCCCGGGCCGCGCTGAGCCAACCTCTAGACGACGCAGCGGATCAAGGGTGCTGATATAGCCATTCCGCCTGATCGCCGGACAGCAAGCGTCGGAACAGTCAGCACCGATGGGTTCAGCTTGTCCGGAAACCAGGGCGAGTGACTAGAGACAACGACAACCGTTTCAGGGCCGGTGAGCCGTGCCGGTTGGCAGGCACTGCAACTCGAGCAGCAACCACTCGGTCGCAACCTCCAGATTGGCAGCCGCCTTGGCCGAGAGGGCCGCGCCGAGCTCGAATGAGCAACCGCCGATGGCCAACAGATCCAGCGGCGGCGGCTCGCCATGGAGAGAGCGATACAGCCTGAGGAGTGCGTTCGGGGCGAGTCGATGCGTGCTCCAGCCCAACACCGCTGCAGGCGCCGAACCGCTGTCCACCGTCTCTGTCTTGATCGGCAGCAGCCGATAAGGTGCATCCAGCGAGGCCGCGGCATCGACAATGATCACACGCTCGCGATCGACCAGGTCCAGCACATGCTCGATCTGAAGCTGAAAGTCGCTCAGCAACTCGACGCCTTCGAGCCGCCCTGCATCCTGCCACTGCTGCAAGCGGCTGATGAGCACTGGACCGAGTGCATCATCACCGCGCGAAGGGTTGCCGATCCCGACGACCAGCACAGGCGCTGCCCGATCACCGCTCGCGCGGCAGCGAGCGCGCGTTGGTGCCGGGTTGGGACGGGTCACGTCCCTGGCATCCCCCTGCATAGTCCTCCGTCCGAATCACGCGCAAGCCGATCATAGTATTCGCCGTCCGTCCCGATCAGCTCGATCTGCAACGGCATCTGTCCGATCGTATGCGTCGCACAGGACAGGCAGGGGTCATAGGCGCGGATCGCGACCTCGATCCGGTTCAGCAACGGCTCGGTCAGGGTGTGGCCATCGAGCTCGCGCTGCGCGACCGCCCGAATCGACTCGTTCATCGCCTGGTTGTTATTGGTCGTCGAGACGATCAGATTGGCCCTGCGGACCAGACCGTCCTGGTCGATCTCGTAGTGGTGGAACAGGGCGCCGCGGGGCGCCTCGAGGACCCCGATCCCGAGCGAGCGCGGCTCGCCATGCGTCATCCGCTCATCGCCGCTGAGATCCGGATCATCGAGCAGCGCAGCGATCGCCTCGGCGCAGTAGAGCAGCTCGATCAGCCGCGCCCAATGCGTTGCCAGCGCCGCCTGCACGGGCCGGCCCTGCCCCAACGGGACGAACTGCTGACGCGCGCGTTCGGCCAAGGGTGTCTCGATCTGGTCGCAGTTATTGATCCGCGCGAGCGGGCCGACGCGGTACCAGCCGCGCTCGGGACCGAGCGCGCTGAGAAACGGGAATTTCATGTAGCTCCAGGGCTTGATCTGCTCTTCGATCAGGCGCCTATAGTCGGTGCAAGCAGCATGATCGAACAGCCTGTTGCCCATCGGATCGCAGGCCCGCAAGCCGCCGTCGTAGAGCTCGAGGCCACCATCCTCGGCGACCAGGCTCAGGGTATTGGCGTCGACCGCGGCGAACTGCTCGAAGGTTGCTCGGTCGGTCTCGTAGAGGCGCTGGATCAGTGCGACCGCATCGACCGCCCACCCGATGACTTGACCGATATCGATCCGCAGCGCGTCGCGCTCGGCCGCATTGACCGACTTGTTGATCCCGCCCGGGACGGCGCCGCAGCCATGGATGCGCTTGCCGGTGGTGATCCGGATCACCTCCTGGCCGTACTTGCGTAGCAGCACACCCTGGCGCGCGATCTCCGGGTGATCCTGGATCACCCCGACGATGTTGCGGTGCGCAACCGGATCATCGAAGCCGAACAGCAGATCGGGTGACGACAGGTGGAAGAAGTGCAGCGCGTGCGACTGCAGCACCTGCCCGTAATGCATCAGCCGCCTGACCTTCTCGGCGGTCGGGGTCAGCTGATCGGCACCGACCAATTGATCGCAGGCCTTGGCCGCGGCTAGATGATGGCTCACCGGGCAGATCCCGCACAGGCGCTGCACCAGCACCGGCAGCTCCCAGTAGGGCCGGCCCTGGATGAACTTCTCGAAGCCGCGGAACTCGACGATGTGTAGCCGCGCCTGTTGCACCCGATCTCGCTCATCGAGCAGCAGCGTGACCTTGCCGTGCCCTTCGACGCGAGTGACCGGATCGATGACCACGCGCCGCAGCCGCTCCGGATGGGCGGCGCGTTCGAGCGGATTGGACATCGGGCTTACCTCACTGAGCCGCGCGCGCGGCGGCTCGCTCAATCATAATGGAGCTGGCGATAGGGCAGCCGTACCGGCTGCCCCTCCAGCACGGCCGTCAACAGGGTCCAGATCGCCTCGGCCGACGGTGGACAGCCCGGCAGGAAGTAGTCGATCTTGACGATCTCGTGCAGCGGGTGGACCTGACTCAACAGCAGCGGCAGCTCCGGATCGTTCGGGATACCGCGATTGGCCAGCCCGACGCCATCGATGAAGGCCTCCTCGAGGCATTCGCGCAGCGTGAAGGCGTTGCGCATCGCCGGGATGCCGCCGTCGATCGCACAGGCGCCGATGGCGACCAAGCGCCGGCACTGACGACGAAAGGCCCGCAACACCTCGATGTTCTCGGCGTTCGCGGCCCCGCCCTCGATCAGGCCCAGATCGCAGCGGCCGAGCTGCTTGAGATCGGTGAGCGGCGTGCGGTCGAGCTCGATGAGCTCGAGCAGGTCGATCAGCCGCTCGTCGATATCGAGCAGCGACATATGGCAGCCGAAGCAGCCGGCCAGCGACGTGGTCGCCACGCGCAGCTTGCTCGGCGCCCGGGTTGCGGGATCGACCGACCGGCAGGTCCCGGTCTCGGGCGCGGTTTCGGTCGCGGGCACGGCGTCGGGCACAGGCATCAGAGGTCCTCCCGCACCGAGGCACTCGGCGCGGCCGCGTCCGGACTCGGCTCCGGTTTCGACTGCGGCTCCAGCCCCGGCACTGGCTCCGGTTCTGACTTGGGCTTCGGCTCCAGCCGCGACACTGGCTCCGGTTCTGACTTCGGCTCCGGCTCCAGCCGCGACACTGGCGCCGGTTTTGACTTCGGCTCCGGCTCCGGCTCCGATCCATACCGCGGCGGGAATCCGGCTGCGGGACGGCCGGCACCCTGTCGCGCGGACTCGGCGTGGCTGCCCGCTCCGGCGCCAGGGCTGCGGTCGTGCAACGCGACATCACCGACCCGGCTGATCGGCTCGCGGTCGTAGAGGCGCTCGCCGATCGGCACCCGATACCCGCGCCGATCGTCCGGGTCCCCTGCCCGCTGGCGCGGCATGAGGGCGCCAACCGGACAGACATGGGCGGCGCGATCGGTCACCGCGAGGCGGCTGTCGCCCAACCGCCCGGTCGGCGCATCGACGATCAGCCGCGAGTCGATCCCGCGCCCGCTGACCGCGAACACCCGCTTGCCATCGAGATCGCGGCTCGCGCGCACGCAGAGCTCGCAGAGGATGCAGCGGTTGCGGTCCAGCACCACATCCGGATGCGAGGCATCGAGCGCGCGGCGCGGGAAGAACTGGGTGAAGCGCGGCTCCAACATCCCGCAGTAGTAGGCAACTGCCTGCAGCTGACAGGCGCCGCTGCGCTCGCAGGCCGGGCAGACATGATTGCCCTCGACGAACAGCATCTGCAGGATCGCGACCCGCAGCGCACGCACCGCCTCGGTCTCGCTCTCGACCTCGAGGTTGGCCGCCGCCGGCATGGTGCAGGCCGAGACCTCGCGGCCGTTGGCCCGCACCACGCAGACACGGCAGCTACCGTGCGGCGCCAGCTCCGGGTTGTGACACAGATGCGGGATGTAGACCCCGGCCGCCAGCGCCGCGTCCATGATCGTCTGACCGGGTTGGAACGGGATCGGCTCGCCATCGAGCATGAAGTGGTTGGGCTCGGTCATTGGCGCCTCCCTCTTTGCCTACCGGGACGCCTCTGGCAGCATCTGAAACCGCGCCTAACGGTCATGGCAGCGCGCCACCCCGGCGCATGAAACGCGCCCGCATGAAACGCGCCCAGCCGTTGCTTCACGGTCACGTTCAGCGCGAGGCACCACCCCGCAAGGGCAGCCTGTCGAATCAGCATCATCGGTGTCACCCCGGCGCCGCGTTTCATCCCAGCGCCTCGTTTCATCCTAGCGCCTCCGCCTCATCCGCGCTCAAATGCGCGGCCCGGTCATCGCGCCCGGTCAGCCGCCGGGCCTCGGCCAGCGCCGCATCCAGATCGAAGGCTGGCGTGTAGTCAGCGCTTTTGAGCCTTTGCCGGTAGATGTGCGGAAATTTGTCGAGCGTCTGCAGGACAGGGTTCGGTGCGGTATGCCCCAGGCCGCAATGGCTCGCCCGGCGCATCACCGCGCCAATATGACGCAGCTCGTCGAGCTCGTGCGCCGAGGCCTGGCCGGTCGCGACCTTCTCGACCAGCTCGCGCAGCAGCACGCCGCCGACGCGGCACGGGGTGCAGAAGCCGCAGCTCTCATGCGCGAAGAAGGCGGCGAAATTGCGCACCATCTCGAGCAGATCGCGCCCCTCGCCGAACACCATGAACGAGCCCGCGGTCGGCAGGTCCTCGAACGCGAGCAGGCGGTCGAATTCATCCGCCTTCAGGGTCGTGCCGGCCGCCCCGGAGACCTGCACCGCCTGCACCGCCTCGGCGCCGCAGGCCGCGAGCACGTCGCGCACCGCGGTCCCGAACGGGAACTCGTAGACGCCCGGCCGGGCGCAATCGCCGCTGACGCTGAGGATCTTGGTGCCGGCCGATTGATCCGTTCCTTCGCTGCGGAACCAGTAACCGCCGTGCTCGGCGATGCGCGCCGCCGCCAGGAAGGTCTCGACGTTGTTGACGACCGTCGGCCGCTCCAGGTAGCCGGCGGTGACCGGATACGGCGGGCGCTTGCGGGTCACCCCACGCTTGCCCTCGAGCGACTCGATCAGGGCTGACTCTTCACCACAGATGTAGGCACCGGCGCCGAGATGGATCTGGATGTCGAAATCGAACGGCCTAGCCCCGTCGGTGCCGAGGCCCCTGCCAGCCCCGCTGCCAGCCCCGCTGCCAGCTCCAATGCCAGCGCCGATACCGGCTCCGAGCAGCCCGAGCTCCCGCCGGCGCTGCAGCACCGCCTCGAGGTGCTCGACCAGATAGCGATACTCGCCGCGCAGGTAGAGGAAGCCCTCGCGCGCACCGACGATCGCGGCGCAGAGCGTCATGCCTTCGATCACCAGGTCGGCGTAGGCCGTCAGCAGCACCCGATCCTTGAAGGTGCCCGGCTCGCCCTCGTCGGCATTGCAGACGACCACCTTCTGCGGGTCGCCGGTCTCGCGGCAGAAGCGCCACTTGAGCGCGGTCGTGAAGCCGGCGCCGCCGCGCCCGCGCAGCCCGGAGCGCTCGAGCTCGCTCAGCACCGCGTCGGGGCCACGGGCGAACAAGGCCGCCAGCCCGGCATCGCGGCACTCGAGATCGCGCAGCAGCAGCCCCGGTCGGTGCACATTGTTCGAGACCGCGAAGAACGCCTGCGGCCAATGCTGTAGCGGCACCCGCGTCTCGACCAAGGCCGCGATCTGCCGAATACGGTCTTCGTCCAGTCGGGTCACGGCAAACCCGTTCACCAACAGTGCCGGCGCCTGATCGCCCATGCCCGTGCAGGAGGTGAAATCGACGCTGACGCGGCCATCGGCGCGCGGCACGCCAAGATCGACCCCGAGCCGATCGCAGAGCAGTTGCATCAAGCGCTGATTGCCCAGCATCCGGTCAGTGATGTTGTCGCTGAGCAAGATCTCGTACTGACCGCGCGGTGAGCGGTGCAGGAACGCATAGAAGTCGATTGCAGCATCGCACTGGGCGCGGGTGACATCGAGGGCCGCGGTGAGCGCGTCGATCCCGGCCGCCGGCACAAACGAGAAGCTCTGTTGGAGCGCGATCAGATGCTGGAGCAGATGCTCGGGACGCCGCCCATAGCGAGCCAACGAGCGCGCCACCACCTGGCAAGCCCGCGCCATTTCCTGATCGTCGTCGCGACCGGGGGCCGCCTCGCGCCCGGACACAACACCGAAACCCTCGGCCTGTGAGGCACTTGCGCCTGCATCGGGGATTGCGTGATGCATGCCTCCTCCGGGTCGAAAATCGCCCACACTACCCTCAGTATAGTGGCTGTGTGCGACTTCGCCCGTCCTTAGCAGCAGGGCAAGATAATCTCTATAAAACAGTGGCCTACGGTGCGCGCAACGGGAAACATTACAGATTGTCCATGGTGGCTTGCAAACGCTCTCAACCTGCACTACTTTACATAACGCAGGCGGCCGGACACGGCGCCTGCACCAAACCGGCGGTTCTTCGGAACGCCAATTCAACCCATATTGCTCATTTGGAGGATATGCAGATGACAACGCTAGACTTCTCGCCACTGTTCCGCTCGATGATCGGCTTCGATCGGATGGCGCCCTCGCTCGAGAATGCATATCGCACCGAGGCGGGCGGCTATCCGCCCTACAACGTCGAGGTCGAGGATGAGAACAAGTACCGCATCACGATGGCGGTCGCCGGCTTCGCAGAGCAGGATCTCGGTATCGAGACCAAGGAGAACCTGCTCACGGTGACGGGCTCGCGCAAGCAAGACGACGAAGAGGACTCGCGCCGCTACCTCTATCGGGGGATTGCGACGCGTAGCTTCGAGCGTCGCTTCCAGCTCGCCGACTATGTGAAGGTGGTCGACGCCCGGCTCGAGAACGGGCTCCTGCACATCGACCTCGTGCGTGAGGTCCCAGAGGCCATGAAGCCGCGTAAGATCGAGATCCGCGGCGACAGTGGCCGCTACATCGAGGGAGAGAGCCATCAGGAAGAGGCGACGCGCGCCGCTGCCTAAACGGGGCCGCGTGTCATGACCGCAGCGGTTCGATAGCGGTCAGCTGAGAGAAGGCCGGGCAATCACCCGGCCTTTTTCGGTTGGGCCACCCTTCTTGCCTACCCAACGCCCTGCACTCACAGCGCCCTGGACCGATGCACCCCAGATGCGGTGTACTTCGAGCAGTGGACTCTGGAGCGCGCAGGCTTTCACCTGCTTCAGGACGAGAAGCACCCGATCAGCTCATTGAGGAACGCGAAGCCGCGCGCGCTCGGGCGGATTACAGCGTCGTCGCCGATGCCAGAACCGATCACCAAGCCGAGCTGCGCCGCCGCTTCGAGACCCGGTTCGAGCCAGTCCGCCCTCAGCCCGGTCGCGCCCTCGAATTCCCCCAGGCTAAAGCCGTCCAGTAACCGAAAGGCGTTCAGGGCGAACTCTTCGGTCAGATCCTGATCCGAGAGCCGGCGCAACGAGGACGTCGGATCGGCTGACGCCAGGCTGCAGCGCTCCTCGGGGACGGGTGATCGCCCCGGCGCGCGACAGGCTCGAACAGGGTGCTTGCTGCGGCTCGGATCAGGCGCAAGCCCGATCGATGAATCGCGTGCGGACGACCCGGCCAACTCGCAGGCAGCGAGATAGGCATCGGGATGGCGCATCTTCGCCCGCCGCTCGACCATTTTGCTGCTCGGGTCCGTCAACTTGCCGTGGGCGCCAGCACCGATCCCGAGATAGTCGCCGAAACGCCAGTAGTTCAGATTGTGTCGACATCGCCGACCGGGCTTGGCGAATGCTGAGACCTCGTAGCGCTCGAAGCCGGACGCTTCCAGCAGCGCCAACCCCTGCTGCTGGATCGCATCGGCGAGGTCGGGATCGGGCAACTCGGGCGGGCGCTGGTAGAAGGCCGTGTTTGGCTCCAAGGTCAGCTCGTAGTAGGAGAGATGCGTCGGCTCGAGCGCGATCAACTGCTCGAGGTCTGCTCGCGCGGCCGGCAGATCCTGCGCTGGCAGCGCGAACATCAGGTCGAGATTGAGATTCTCGATTCCGGCCGCGCGGGCTGTCATCACCGTGCGCCGCACATCGGCGGCCGAATGGATACGTCCAAGCCGCGTTAGTGCATCGTCGTTCAACGACTGCACGCCGATCGATAAGCGATTGACGCCGGCCTCGGCATAGCCAGCAAAATGCCCGGCATCGACGGTGCCAGGATTGGCCTCGAGCGTGATCTCGGCATCATCGGCCAGCTCCGCGCGAGCGCGCACGCCGTCGAGCAGGCGCGCAATCGCAGCCCCTGAGAACAGGCTTGGCGTGCCGCCACCGATAAAGACCGAGACCAGCGGCCTCCGGGCAGCGGCGCGTGCCAGCTCGGCGTCGAGGTCCACCAGCAGCGCATCGACATAGACCTGTTCCGGGACTGGTTCCGCGCGCACGCGGCGATCCCCGCCGCGCAATGCATGCGAGTTGAAGTCGCAATAGGGACATTTGCGCACACACCACGGCATGTGGATATAGAGCGCCAGCGGCGGGGGCGACGCGAAGCGGCGCCGAGGTTCGGCGCTCAACGGCCGCACCGACAGGCGATCCGCATCGCCGCCCATGCGATGCCCGTGCATTCTTTCGTCACCGCGGTCAACCGACGGATCGACTCGTTGCGCTCCAGCGAAAGCGCAGCGGCAAACGTGCGCGGTGTCCTGGAGACGCGGTTACTCGGAGTCGCCCATTCAACGAACAAGGCGCAGGCAGCCAAAAGCCGACTCAGCCCGAAAGCTGATCGCGCGCCTTCAGGTAGGCGAGGTCAGAGATCGCGCTCCACTCCTTCGAGTTGGTCAGGAATTTCTGATAGGACGCATAGGTCTTGCGCGAGAACGCATCCTTCTCAGCGATCTCGGCGACGACCTCGTTCGCGATCTCGCGCAGCTTCACCAGCACATCGTCCGGGTACTTGCGCAGCTCGACCTCGTGCTCGTCGAGCAATGTCTGCAACGCCGTCGGGTTTCGGGCGGTGTACTCGGCCAGCATGTCCTGGTTCACGACCTTGCAGGCATTGAGCACGATCGCCTGCAGATCGTCCGGCAAGGCGTCGAAGACCTCCTTGTTGACCATCGCCTCCAGGGTCGTGCCCGGTTCGTGCCAGCCCGGGTAGTAATAGTACTTGGCCGCCTTGTAGAGGCCGAAGGCGAGATCATTGTAAGGCCCGACCCATTCGGTCGCGTCGATCGCACCGGATTGCAGCGAGGTGAACAGCTCTCCGCCGGGCAAGTTCACCGGGGTGCCGCCGGCGCGCCGCAGCACCTCGCCGCCGAGGCCCGGGATGCGCATCTTCAGGCCCTTCAGGTCGTCGACCGAGTTGATCTCCTTGTTGAACCAGCCGCCCATCTGCACACCGGTATTGCCGGCCGCCGCCGGCACCAGGCCGAATCCGGCATAGAGCTCCTGCCACAGCTCCATGCCGCCGCCGTAGTAGAGCCAGCCGTTCATCTCCTGACCGGTCAGCCCGAACGGCACGCTGGAGAAGAACTGCGCCGCCTCGCTCTTGCCCTTCCAGTAGTAGGCCGAGCCATGCCCCATCTCGGCGGTGCCGCGCGAGACCGCATCGAAGACCTCAAACGCCGGCACCAGCTCGCGCGCGCCATAGACCTTGACCTCGATCCGGCCGCCGCTCATCTGCCCGATCAGCTCCGCGAGCTTGTTGGCGCCGGTTCCGAGCCCCGGGAAGTTCTTCGGCCAGGTGGTCACCATCTTCCATTTGTGATCGGGCTTCGCCTGCGCGGTACCGACGCCGGCACCGAACGCCACGGTCGCGGCGCCGGCACCCTGGAGAAAGGCTCTGCGTTGCATGATCGGACCCCTTGTTGTTGACGTTCAATCGACCGGCTCGAGCCGGGCATAGGTCAGGACCAGCCACTTGGCGCCGGCGGTCTCGAAGTTGACCTGGATGCGCGCGCCGGCGCCGCCGCCCTCGCTATTCAGTACGACGCCGTCACCGAACTTCGGATGACGCACCCGCTGGCCGAGCCGGAAGCCTTCGCCGGCATCCTCAGTGCCCATGCCGCCCCCGGCACCGAAGCCCATACCGGCGGTGCCGCCCTGCGGACGTGAGACCCCGCCGCCGCGCACCTCTTCGATCAGCTCCGCTGGCACCTCGCGCAGGAAGCGCGACGGCAGCGCGTATTCCTCACGGCCGTGCAGGCGCCGACTCTCGGCATGGGTCAGATAGAGCTGCTGCTTGGCACGGGTCATCCCGACATAGCAGAGGCGCCGCTCCTCCTCGAGCCGGGTCGGATCGCTCGCCGACATGCTGTGCGGGAACAGTCCCTCCTCGACGCCGGTGATGAAGACCAGCGGGAACTCGAGCCCCTTGGCGCTGTGCAAGGTCATCAGTTGGACGCTGTCCTCGAAGCCGTCGGCCTGCGCCTCGCCGGCCTCGAGCGCGGCATGGGCGAGGAAGCTGCCGAGGATGTCGCCGTCGTCATCGGGCACCTCGCCGGCGAAGCGCCGCGTCGCCTCGACCAGCTGCTCCAGGTTCTCGAGCCGCTCGATCCCGCGTCCGTCCTTGTTCTTCTCGTAATGGGCCGGCAGCCCGCTCGCCTCGAGCACCTCGGCCACCAGGTCGGGCAGCTCCTGCTCGGCGTCGGCACGCGCTGCAAGCCCTTCGATCAGCTCGACGAAGCCGCGCAAGGCGCCGGTCGCGCGCGCCGGCAGCAGCGCCCGACTCACCGCCGTCTTGGCCGCGTCCCAAAGCGAGACCCCATCGGCGCGCGCCTGGGTGCGCAGCAGATCGACCGTGCGCGGGCCGATCCCGCGCGGCGGCAGATTGACGATGCGCTCGAAGGCGGTGTCATCGTTGCGGTTGCCGATCAGCCGCAGATAGGCGAGCGCGTCCTTGATCTCGGCGCGCTCGAAGAAGCGCTGGCCGCCATAGACCCGATACGGGATACTGGCCTGGATCAACGCCTCCTCGAACAGCCGCGACTGGGCCGTCGTGCGATAGAGGATCGCGCACTCGCTGCGCGCCCGGCCCTCGTCCTGGCTCGCCCGGCGGATGCGCTCAACCACGAAACGCGCCTCGTCGATCTCGTTGAACGCAGCATAGCGGCGGATTGGCTCGCCGGCACTGCCGTCGGTCCAAAGATTCTTTCCGAGCCGGCTCGGGTTGTTCGCGATCAGCGCATTCGCGGCGCCGAGGATGGTGCCGGTCGAGCGATAGTTCTGCTCCAGGCGCACGATCTCGGTGTTCGGATAGTCGCGCTGGAAGCTCTGAATGTTCTCGACCCGGGCACCGCGCCAGCCGTAGATCGACTGGTCGTCGTCGCCGACCAGGAACAGATTGTCGCGCTCGCCGGCCAGCAGCCGCAGCCAGGCGTACTGGATCGCATTGGTGTCCTGGAACTCGTCAACCAGGATGTGCGCGAAGCGCTCCCGATAGTGGTGCAGGATATCGGGTCGCTCGCGCAGCAGCTCATGGGCGCGTAGCAGCAGCTCGGCGAAATCGACGCTGCCGGCCTTCTCGCAGGCCTCCTGATAGGCGCGATAGACGCGCAGCATCTGCTCCTGGAAGAAATCGCCCGCGGCATCGATGTGCTCGGGGCGGCGCCCTTCATCCTTCTGACTATTGATGAACCCTTGCGCCTGGCGCGGCGGCCAGCGCGCCTCATCGAGCTCCATCGCCTTCAGGATGCGCTTGACCAATCGGAACTGGTCGTCGGAGTCGAGGATCTGGAACTGCTGCGGCAGGCCGGCGTCCTGCCAGTGCGCGCGCAGGAACCGGTGCGCGAGACCGTGGAAGGTGCCGACCCACATGCCGCCAACCGGCTCGCCGAGCATCTCCTCGATGCGGCCCTTCATCTCGCGCGCGGCCTTGTTGGTGAAGGTCACCGCCAGGATGCGCCAGGGCCGGATATCCTGCACCTGCAGCAGCCAGGCGATCCGGTGCACCAGCACCCGGGTCTTGCCCGAGCCGGCGCCGGCCAGCACCAGGCGGTTGCCCTGATCGGCGGTCACGGCCTCACGCTGGGCCGGGTTCAGGGGATCGAGAATCGTCGAGACATCATCTTGCATCGCGCGATTGTAACCGCAGCAGCGTTTTCTGCACGCAATCGTCTCGGCCAGCTTCAACCCCGCTTGCAAGGCCCCCTGGTCGGCAATCCATGCCTTCGCCAGTACAGCGCCCCTGACAGCGTCCGAACCGCCGTAGTATCCTCGCCGCCAAAACATCCACCCTCCACCACCGCTGCGGGACCCTGCCTGTGACCGAGCTCAAGAACGACACCTTCCTGCGCGCGCTGATGCGCGAGCCCGTCGACTACACCCCTGTTTGGATGATGCGCCAGGCCGGCCGCTATCTGCCCGAATATCGTGAAACGCGCGCCAAGGCCGGCAGCTTCATGGATCTCTGCCGCAATCCCGAGCTCGCCTGCGAGGTCACGATCCAGCCGCTCGACCGTTTCCCACTCGATGCTGCGATCCTGTTCTCGGACATCCTGACCATCCCGGACGCGATGGGCCTCGGCCTCTCCTTCGCCGAGGGTGAAGGGCCGCAGTTCGCCCGCCCGGTCCGCACCGCGGCGGACATCGAGGCGATCGCGGTGCCGGACCCCGAGGACGAGTTGCGCTATGTGATGGACGCGGTCGCGCTGATCCGCAAGGAGCTCGACGGGCGCGTGCCGTTGATCGGGTTCTCCGGCGCCCCCTGGACCCTGGCGACCTACATGATCGAGGGCGGCAGCGCCAAGAACTTCGCCTACTGCAAGGCGCTGATGTTCGACCAGCCCAACCTGATGCACCAGCTCCTCGGCAAGGTCGCCGATTCGGTCACCGCCTACCTGAACGCCCAGATCGCACGCGGCGCGCAGGCGGTGATGGTGTTCGATACCTGGGCCGGCGTCCTGAGCCCATCGGACTTCCGCGAGTTCTCGTTGCGTTACATGGAGCGCATCGTCGAGGGTCTCACCCGCGAGGTCGACGGCCAGCGCATCCCGGTGGTGCTCTTCGCCAAGGGCGCCGGGCAATGGCTCGACCGGATGGCCGAGACCGGCTGCGACGGCCTCGGCGTCGACTGGACCATCGACCTCGCCGACGCCCGCAAGCTCGTCAACGGCAAGGTCGCCCTCCAGGGCAACCTCGACCCCTGTACCCTCTATGCCTCGCCGGAGCGCATCCAGCGCGAGGTGGGCCGCGTCCTGGCCAGCTACGGGCGCGGCACCGGCCATGTCTTCAACCTCGGCCACGGCATCCACCCGGACGTCAATCCGGATCATGCCGCCGCAATGGTCGCGGCCGTGCATGAGCAGAGCCGGCCGTATCATGCCTAAGCGGACCAGATAAGCCTAGGGAGCAAACCCGGTCACGCCGAGCGGACCGATCCGGTCCGCGCTCGCCCGACAGATGCAACACCCGACGTCATTGAGCCGTCGCTTCAGCCGGGGGCAATAACAAGCGAAAATGACTGCCCTCGCCGACCCTCGAGCTGAGCAGGATGTGTCCTCGATAGCTTCGCATCAGGCCCGCGATCACTGCGAGCCCCATACCCGAGCCTTCGCCAACCCCCTTGGTCGTGAAGAACGGCTGAAACAGCAGCTCGCGGTGCTCATCGGGAATCCCTTTGCCCTGATCCGTCACACTCAGCTCGATCCAGCGGCCGTTGAAGCATTCGCGACTGACCGCACACTCGCCTCCGGCCAGGGTCTCTCGTAATAGGACAGCTATATCGCCGCCACCCGGCATCGCATCCCGGGCATTCAGCACAAGGTTCAATAGCATCTGCTGCAGATGCAAAGGGGCGATCTTGACGATCAGGGCCTCAGAATCACCCTCGAACCGGACGCCCAGATTGGCCGGAAGCATCGGGCGCAGCATCTTCAAGATCTCCTTGACAACAGGGGCCAAGGCGACCGGGTGCGCCGCGACAGTGCTCTCACCGCGACTGAAGACCAAGAGCTGGCGCACCAGGTTACGGGCCCGCTTACCGGCGATATCGATCTGCTCCAGATAACCGTCCAATTTGGTGTCGATGCCCGCATTGCGCAGCCGGGCAAGCTCCGCGAACCCAAGGACACTGCCCAGAATGTTGTTGAAGTCGTGGGCGATACCGCCAGTCAGCCGGCCAATGGCCTCCATCTTCTGGCTCTGGACCATGGCCCGGCGCAGCTGGTGGGCCTCGGTCACGTCTCTGGACTGCGCCAGGATCACGTACCCCTGCGCATCCTCTGGATCATCGACCAGGTGACTGTTGGTCTCGAGCCAGACCCAGTCGCCATTGTGACGACGCATGCGGTATTCGACCCGGTCGACGGACTTGCTGCTCAGGACGGTCTCGTGGGAGGCGCGGATCGCGTCGAGATCGTCCTCGTGAAAGAGATCGTAGGGCGATCGGCCAACCAGCTCTTCGGGCGCATAGCCGAGCAGGGTCCGACAAGACGGCGAGACATAGAGAAAGGTCCCGTCTGAACTGTGCTTGGAGATCAGGTCCGAGGAATGCTCCGCGAGCAGCCGATAGCGGGTCTCGCTGGCCGACAGCGCCTGCTGTGCTTGAACACGCGCTGAGATATCCTGCTGCGAGCCCATGTAGCCGACGACGGCTCCCTGATCATCATGCAAGGGCGACGCCCAATAGCGGCAATGAAAGAGCGAGCCGTCCTTGCGCCGATTGAGCACCTCGGCACAAACCGGCTCCCCCGCTCTCAGTCGGGAATAGATCGATTGCTGGTGCGTCTCGGCGTCGGGCTCCGCATTCAGGACATCGGGCAAACTGCCGCGCAGCTCATCAAGCGTCCAGCCGAACAGGGTCTCGAAGGCCGGGTTGAGATAGTCGATTCGAAACCGGGCATCGGTCAGCAGGATCGCATCCGAAGACTGCTCGACCACCTGCGAAAGCCGATGCAGACGGGCTGCGTCGGCCTTCTGTTCAGTGACATCCCGGACCGTCGCAGTCACCTCATTGAGACCAGAGGGCACCATCCGAGCCTCCCAGTCACGCATCCCGCGTTCTGGGATCTCCAATCTGAACTCGAATCTCTGGAGCCTGCCGGTCTGAAGCGTCTCGGCAATCTTCGCCTCGATCAGATCAGCGAAAGGCGCGGGGGTCAGCGCCCGCACGCGAAGACCGATCAGACTGTCGAGATGCTGAACCGCAAGGTCTTCGCGGGCAGCCTTGTAGTCCAGATAGACCCCTTGCCGATCGAGCCGGAACATGAGGTCCGGCATCGCCTCGAGTAAGGCGCGGGCACGCTGCTCGCTGTCCCGGAGTGCCCGCTCCTGGCGCTCACGCTCGGCGCTGAGCAGCTCATTCTCGACGCGCCCGTCACGGGAGCCCTGTCGCTCGGTCAGGTCCCGCGCCAGGAGCACCGTCAGGTCCCCCGGTGAAGCCAGGTGACGCAGGCTCAAACGCAACTGCCGCGGCCCCAACGGTTCCCGATCAATGAGCGCCACCTCACGATCGCTGATGTCGACAAACGCTGAGGCCAGGTCCCCCGGGTCCGGGGTGCAGCGCTCGCGGATCATTGACCAGATCGCCTCGACATCGGCGTCTTTGCCTTCGTCCAAGCCGAGCATCCGTTGAAAGCCTGAAGCAGACCCGATCAAGGTCCCATCGGCATCCCAGCAGAGCACCGCTCCTGGCCCCCATTCGGTGAGCACCAGCTCGAGTAAGGCGTCTGTCACTGGATGCCCCATCGTCTACCCCGCTAGTCCGAAGCCCTCACGATCATGGCAGCCAGCCACCCGAAGAATGAGACGATCCCAGCCGTTGTTTCCCGGTAACAAAATGGTCCCTGCGGCTGATTGCATCAGGCGCTTGTGCGAGTCAGGCGGCCATTCTGATAGGGCCCTTAACAACCCGAACGAGCACAAGCGATCTGACAGGGTTCCCGCGGTCTACCCGGACCTGAGCGCACCCCGACGACGGCAAACCGCACCTCTGGTCGCTCAATTCAGAACACGCCCACCCCGGGCCCACCGATTCTAGCGAAAATCGATAAAAGCGATATACTAAGATCATCAAGGGCCTTGCGCCGGTCACCCCCGGAGATCAGGGACATGACCAAGAATGACCTCCTAACGCCTAGCCAGGCCGCGCAGCGATTGGGCGTATCGCCTGTTACGCTCCGTCTCTGGGCACGCCAAGGCAAGCTACTGGCCCATACCACGCCCGGCGGGCATCGCCGATTCGATTCCATCGAGCTCGAGGATTTCGCTGAACGTCACGGAATGAAGCAATCGGACGTATCGTGCAAGACGATGCGCATCCTGGTGGTCGAAGACGATCCACAGTTCGCCTCCTTCCTGAACGAAGCCCTGGAGACACTCGAGCCTGCACCCGAGATCGAGCATGCCTATGAAGGCTTCGAGGCGGGTCGCCGGCTCCAGCGCTTTCGGCCCCACCTGGTCCTATTGGACCTGATGCTGCCGGGTGTCGACGGCTTCGCGATCTGCAAGCGCTTACGCCAAGACCCGGAGACCAGGCATATACGCATCATCGCAATGACCGGCTATGACAGCCCCGAGAACCGGACACGCATCCTAGAGGCTGGGGCCGAAACCTGCCTTGCGAAGCCGTTCCGGGTATCGGAACTACTCACCGCAATCCAAGCCAGCGCGAGAGAGGAGCAAACGATGCCTCGAACTGCCCGGGCTGCCAACAGAGCTGATTCCGCGGCAATCCCTGCGGAATCGATCCAGGAGCCTGCCGGTCAAGCGCCCCGAGAGACCCTCGACCGACAGGCCCTCAAGATCACTGAATCGGCGATCATGCACCGCCCCTAGCACTCGATGGGCACCTTGCAGGAACTCAGGGCACTGGGCATCCCCCTGGCGGTCGACGATCTCGGCACAGGTTACTCGTCATTGGCCTACCTCAAACGGCTGCCGCTGAACCGGCTCAAGATCAACGCCTCCTGTGTCGAAAACCTCACCCATGACAGCGATGACGACGTCATCGTGCGTGCCATCTTCGCATTGGGCGACCGTCTCGGGCTGGAGATGTTGGCTGGAGGTGTCGAGACCCAGGAGCAAGCCGATTGCCTGCGTCAGGTCGGCTGCTCCGAGGTACAGGGCTTTCTGTTCGGTAGACCCGTGCCGTCCGAGTCGCTCGCGACCGCCTGGGCATGAGCACCCCGAGCTTTCATCGCAGGACCTCGCCGCCCGCGGCTAAGCCGCCTGACGGGAATCAGCGCAAGCGTCCGCGGCTATCGCGCCTTCAGCTCAAGATCTGGCTCGCGACCGGAGTGGCAGTGCTGGCGGGCTTCCTGGCCGTGCAGCTGGATCATTACCGTTCGTCGCAACAAGATGTGCCCGGAGCCGTCCAGGCCGAGGAGCAGACAGACGCTGGCTTTCCTACCAGACTGCGCGATCACGCCCTGATCTTTCTGATCCTCTTCATCGTCGGCGGCGCCCTGCTGCAATACCTCGTCATCGGCCGGCTTCGGCGAATCCAGTCCGGTATTGCCGCCCTCGAGCGGGGCGACTACTCAGCGCGGCTCCCAACGACCGGGCAGGACGAGTTGGCGGAGGTGGCGCAGTCATTCAATCGCATGGCGAGCGCGATCGCACTCCGTGACCAGCAATTCCGGATTGCGCTCGACAGCATCCGTGACGCCTTTGTCGTCACCGACGCCGCAACCGACGAGATCCGGATCTGGAACCCCGCTGCCGAGCAGCTCTTCGGCTACAGCGCCGCGGAGGCACTCGGACAGCCGCTCCATGCCCTCCTAGCGCCCGAGCATCACGAGAGAGCAGCACGGTACGGGCTCGCCCAATTCGCGCAGACCGGCGAGGGATCAGCCATCGGCAAGACCTTGGAGGTGGAGGCCAGACACAAGAACGGCACGCTGCTACCGATCGAGTTGTCGCTGTCGGCGATGCGCCAAGGCGAGCGCTGGATGGGGCTCGGTGTCGCGCGCGACATCAGCGAGCGAAAGCGTGCCCGGCAGGCATTGGAGGCCGAGCGGGCGTTTCTGCAGAACGTCATGGATGGCATCGATGACCCGATTCTGGTCATCGCGAGAGACTACACGGTCTTACGGATGAATCGCGTCGCGCGCCAAGCCAGCGCCGTCGTTCAGCTCGATACCAGTTGCCTCAAGTGCCACCAGGTCTCGCACCACAGCGAGCAGCCCTGCTCGGGCACGGAGCACCCCTGTCCGTTGCAGGAGGTCCTGAGCACGGGCCGCACCTGCCGGGTCATCCATACCCATAACGGCCGCAACGGTGAGCAAAGGACGCTCAAGATGGTTGCGACCCCACTGCGCGACGAGCGGCGTGCGCTCATTGGAATCATCGAGTCCTCGCGTGACATCACCGAGCAGCTCGCACTCGTGGAGCAGCTACGGGAGAAGGATCTCAGTTATGCGCACCTGGTCCAGCACGACACCCTGACCGGGCTACCGAACCGGCTTCTGTTCGCGGACCGTCTCAGCCAGGGGATCCGTCGTGCGCACAGACGTGGCACCAAGCTGGCCGTGCTCTTCATCGACCTGGATCGCTTCAAGCACATCAACGACAGCTTCGATCACAACTACGGCGACGAGGTCCTGCGCTCCGTTGCCAAGCGACTTCGAACGATCTTCCGTGAGGACGACACCCTAGCCCGGATGGGCAGCGACGAGTTCGCGATCATCCTCACCGAGCTGAAGCAGGATTCCGATGCCGCGCTGGTCGCGCGTAAGATCCTCGGCCTGTTCGCGGAGTCGTTCAAGGTGCAGGGCCATAGACTCTTCCTCGGTGCCTGCATCGGTCTGAGCCTCTACCCAGAGCACGGCGACAGCGTGGACGAGCTGGTCCGCAATGCCGACGCTGCCCTGCACCGCGCCAAGGAGGAAGGCCGGAATACCTATCAATACTATTCTCAGGATCTCACGGCCAAGGCCTTCGAGCGCATCCTGCTCGAGGCAAGCCTGCATCAGGCCGTCGTCCACGGCGAGCTGATCCTGCACTATCAGCCGCAGTTCGACCTTGCGAGCGGTGGGGTTTGCGGGGTCGAGGCGCTCGTGCGCTGGCAGCACCCCGAAATGGGCCTGGTTTCGCCTGCCCGTTTCATCCCGCTCGCCGAGGAATCCGGGAGCATCCTCGGGATCGGGGAGTGGGTGCTGTATGAGGCAACCCGCCAGATGCAACGATGGCAGACGGCCGGCCTGATGACCGAAAGCGCGATTGTCAGCGTCAACCTCTCGGTCAAGCAGTTCGATCAAGACGACATGATCGAGATGGTGCATGCCGCGCTCGAAGACAGCAGCTTGCGCCCTGGATCGCTCGAGCTCGAGATCACCGAGTCCATCATGTTGCAGGCGCCCGAGCTGGCCGCCCGGCGCTTGGCGCAACTGCGCAAGCTCGGGGCCAGGATCGCCGTCGACGACTTCGGCACCGGCTATTCATCGCTGAGCTATCTGCGCTCGCTGCCGCTGACCAAGCTCAAGGTCGACCAATCGTTCGTCTCGGACCTCCCCCATGACCCCAACGACGTCGCCATCGCCAAGGCCGTTATCGGACTCGCGCGCAGCCTCTCGCTCGAGGTGCTCGCGGAAGGCATCGAAACCGACGAGCAGCTCGATTTCCTGATCCGCGAAGGCTGCCATACCGGACAGGGCTACCTCTTTTCAAGGCCGCTGGACGCCGATGCGCTCGAGCGGTATCTGCAGCAACGCAAAGGAACCGCGGGATGGGCCGACTGAAACGATCGCGGTGCGCAGGAATCCGGACCTTTGGCCTCTACACTGCGTCCAGTTTGAGATGTGCAATTTTGACCGCGCCTGCCGCGGAAGAATGACGTTTCTGTCTCTGGACGCGGTTTAGAGACCCTATCAACATGCCCGGCAAGTGCATCGCGTCAGAAAGGCCGAGACCCTTTTCCTGCCATCTGGCTCTCAGCGCTGTAGGAGCCCGCCTGCGGGCGAGCAGGCCGCGCTCACGGCGGCGAAGATCGCCCGCAAGCGGGCTCCTACCCCACGACCATTGGGGACAGCGACAATCGGTCTCGGGATCTCCGCTGGCTTGTACGAGCCCGCACAACGCGCGTCAAACGGCGGTTTCGATCGAGCCTTTTCGCTCAGCGGAACAGGGCTCGGCCGTCAGCTAGCCGGTCGCGCAGGGGCGATCACGGACCCTACTCGACCGTGACCGATTTCGCCAGATTGCGTGGCTGATCGACGTCGGTCCCCTTGAGCACGGCGACATGGTAGGCCAGTAGCTGCAATGGAATCGTGAACACCAGCGGATCGATCAGGTCGTCGGTCTCGGGGACGCGGATGATGGTGACGTCCGGGTCCTCCTGGAACGGGACCTGGTCGTCGGCGAAGACGTAAAGCTCGCCGCCGCGGGCGCGCACCTCCTCGAGGTTGGACTTGAGCTTCTCGAGCAGCGCGTTGTTGGGCGCGACCACGACGACCGGCATGTCCTCGTCGATCAACGCCAGTGGGCCATGCTTGAGCTCACCGGCTGGATAGGCCTCGGCGTGGATGTAGGAGATCTCCTTGAGCTTGAGCGCCCCCTCCATTGCGATCGGATAGGCCTCGCCGCGGCCGAGGAACAGGCAATGGTGTTTCTCGACGAAGCGCTCAGCCAGCACAGCGACGGTCTCATCGAGCGCGAGCACGCGCTCGAGCTGCGCAGGCAGCGAGCGCAGCAATGCGACGCTGGCACTGTCGTCGCCCGGCGCCGTGCGATGCAGGCGGGCGAGCGTCAGCGTCAGCAGTAGGAGCGCGACGAGCTGGGTCGTGAAGGCCTTGGTCGAGGCGACGCCGATCTCCGGACCGGCGCGGGTCAGGAGCACCAGGTCGGATTCCCGCACCAGGCTGCTCTCGGGGACGTTGCAAATCGCCAGTGTCGTCGCATAGCCGCTCTCCTTGGCGATGCGCAATGCGGCCAAGGTATCGGCCGTCTCGCCGGACTGGGAGATGGTGACGAACAGCGAACTCGGTGGCACCACCTGCTGACGGTAGCGGTACTCGCTTGCGACCTCGACATTGCACGGGATGCCCACGAGTGCTTCGATCCAGTAGCGGGCGACCAGACCGGCGTGGAAGCTCGTGCCGCAGGCGACGATGGTGACCGCCCGAGTCTCGGCAAAGACCGCCTCGGCATCGACACCGAATGCCTCGGGCAGCACGCCGTCGGCGCTGAGGCGGCCTTCGAGGGTGTCGGTGATCGCCCGCGGCTGCTCAAAGATCTCCTTCTGCATGAAATGCCGGAAACGACCGCGCTCGGTCGAGTCGGCCGCGACCGTCGAGGTCCGCACCGGCCGCTCGACGATCTCGCCTTGGGCGTCCCAGATCGTCAGCTGTTCGCGCCCCAGCTCGGCGATGTCGCCTTCCTCGAGGAAGATGAAACGGTTGGTGACCGGGAGCAGGGCGAAGACGTCGGAGGCGATGAAGTGCTCCTGGAAGCCAACACCGATCACCAGCGGGCTGCCTTGGCGCGCCGCGAGCATCCGATCCGGGGTCTGGCGGTCGATCACACCGAGGGCATAGGCGCCCTCGAGCCGACCGACAGTGCGGCGCACCGCCTCGGTCAGGTCATGCCCTGCATCGAGCTCGTCGTAGATGGCATGGACGATGACCTCGGTATCGGTCTGCGAGGTGAAGCGATGGCCCTGCTCGAGCTGCTCGCGCCGCAGTGGCTCGTGATTCTCGATGATACCGTTGTGGACGATGGCGCAGCGTTCACGCGCCATGTGCGGGTGCGCGTTGGCAGTCGATGGCTCGCCGTGGGTCGCCCAGCGCGTATGGGCGATTCCGAGCGTGCCGGGAAGCGGGTGACTGTCCACCGCCTCGCTGAGCTTCGAGACCTTCCCAAGCGTACGCAGCCGACCGATCGGCCCCTCCGGGCCGATGACCGCGAGTCCGGCCGAATCATAGCCGCGGTATTCGAGGCGCTTGAGCCCCTCGAGCAGGATCGGCGCAACCGGCCGATGGGCAATAGCACCAACGATGCCGCACATCTCGTGACCCCCTTGCGTCTAATCTGAGATCCGCACGTACGCCGGGCACGTGCAGTCAAGCCCAGCGGCGCTGACGCCGGGCGCGCCCGTCATCGTTTCTTCGGCCGCTGCCAATCGTCGATCGTCGTTTGCCGAGCGCGCGTCAGGGTCAGGCGCTCGGCTGGCGCATCGCGATTGATGACCGAGCCGGCGCCGATCGTCGCACCCGCCCCCACCTCGACCGGGGCCACCAAGGCGGTGTTCGAGCCGATGAAGGCGCCGTCGCCGATCACCGTGCGGTGCTTGTTGGCGCCATCATAGTTGCAGGTGATGGTGCCAGCGCCGACGTTGACGCCAGCCCCGATCTCGGCATCGCCGACATAGCTCAGGTGATTGACCTTGCTACCGGCCGCGATACGGGCCTTCTTGACCTCGACGAAGTTGCCGATATGGCACTCCTCGGCGATCTCCGCCTCCGGCCGCAGCCGCGCGAACGGGCCGATCCGCGCGCCGGGTCCGACCGACGCACCCTCAATGACCGAATTCGCCAGCACCTCAACGCCGGCGCCGAGCGTACAGTCCTTGAGGATGCAGTTCGGTCCGATCCGGCAGTTGGCCCCGATGCGCACCCGCCCTTCGCAGACGAGGTTGACGTCGAGGAAGACATCCTGGTCGCAGCTCAGGGAACCGCGCACATCGAGCCGGCCGGGGTCGGCCAGGGTGGTGCCGCCGTGCATCAGCTTCGTCGCAAGGCCGTGTTGATAGTGGCGTTCGAGCGCGGCGAGCTGGGCGCGATCGTTGACGCCGGCAACCTCTTCGAGGGTCTCCGGCGCCGTGGTCGCGACCTCGACGCCCTCACCCACTGCAAGACCGATCACATCGGTAAGGTAATACTCGCGTTGGACATTATTGTCATCGATTCGGCCAAGCCAGGTGTCCAGACTCGACCGATCAGCAACGATGATCCCAGTGTTGACCTCGGTAATCGCCCGTTCGGCCGTGCTCGCATCCTTCTGCTCGACGATGCGCAGCACCCGTCCGCTCTTGTCGCGGACGATGCGGCCATAGCCCGTCGGATCATCCAGCTCCATGGTCAACAGACCGAGTTGGGTGTCCGCCGTGTCATCGACGAGCCGGTTGAGCGTCTCAGGCTCGATCAGCGGCACATCACCGTAGAGCACGAGCACTCGGTCCATCTCGGACAGCCCCGGCATCGCCTGCATCACCGCATGCCCCGTGCCGAGCCGCTCAGCCTGTTCGATCCAGTGCGCCTTGCTCTGGGGAAAGGCCTCGGGAACCTGGGCACCGCCGTGCCCATAGACGACACAGACACGCGCCGCCCCCAAGGCGGCCGCGGCATCCAGCACATGCCCCAACAGGGGCCTCCCCGCCAGCGGATGGAGCACCTTCGGCAACGCCGACCGCATGCGTGTCCCTTTACCGGCGGCGAGAATGACGACACCCAGCTTCATCGATGCGTCCTCGTCAGTCAGAGAAAAGCCAACTACCACCCATCCAAGCCGGACCTGTCAGGCGTTCACAGCAAGACCTTAACCGGGCTGATGTTCGCTGATTCGTCCCGGCTAGCCGCAGCAATACCGACCCGGCCAAACCACCATGGCCCTGATGATACCCCAGCCAAGCCAGACTGGACTTGGCTGTGGAGCGGGTACAAGAACGCCCGGGCCAAAACGCGACACCCCCGCACTTCGGCGGGGGTGTCGCGGTCTGATCCAGGCGGTCTTCTAAGGCGATTTCTGTCAAAGCCCATACCGCCTTGCTGGTCTTTTTGCTCGCCTTCTTCGTCGCGCCGCCGGTCACATAGCCCGGCTATGCTCCCGGCGACGCTCCTCGAAGGCAAACGAAAATCCTGCGCAATTCGGTACGAGCTTTTCCGGCAATCGCCTAAACGATCAGGACGAGCGCATCTTGCGCAGCCGCTCGATCGCCCGGAGCTGGGCGATCGCCTCAGCGAGCTCCGATTGGGCCTTTGCGTACTCGAACTCGGCGGTCTGGCCCGCGAGCGCGTCCTCGGCACGGCGCTTGGCCTCCAGCGCCTTGGCCTCATCGATGTTCTCGGCCCGGATCGCGGTGTCGGCGAGCACGGTGATGATATCGGGCTGCACCTCGAGCATGCCGCCGGAGACATAGAAATGCTCCTGCTTGCCGTGCTCGTCCTCGACCCGGACATCCCCGGGCTTAAGCCGCGTGATCAGCGGGGCGTGGCGGGCGGCGATGCCGAGCTCGCCCATCTCCCCCGGAGCGTAGAGCATCGATGCAAGCCCGGAGTGGATCGCACCCTCGGCGCTGACGATGTCGACATGAACGGTCATTGCCATGATTTAGGCCCTCCGCAACCGCTCTGCGGTCACATGCTCTCGGCTTTGGCGACGGCCTCATCGATGGAGCCGACCATGTAGAACGCCTGCTCGGGCAGGCCGTCGTACTCGCCGTTGACGATCGCCTTGAAGCCGGCGATGGTGTCCTTGAGACTGACGTACTTGCCCGGTGAACCGGTGAAGACCTCGGCGACGAAGAACGGCTGCGACAGGAAGCGCTGGATCTTGCGCGCTCGGGCGACGATCAGCTTGTCGTCCTCGGAGAGCTCGTCCATGCCGAGGATGGCGATGATGTCCTTGAGCTCCTTGTAGCGCTGCAGGGTGCCCTGTACCGCGCGGGCGGTGTCGTAGTGGTCCTGGCCGACGATGTTCGGGTCGAGGATACGGCTGGTCGAGTCCAGCGGGTCCACGGCCGGGTAGATGCCGAGCTCGGCGATCTGCCGCGAGAGCACCAGGGTCGCGTCCAAGTGCGCGAAGGTGGTCGCCGGCGACGGGTCGGTGAGGTCGTCGGCGGGCACGTAGACGGCCTGGAACGAGGTGATCGAGCCGGTGTGGGTCGAGGTGATGCGCTCCTGCAGCGCGCCCATCTCGGAGGCCAGGGTCGGCTGGTAGCCCACCGCCGACGGCATACGCCCGAGCAGCGCCGAGACCTCGGTGCCGGCGAGGGTGTAGCGGTAGATGTTGTCGATGAACATCAGCACGTCACGGCCTTCGTCGCGGAAGAACTCGGCCATGGTCAGGCCGGTGAGCGCGACGCGCAGGCGGTTGCCGGGCGGCTCGTTCATCTGACCGTAGACCAGCGCGACCTTGTCCAGGACGTTGGACTCGGTCATCTCGTGGTAGAAGTCGTTGCCCTCGCGGGTGCGCTCGCCGACGCCGGCGAACACCGAATAGCCGGCATGCTCGGTACCGATGTTGCGGATCAGCTCCATCAGCGTCACGGTCTTACCGACGCCGGCGCCGCCGAACAGCCCGACCTTGCCGCCCTTGGCGATCGGCATGATCAGGTCGATGACCTTGATGCCGGTCTCGAGGATCTCGGTCGCCCCGGCCTGCTCCTCGAACGTGGGCGCCTCGCGATGGATCGGCCAGCGCTCGTCGGCGCCGACCTCGCCCTTCTCGTCGATCGGGCGGCCGAGCACGTCCATGATGCGGCCGAGGGTCTTGGTACCGACCGGCACCGAGATCGGTGAACCGGTGTTGCTCGCGTCGACCCCACGCTTGAGGCCGTCGGTCGAGCCCATCGCGATCGTGCGCACGATGCCGTCGCCGAGCTGCTGTTGCACCTCGAGGGTGAGTCCGTTCGCGTCGATCTGCAGCGCGTCGTAGACCTTGGGCATTGCGTCGCGCGGGAATTGGACGTCGACAACGGCGCCGATGATTTCCACCACCTTACCGGAGCTCATAGCGGATTCCTCTATTCTGTCTTGCGGTTGTTCGCAAGGACGTGTTTAACCTGAATTCGGTTGCCGTTCGGACCCGGCGCGCGGCCTAGCCGACGGCGGCGGCGCCGGCGACGATCTCGGATAGCTCTTGGGTGATCGCGGCCTGGCGCGCCTTGTTGTAGACCAGCTGCAATTCGTCGATCAGCTCGCCGGCGTTGTCGGATGCGGCCTTCATCGCGACCCGACGCGCCGCTTGCTCGCAGGCGCCATTCTCGACCACCGCCTGGTAGACCAGCGACTCGATGTATCGCGTCAGCAGATTGTCGAGCACGACCCGGGCATCGGGCTCGTAGATGTAATCCCAGATCGGCCCGGTCGGCCGGTCTTCATCATCGGTGGCCTGCAACGGGACCAGCTGCCGAATCTTGGGCTGCTGGGTCATCGTATTGACGAACTCGTTGTAGGCGATGTAGATCGCATCGACCTCGCCGCTCTCGAACAGGTTCAGCATCACCTTGACGGTGCCGATCAGGTCCTCGATATGCGGCTTGTCACCGAGTTGGGTCACCTGCGCCTCGACCTGGCCACCGAAGCGACGGAAGAAGCCGAGCGCCTTGGAGCCGATGGTGCAGAAGACCGGCTCGATGCCCTGCGCTTGCTGCTCCTTCATCGTCGCGATCAGCCGGCGGAACAGGTTGCTGTTCAGGCCGCCGCAGAGACCGCGGTCGGACGAGACGATGATGTAGCCGACGCGCTTGAGCTCGCGCTGCTCGGCCATGTAGCTGTGCCGGTATTCAGGAGATGCCTTGGCCAGGTGGCGGATGACCTGGAGCATCTTCTCGGCGTAGGGACGCGAGGCCTGCATACGCTCCTGCGCCTTACGCATCTTTGAGGTCGCGACCATCTCCATTGCACCCGTGATCTTCTGGGTGCTCTTGATGCTCGAAATCTTGGTGCGGATCTCTTTGGCGCCTGCCATGGGGTGCTCCGTATGTGAGCCTCTTTATTCGGTTGAGCCGAACGACGGGGCGAGCATGCCCGGGCCGTCATGCCCGGGCGGAGCGCTCACCAGGTGTGATTGGCCTTGAAGTCCTTGAGCGCCTCGTGGAGCGCCTTCTGGACCGCATCGTCGTATTTGCCCGACGCATTGACCTCGTCGAGCAGGCCCTTGTGGCTGCTCGCCATATAGCTCTGCAGTGCGCGCTCGAAGTCGACGACCTTCTTGACCTCGACATCGTCGAGATAGCCTTCATTGGCCGCGAACAGCGACACCGCCATCTCGGCCACGTTCATCGGGTGGTACTGCAGCTGTTTCATCAGCTCGGTGACCCGTTCACCGCGCTCGAGCTGTTTGCGGGTGGCCTCGTCGAGATCGGACGCGAACTGCGAGAAGGCCGCCAGCTCGCGGTACTGCGCCAGGGCGAGCCGAATACCACCGCCAAGCTTCTTGATGATCTTGGTCTGCGCCGAGCCGCCGACACGCGAGACCGAGAGACCGGCGTTGATCGCCGGGCGGATACCGGCATTGAACAGGTCGCTCTCGAGGAAGATCTGCCCGTCGGTGATCGAGATCACGTTGGTCGGCACGAAGGCGGAGACGTCCCCGGCCTGGGTCTCGATGATCGGCAGCGCGGTCAGCGAGCCGGTCTTGCCCTTGACCTCGCCGTTGGTCAGCTTCTCGACCTCATCGGCGTTGATGCGCGCCGCGCGCTCGAGCAGCCGCGAGTGCAGATAGAAGACATCGCCAGGGTAGGCCTCCCGGCCCGGCGGGCGGCGGAGCAGCAGCGAGACCTGACGGTAGGCCCAGGCCTGCTTAGTGAGGTCGTCGTAGACGATCAGCGCGTCCTCGCCCTTATCGCGGAAGTACTCGCCCATCGCGCAGCCGGCATAGGGCGCGATGAACTGCAGCGCGGCCGAATCGGACGCACCGGCGTGGACGATGGTCGTGTGCTCCATCGCGCCGAACTCTTCGAGCTTGCGCTGGACCGCGGCGACCGACGAGTTCTTCTGGCCGACGGCGACGTAGATGCACTTCACGCCGGTGCCCTTCTGGCTGATGATCGCATCGATCGCAACCGCGGTCTTGCCGGTCTGACGGTCACCGATGATCAGCTCGCGCTGACCGCGACCGACCGGCACCATCGCATCGATCGCCTTCAGGCCGGTCTGCATCGGCTGATCGACCGACTGCCGGGCGATGACGCCGGGAGCGATCTTCTCGATCGATGAGGTCGCCGCCGCCTCGACCGGCCCCTTGCCATCGAGCGCGTTGCCGAGCGGGTCGATGACGCGGCCGAGCAATCCTTCGCCAACCGGCACCTCGAGCACGCGGCCAGTGCAGCGCGCCCAATCGCCCTCGGACAGGTGCGTGTAGTCGCCCAGGATCACCGCGCCAACCGAATCGCGCTCCAGGTTCAGCGCCAGCCCGAAGGTGTTGTTGGGGAACTCCAGCATCTCGTAATACTGGGCATCGGAGAGCCCGTAGATGCGCACGATGCCGTCGGTCAGGCTGACGATCGTTCCCTCGGCGCGGGCCTCGGTCTTGATGTCGAACTGCTCGATCTTCTGTTTGATGAGATCACTGATCTCGGAGGGATTCAGTTGCATGGCGGTGTCCAGTTCAGAATTGCAATTCGTTAGCCAGCTGCTGCAGCCTGCCGCGCACCGAGCCGTCGATGACGACGTCGTCGGCGCGGACTTCGAGACCGCCGATCAACGAGGGGTCCTGCTCCACCGTCAGCTCCACATCGGCGCCGAAATGCCCTTTCAGCGTGCCTTTCAGGCTGTCCTGCTCGGCATCCGAGAGCGCGAAGGCGCTGCGAATCTGAATGTGTCGAACCCCCTGGGCCGCGGTCTTGCGCGCGTCGAACAGACGCGCGAGATCAGGCAGCACGGCGAGACGCTCGTTCTCGGCGAGCAGACGCACCAGGTTTTGGACCTCAGCACTCAATCCCTCGCCCGCAACCCCGAAGATCAGGTCGAGCAAGGCCTTGTCGCTGAGATTTGGATTACCGATCTGCGACGCGACCTGTGGATCGGCGACGATCGCTGCGAGCCTGTTCAGCGCATCGGACCAAGTATTCAGAGCACTGCTGGCGCGGGCCACCTCGAAGGCGGCCTCGGCGTAGGGGCGCGCGATGGTTGTGCTGTCTCCGGCCATCAGCGTGTCCTAAAGCTGCTTCGCGAACGAGTCGAGCAGGGCCTTATGGGCACTGGCGTCGACCTCTTTTTCAAGGACCTTCTCGGCGGCGGCCACCGCAAGCGTCGCCATGCGCTCACGCAACTCCTCGCGCGCCCGATTGGTCTCCTGCTCGATCTCGGCATGGGCCGCGTTGCGGATGCGATCGGCCTCGCCTTGTGCATCACGCTTGGCCTCGTCCATGACCTCGTTGTAGCGCTTCTGCGCCTGCGCGACGATCTCGGCGGCCTTCTCTTTTGCCGCCTTCATCTCTTCGAGCGCCTTTTGACGGCCGATCTCTTGCTCCTGCTGCCCGCGCTCGGCGGCAGCCAGACCTTCGGCGATCTTGGTCGCCCGCTCGTCCAGCGCCTTCATGATCGGCGGCCAGACGTACTTCATACAGAACGCCACGAAGACCGCGAATGCGATCATCTGGCTAATCAGTGTCAGATTGATGTTCATCCTATTGCCTCGTTGGGGGACGCGCGGTGAGCGGTGCTGTCCGTCCGGGACGAGACGAGATCAGAGTGCGAACATCGCGTACAAGCCCATCGCGATGGCGATGACCGGCAGTGCGTCGGTCAGACCCATGACGATGAAGAACTGGGTGCGCAGCATCGGGATCAGCTCGGGCTGACGCGCCGCGCCTTCGAGGAAACGGCCACCGAGGACACCGATACCGACACCGGCGCCGATAGCACCGAGACCGAGCATCAGGCCGGCTGCGACATAGACGAGAGCTTGTGCGATTTCCATTGTTTTTCCCCTCAGGAGAGCGTTGAGTGAAGCGATGGTTTAGTGATCGGTCTGATGCGCCATATCGAGATAGACGATGGTCAGCACCATGAAGATGAATGCCTGCAGCGTGATGATCAGGATATGGAAGATCGCCCAGGCCAGCTGCAATGCGCCGCCGCCAAGGCTGAGCACGATGTTATGGCCGTACATCAGCGCAATCAGAATGAAGATCATCTCGCCGGCGTACATGTTGCCGAACAGTCGCAGCGAGAGCGAAAGCGGCTTGGATAGCAGACTGATTCCTTCGAGGATCAGGTTGGCCGGCAGGCCGAACTTTCCGAACGGGTGCAGCGTCAGCTCGCCGACGAAGCCCCCCACGCCCTTGATCTTGACGCTGTAGTAGAGCACCAGGAAAAAGACCGCGATCGCCATACCAAAGGTGATGTTCGGATCGGTGGTCGGCACGACACGCATGAAGACGTGATGCGGATCAGCACCGAACAGCCCCATGAACTGACCGAAGGCCCAAGGGATCAGGTCCACCGGCACCAGGTCCATCAGGTTCATCAGGAAGACCCAGGCGAAGATGGTCAGCGCGAGCGGCGCGACCATATCGTTCTTGGCACTGAAGGAGCCCCGAACGTTTTCGTTGACGAAATCGATGATCCACTCGATGAAGTTCTGCGCCTTCCCGGGCACGCCTGCCGTAACGCTATCGGCAACCTTGCGAAAACCGATCAGGAACAGGACACCGAGACCGATCGACCAGAGCAGGCTGTCGACATGGAGCGCCCAGAAGCCCATCGCCGCAGCCTCTTCGGCGTTATGGGCGAAGACCAGCCCCTTGTCCGGGAGCCAACCCAATGTCAGGTTGGTGAGATGGTGCTGGATGTAGTCGCTGGCGGTAAGCTCTGCAGTGGCCATCGATGAGGTCTCTTCTTAGCTATTCGAGCGTGCATCCGGACGTTGCGCAAACAGCGCCGGGACGACCTGAACCGCGAGATAGGCGCCAAACAGCGCCAACGGGTTCAGTTCGTCCAGCGTGGCGAACGCCAGGCCGAAAACGGCAAGGACAATGACAATCTTGACGAGCTCGGCGCCGTAGATGCGCGCGAGCAGCCTCCCTGGCTCCTGCGCTGCGTAGCGCTGGAACACACGAAATGCGAAGTACCAATTCGCGAGGAGGCAGCCGCCAGCGCCAATCGCCGCGGCGAGCAACGCGTCCATCCCAAACGGAACTGCAGCTGCACTGACCATGACTGCCACCGCAGCCTGCCAGATCAGCAACCGTTTCAGCTGCACACGATCCGGCGGGGTCAAGCTGTCCAATCGGAATGAAATGAGCCGCCCTCCTAAAGCTGACGAAGTATAAGTTCCGTTGAATATACCGGTCAACGCCGATAGACCGATTCAGGTGCGCCGAAACCCGGAATGCCTGCGTCGGCATCACCCTTGCCGCGTCCACACATCCAATCAAGTCATTGAAAATTCAACTAGTTCCAGGTTCATTGGCTGCAGCAGAGCCGATACCGATGCAGGCTATCGATGCTGAGCATCGAGATTACCTATGTGACCGGCCGAGGCCCGAGCCGACGCTCAGATCATCGCACCGACCGGCCGGAGCGGCTATGAGCACGGGCACACCGACCCGAGCCTATGAGCCAGGCAGCGGCCCGCCGCTACTGGATATGGGCGAGGATGCCGTCGAGCTCGTCGAGACTGTTGTAGTTGATCACGAGGCGCCCCGTACCCTTGGCGCCGTGCTGAATCGCCACCCGCGCCCCGAGCCGCTCGGCTAGGTCATCCTGGAGACGACGGATGTTCGGGTCCGGCGCGGGCTTCGGCTTGGCCCCTTGCGACCCTTCCTCATCGGCCTGGACGCGTCGGATCAGACGTTCGGTCTCGCGTACCGAGAGGCCCTGTCGCACGACCTCATTCGCGGCGTCGATCTGATCCTGGCCGCGCAGGCCGAGCAGCGCCCGCGCATGGCCCATCTCGAGGCGGTCATCCTCGACCAGCCCCTTGACCGGCCCCTCGAGCTCGAGCAGGCGCAGCAGATTGGTCACCGAGCTGCGGGACTTGCCCACTGCCTCGGCGACCTGCATGTGGCTGAGACCGAATTCATCGAGCAGCCGCTGCAAGGCCCCGGCCTCCTCCAGCGGGTTGAGATCGTCACGCTGGATATTCTCGATCAGCGCAATCGCGAGCGCTGCCCGCTCATCGACCTCGCGCACGACGACCGGGATGCGCTCGAGACCGGCGAGCTGACTCGCTCGCCAACGCCGCTCGCCAGCGAGCAGCTCATACATCGCCCCCGCCACCGGACGCACGACGACAGGCTGAATCACGCCTTGGGCGGCAATCGAGTCCGCGAGCTCACGCAAGCGGTCCTCATCGAAGCCACGCCGAGGCTGGTAGCGCCCCCGCTGGATCTGCTCGACCGGCAGCTCGCGAACCGCCTCGCCCTGCGCCGGCCGCGTCACCACACCGGCACCGGATGCGGTGTAGGCGGCATCGCCGGCCTCGCTACCGTCCTGCTCACCGAGCTCGCGAGCCCCTCCCAGCAAGGCATCGAGCCCGCGGCCGAGCCCCTTCTTCTTTGACGTGGTCATCGCCGCCAAGACTCCAGGCTAGGGCTGAGCTCAGGCGGCACTCGGTCGCGACTCAGGCTGACGCGCGCGACGCCGCAAGACCTCGCTCGCCAGTGCCTGATAGGCGATCGAACCACGCGACCCTCGGTCATAGAGTAACGCTGGCAGGCCGTGGCTGGGGGCCTCGGCCAGGCGCACATTGCGGGGGATGATCGTTCGATAGACCTCATTGGTGAAATGGGTCACGAGCTGCGTCGATACCTGATTCGCCAGGTTGTTGCGCGGATCATGCATCGTGCGCAGGATGCCCTCGATGCGCAATGCCGCATTGCGGCTGCCGCGAATCTGCTCAATGGTCTCGAGCAAGGCGGACAGCCCCTCGAGGGCGTAGTACTCGCACTGGATCGGGATCAACACCCCGTCCGCGGCCACGAGCGCGTTGACGGTCAGCATGTTCAGCGACGGCGGACAGTCGACGATGACGATCTCGTAGGCATCGGAGACGCCAGCGAGGGCCTTGGACAAGGCCCGCTCGCGCTGCGACGACTGCATCAGCCCGACCTCGGCTGCGGTCATGTCGCCGTTGGATGGAAGCAGGTCCAGACCTTGCGCCGGGGCCTCGAGGTGCACGACGCAGTCAGCGAACGCGGCATTGCCCATCAGGAGATCGCCACCGGTGACCTCGAGCGCGTTCTTGTCGACGCCCATCCCCATGGTCGCATTGCCCTGCGGGTCCATATCGACGAGCAGCACCCGCCGCCCCGCCGCTGCCAGCGAGGCTGCCAGATTGATCGCGGTTGTGGTCTTGCCCACGCCGCCCTTTTGATTGGCGATCGCAATGGTTTTGATGCTAGCCATAGGTACTGCTACCGAAGGGAACCTCGATCAGGGTCCGTTCGCCGTCGATTCCAGGAACGGTGAGGGAATGGCACAAAGGGGGATCGGCGCGCTGCTTGCCGCCGAAGCCGGCTGCTGATCTCTGGGGCGCAGCATGGTCGTTGCATCCGTTCAACACCGCGAGCTCATCCTCGCTCAGGCGACCCTTCAGGGCCAACAGACGACCATCACTGGCGGCATGAGACTGCGCGCCAGCGATGAGCTGTGGCAGAGACGCCAGCGCACGCGCGACAATGGTAGCGAATTTGCGCGCCGGACGGTATGTCTCTAGCCGTTCCTGCACCACCTCAACATTCGTCAACCCCAGCTCGAGCACAGCCTGCTGCACGAAACGCGTCTTCTTACCGTTGCTGTCCAACAGCGTGAAGGCGAGCCCGGGCCGCGCGATCGCGAGGGGCACTCCGGGCAGGCCAGCCCCGGTGCCGAGGTCCAGCACCGGCCCCTGTATCACCCAAGGCAGCACCGCAAGGCTATCGAGCAGATGACGCGGGACCATCGCGGCCGGATCACGCACCGCGGTCAGATTGAACGCGCGGTTCCAATGCGCCAGCAGCCGCACATAGTCGACCAGCCTCGCCCGAACCGCATCATCCAGCCCCGCACCGTCGCCGCCCATCGCCGCCAGCCCCGCATCCAGCCGCGCCCGCAACGCCGCCGGCTCGACCACCCCGTTTTCATCTCGTCTCGGCAACGCAAATCCTCTCAAGATTGGACCAGACACCGCGCCAATACCAACTCACGCACTCAACCGCTTCAAATGGATCAACAACAGCGACACCGCCGCCGGCGTCACCCCCGGGATGCGGGCCGCCTGACCGACCGTTGCCGGCCGCACCCGGCGCAGCTTCTCGGTCACCTCGGCCGAGAGCCCGCGCACCGTCTCGTAGTCGAAATCGACCGGCAGCACGCGCGCCTCCTGACCACGCTGACGCTCGATCTCGTTCAGCTGCCGTGCCAGATAGCCCCCGTAGGTCGCCTGGATCTGGACCTGCTCCGCAATCGCGAGTGCATCCGGATGGACCGAGCCGGCAGCTCGTGCGGCGCTCGCGCGGACGCCACTCGCGACACCGCCTTGAACGTCCTCGTTCGAAGCCGCGCCCGCGCCTCGCGGCAGAGGGTCGACCGCATCGGCTTGCGGTGCCGGCGGCGCCCCCCCTCCTGCGGCCGTCTGGCTGGCAGCGACCCCGAGCGGATCACCGATCGCCTCGCAGGCGACCAGGTCCTGATAATCGACCGCCGGCCGCGCGAGCAGCTCCAGTGCCCGCACCTCGCGCTTGATCTGCTCACCCGTGCGGCGTTCGACCTCGGCGGCAAGCTCGGTTCCGGGACGCACCCAGCAGCCGCGCAAACGCTGCTGCTCGCGCTCGATCGCCTCGCGCTTGACCTCGAACCGCTGCCAGCGCGCATCATCGACCAGTCCAAGCCGGCGCCCGGTCTCGGTCAGCCGCAGATCGGCATTGTCCTCGCGCAGCATCAAACGATACTCGGCGCGGCTGGTGAACATCCGGTACGGCTCGTTGGTGCCGCGGGTGATCAGGTCATCGACCAGCACGCCGAGGTAGGCCTCGTCGCGCCGCGGCGACCATGACTCGAGCCCCTTGACCTGCCGCGCTGCGTTAACGCCTGCGAGCAATCCCTGCGCGGCGGCCTCCTCATAGCCGGTGGTGCCGTTGATCTGCCCGGCGAAGAACAGCCCCGCGACATACCGGGTCTCGAGCGACGGCGCCAGATCGCGCGGATCGAAGAAATCGTACTCGATCGCATAGCCGGGACGGGTCAGATGCGCCTGTTCGAAGCCGGGGATCGAGCGCACCAGCGCATGCTGGATGTCGTAGGGCAGGCTGGTCGAGATCCCGTTCGGATAGACCTCGCCACTGGTCAGCCCCTCGGGTTCGACGAAGATCTGATGCGAGGTCTTATCGGCAAAGCGCACGATCTTGTCCTCGATCGACGGACAGTAGCGCGGGCCGATGCTCTCGATCACGCCCGAATACATCGGCGAGCGCGCCAGACCACCGCGAATGATCTCGTGGGTGCGTTCGGTGGTCCGGGCGATATGGCAGCTGATTTGCCGCGGATGCTGATCGGCGCTGCCGAGATAGGAGAAGACCGGCACCGGCGTATCGCCCGGCTGCTCATCGAGCTGGCTATAGTCGATGCTGCGCGCGGCGATCCGCGGCGGTGTACCGGTCTTTAGCCGCTCGACCCGAAACGGCATCGCGCGCAGACGCTCCGCGAGCGCGTTGGCCGGCGGATCACCGGCTCGACCGCCCTGATAATTGCTCAGCCCGATATGGATGCGGCCGCCGAGGAAGGTGCCGACCGTCAGCACCACCGCCCGCGCCCGGAACTCGAGCCCCATCTGCGTGCGAACGCCGACGACGCGCTCGCCCTGCCCAGTCGATTCGAGCAGCAGGTCGTCAACCGCCTGCTGGAACAGGTCGAGATTCGGCGCCGTCTCCACCGCCGCGCGCACCGTCCCCCGGTAGAGCATGCGGTCGGCCTGCGCCCGGGTCGCCCGCACCGCCGGCCCCTTGCGCCGATTGAGCACCCGGAACTGGATGCCGGCATGATCGGTCGCATACGCCATCAGTCCGCCGAGGGCATCGATCTCGCGCACCAGATGGCCCTTGCCGATCCCGCCGACGGCCGGGTTACAGCTCATCTGGCCGATCGTCTCGATGTTATGGGTCAGCAGCAGGGTTTGGGCGCCCGCGCGCGACGCGGCCAGTGCAGCCTCGGTGCCCGCGTGTCCACCGCCGACGACGATGACGTCGTATTGCTGTTCTGCCAACATGATCCCGATTCCTCTTGGCGTAGACCCCTATCATTTGCCGAACGGCCTAAGATTCGAAGCGCCCCTGACGGCCTGAGCGCTCACCCATCGCTATGCTCAAACCTGTCGGCGCTGCGCCAGCGCTCAACCCCTTTCGACCGCTTATCGAGGCGGCCGGCTCGGTCATCCTCGGCAAGACGCAGGAGCTCAAGCTGGCGTTCATCTGTCTGCTCGCCGGTGGGCATCTGCTGATCGAAGACCTGCCCGGCGTCGGCAAGACCACGCTCGCCCACCTGCTGGCCCGGCTGCTCGGGCTCCGGTATTCGCGCATCCAGTTCACCAGCGATATGCTGCCAGCGGATGTGCTCGGCGTCTCCATCTACGACCGCTCCGCCGAGCAGTTTCGCTTCCACCCCGGCCCTGTCTTCGCCCAAGTGGTGCTGGCCGACGAGATCAATCGCGCGACCCCGAAGGCCCAGAGCGCACTGCTCGAGGCAATGGAAGAGCGCCAGGTCACAGCGGAGGGCGAGACTCGAAGCCTCCCGCAACCGTTCTTCGTGATCGCGACGCAAAACCCCGCGCATCAGGTGGGCACCTTTCCGCTACCGGAGTCGCAGCTCGATCGCTTCCTGATGCGGATCGCGCTCGGCTATCCGAGCCAGGACCAAGAGCGGCTGTTGCTCGCCGGCGAAGATCGACGCGCGCTGGTCGCCGGCATGGAACCGCTCATGGATGCCGAGACCCTCGTTCAGGCCCAGGCAAGGCTCGAGGGGGTTCATGCCGCGCCGCCGATCATCGATTACTGCCTGGGAATCCTCGATTATACGCGTGCGAGCAGTCGTTTCCGCCATGGACTCTCGCCGCGCGCCGGCATTGGCCTGCTAAGGGCCGCAAAGGCCTGGGCGCTCGTCGATGGGCGTGATTTCGTCGCCCCCGATGACATCCAGGAGGTGTTGCCGGCCGTGGTGGCGCACCGTTTGAGACAAGGTGACGACGGCGATCCCCATGCCGATCCGAGCGCCGCGGCCCAGATCCTCGACGCCGTCCCGATCCCTTAACCCTAGAAACCGCAGTTGACCGCTTACCCCGGGGCGCTTGCACAAGATGTCGAAGACTTTGCTGTTGATCCGCTTTGAGCCGCGCCCTGACTCGACTGCGGACAAGCGACGCCTGCTGCAAACCTTCGAGCAGAACGTCCCCTGCGGCTGGCGAAATCAAGAGACTGCGCGAGTCGAGCGGCCGTTTTGATCGTCGCACTTCGGATCGCCTCGCACCCTTGACCAGCAGGAGACAGCAGGCCTGGCTCGACGGTCTCATGCGTCGCTGCCCCCATGATCACGACGGGATCGCGACGATCGGCGCGCGACGGATCTACATCCTGCCGACCGCGACCGGTTTCGCGTTCGGTGCGATGTTGTTCGCGACCCTGCTCGGCTCCCTGAACTACCAGAACAACCTCGGTCTGTTCCTGACCTTCCTGATGGCCGGCATCGCACTGGTGAGCATGCACCACTGCTGGTACAACCTGCTCGGGCTATCGGTGCGCTGCGCCGACGCCGAGCCGGTCTTCTGCGGCCGGCAAGCCCGCTTCCGGGTCGAGCTCTGGGATTGGCGCGGCCGCGACCATGGGGAGGTCTGCCTGCGCGGCGGCGGCTGCGGTCCGATCCCCGCCAGCGCTCACGCCGAGATCGACGTCAGCGTTGCGACGTTCCATCGCGGACCGGTACAGATCGACGAGCTCCTGATCGAGACCCGACACCCGCTCGGTCTGTTCCGTGCCTGGGCCTGGACCCGGACCCCGGCGCAGGTCCTGGTCTATCCTGCACCGGCGCCGGAAGCGCCTCCGCCCGGGCTCGGCACCACAGCGGATCATCGCAGCGAAGCCAAGGCCGAGGCCGCGGCTTGGCGCGATAGCGGCGCTGAGGACTTTATCGGCTCACGCGGCTACCGCCCCGGCGACTCGCCGCGGCAGATCGATTGGAAGGTCCTGGCCCGCGAGCGCGGATTGGTCACCAAAGAGTTCGCCGGCGACCCGGCGGCCGAGGTGCAGCTCGATCTGCATCAGCATCGCGGCAACCTCGAGCAGCGGCTCTCTGTGCTGACCAGGCAGATACTGGATGCGGAGGCCCGACCGTTACGGTATGGGCTGCGACTTGGCACCGAGGTCATTCCTGCTGGCCGCGGCGAGCATCACAAGCGTCGGTGCCTTGAGGCCCTGGCCCGCTATCCGGCTGAATTCGATTCAGCGCCGAGCGCGCCTCGCGCAGCCTGAGCTGGCTCGAGATCAGGCAATCATGCTGAACGCCGAACGAGATCGATGCGCAGGCCCTGAACCCTGTGGCGCCTTCTGTCCGGCGATCAGGTGCAATAGCTAGTGGCTGCACAACGCCGGATCAGCCAGCGCCGAGATCGGCCGCAGGGACGCTCGTATCGGCTTTGGTCCCGCTCCCACGAGGCAGCCCAGCAGAACCGGGCGGATCGAGTCGCCGAACCACCGAGTACCGGCGGTGACCGCTACCGCAGTCGTCGCCCGGATGCCTGGCAGCTCAGCGCCGCGACGGCACTGCTCGGGCTCGGCGCCTTACCACTGTTGCTCGCGCTGCGCCTGCAGGTCGGGCTGTTCGTGCTCGCGTTGCTCGGAATCAGCGCCGCGATAGTCCGTTGGCCGCGTCTGCAGCCGAACCGGTGGCTACTGCTCGCCCTGACCCTGCTCGGCGGTCTGCTCGTGCTCGATGCCTACCACTCGCTCGTCGGCCAGAACGCCGGCAGCGCGCTGCTGCTGGTGATGATCGCGTTGAAGCGGCTCGAGAGCCGCACGGTCCGTGACCTCCGGGTGCTGATGGTCACCTTTGGTTTTCTGCTCGTGATCCAGTTCCTGTTCGGCGAATCCCCCTGGCTTGCGGCCTGGATGGTGCTGATGCTGATCGGCGCGGTCGCATTGCTGGCCGATCTCAGCGTCGCGGGGCGGCCGGAACACCGACTCGCCGATTGGCGCGCTGCGGGTCACAGAGCACTGATCCTGACAGCACAGGCCATGCCGCTGGCGCTGGTGCTGTTTGTGCTCTTTCCGCGGCTCGACGCACCGCTGTGGGATCTTCAGCTCGACGATGAGCGCGGCGTGACCGGACTCACGGATTCGCTCGAGCCGGGCTCGATCAGCGAGCTGATCGTCTCGGGTGAGGATGCGTTCCGGGTACGTTTCGATTCACCGCCGGCTCTGCCCCCCGACGCGATGTACTGGCGCGGACCGGTACTCTGGCGCACGAACGGCCAGCGCTGGGTGCCGCGTCCCGAGCAACAAACAGACGCCGCGTCTGCGGCCGACCGGATGCCGACCCGGACGCTCATCAGCGAGCCGATCCGCTATAGCGTGCTGCTCGAGCCAACCGATCAGCACTGGCTGTTCGCCCTCGAGCTGCCGACCCAGCTGCCGGATGGTGCCCGCCTGACCGCCGACTTCCAGCTACTCGCGTCGAAGCCGGTGACCGATCTGCGGCTGTATCGGGCGAGCTCGGTCGTCGACTATCGGATGAGCGGGCTCTCCGCAATGGACGAGCGGGCCGCTCTTCAGCTGCCGTCCAATGTCACCGAGCGCATGCGCGCGCTGGTCGGCGGCTGGCGGGAGCAGTCCGGCTCGGCTGCCGAGGTCGTGGAACAGGCGCTGGGCTTCTTCAATCGGGCGCCGTTCCGCTATACGCTGCTGCCGCCAACGCTCGGCGACAACCCCACCGATGCGTTCCTGTTCGAGACCCGGGCCGGCTTCTGCGAGCATTACGCCTCGAGCTTCACGCTGCTGATGCGGCTGGCTGGGGTCCCTGCGCGGATCGTGCTCGGTTATCTCGGTGCCGAATACAACCCGCTGAGCGGCGACTACCTGGTCAGGCAATCCGACGCCCATGCCTGGGCCGAGGTCTGGCTCGACGGCCAAGGCTGGGTGCGGGTGGACCCGACCGCGGCCATTGCCGCCGAGCGCATCGAGCGCGAACTGCGGTTCGACACCCTCGGACGCACGGCGCCGGCGCGCTTCCGCATCGAGGAGACGAGCGCACTGGGCCAATTGCTCCGCGGCGCCCGCTTCCTGGCCGATGCGCTCGATTCCGGCTGGAAGAATTGGGTGCTCGGGTTCTCGAGCCGCGATCAGCTGCGGTTGCTGGATCGGCTCGGTCTCGAGGCGCTGCGCGAGTACGGCCTGGCGATCTTGATGACGATCGCCGGGTCGGCCGTGATGCTCACCTGGGTCCTCGTGCTGGCGCGCCAGCCCCGACCGCGCGACCCGGTCCAGCGCTGCTGGCAGCAATTCGGCCGCCGCCTCGCCCGCATCGGGCTCCCTCCGGAGCGCAACGAGGGTCCGTTCCATTACCTCGAGCGGATACAGCAGGCGAGGCCCGATCTGGAGCAATCGGCCGCGGCCATCGTCGAGCAGTACCTGCGACTGCGCTACCGGCCGACAACCAAACCCTCGACTCACCGCGACTTCTGTCGGCAGGTGCGCCGATTCCGGCCCAGCTCAAGACCCAGCTCAAGACCCAGCTCAGGGCCCAGCTCAAGGCCCGGTTCAGGGCCCAGCTCAGGCCCCGCAAGCGCATGAGGTCGTCAGTGACAAGCCCGTGCCCGGACTGCGCACCGGCCGACCGTCGTTTCCGGGACCGCCCGTTCCGTCAGCCGCTCACCCGAAGCCTCTGACCGACCCGGATCGTGTTCTCGTTCGGCCCCAACCGATTGAGCTGCCGAAGCTTCTCAACCGAGATGCCGTTGCTGACCGCGACCCGATACAGGGTTTCGTCGGGCTTCACGACGTGGTACTTGGGCGCCCGTTTCGCTGCAGGCTTCGCAACCGCGGGGCTTGCCGCGCTCGCGACGGACGAACGGCTCGCCTGGCGGCGTTCGGCGGCGGCTCTGCCAGGATTGGAGCCAGAGCCTGTGCTGAGCGTCGCCGTCGACGCGACACGGATGCGATCGTCGTAGGCCGGAGGCAGACTGGCGACCCGCGCGAGGCTGCCCTTCGGAAGCCAGACCGTGGTGCCACCCGGCAACCGGGAACGGCCATTCAGTGCGGGCTCGCGCCAGTGTAGATTGAGCCTGCCGAGACGGGCCGTTGGGATGCCGTAATGTTGCGCGACATGCTCAGCCGGCATCGCGCTGCGCAGCACGATGCGTTCGGAGGACCAGGGCTCCTCGTAGCGAATCCCCTCCGGGAAATAGCGCTTCGGATGCTCGGCGACCTCCCGGGCGGCAACGAACGAGGCATAGAAATTTCGGGACGCGAATCCGAACGCTCGACCCTTGTAGTGTTTGACGATCTTGCCGATGTCGCTGCCATGCTGGGCCTTGGCATTGGCCATCCCGCCCTTGCCGTGGTTGTAAGAGGTGATCGCCAGCGGCCAGCTACCGAGCAGGCGATGGGCCGCCGACAGATAACGGGCCGCCCCGTCGGCACAGGTAATCGGATCGAGGCGCTCATCGATCACACGATCGACGCGCATGCCATAGTCACGGCCAGTCGCCGGCATGAACTGCCAGATGCCCGCGGCCCCGACGCTCGAGCGCGCGTGGGTCTGGAACGAGGATTCGACATGCGGGAGATAGGCGAGGTCCTCGGGCACACCCCGAGCCCGCATCGTCTTGCGGAAATGCTCGTCATAACGACCGCTGATCTCGAGCCCGCGCCGGAAGCGCTCGCGCACACCGCGCTGACTGCGCACACGGTCGGCGGCGCCATAGACCGCATCGCGGCCCGCGCCACGCTCGAGCTTGGCGAGCAGTGCCTTATCCGTGCTGCTGAGCGGTGCATCGCGCCGCACCTTGGACTCGAGCGCGCGCAGTTGATCCCGATACATCGCCTTGCGCGCTCTCACCCAATTCCGCTGCGCATTGGTATAGCCTTCGCGCGTGGCGCCGGGCAGCTCTGCGACCTCATAGACGACACCCAGATGCTCGTCATCGTGGAACGCCACCTCGGAGCGGCTCCAAACGCCATAGACCTTGCGCCAGAAGTCGACATTGGGCTGAATCGGGTCCGGCACCGGGAAGGTGTCGGAGGCGCTGTAGTCCATCGACTTGAGGCCGTCACCGCGCAAGCCTCCACCGCCGGCACAGCCGGTGAGCAGGGTCACGATGAGCAGCATGAGGAAGAGAAGGAGATGCGCGGACAACGGACCACGCAGGTACCACAGGCGGTGCGCGGAGCAGGGGCGGGGTGTCGGCAGCCTAGTCATGATCCTGCAATGCATCCTCCAGCGATTGTCATGTAAAACAAGGACAATCCTCGCTTACTTGACAAGGTTTCACAAGTCTTGATTTCGATTTCGATTCTCCGAACCGTAGCACCGCCGCTTGGGCTTGATCTGCGATGCGTATCCAAATCCTGAGCGTCGGACGGCGAATGCCGGCCTGGGTCGACGCGGGTTTCAGCGAGTACGCCAAGCGGCTGCCACCGAGCTGCACCCTATCGCTGGTCGAGATCGAGCCTGCCGTTCGCGGCAAGCACGGACAAGGCGGGCAGCCCTCTAGAGCGCAGCGCGAGCGGATACTGGAGATCGAGGGCCAGCGACTCTTGAAGGCGACGCCGCCGACCGCGCTGGTGATCGCACTCGATGTCCGCGGCCGCAGCTGGTCCACCGAGGCACTCGCATCCGAGCTCGAGGATTGGCTCGCCAGCGGCCGCGATATCGCCCTGCTGGTTGGAGGTGCCGAGGGCCTCGATGAGCGCTGCCTCGCGCGCGCGGAGCGGCGCTGGTCGCTCTCCGAGCTGACACTCCCGCATGGACTCGTGCGCGTCGTCCTCGCTGAGCAGCTCTATCGTGCCTGGACGATCCTCCAAGGCCACCCCTACCACCGAGGAGCGCAATGAGCTCGAATCGATCCTCTGTGTCAAACGATACGGACCCAGCCCAGGACATGGCTTCAATGCAGGTCGCTGCAGTGGAGCCCAGCCCTTCGCAATCCTCCCCAGCGCAATCCTCACCGGCGCAATCCTCCCCGGCGCAATCCTCCCCGGCGCAATCCTCCCCGGCGCAATCGTCCCCGATGCAATCGTCCCCTCTGCAGTCACGCCCGCGGCACCCAGAACCGCTGCAGCTCTATCTCGCATCGCAATCACCGCGGCGATTGCAGCTGCTCGAGCAGCTCGGCCTCAGCCCCGTTGTGATCATTGCCGAAATCGATGAGACGCCCGAGCCGGATGAACCGCCTGATGCCTACGTGACCCGCATTGCCGCAGCCAAGGCCCAGGCGGGCTGGGCGAGGTTGCCCGAGGCCCCGACGGGGCCGCTGCTGGCCGCCGACACCGCGGTCGTCATCGATGGCCGCCCCCTCGGCAAACCGGCCGATGCCGAAACAGCGCTGTCGATGCTAGCCTTATTATCCGATCGCACGCATGAGGTACTGACCGCAGTCACCGTCCTTGCCGTCGGCCCCGAGGGCGCCAGAGCGCCGTCTCAACGCCAGTGCCTCAGCCGAACCGCGGTGCGGATGCGTAAGATCGAACCCAGTGAGGCGTTGTCGTACTGGGAGAGTGGCGAACCGCGCGACAAGGCCGGCGCCTATGCGATACAGGGGCTCGGGGCCATGTTCGTTGAGTCCCTGCATGGCAGTTACAGCAACGTGGTCGGGCTGCCGCTGTACGAAACCGCGGCCCTATTGCGCGAACAAGGGATCGAGGTGCTTCGATCTTAGGCGATGATCGGAGAGGCTCAGACCGAATTGCGTAGTATCCTCGTTTGCCTTCCGGGTTTGCCTTCCGGGTTTGCCTTCCGGGTTTGCCTTCCGGGCTTGCTTTCCGGGTTTTCCTTCCGGGTTTGCCTTCCGGAAGCGGCGCCGGGAGCATAGCCGGGCTATGTGACCGGCGGCGCGACGAAGAAGGCGAGCGAAAAGACCAGCAAGGCGGTATGAGCTTTGACAGAAATCGCCTGAGGCAGGCGAGCAGACGCGCTCGCTTACTTCAATGAGCCGCGACGGATCGGAAGGACCGGCCTTCGGTTCCGTCGGCCAATGACACCGATGGCCACCGCCAGAGCCCGGCTTCCCCGCTGCGACCGAACGCAGCACCCGCCATTCAGCCAACCAGGACCGAGAGTCACGAGGTCGATATCGATGAACCGGACGACCGCGCCCACTGCGCCCACCCCATGAGCGAAGAGATCCTGATCAACGTCACTCCGCCCGAGACGCGCGTGGCGGTGATCGAGAACGGTGTCGTTCAGGAGATCATCATCGAGCGGGCCGAGCGCTGCGGCCTGGTCGGCAACATCTATCGCGGCCGCATCTGCCGCGTGCTGCCCGGGATGCAGGCGGCCTTCGTCGAGATCGGCCTCGACCGCGCGGCCTTCCTACATGCCTCCGACATCATCACCACCGACGGCGAGGCGCGCAGTGAGCAGATCACCAACCTGGTCAAGGAGGGCGACCCAATCCTGGTGCAGGTGGTCAAGGACCCGCTCGGCACCAAGGGCGCGCGACTCACGACCAATATCTCGATCGCGTCGCGCTACCTGGTCTTCATGCCGCGCCTGGGCAACACCGGGGTCTCGCAGAAGATCGAGGACGACGACGAGCGCAAGCGCCTGCGCGAGATCCTGCAAGCCTACGTCGACGAGCACGAGGGCGTCGGCGGTTACATCGCCCGCACCGCCGCCGAGACCGTCGAGGACGAGGACCTGTGCCGCGACATGGCGTTCCTGGCCAAGCTCTGGCGCGGGATCAAGGAGCGTTGCGACAACAGCAGCGAGATCGGTCTGATCCACGATGATCTGCCGCTCGCGCTGCGCGCGCTGCGCGACCTGGTCACCCCGGAGGTCGAGCGCATCCGGATCGACTCACGCGCGACCGTCGACAAGGGCAGGCCGTTCGCGGTCAAGTACATCCCCGAGATCGTCGACCGCATCGAGTATTACGGCGGCGAGCGGCCGCTGTTCGACCTCTATGGCGTCGAAGACGAGATCCAGAAGGCCCTGCAGCGCAAGGTCCAGCTCAAGTCCGGCGGTCACCTGGTGATCGACCAGACCGAGGCGATGACGACGATCGACGTCAACACCGGCGCCTTCGTCGGTCACCGCAACCTCGAGGAGACGATCTTCAAGACCAACCTGGAAGCGGCGCAGGCGATCTGCCGCCAACTGCGGCTGCGCAACCTCGGCGGCATCATCATCATCGACTTCATCGACATGACCGATGAGGAGCACAAGCGGCAGGTGCTGCGGGCGCTCGAGAAGTGCCTCGCGCGCGATCACGCCAAGACCCATATCACCGAGGTCTCGGCGCTCGGCCTGGTCGAGATGACCCGCAAGCGCACCCATGAGTCGCTCGAGCACATCCTCTGCGAGCCCTGCCCCTGCTGCGGCGGCCGCGGCTCGCTGAAGACCGCCGAGACCACCTGTTATGAGATCTTCCGCGAGATCCTGCGCGAGGCCCGTCAGTTCGAGGTCGAGCAACTGTTGGTGCTCGCCTCTCAGGAGGTCATCGATCGTCTCCTCGACGAAGAGTCGGGGCATCTGGCCGAGCTCGAGGAGTTCATCGGCAAGCCGATCAAGCTGCAGGCCGAATCGCTCTACACTCAAGAGCATTACGACGTCGTCCTGATCTAGGCCGGAGGCGATGCATCGACTGACCCGATGACGCGTGCGCTCCATAGGCTTGCAAGCGCCCTTGTAACGGTCGCAGCCGGCGCACTGATCCTGTTCGCGATCTTATCGCTCGCGACACGGCTGCTGCTGCCGCACGCCGAAGGGCTGCGCGAGGCGGTGATCTCAGGTCTCGCCGAGACCCTCGGCGTCGAGGTCGAGGTCGGCGCCCTCGCGCTGCGCTTGCGCGGACTGTCCCCTGTGCTCGCCTTCAGCGATGCACAGCTGCTCGCGCCTGGCGCGCACGGGCAATCCGACCCGCAGGTCCTGCTCAGGACGCGGGCGTTGCGCGTCGAGATCGATCTGCTCGCATCGCTGACCGCGCAGCGCCCTCGGATCGAATCCATCACCCTGGTTGGCGCTGAGATCCAGGTGGCCCGAGGCCGCGATGGCCAGGTGCGCGTGCTCGGCCTGGACAGGATGCGAGGCGACGATATCGCCGCGCTGGACTTCTTTCTGAAGCAAGGTCGCTTCCGCTTGCTCGATAGCCGCTTGATCTGGCGAGACCAGCACGACAGCGCACCGGCAGCACGCACAGCTGGCACAGCCGGCACAGCTGGCACAGCTGGCACAGCTGGCACAGCTGGCACGACTGAGCCTGGCTCGGCATCGAGGTTCTCGCAAACCTTTCTGATCGAGGTGGCCGAGCTCAACAACGACGGCCGCTCCCACCGGTTGCGACTGCGCGTCCGTCCGGATGTCGATCCCACCGGCGAGATACAGGTCCTTGGCGCTTTCGAGGGACCGGCCGCAACACCGGCGCAATGGTCCGGCCGCATCTACCTCGGTTGGCTCGGGACCGACATCGGCGCATATGGCCTGGGTCCGACCGCAGCAGCGGCAGGCGCCGGCAGACCGATCGGAGCCGACCGAGTCACGGCAGCACCTGAGACTGGCGGCCAGGATACAAGCAGACTCGACTCAGGCGCTTGGGGGCCGGGCCCATCGGGGCTGGGCGCATCGGGGCTGGGCGCATCGGGACTGGGCGCATCGGGACTGGGCGCATCGGGGCGGGCCGCAGTAAGCCCAGACGCCCTGGACCTTGGCTCAGGGCGTATCGACGCGCCGAGCAGAGGGTCATTGAGCCTGGCGACATCGACCTTCCAGTTGGAGAGCTGGAACCGGCTCGTTGAGGGTCAGCTGCAGGACTCGCTGGCCCGGATCGCAGTCAGCGATTTGACAGTGGCGGCCAGTGCCGGGCAACGCGGCTATCGTCTCGGCGAGCTCTCTGGCATGGCACGCTGGCAGCGCGACGAGGATGGCTGGAAGCTCGATATCCAGGACCTCCGATGGCCCGGTAGCGATGACGAGATGGCCTCTACCAAGGCACGGGTACGCTATCAGCGAAGACCGAGCCCATCGGCGAGCGCAGCCAGCCCGCCCGCAAGCCTGTTCGCCGCAGTCGGCGCGGTACCGCTGCGGCCGGTCGGCAAGGTCCTGGCACTGATCGCGCCCCAGCTGCCTGAGCCGGCCGCGTCGCTCATGACCGCCGGCGTCAGCGGTCAGGTGCGCCGTCTCGCCCTCCATCTCGGCCTTACGCCGACAGGATCGGCGGCGGCGATCGACGCGCCGGCTGACGGCGACAGCTCCAGCCGCGTGCCCGGCCTGCCCGCGGTCGTCGACTGGCGTCTCCGGGGCGAGCTCGAGGACCTTCGCATCAATGCTGGCGCCGCAATCCCCCCCATCGCAGGACTCGATCTCAGCGGCGAACTCGGCCCCCAGGGCGGCCGAGCCGAGATCGATGCCGCCGACGTCGAGCTCAACCTGCGGCCCTTCTTCGCCCGCGTCCATCGCTTCACGCAGCTGCGCGGCAAGCTCGCCTGGCGCCTGATGCCGGCCGGATCGATCCATCTCTGGACGCCCGCGCTGCGCGCCGAGACCGCCAACGTCGAGACATTGACTCGCTTGAGTCTGTGCGCCCATCCATCCGGCGCCAGTCCATTCTTGGACCTGCATATCCATCTGCGGAACGGCCGGATCAGCGGGCTGCGTCAATGGCTTCCTGCCGGGATCATGGATGACCGGCTCGAGGACTGGCTGCAGCGGGCGATCGTTGCCGGCCGGGTCGAGTCCGGCGACCTGCTGCTGCGCGGCGCGCTCGATCAATTCCCCTTCGATGACAACCAGGGCCGTTTCCAGCTCGTGCTGCGTGCCGTCGAGGGTACGCTCGACTACGGCGTCGGTGCACGTAGACCCGCCAGCACGACGGGCCTCCGCAGCGCCGCACCGCAGCGCTCGCGCAGCTGGCCGCCGCTGCGAGACATTGCCGCCACGGTGCGCTTCGAGAACCGCCGTCTCGAGATCGAGGTGCCGAGTGCATCAATCCTCAATATCCGGGTCGAAGCCGGCCGGGCCCGCTTGGCCAACCTATGGCAACCGCGCTATATGGAGATCGAGGCGCGCGGCGAGGGACCACTCGCAGACGGGCTGCACGTGCTCTCGACGACCCCGTTGGCAGACAGGCTTGGCGGGCTCGCCTCCGCGGTTGAGATCGAGGGACGCAGCGAGCTCCGGCTTGATCTCGGTGTACCGCTGACGCGCGGGCTGCCGTTCCGTTACGCCGGCACGCTGGATCTCGGTGACGGCGCGCCGAGCCTGCAGATCAAGGGCAGCGAGCTGCGCTTCACCGAGATCGGCGGCCAGCTAGGGTTCGATCCGGACGGAATCACCGCCGAATCGATCAGCGCGAACCTTGGCGAACAGCCGATCGCGGTCGACGTCGAGACCCGCGGCGCCGGTACGCCGGAGGCGCGCACCGAGATCGGCCTCAGCGGCCAGACCCCTGTCAATGCAATCGCAGCGACGCTTCCGGAGGTGTTCTCAAGGTTGACCAATGGCGAGTTCGACTGGCGTCTGCTGCTCTCGCTGCGGAACCGCGATGCGGTTCAACCAGACCCGCCGATCGGCTTCGATCTGACCTCGAACCTGCGCGGGCTCGCGGTCGAAACGCCGGCCCCGTTCGGCAAATCGGCTGGCGAAGCACGACGCTTCCAGCTCAGCGGGCGCTATCAGGGGCAGTGGCCCCTGTCGGTCAATCTTCGCTATGGGGCGCTCGGTGCACTGCTCGAGCTTAGTCAGGCCGAACAGGGCGAGGTCCGGGCGCGGCGCGCCGCGATCGGACTCGATCGGCTTCCATCAGCGCTACCGCCACCCGGCCGTCTGCGCGTAGGCGGTCGGCTCGAACAGCTAGATCTCGACCCTTGGCTGAAATGGGCCGCTCAGACCAAGCCGGACTCGCCCCAGGACAGCCCCGGCACGACGGGGCTCGTGCTGCTGCCCGTCCAGCTCCAGGTCGCCGAGCTCCGTTTCGGGGCCTGGCAGCTGGATGGGCTGGACGCCCTGATCACGCCTGAGTCTGAAGACGCCTGGACCGTGGAGCTCCGCACCGACCAGACCGGCAGCGGCCGCATCCGTCTGCCGCCCCCGAGTCGCCGCGAGCCGATCCAGGCCCGGCTCGAGAGACTAGATATTGCACCGCTCGCCGAGGACCAGGCCGAGGACCAGGCCGGGGACCAAGCCGGGGAGAGCGCGCGGCGCGCATCGATCTCGGCAGCGGACCCAAGCCAACTAGGCGGCTGGGATGTCGAGATCGAACGGCTGCATTACGGCGATGATCTGCTGGGGCACCTGCGTATCCTGACCGCACCTCGGCCTGATGGGCTGCGCTTTACCGAGCTGAGCCTCGAGGGTCCGCATGTGCAGGCCAGCGGACATGGCCAATGGCTGATCGATGCGACCGATTTCGTTGAGACAGTGGTCGAGATCGAGGCGCAGAGCGATGCCGTTGGTGAACTGCTGCGCGAAAGTGGGTTCTACAGCGCCTTGAGCGGCGCCCCGGGCACGCTGTCGATCGATCTTGCCTGGCCCGGGGGACCGTCCGACCTGTCCCTCGCCAGTGCGCGCGGGCAATTGGGTCTCGAGATCGGCGCTGGACGCATGCTCGAGATGGAGCCCGGGGTCGGGCGCATGCTCGGCATCCTGAACACGAGCGCACTGCGGCGGCGGCTCAGCCTGGATTTCAGCGATGTCTTCGAGGACGGCTTCAGCTTCGACAGCATCAGGGGCGAGATCAGGATTCGCAGCGGCGAGGCACGCATCCGCGCCCTCGAGGTCTTGGCGCCCCCGGCCGACATCCAGATCACCGGCCAGACCAATCTGGTCGAAGGGCTGCTTGATCAGCGCGTCGAGGTCACACCGAAGATCGGTACCGGCCTTGCTCTGGCCGGAGCGGTCGCCGGCGGGCCGGTGCTCGGCGCCGCCGTCTTCCTGGCCGACAAGGTGACCGATGGTGGCGTCGAGCGGCTGGGGCGCTACGCATACCGTGTCGAAGGCCCCTGGCGCGATCCGGAGATCACCCGCATCGGCACCAGTGGGGCGCTGGCCGTCGGCGATCTGCTTGTCAACGAGCCAGACCCCGATGAATCGGAATCGGGCCGCACCCCCGAGGCGAGCGGGCAGCGGTCAGCGTCAGACGACACAAGCCCGTCATCGGCTCAGCAGCGCAAACGCTCCCCTGCTCGGACGGAGCCGGACAACCCGTTCCTCGAGGGGTTCTGAGCGGGTGAAGCCGGATCGCGCCGGCGGAGAGGCGTCTGCTCGCACCATCGGGTCCCTCGGGGTGCTATGGTTACCGACTATCGACAGAGCAGACACGGAACCGTCATCGGTGGCGCTCTCGCCGCCCTTGACCCAATGCCATGAGCGAAGCACCGAAGGTCGCGGCCATCCAGATGGCCTCTGGTCCGAACACGACCGCCAACCTGATCGAAACCGAGCGCCTGATCGGCCTGTCGGCCGAGGCCGGAGCAGGTCTGATCGTGCTGCCCGAGAACTTTGCGTTCATGGGTCAACAGGATCGCGACCTGCTGCGTCTCGCCGAAGACGATGGCAATGGCCAGCTGCAGGATTTTCTGGCGAAGATGGCCCGCCGTTACGGCGTCTGGCTGGTCGGCGGCACCGTGCCGATCCGCACCGGCGACCCGGAGCGGGTGCGCTCGGCGGCGCTGATCTACAACGCCCAGGGCGATCGGGTCGCACGCTACGACAAACTGCACCTGTTCGATGCCGTGCTACCAAGCGGCGGCGAGCGCTATCAGGAATCGGCGACCATTGCCCCCGGGGAGCAGAGCCCCGTCGTCGACACCCCGTTCGGACGGCTGGGGGTCCTGATCTGCTATGACCTGCGGTTCCCTGAGACAGCACGTCGGATGGTCGATAGCGGCCTCGAGATCCTGGCCGTGCCGGCCGCCTTCACGGCTCAAACCGGAAAGGCCCACTGGGAGACCCTGGTGCGCGCCCGCGCGGTTGAGAACCTTGCCTACGTCATCGCCGCTGCCCAAGGTGGTTTCCATCTCAGCGGACGGGAAACCTATGGGCACAGCATGGTCGTCGACCCCTGGGGCAACGTGCTGGCCGAGGTGGCCCGCGGCGTGGGGCAGGTCTGCTGCCCGCTCGACCGCGATCGTCAGGTCTTCCTGCGCAAGACCTTCCCCGTGCTCGAGCATCGCCGTCTGAAATGCCGCTAGCCGGCAATACCGGCAAGCCTGGCGTACAAAGCGCCTTCCCCGAGTCCCCGCTATCCCCGATGCCGACCAAGGCTGGAAAAACGCCTGCGGGCATACCACCTCGAAGACATCAGGCCTCGGCCTCCACCGTCTTGCACAAGCCGAAATCAACACACCTATGACCGATTCCATCGCGCTCGCACGCCAAAGCATCCTGGCCCCGGTCGGCCTTGGCGATAGCGACCTCGACCGTCTGATCAGCGCGCTCAGCAGTCCGGCCATCGATGCCGCGGATGTCTACTTCCAAAGCAGCCGTCTCCAGTCCTGGATGCTCGAGGACGGCATCATCAAGGACGGCAGCTTCAATATCGAGCAGGGCGCTGGTCTGCGCGCGATCAGCGGCGAGAAGACCGGCTTCGCCTACTCCGATGAGCTCGAGCTCGGGGCCCTGACCAAGGCAGCCGATGCCGCACGCGCCATTGCACGCGGCGGCGGGGCCGCCCCCGTCAATATTGGCGGCGCGCCCGCACGACGGCGCCTGTACGACCCGATGAATCCGATTGAGAGCCTCGACGATGCGGCCAAGATCGATCTGCTGCATCGCGTTGATGCCGAAGCGCGCGGGATGGACACCCGTGTCAAGGAGGTCATGGTCAGCCTGGTCGCAGTCCAGGATACGATTCTGGTCGTCTCCGACGACGGCCGCTTGAACGCTGACGTACGCCCCCTGATCCGCTTGAGCGTCGTCGTCGTCGCCGAGGAGAACGGTCGCCGCGAGCAGGCGCACAGCGGCGGCGGCGCGCGGCTGGATCTCGGCTGGATGCTGGCCGAGGACCGCGCCCTTGGCTTCGCGCGCGAGGCCGTGCGGCAGGCCTTGGTCAACCTCGAGGCCGGCCCGGCGCCGGCCGGGACGATGACCGTGGTGCTCGGCGCCGGCTGGCCCGGGGTGCTGCTGCACGAGGCGATCGGGCACGGGCTCGAGGGCGACTTCAACCGGAAAGGCACCTCGGCCTTCAGTGGCCGGCTGAACGAGCGGGTCGCGGCCAAAGGCGTCACCGTGGTCGACGACGGCACCCTGCCGGGCCGGCGCGGCTCGCTGAACATCGACGACGAAGGCACGGAGAGCCATTGCACCACGCTGATCGAGGACGGCGTGCTGGTCGGCTATATGCAGGATCGGCTCAACGCGCGATTGATGGGGATGCAGCCGACCGGCAACGGCCGTCGTGAGTCCTATGCGCACCTGCCGATGCCGCGGATGACCAACACCTACATGCGGGCAGGCAACCATGACCCGGGCGAGATCATCGCCTCGGTCGAACATGGACTCTATGCCGCCAATTTCGGCGGCGGCCAGGTCGACATCACCTCGGGCAAGTTCACCTTCTCGGCCAGCGAGGCCTACCTGATCGAGAACGGCAAGATCAGCCAGCCAGTCAAAGGGGCCACGCTGATCGGCAACGGCCCGGACGTGCTCACGCGGGTCAGCATGGTCGGTAACGACCTCAAGCTCGACGCCGGTGTCGGCACCTGCGGCAAGGACGGGCAGAGCGTGCCCGTCGGCGTCGGCCAGCCGACACTGCGCGTCGACGGGCTCACCGTCGGCGGCACCGGGGCCGATTGAGTCGGTCGAACGGGTTCCGGTTCGGAGCGGTTCCAGTTGACGCCGGGCCGACCCGTTCGGACCCGGGTTTGACACCGGATTCGACACTGGATTATCGCAACCCTGCCTCTCGAACGGCCGCGGAAGCGCCGTCTTCGATCATCCCCAGCCCTTGGAGACGCGAGCCGCCTCGACCAGGCTTGGGGCATTGACCGGTCGCTCCCGCCGACACTCTTCACTACAAGGACATTGCCATGGCGAACCTGGCCACAGCCGACACCACTGAACAACTCCAACGCCTGGAGCAATCCATCGACCGGCTGCTCTCCGAGGCCAAGCGTTGCGGCGCCACCGCCGCCGAGGCGGTCGTGAGCGCCAGCACCGGCCTTGAGGTCGCAGTGCGGATGGGTGAGATCGAGACCGTCGAGCACACCCGCGACCACGGCCTCGGGGTCACGGTCTACTTCGGCAAGCGCAAGGGCTCGGCCAGCACCTCGGACCTAACCCCGCAGGCGCTCGAGGACGCGGTCGCCCAAGCCTGCACGATCGCGCGCCATACCCAGGAGGACCCCTGCGCGGGACTGGCACCGGCCGAGCTGATGGCGCGCGAGCTGCCATCACTCGACCTCGACCACCCCTGGGGCATCAGCGTCGACGGCGCCGTGCGCCTGGCCACCGACTGCGAAGACGCGGCCCGCGCCCAGGACAACCGGATCATCAACTCCGAAGGCGCCAGCCTCAGCACCCATGCTGGACTCAAGGTCTACGGCAACAGTCATGGCTTCGTCGGCGGCTATCCAAGCACCCGTCACGGCCTGAGCGTCGCCGTCGTCGGCAAATCGGGCGATGAGATGCAGCGCGACTACTGGTGGACCTCGGCGCGCGCCCCCGAGGACCTCGAGGCGGCCGAGAGCGTCGGGCGCCGCGCCGCCGAGCGCACCGTTGCGCGCCTCGGCGGCCGGCGCCTCGGCACCCGCCGCGCCCCGGTCCTGTTTCGTGCCGAGCAGGCCGCCGGGCTGCTCCGTCACCTCTGCGGCGCGATCAGCGGATCGGCCCTGTATCGGAAGATGAGCTTCCTGCTCGACCAGCTCGGTGAGCCGTTGTTCCCGGTGTTCGTCCAAGTCCAGGAAGACCCGCTACGCCCGCGCGGCCTGGCCAGCGCACCGTTCGACGGCGATGGCGTCGCCACTGCGCCCAAGACGATCGTCCGTGACGGGGTGCTGCAGACCTATCTGCTCGACCACTACGCCGGCTGTCGGCTCGGTATGACCACGACCGGCAATGCCGGCGGCGTGCGCAACCTAAGCCTGCGCATGGGGGACAAGGATCGGGCCGAGATGCTGCAAGCACTGGATACCGGCCTGTTCGTGACCGAACTGATGGGCCAGGGCGTGAACAACGTCACCGGCGACTACTCGCGCGGGGCCTCCGGATTCTGGGTCGAGAACGGCGTCATCCAATATCCGGTCGAAGAGATCACGATCGCCGGCAACCTCAAGGACATGTTCAAGGGCCTCGTCGAGATCGGTAACGATCACGATTTCTGCGGCAGCACGACCACCGGCTCTTGGCTGATCGACAAGATGACCATCGCCGGTGAGTAACTCCGGTCCTTCGGGGTCGTTCTCATCCTAAGCGGCCCCATCAAAACGCCCGTTTGAATCGCGATAGCCCCTGATTTCGAAAGGCAAGCAGCCATTCTGTTACGGCTTCTAAGGAAATGTCCGCCATTTGCTTCCCAAAGCCTCCTCAGCCTGTCGCCCCTAAATCGGGAGGTCAGTTCTGGACAGTCGCTAATCGCTGGACCGCACCTATACCCAAAGCACGTCAATGCTCGGCACGGCAGAGCGGAGGGTCAGGTGGCAAAGCCGACTCCGACGTTTTGGCTGCCAGTCAGCAAGACCGATCCAGGTCATTTGCGGACAGCCGCTAACAACCGCGCTGCAACCTTGAGCCTGTCATGATCGATCCCACCACAGCCCTCGACCAGACCGTCGCCGCGATCGAGGCGGCGCCGGAGTCCGCTGCCGCCCTGACCCTCTACGCGCTGGTCAACACGCTCGAGTACGAGCGCGCGGGGCGGCTGTTCAAGCTCGCCAAGCTCAGGGATATCCCGGCGGAGCAGCGCCCGATCGCCTACGGCCTGATGGAGCGCTCGGTCGTCATCGGCATTGGAGACGATGCCTGGAACGAGGCCAAGGCGCGAATCGACCGCGCCATCCGTGGCGTCTGAGCGGCGCTGCCTACCCAACCCTGCGATAGCCGTCTCCCGGCCTCACTCCATCATATCGATCTCGACACCGCGCTCATGCAGCGCATCGGTGCGCGCTTGGAGGAACCGCTGAAAGCTCGGCTGCTCTCGATAGGCACCGCTGGCGACATAATCCAGCGCACCCTGGATATGAAACGCCTTGAGGTAGGCCTCGGTCCGAAACACCTCGCTGCCGTCGGCATCGAAGAACACCAGGCTCGGCGTATAGATGATCCCGAGCTCCGATGACCAGTCGCGCAGCGGGAGCTCGCGGCCATCGGGCGTCTGGATCGGCTCGCTCGAGAAGGCGTCGACGACGGCCCCGTCAAAGGCGGCCAAGGAGTCGGACACCGAGTCCCGCTCCAAGATGTCCAGGTGCAGTTCATCGCAGGCCGCGCAGACGGGCTGCTCGAACATCACCACCAAGGGCCGCTCCGAGCCCGCTCGATTGTCCGCAAGCCGCAGGGGCGAGACCAGGAAGCCGGGCTCCTGATGCAATCTTCCCGTCGCTTCCTTGGGCTGCTGGCGGCGATAGAACTCGGGGAAGGTCTCGCCCGATTGCTCTCGCTCGAGCGCGACGTAGCGCAGCCCCTGGTGGAACTGATGCGGTGGAAAGTAGCCATCGATGCGCAGCACCGTGTGGCCTTGCTCATCGAGTAGCAGCATGGTCGGGGTGTACTGCACGCCGAGCGCAGCGGCAAATCGCTTCTCGGTCGTCGATTCGCCCTCGAGATCGGTGACCTCGCGATCCCCCCAGATGTTGAGCGCGACCACATCGAAGCCGTCGCGCGCCGTCTTCGCGATCTCGCGATCACCAAAGTTCTCGCGCAGCAGCTTCTCGCAGTAGGGACAGCCATCCTGGTAGAAGTAGAGGATCAAGCGTTTATCGGCCTCGGCCGCCTCGGCGACGTCCTCAGCGATATCGAGGAACGAGTGCTTAAACCAGCTTGGCTGGGCGTGATAGCCCGGATTGCTCAGGTCGCTCAGGACCGCCTCGTCGCCAGCGCCATAGGCCGTCAGACTCAGCGCCATGATCGACGCCGTCAAGACCAGACGAAACGGCGTCGGTGCAAGGATCTGCCTCATGGTGGCCACCTCGGTCGTTGGGTTGTTGTCAATGCCGCCCGTCGGTCGCCGCCGTCAGCGGCTCCGCGGGGTGATCTGCACCGGATGTTGTTTGACGTAGGGCTGCTCGAAGTCGAGCTCGATCGCAAAGCCCCCCTCCTCCTCCTGCAATTTCACCTGCTGCAGATCCGGCATCCGCACTGCCAGCCAGGTGGTCATCGCCGCCACCTGGGCCTCGTTATCGGTCACGATCGCGTGGGCAAGGTTGCCGGCAATGAACTGGGCCTTCTGACCCAGATCGGGCGCGGTCACGCAATTGCCATCGAGATCGATCCCTTCCGTCTCCATCTTCCGGTCCATCTTGTCGAGATAGGCACCCTGGTAGTCCGGCAATGGTTTGCTGCGGTCGTATTCGACTTGTGCAATCCCGTTCAACAGCACGGCCATCGTGGTGCTCATCGGTCGCTTCCTCCTTCCATCAAATGGGGCCAAGCAGGAACGCTACCGCTCTCGGTGGCTGTTGTCGCCCGCATGCGGCAACCGATCAACATGCAAAAGCGAATGCGTTCCATCATCTACAGCCCAGGATGGGCACTGTTAGCCTTGTGCGTTAATTGTCGATGACCACATACGACAAAATCCGTTCAATTCACGAGGAAAGGCCGAAACCATGGCGAGCAAACCATCAACACGCGGCTTGGCCGTCCCGAGCCGGCGGCTGAACCGGCTCTGGCACCTGGGCCGCGCAACCACCGATTTCGCCGCCGGCATCGGCGTGCGCGGCATGCTCGAGATGGCGCGCGCCCGTGAGGGCGACGACCAGCGCATCCGGCTCAGCCCGCAAGCCACCGAGCGCCTGACCAACCGGCTCGCGCGGATGCGCGGCGCGGTGATGAAGATGGGCCAATTGATGTCGATGGACGGCTCCGATGTCTTCACACCCGAGGCCGCCGAGATCATGGCGACCCTGCGCGACCGCGCCGAGCCGATGCCGCTGAGCCAGCTCAACCGCGTCCTCACCGCCGAATGGGGCAAGGACTGGAACAAGCAGTTCAAGCGCTTCGAGTTCGAGCCGATCGCGGCGGCCTCAATCGGTCAGGTGCACCGCGCCGAGACCCGCGATGGCCGCCGCCTCGCGCTCAAGGTGCAGTTCCCGGGCGTGCGCGAAAGCATCGACAGCGACATCGCCAATCTGGGCTTTCTGAGCCGCAACATGGGCATGCTGCCTGCGGGCTTCGATCCGACCCCGATGCTCGAGGAGGCCCGCAAGCAGTTGCACGAGGAGGCCGACTACGAGGCCGAAGCCGCCTCGCTGACCGCCTACCGGGAGCACCTCGGCGATGATCCGGATTTCGTCGTGCCGGCGGTCCATCCCGATCTCTCGACGCCGCGCATCCTGGCGATGGACTTCGCCGAGGGCGTCTCGATCGACCAGCTCACGGCCTCTGACTTCAGCCATGCCGAGCGCAACCGCGTCGCCGAGCTCATGTCTCGGCTCATGCTGCGCGAGCTGTTCGAGTTCGCACTGGTGCAGACCGACCCCAACTTCGGCAACTTCCTCTACGATGCCGCGAGCGGCCGCATCGTACTGCTGGACTTCGGCGCGACCCGCGCCGTGCCCGACAGCCTACTCGAGGGCTACAAGCAACTGGGGCGGGCAGCGTTAGCTGAGGATCGCGCTGCGTTGCAACAGGGCGCCACGGCCTTGGGTTACATCGGTCCCGACGACCCCGCTGAGCACGTCGACCGCCTGCTCGACCTGGTCATGCGCTCGGGCGAGGTCATCACCACCGACGGCCCCTATGATTTCGGTGCCTCGCGCCTGTTCGAGCAGGTCTTCGCCCAGGGCCGCGACATGTTCAACGACAAGATGTTCAATCACATGCCGGACCCGGCGACGATGTTCCTGCAGCGCAAGTTCGCCGGCATCTTCATGCTGTGCCGCCGACTGCGCGCCCAGGTGGACCTGCGTGCGATGCTCGAGCCTTACCTTCTCGGGGACAGCGCGAAGGAGGCCAAGCCGGTGCGGCGAGAAGCCGTGAGCATCCGCCTTGATGTAGGCGGCCAGCCGATACCATCGGTGCCCGTGACAACCTAACGCAGCCCATCCATGCCCGGGGCTTGGAGGCCCCTGGACACATTCCCAGCGACCCAGACCCAGACCCAGACCCAGACCCAGACCCAGACCCAGACCCAGACAGGTTGATAACCATCAATGAGTATATTATAAAACTCTAATATACTGCTCCCAATTCACTCTCACTCGGAGCAGTATCATGACTGAGACACGACAACCTCCCTATCACCCGCTCTACTTCCTCGCAGCCCTCGGCGCCGGTGGACTGACCGTCACCTTCTTCCTCTACTTCATGTTCCTGGTGCCGCATCCGGAGACCCCGGTCGTCACCGCAGATCACCTGCTCTCGCTCTGGGCGAGCGGACCGGACTGGGTCCGTCCGCTGATCCTGCTTGGCGTCGGCGGCATGCTGACGATGGCCGTGATGCATATCCGGCTGCTGATCTGGAATCTGATTCGCTATCGACGTTGGCGCCGTAGCACCGATCTCGCCCAGATCGAGGCCCGCAACAAGGATGTCGCCTTCATGGCGATCCCGCTGACCCTGACCATGACCATCAACGTGCTGTTCGCGGTCGGCGCCGCAACGATCCCCGGCCTCTGGGGGATCGCCGAGTACCTGTTCCCCGGCGTGCTGGTGGTGCTGATCGCCCTTGGGGCGATGGCGCTCAACATGTACGGGCGCTACCTCGCGCGTGTGATGGTGACCGGCTCCTTCGACTTCATCGGCAACGCCAATCTCGGCCAGATGATGCCGATCTTCGCCTTTGCGATGATCGCGGTCGCCTTCGCCGCGCCGGGCGCGATGAGCGAGAACCAGATCATCAATGCGATCGGGCTGTTCTTCGCAATCTTCTTCTTGAGCCTGTCGGCGCTGCTCGGCCTGATCAAGCTGGTGGTCGGCGTCAACGCGATGTTCCGCCACGGCCTCACCGCGAGCGCCTCGCCGAGCCTCTGGATCCTGATCCCGATCCTGACGCTATCGGGGATCACCTTGGTGCGCATGATCATGGGGCTGAAGCACGGCTTTGATCTCGCCGTCTCCGAGCCGGCCCTGTTCGTGCTGACCTCGGTCATCCTCTCACTCGAGATCCTGTTCGGGCTGCTCGGCTACTTCGTGATGCGCCGGCTCGGCTACTTCCGCGACTACCTGCACGGTGATCAGTACAGCCCCGGCGCCTACAGCCTGATCTGTCCCGGCGTCGCCTTCTTCGTCTTCGGCTGGTTCTGGATCATGTTCGGGCTCGTCGGCAACGGCCTGGTCACCCCGCTGACGCCGGTCTTCTTCGTGCTGATGCTGCCGCTGGTAATCGTGCAGTGGAAGAGCCTGGAGACGCTGCTTCGGCTCAATCGCCGCCTGCTGCGCCGGCGCCAGCCGCAGGTCGTGACCTGACCGACATCGCCCGAGACCTCAAGCGCGTGAAAAGCTCACCAAGCGAGTAGCCATTTCACGCGCGTGATCCCCGATCATGTGCCCGCTAACCGTTGGACTGCCGTCGCCCCCAGCCGGGAGCGCAGAGCAGCCAGTCGGCCCTGACCAGGGTGAGCGCAGAGCAATCGCCGCGGATGGCTGGAATCCCGGCGGTCACCGTCTGCGCCAATGCGGCATCGGGTCCGAGCTAATCGGACTTGAAGAGGCCCTATCAAAATGCCAGGCTAGCCTGCACAAGCTGCTGATTGGCTAGGCCGCAAAGGGCATTCTGTTAGACCTTCTAAGCCCGGCGGCGCTCAACCCACTGCGGCCGCGCGGCACCCGCCGCCCGCGCTTGGTGCCCCGTTCTCGATCTCCAGCCGAAGCAGTCGCACTGCAAACGGGACTTGAACCGCTCAGCAGGCCTTCAACACCAGATAGGATTCGGCCACCGTGCGCGGCTCGCGATCGATTTCCGGGTCCCGCGCCAGGCGCCTGCCGTTGCGCTCGGCGTGGTCAAAGAGATTGACCTCCTCAGTGATCCTCCACCGGTTGCCCAGCGTTTCCCGAAACGTCTCCAGATCCGTTTGCCATGACGGGGCGATGACGCGGAAGCGCGGCACCCGCTCCTGCACCGCGGGGTCGTTCACGTATGCCCTCAGTGCCGCCGGGATGCAGCTCACCAGTGCCTGTGAGCCAGGCGCCGCTGGAAGCTGATCGAACAGGTCGTGGTTCTGCGGCTTGGAAAGGTAGTACACGAGCCCCTCGAGGACATAGAGCACCGGGGCCTGCGCATCGAAGCCGCGCGCAATCAACATCGGTCGCAGTTGATCCAATGATCTCGCCAGGTCCAGAGGCACCTGCTCGAGGCATCGAGTGCGCGCGACGGTGTACGGGCGAAGGTGGGCCGGGGCCTGCGCGATCCGCTGCCGCTTGAGATAGGAGATGGCCGGCACGTCCACCTCGAACCAGGCGACGCCGGGGAGGTGAAGACGGTAGGGGCGCGTATCCATGCCGGCACCAAGGAGCACGACCTGTGTGATGCCGGAACCTGCCCGACAGGCATCCAGTACGGCCTGATCGATCGCGATGCACCGCGCGGTGACGTCGCTGATGAGACCCTTACCATACTGATCGGTCATCTCCTTGACGTGACGGATGCGCGTGACCCAGTCGTCACCAGCCAGCCAGGCGGCGAGAGGCTCAGCGAAGTCCAGGGTTGCATCCTCGGCGTCCACGGCTCGAACGGCCGCGACGGCGCGGCTCGACTCGGTACTCACCTTGTCGGTCGAGTCGTCGTGCCAGACCCCCTGCGATCCATTCGATCCCGACAGTGGACGGTCGTGCTGCTCTGGAGGAGTCATTTTGCTGCGCCCTCAGGTTGGAGTGTCGCGAGTCGCCATGCCCGCAGGGACGTTGTGCGCGGTTCGCTACGCTAAGCCCGCTCGCGTCGTCGTCTGCCGTTCCCTGAGGAGCCTGGGCCCTCCTGCGGAACACAATCCATCACGAACAACGTCCCGAAACAACCGGGAGCCGGTTCACGAACAGGATTGCATCCGCGGGTGCCAAATGTTGGCGAAAGGCTGGAGGAACGGGAAGATCCGCCCGAGGGCGATCAGTATCCCGACCTCAGCCTACCGGCCCGAACGCCTTGAGCGCGGCTTCCAGTTCCGGATGCGTCGCCGCATGCGTCGCCAGCGGCACCCCTGCCGCGATCGCCTCCCAAGCCTGGCGCAGGCTCGCCGCGCCGCCGGCGGGCCCCATCGGATGTCCGAACACGCCGCGTCCCGGAACGAAGCCGAAATCCGCGCCCCCGACCCGCTCATGCACGCCCGGCAGGGTCACCGCCGAGTCGCTGCCGCCGGGCACAGGCAGCGCCGGTTTGATCGGACCCATCGGCTCGACGCAGGCGGCGATGCACTCGAGCACCTCATCCTCAGGCGTCATCATGCGCCCCCCGAAGCCCGGCATGATCACGACATCGAAGCCGGCCAGGCGCTGCAATTTGGTCCAGACCCGGGTATGCACGCCGAAATGCGGCAGCCGGCTCGTGGCCGCGATCAACGGGAAATGGGCCACCAGCGGCACCTGTGCCTGCTTGCGCAGCATGCGCACCGCGCTCAGGCCCACCGGCAGGGCGTTGACCATCACCGCGTTGGCGCCGTTCGCAACCACGAGGTCGTGCAATGGCAGCAGTCGGTCGACCTCATCGGTGATGTTGGCGAGATAGACCTTGTGCTCGCCGGTCGCCTGCTCGGCCTCCTTCCGAGCAGCGCCGAGCAACGCCGAGCGGCGCGCGATCGGCGACCAGTCAGGGTCGGCCAGCATCTCGTCGTCCTTGGCGATGTCCAGGCCGCCGAGCCAACCCTGCTTGCCGAGCTCAGCGAAGGACTCTGGATCGAGCCCGATGTTCGGCTTGATGACACCGAAGAAGAACGGCCGTTCGCGAATCTGCCAGCGCTCCCGCAAGCCGTGCAGACCGAACTGCGGCCCATCGAATTGCCCCAGGAAGGTGTCCGGGAACTGGATATCGAGCAGCTTGATGATCGGCACATCGGGTGCGAAGAAGGGCCCTTCGCCGAGCACGGCGCTCAAGAGATTCGGTAGCCGTGGGCCAAAGTTCGTGTACGGATGGGCAATGCGCACCCGGCAGACGCTGACCGGGCCGCTCACCGGCGGGTCGAGCAGATAGCTGGTCCCCGAGAGCTCGGTCTCGACCTCCAGGTCCAGCACCTTCGCGGCAAACCTGGGCCGATAGTCCTCGTCGACCCCGACCCGACGCCATTGCGCCGTCGACTGCTCGCTGCATAGGTGCGCCGCTGCGATGCGCGGATCACCCGAGCATTCGACCCGATAGTCAAGGATCAGATGCGCCTCGGGATCAAGACGACCGGCATCGGCGAAGAAACCATCGATCTCGCTGGTCTTCATGAGCGATCAGCCCTCCTGCGCTTGGCCAAGGAATTGCAGCGTCACACTGCGCTCCGGACGCGGACCGTCCAGCTCGACGAAGAAGACCGATTGCCAGCCGCCGAGCAACAGCTCGCCGTCGGCGATCGGAATGGTCTCCGATGCATTGGTGAACAGCGCCAGCAGGTGCGCATGCGCATTGTCGCGATCATCGACCGGTGCGAGATTGTGCAGATAGTCGCCATCGCGCGGGACCAAGCGCTTCAGGAAGGTGACCATGTCGCGCTGCAGCTGGGTCTCGCGCTCGTTCAGACAGATCGATGCCGTCGTATGGCGCGACAACAGGGTTACGAGACCATCGCGCACACCGCTCAGTGCACAGCGTTGGCGCAACTGTTCGGTCAGGTCGACGAGCTGGATCGGTGCCGTCGTCTCCAGGGTGATCGTGTCCAGGCGTGTCAACATGATTGCTTGCTCGGGATTCTCTGGCAGTCGACCCGAAAGCATACGAGAACACTGGCCCGACCAACAGTCCGAGACCTTAGGCGATTGCCGGAAAAGCTCGTACCGAATTGCGCAGGATGTTCGTTCGCCTTCGAGGAGCGTCGCCGGGAGCATAGCCGGGCTATGTGACCGGCGGCGCGACGAAGAAGGCGAGCGAAAAGACCAGCAAGGCGGTATGAGCTTTGACAGAAATCGCCTTAGTGCCTGTTCCTGAAAGCGCCCTCTCCACACGATCGCTATAGATAGGGCATCAGCAAGCGCGCAAACCCGTCGCGCAACCGCACCGGCAGCCAGCGCGCTTGCATCTCGGCCGTCGTCAGCTCGCTCGCGCTGGCGAGCTTCTCATCGATCAGGCCATTGAGCCGGCGCGCAAGCGCACAGTCGTAGCATTCGACGTTCAGCTCGAAGTTCAGGCGCAGACTGCGCGGGTCCCAGTTCGCCGAACCGACGAAGCACCAGGCGTCGTCGATCAGCATCAGCTTGGTGTGCTCGAAGGGCGGCGGCGTCAGGAAGATCCGGCTTCGGCCTTCGAGGATCTGCGTGGCCTGCGCGTCCGCAGCCCATTGCACGAAGCGCAGATTGTTCCGCTGCGGGACCAGGATCTGGACCTCGACCCCGCTCATCGCGGTGACATTGAGCGCCGTGATCAGGGTTTGATCGGGCAGGAAATAGGGGGTAATGATCCGCACTCGCTGCTGCGCCTGGGCGAGCGCCCCGAGCATCAACCGCCGCAAGACGTCGAAGTCTTCGTCCGGCCCATCCGGGACGCAGCGCGCGAGTATCTCGCCGACCGGTTCCAGCACCGGATACCAGGCCTCGCCGCCGAGCCGCTCCCCGGTCGTGAAGCCCCAGTCGAGGCCGAATGCCTCCATCAGGCCGCGCACCACGGGGCCTTCGATCCGGAAATGCAGGTCCTGGACCGGGTTCCGCGACCCGCGCGCGAGCACGCAGCCTTCACGGATATTGAGCCCGCCGGTGAAGCCGAGCGCACCATCGACGACCAGGATCTTGCGATGGTTGCGCAGATTGACATACGGGTTGCGCACCGGCAGGGCGGACTCGAGGAAGACCCCGGTCGGGATGCCGAGCCCGCGCAGCACCTTGGGCGTATGCGGGCGGCTGTAGTGCTGGCCGACCCCGTCGATCAGCACGCGCACGGCAACGCCGCGCGCCTGCGCCCCCTGCAGCGCAGCGATGAACTGCTGCCCGGCGGCATCGTTGTCGAAGATGTAGGTCGACAACGCGATGCTGCGCTCGGCGGTATCGATCGCGGCGAGCATCTCGGGGTAGGCCGCATCGCCATTGACCAGCGGCCTGATCCGATTACCGAACTCGAGCGCCGACTGGGTCAGCTCATCACCGAGATGACCGAGCGCGACCAGCCCCGGAAAGCGCGCCTCGAGCAGCCGATGCGCGCGCTGTTCCGCATCCAGGCTCGCCGCGTCGCTCTGCAATGAGGTCTCGGGGCGCAGCCGATGGGCCTTGCGCTCGATCCGATTGATCCCGAAGACCCAGTACAACGCGACGCCCACCACGGGCGCGAGCAGGACCAGGCCCATCCAGCCCACGGTGGACGGCACATCGCGATTGCTCAGCACCAGATGCGCCGAGGTCAGGACGATCGCGGCCGCCTGCAGCCCAACGACGGTCACGACCCAGAGCTCAGACAGCAGTTGGCTCAGATCCATGTCGCCAGGTGAGCAGACAGGGGGGCGCCATACCGCGCGCTTGGACTTCCGGTCTCAACGGTTACGCCGACGCGTATTGTCCTTGCCGGCCACGACATGAAGGTGCCCCGTATCGCTTGGGCTCCGGTGACTTCGCGATAACCGACTACACGCAGCAATCGACCGCGAAGCAGCTCGGAGAGCAGCTTCGGTTCATTGGGAGTTTGTGACCCCTTAACACTCACCAGTGGATGCCGGCCGCCAGGCTTGATCGTCGTTCAATCTGATCGATGCAGCGCCCGAGCGGAAGCCTCCAACGCCAAGCGCCCCGCTCCAGTCAGCCTAATCGTGTCAGCCTAATCGCGCGCCTCCAGCGCCTCCGGATTCAGCACCTGCATGGCGTCGTCACCCATGCCCATCACCAAGATGCCTGCGGCACTGGCCCGGCGCACCACGCTCGGATCGGGATAGAGGTTGGCGAGCACGCCAACCAATCGCTTGTGCTCGTACTCGGGGAAGAAGCGGGGCAGCTCGGCCAGTTTTTCGAGAAAGGGGTCGATATGGCTGCTTTGGAGACGGGATTTGGTCTCGTTGATGAGCACGGCCTCTGGGCAGACGACCAGCGCATCGTATTCCCGGGCCTCGCCGTTGCGGCGCCTCACCACGCGCAGCGCGAACAGCTCGGGTCGCTCGCAACCGAGCAGCTCGGCCGCGACCCTCGGCAGGCTCGGCGCGACGATATCCTCGACCAGCGTACCCAGCCGGTTGGCCAGATCGCCCCATTGCTTGTTCATGCGCTGGCGATCGCGGATAGTCTCGTCCTTGAACGCGCGCATCTCATCCTTGAAATCGCCCATCTCGTCCTTGAACGCGCGCATCTCATCCTTGAAATCGCCCATCTCGCCCTTGAACGCGCGCATCTCATCCTTGAATTCACCCATCTCATTCTTGAACTGACGCATCTCGTCCTTGAACGCACGCATCTCGTCGGACAGCCGATTCACCGACATCTCGGTGCGCATCGCCTGATAACTGAGCTCCTTCATGTACTCACGCAGCTCGTCGACCTCTTGTCTGAGCACGGCGCTGGCCATCGTGGGCATCCTCTCGAAGCCTAAAACAGCGTTAGTATGGACCGGTTCCGGTTCTCGGAACACCTTATGGCGGCGAACACGCCTGCCGGGGGCTGACCGTTAGCGTTAGCATGGCGCGCCTTCGCCCCAACGGGCCTCAGCCGCCGAGCCAGCCGTGACCTGATGACGCGCACTAGTCAAGCACCTTCTCCTCCCGCCCCGACCGCCGACAACGGCAACCAGAGTTGGCGTCGGGGACTCAGCGCCCTGCGCGACCGGCGCGTGCTCGCGATGCTGTTCCTCGGCTTCTCGGCCGGGATTCCGCTGCTGCTGATCTTCTCATCGTTGTCGCTTTGGCTGCGCGAGGCCGGTGTCGAGCGCAATGCGGTGACCTTCTTCAGCTGGGCCGCGCTCGGCTATTCGTTCAAGTTCGTCTGGGCGCCCTTGGTCGACCGGCTGCCGCTTCCCTGGCTGACCCGGCGCTATGGCCGCCGCCGCGCCTGGCTGCTGCTGTCACAGCTGGCGATCATCACCGCGATCGTGCTGATGGCCTCGGTCGACCCGGCCGCCGGGCGCGAGAGCCTGGTGGCGATGGCGCTCGCGGCGGTGATGCTCGGCTTCTCGGCCGCGACCCAGGACATCTGCATCGATGCGTTCCGGATTGAGAGCGCGCCGCCGGCGCTGCAGGGGATGCTCTCGGCGGCCTATATCGCCGGTTATCGGGTCGGCATGGTCGTCAGCGGCGCCGGCGCCCTGTTCCTGGCCGCAGCCTTCTTCTCGTCGATGGCGCAGTATTCGTATGACGCCTGGCGGCTCACCTATCTGATCATGGCGGCGACGATGCTCGTCGGCGTGGTCACGACCCTGGTGGTCCCGGAGCCCGACGTCGAGCGCGGCCAAAGCACGGGCTATGGCGCCGCCGATTATGCGAGGCTGGTGCTGGTGTTCGCGCTCGCGGCGACCGCCTTCGCCGGCAGCTTCTTCCTGACCGGCGGCGCCAGCGCGGCGCTCAAGGCCGCTGTCGGCGGCGGCGCGCTCGGCGCCTTCCTGATCGAGACCCTCCATTTCAGCCTTGCCGTTGCCATCGCCGCCGGCGTCGGTTGGGCGCTGGTCCGGCTCGGCGCGGTCAACCGCCGCATGGCGCGCGAGACCTGGGTCGAGCCGGTGCTCGACTTCTTCCGTCGCTACGGGCTGGGTACAGCGCTCCTGCTGCTGGCCCTGATCGGCCTGTACCGGATCTCGGACATCGTCCTCGGCGTGATCTCCAACGTCTTCTATCAGGACCTCGGCTTCACCAAGCCCGAGATCGCCGAGGCCGTGAAGACCTTCGGCGTGCTGGTGAGCATCGCCGGCGGCTTCATCGGCGGGCTGATGGCGACGCGCTTCGGCGTGATGCGCATCCTGATGCTGGGCGCCGTGTTCTCGGCGCTGACCAACCTGATCTTCGTCGGCCTCGCCTATGCCGGGCACAGCCTGCCGCTTTTGTATCTGACGGTCGCGGCCGACAACCTCGCGGCGGGATTGGCGAGCGCGGCCTTCGTCGCCTTCCTGTCGAGCCTGACCAGCGTCTCGTTCACCGCGGTCCAGTACGCGATCTTCAGCTCGCTGATGACGCTGCTGCCGAAGGTGATCGGCGGCTATTCGGGCTCGATCGTCGACGGCATCGGCTACCCGGGCTTCTTCATCTTCACGACCCTGATCGGGGTGCCGGTGCTGCTGCTGGTCTGGCTCGCCGGGCGCAGGCTGGCCTTGCGGGACTCGGCGCCTTGACGGGGTCATGATGCCCTCCTGATGCCCCCCGGGGGATGAGCACCATGCCGAGCACCATCACGAGCACCATGACGAGCTCGATGACGAGCACCATCACGAGCGCCCCCTGATGGGTCCCCTGATGAATTCCGACCGGGCTGCGCTGGAGGCTGGCCATCGCCTCTGATCGCTGGGCCATCCTGCTCGCTGGGATCGTCGTCCTGCTCTGGGGGACGGCGGCGACCGCGTTCGAGCTGGCGCTGCGCTGGGTCACCCCGTTCGAGCTGCTGGTCTATGCGAGCGCGACCTCGGTCATCGCGCTGGCGCTGATCCTGAGCGCGCAGCGGGCCTGGTCGCGCTTCGGCGATGTCCCGCGCGCGACCTGGCTCCAGGCGGCCGCGCTCGGCGCGCTGAATCCGTTCCTGTACTACCTGGTGCTGTTCGCGGCCTATGCGCGCCTGCCCGGGCAGATCGCGATGGCGCTGAACTATGCCTGGCCGCTGGTGCTGGCACTGCTGGCGGTGCCGATCCTGCGCCAGCCGCTGAGCCGCAGGCAGGGGCTGGCGATCGGGATCAGCTTCATCGGCGCGCTGATCATCGTCACCGGCGGCAGCCTGTCGCTGGATGGGATCGACCCCTGGGGGGTCGCACTGGCGCTCGGGAGCACCCTGATCTGGGCCAGCTTCTGGCTGCTGAACGCACGCGCGCAGGCCGATCCGGTCATCGCGCTGTTCCTCGGCTTCGGCGTCGGGCTGCTGTTGGCGCTGCTCGCCAGCCCGCTGTTCGGCGGAATCGCGCTGCCGCCGGCGGCGGCCTGGCCGGCGCTGATCTACGTCGGGCTGTTCGAGATGGGCCTGACCTTCGTGCTCTGGCTCACCGCCCTGCAATGGAGCCATCGCGCCGCCCGGCTCGCACAGCTGATCTATCTCGCGCCCTTCCTGTCCCTGGTGTTCCTACACCTGATCATCGGCGAGCCGATCGCCGCCAGCACCCCGTTCGGACTGGCGCTGATCATCGCTGCGATCCTCTGGCAGCGCGAACGGACAACCTCGGGCTGAGGCGATTTCTGTCAAAGCTCATACCGCCTTGCTGGTCTTTTCGCTCGCCTTCTTCGTCGCGCCGCCGGTCACATAGCCCGGCTATGCTCCCGGCGACGCTCCTCGAAGACAAACGAAAATCCTGCGCCATTCGGTACGAGCTTTTCCGGCAATCGCCTGAGTCGATATCCCTGCCCATCGCCAGCCTCATACGCCTATTTCGCATCACTCGGGCTCGATCTCACGCCCGAGGAGACGAGCAATGCCGGCCGGCTGGATCTCGCGCTGCGCTTCAACGGGCAGGTCTACCTGTTCGAGTTCAAGGTCGTCGAGCTGGAACCGGGAGGTCGCGCCCTCGCGCAGCTCGAGGCTCACGGCTATGCGGACCGATACCGTGCCCGCGGCGAGCCGATCCATCTGATCGGTGTCGTATTCAGCCGCGAGCAACGTCACGTCGTCGGCTTCGAGGTGCGCAGCGTGCTGGCCACTGCGTGAACCCCGACACAACGGCCCTCACCCGCGCTCAGGCTGTTGCTCACGCTGAGCCGCTTCCTCGATCTCCTCCCGGCCGGTGATCATGGTCTTCAGGTGCGCGGTTGGGGTGCGGCCGGTGGTGATCATGTACCCATGCACCAGCAGGAACAGGGCCGCACCGTAGGCCGCAGCGACGTGGATCAGTGCGATTGGCGCCAGCGGTAGATCGGCCGGTGCCGACCACAGGTCGATGCCGAGATAGAGCAGCCCGGTGATCCAGAGCAATGGCGAGATGACGACGCCGAAGAGGAGATAGGACGCGGCCTGCAGCGGATTGTGCTTGCGCTTCGGGCGCGGATTGAACGGATGCGATTCGCCGCGGAACATGCCGTAGAGGTAGAACCGCACCACCGCTGCCAGCCCGCGCGTCGTCGGCCGATACTGGCGCCATTCGCCGGTCGCCAGATGCCAGAAGATCGCGAAGACCCAGACGACGATCAGCGCCAGCGCGGCCAGCACGTGCAGGGTCGCGGCGGCGCCGAAGCCGAGCAGACGATAGCTGCCGTGCACCTCGAAACCGGTCATCAGCAGCAGGATGATCAGCAGCGCCTGGCTCCAATGCCAAAGCCGCTCGAGGCCGGTGAACATGACGACGGTGCGGGTCATTCGGCGTGCCTCCGGCGGCGGTGGAACAGGATGCGCAGTCCGCTATGGACGCCGATCGCGAGCAGCGCTGCGGCGAGTGCCAGCTGCGCCCAGCGGTCGAGCGCCGGCTCGCTGTCGCGGCCTGGCAGGTAGAAGCCGGTCAGCTCGGCCATGCGGCCATCGCGGGCGTGGCACTCACCGCACGCGAGGGCGTCCTCAGCCGGGGCGACCATATGGGTGATCGGCCAGGCCATCCGGGTCTCGGTGAAGCCGACCTCGCCGCTGAACGGCAGCCCGGCGGCCTCCATCGCGCTGGCGATGGCCGGCTGCCACTCGAGCCCCTGCCAATAGGCCTGCTCGGTCTTGCCGAACAGCTGCATGTAGACCAGCTGGTCCTTGACCGGATCATAGGGCTGCTTGCCGCGCATCATCTTGAACGGCCAGATGCGCGCGTCGGGATCATCGTGATGGCCGGCAAAGCGATTGATCGGGACCGGCTGTGACGAATCGATGGTCTGGTCGGGCAAGGTGTAGCGCATGGTGCCGTCGAACCAGCGGTAGTCGGGCACCAGATCCTTGCCCCATTCGATCTCGCCCCAGCGCGTCCAATAGGTGAGATTGCCATCGGCATCATGGCGCTTGATCGGGTTGCCATCGGCGTCCAGCCGGCCAGCCTGCGACCAATCCCACCAGATCTTGGTCGCAACACCGCCGCGCGCCATCGCCGGGATATGGCAGGTCTGGCAGGCGATCCGGTCGACATGGGCATTGAGCTTGGCGCCCTGATAGAGCGCGGCCGGATCACTGCCCAGCGCATGCGGCTCGAGGCCATGGCAGGACGCGCAGGTCGCCGCGTAGCGGCGCTGACCGGGCGCACCGGTCCCTTTGCGGTCGCGCGCCGTCACCTGGTAGCGGCTGCCGGCGATCTGATGCGCGCGCTCGACGTGGCAGTCGCTGCATTCGAGCCCGGCGCCGGCATCGCTCATGTGCACATCGAGCCCGGGCGGCGGGTCCAGCAGCGAGGTGTCCAGATCGCCGTGCTTGGAGCCGTTGCCACCGCCGCCGAAGAAATGGCAGCTGCCGCAGGTCTCGCTGCTGGTCGGTCCGACGTTGCGGGCGACCTTGCCGAGGTCTGGCGGCTGCAGCGGGTGGCCGTGCACCTTGACCGGCTCTTGCAGCACGCGGCCGCCGCGCTTCGGGGCCTTCTCGTAGGTCCCGGTGGTGTCGTGGCAGACCAGGCAATCGACGCGGCTGTCATCACTGAAGTCGAAGTCCGGACCGTCCCAGCCATAGCCGGCGTGACAGGCGGTGCAGCGCCCCAGGTTCGTGGTGACGTTGTTGCAGAAGCTGTTGACCACATGCTGCTTGCCGAGCAGCTGGCCGGTCTGCGGATGCCGGTATTCCCAGCGCCAATGGATGCTGGCACGGACCTGCTTGCCGGCCTCGGTGTGGCATTCCAGGCAGGCGCGGGTGACCTCGCGCCCGCTCGCGAAATCCTGTTGCAGCGGCTCGAACTGGCTGTGGTCTGCGGTGGGCGGGTCGACCCGCGCCAGGGCCTCCGGAGCCGCCTGGACTGTCGCGGCCCCACTTATCATCAGTATCCACGCGAGGCCGAACGGCCGCAGCAGAAGCTTGGCGTAGCGAGCAGGCTTTGGGGCACCGCCCGCCAAAGGATGCATCATCGGTGACTCCAATGGCACAAAACACACCTGTTCCCGTTGAATCGGCGTCAGGTTCCAAAACGGTGACAGGACAATCTGAGAGCCACTAAGCAGCGCTTATGCCAGGGCAGCCATACCGACGCACAGACGGCACGATAACGGCGCTTCAACCCGATGTGTTACAGCTCCTTGGAATCGAATGGCGATTCTGCCGCGTCGTGCTGTCCCGGGCTGTCCCGGCCTGTTTGCGATCAGGGATGCGGAAGGAACCCTGCGGGCCGTTCAACGGCTGCATCTGGTTGAAAGGCACCACTCATTGGCCATTTGCACCACCCTTTCTGCCGGGACATGGCCGCAGTTCAGTCGAGAGGTTCAGGGCCACCCCCTGCATGTGGGCCCGCTTAGGGCCCGTCCGCAAATAACCTGAACAGGTCTGGCCTGCTGGCACCCATAACGCAAGGCCAGCTTTGCGAAAATGTTCAAGTTATTCGCGGACAAGCGCTTAGGCGATTGCCGGAAAAGCTCGTACCGAATTGCGCAGGATTGTCGTTTGCCTTCGAGGAGCGTCGCCGGGAGCATAGCCGGGCTATGTGACCGGCGGCGCGACGAAGAAGGCGAGCGAAAAGACCAGCAAGGCGGTATGAGCTTTGACAGAAATCGCCTTATGTCAGCAACAGCGCGGGGCCTGCGTACTCACGCAGGCCCTGGGGTCGGCGGTCAGGAGGGCCGGCGAGACCGGCCGCTCTCCTCGAGGATCAACGCGAGCGGCGAGCTGAGGCGTTGCCGGTCAGTGCGAACCAGAGACCGATTGCCAGCAGCAGGACCTGGAACTCCATCCCGCCCATCGGGTGGCTGTCGCTCGGGACAAAGCTCCATTGACCCCAATGGACCATCGCGATCGCACCCACCAGCACTGGGACGCTGGCCAGGCCGGCGAGGCGGGTCACCAGGCCGTTGCGCAGCACGCCGCCGATCAGGACCCCCAAGCCGGTACCGAGCTCGGCCAGTGCGACAAGCCAGGCAACGAACAGCGGCAGCTCCATCATGCCGGCGAACGCAGCCATGTCGGCGAACTTGCCGACTGCGTGGAACAGGAAGACGCTTGCGAACGGCAGACGGATCAGCCAGTGAGCATGCGCGCTGAGATCGAGCGCCTGAGCACGCTCGGCCAGTGGCTGTTGATGCGAAACGTTGAGGGTTGCAGTGCTCATGATGAGGGTCTCCAGCAGTGGCCGCGATATCTCGCGGCGAGTGTTTCGGGTTCACTGCTGGAGACCGGCGTACGGCACCGGATCTTTCGGCGCAGGCCTTCGTTGATGGTCTTCTCCACTGCGGCGCATATTGCGATGCGCGCTGACTGCTGGACAGGATGAGCCCGTTGTCATCGAACGGCTCGGGCGTGTCTTGTCCGGCGACCCGATGAAATGGCTATACTCATCGCAGATCAGTTTTCGGCGTTTCGAGCCCGCTCCGGGTCGGGCAGCGGCCCTCCGCTACGCCCTGCCGTCGACTGACGTGGTTTGGGTATATATCCGGTTCCCCGGGTCGCTATCCGCCCGGCGACGCGATCGCCGCAGGGCCCGAAGCCGGCTCGCGCGGCCTCAGAGCACGCGGCAATCGCTCATCACGACCTCGGTCTTGGTCTGGCCACGGCGTGAGCCCTGCGCCTCCATCGCCTCGACCACGTCCATCCCCGAGGTCACCTTGCCGAAGACGACATGGCGGCCGTCGAGCCAGGGCGTCGGTGCGAGCGTGATGAAGAACTGCGAGCCATTGGTGTCCGGTCCGGCGTTGGCCATCGACAGTAGGCCCGCCTCGTCGTGCTTGAGCTCGAAGTTCTCGTCGTCGAACTGACCGCCGTAGATCGACTTGCCACCGGTGCCATTGCCGTTGGTGAAGTCGCCGCCCTGGATCATGAAGCCGGGGATGATCCGATGGAACGGGCTGCCGGCGTAACGCATCTCCTCGCCCTCTTCACCGCTGCAGAGCACACGGAAATTCTCGGCGGTCTTGGGCACCACATCGGCGAACAGCTCGGCCTCGATCGTGCCGGCCGGCTCGCCGCCGATACGCACATCCATCGCCACCTTGGGGTTCTCTGCGAGGGCAGCGGCGCTGCTGAACGCCATGAGTGCGCCGAGCACGGCGTTCAAATGCAGCACGGGGACATTGAATCGGAGCATGACAAAGATCCTCATTATTGATGGTTGTAGACCGCGACCGGACCGCCCCGCTAGAACATCGCTGTCGCGATCGACGGGAGGCCCGTCAGCGCAACCTGTCTGGCGATCAATCGGGACAGGTATGCCAACTGGTCAGGCCGAACGAGTCAATCTGCAAAGCGCTGGATCGACGGGATTTGGCTGCGGTTAGACACGAAACCAATGCCGACGCATCAGACGGCGCGGACCGCGAGATCGTCGAATCGAGCCAGACCTCAGTGGCCGCAGCAGCGATCAACCGAAGTTGATCTGCGCCTCGAGATTCGCCGCCGAATCCGCGTGCACGAGACACTCCTCGAGGCTGATGCGGCCTTCCCGGTAGAGCGCGAGCAAGGCGTCGTCGAAGGTGATCATGCCGCCCTCGCTGCTGTCGGCCATCGCCTCTTTGATCTCGTCGGCCCGGCCTTCTCGGACGAGATCCGCGATGTGCGGGGTGTTGACCAGGATCTCGACCACCGCGGCCCGCTTGTCTTCGACCGTGCGCACCAGACGCTGCGCGATGATCGCACGCAGGTTCAGCGACAGGTCCATGAAGAGGGTCTTGTGCATCGCCTGCGGAAACAGATTGATGATCCGCTCCATAGCCTGATGGGCGTTGTTCGCGTGCAGCGTCGAGATCGCGAGATGGCCGGTACCGGAGAGCTCGATCGCCGCCTCCATCGTCTCACGGTCGCGGATCTCGCCGATCAGGATCACATCCGGCGCCTCCCTGAGCGAACTCTTGAGCGCCGCAGCATAGGAGAGGGTGTCATCGCCGAGCTCGCGCTGGTTGACGATACAGCCCTTGTGCGGATGCAGGTATTCGACCGGGTCCTCGATGGTCAGGATATGACCCTGACTGTTGAGGTTGCGGTGCTCGATCATCGCCGCGAGCGTGGTCGACTTGCCCGAGCCAGTCGCCCCGACCATCAGCACGATACCACGCCGGTGCATCACGATCTCCTTGAGCACCGGCGGCAGCTGCAGGGCATCGATGCTTGGGATCTCGGTCGAGAGATAGCGAATCACCATGCCGAGCGAGCCGCGCTGATGGAAGGCGTTGATGCGGAAGCGACCGCAACCGGCGAGGCCGATACCGAGGTCGATCTCGCGCTTGGCATCGAGCTCCGCGATCTGTGCCTCGGTCAACAGCGAATGCACGGCCTCACGGCACAGTGCCGGGGTGTAGTGGGTCTCGCCGATGCGATGGAACTTGCCGTCGATCTTGATCTGAACCGGCGAGCCGGCGCTGACGAAGAGGTCGGACGCCTTCTTCGCCACCATCATCTCGAGATAAGGGCGGAAATCCATACAGCGCTCAGCGGGAGCCGGGGTCGTCGGGGAACGCGGAGCTCGGAAGCTCGTTGTCGTCGAGGAGCGCAAGCCCGTCCTCATCGCCCAACGCGCCCGTCCCGGAACCGCGCTTGCTCTCGAGCTTGATGCGCAGGCGCAGCTCGTTCATCGAGTCGGCGCTGCGCAGCGCGTCCTCATAGCTGATCTGGCCATCCTCGTAGAGGTCGAACAAGGCCATATCGAAGGTCTGCATCCCAAGCTCCTTCGAGCGCTGCATCACCGCCTTGATCTCACTGACCCTGCCTTTGAAGACCAGGTCTTGGATGAGCGGAGAATTGATCATGACCTCGATCGCCGCGACCCGCCCACCGCCGATCTTCGGCAACAACCGCTGCGAGATGATCGCCCGCAGATTCAGTGAGAGGTCCATCAGCAATTGCGCGCGACGCTCCTCTGGGAACAGGTTGATGATCCTGTCCAGGGCCTGGTTGGTGCTGTTGGCGTGGAGGGTCGACAGGCACAGGTGGCCGGTCTCGGAGAAATTGATTGCGTGTTCCATCGTCTCGCGCGTCCGAATCTCACCGATCAGGATCACATCCGGCGCCTGCCGCAGGGTGTTGACCAGCGCATTGTCCCAGGATTCGGTGTCGAGGCCGACCTCGCGCTGGGTGACCAGACAGTTCTGATGATCATGGACGAACTCGACCGGGTCCTCGATCGTGATGATATGACCATAGCTCTCGCGGTTGCGGTGGCCGAGCATCGCCGCCAACGAGGTCGACTTGCCCGAGCCGGTGCCGCCGACGACCAGGACCAGACCCCGTTTGGCCATCACCAGCTCCGCGAGCACCGCCGGCAGCCCGAGCTGCTCGACAGTCGGGATCTCGGTCGGGATGGTCCGCAACACCAGCCCTGAGCGCCCTTGCTGCACGAAGGCGTTGACCCGGAAACGGCCGATGCCGGGCGGGCTGATCGCGAAGTTGCATTCCTTGCTCGCGTCGAACTGGCGCACCTGCTGATCGTTCATGATCGAGCGTGCCAAGATCGAGGTCTGCTCGGGCTTCAGCGCCTGCTGGCTGAGCGGCGTCAGCTTGCCATCGAACTTGCAGGCGGGCGGAAAACCGGCCGAGATGAACAGATCCGAGCCATTGCGAGCCAGCATCGTCCGGAGACAATCGAGCACGAACTTGGCGGCTTGTTGACGATCCATGCGAGCCCTCAGCAATCAAGCGGAATCATTGCAGTATCACGGCGCGAGGCAGCGGGGACAACAGGGATGTCCGTGGTAACGGTCACAGAGCAGTCATCGAAGCTGAACTCGACGGTAAAGTTGAGCAGCTAAGATCACGTGCCAACGATAGAAATCTTCAAGCAGGAGAACACAGGATGACTGGGGAACGACGCTACGGGGCGCGACATCAGCTCGACCTGCCGGTCTACATCCGCTACCACAAGCGTCCCTTCCTGGGCGCGACGGCATGCAACCTCTCGATCGGTGGGATGTTCCTATCCGTGCAGGCCTTGACACTGCCGAATGGGACACCGATCGAGCTCGAGCTGCGTTGCGCCGGCAAACGCTGGCTGCTGCCAGCCATCGTGACCTATGGCGACAACAGCGGCATCGGCGTCATGTTTCAGGAACCGCAGCCCGCTCTCTTCAACGAACTGCTCGAGCACCGAAACACCGAGCTGCCTCCACCCCTCACCGGCGCTCTCGGCGACCCACTCCGAATCTAGGCGGTTCGATCACACCCAACCGCTTCGTGCCTGTCCGCAGATGACTTCCCGATTCCGAGGCCACCGATCGCGGCAACGACGGGAAGCAAACGACGGACAAGTGCTCGCCCACCCAAGCTGCTGATCTCGATGGCGATGAGTCGCCGTCGCGACCCATTGTCCATTTTTATCGATAGATCGCGCCCGGCAGCCATGTCGCCAACGCCGGGAAGAGCGATAGCGCCGCGAGCATCAACAGCTGAATCAGGATGAACGGGGCAACGCCCTTGTAGATCTGCGCCGTGCGCACCTCTGCCGGAGCAACCCCGCGGAGATAGAACAACGAGAACCCGAATGGTGGCGTCAGGAACGACGTCTGCAGGTTGATCGCGATCATCACGCCGAGCCAGACCGGATCGAGCCCCATCGCCAACAGCACCGGGCCGACGATGGGCACGACCACGAAGGTGATCTCGATGAAGTCCAGGATGAACCCGAGCAGGAACATCACCAGCATCACCAGGGCGACCGCACCAACGGTGCCGCCTGGCAGGCTACTGAGGAAGTCGGTCACCATCTCATCGCCGCCGAAACCGCGGAACACCAGCGAGAAGATCGCCGCGCCGATGAAGATCAGGAAGACCATACTGGTGACAATGGTGGTCTGACGCACCACCCCCTGCAGCGTCTTCCAATTCAGCTGCCGGTGCGAGGCCGCGAGCAGCAGCGCCCCGACCGCACCCACCGAGGCGGCCTCGGTCGGCGTCGCGACCCCGTACAGGATCGAGCCCAGCACTGCGACGATCAGCGCCAGCGGCGGCAGCAAGACCTGGATCACGCGCAGCCAGAAGCGCGCATCGTGCTGGGGACGCTCGGCGGCGGGGATCGCCGGCACGGCGGCCGGCCGAAACACGGCCACGCCGACCATATAGCTGATATAGCCAGCCACCAGCAGCAGGCCCGGGATCAGCGCGCCGATGAACAGATCACCGACCGAGACCGTCTCCGGCGAGAAGATGCCCATGTCGAGCTGCGCCTGCTGATAGGCCGCCGACAGCACATCACCCAACAAGACGAGCACGATCGACGGTGGAATGATCTGACCCAGGGTGCCCGATGCGCAGATGGTGCCAGCAGCGACACTCGGATCGTAATTCCGCTTGAGCATCGTCGGCAGCGACAGCAGCCCCATCGTGACCACGGTCGCGCCAACGATGCCGGTACTGGCGGCAAGCAGCATCCCAACCACGGTCACCGAGATCCCGAGCCCGCCTCGCAACGGCCCGAACAGCAGCGCCATGGTCTCGAGCAGGTTCTCGGCGACGCGCGAGCGCTCGAGCATCACGCCCATGAATACGAACAGTGGCACCGCGATCAGGGTCTCGTTGGTCATCACCCCGTAGACCCGATTCGGCAGCGCCTCGATGAAGGCGTGATCGAAATAGCCGAGCGCCTCGCCGAGCAGCGCGAACAGCAGCGCGGTGCCGCCCAGCGAGAGTGCCACCGGATAGCCGAGCAGCAGGACCGCGCCGACCGCGAGCACCAGGAGCACCGGCATCAGCTCAGCCATCGGCGTCGGTCTCCAGCCGGGCACCAGGCTCAGGCAGCGCCGCCTCGACGCCGGCCAGGAACAGGCCGTTGCGCAGCACCCAGATCAGCCCCTGCACCAGCAGCAGCAACGGCATCAGCAGGATCAGCGTCTTCAGCGCCCAGACCCCGGGAATGCCCCCGGCCTCCCGCGAGCCCTCGAGCACGGCCCAGGATTCGGCGACATAATCCCAAGACGCGACCAGCAGGAAGACCGAGACCGGAAACAGCAGCAGCAGCGTGCCAAGCAGATCGACCCAAGCGCGGCCTCGGCGCGAGAAGCGCTGATAGAGGATATCCACGCGCACATGGCCATTCTGCTGGAGCGTAAATGCAGCGCCGAGCATGAACAGCATCGCGTGCATGTAGGTGACCGACTCCTGCAACGCGATCGAGCCGGAATCGAACGCATAGCGCAGCACCACGACCACGAAGGTCACCAGCACCATCGCCAACGCAAGCCAGGACACCAAGAGGCCAACCGTCCGGTTGACCGACTCCAGCCGCTCGGCCACTGGGAGCAAACGGCGCGAGAACCGCATCCCCTGTTCCTCGTTCATCACCTCAAGCCCAACGCGGCCTGAACGGGGCCGGCTGCACCTTCCGCCGCGCGTTCAACGGTTGCGTCCCGGTTCAACACTGCTACCAGCTGAACAGCAACCATTGCGGCACCGAGAGCTCAGGCGCCTCCTGCTCTTGGACGTCGAGAACGCCATCCCCGTTGGTATCGACCATGTAGTAGGGAGGCCCCGCGATCGGCTCGACCTTGACCATGTAGACTTGCCCCTTCACCCGATATTCGTAGATCACCTCCTCATCGGTCTCGATGATGGTGACCTCAGGCGCGCTGACGCTGTCGCCCTCATAGGGACCGGGCAGCGAGGGCACCTCCGGTGCGGACAGGAAGCCAGCATCCGCTTGAGCGAACGTGACACCAGGCAGCAGTGACAACAGCGAGACCAAGAGGCCGAGACGGATGGATGTCATTGAGGATGCAAACGCTGGCATAGAAGACCTTGGCCTCGAGGCCGAGACGGGGTGACACTGAGAACCCCGGCTCGAACGACCTTCCAGACGGGGTAAAGCACGCGCTCTGTTGCTCGACCAACACAGACCGGCCAGCTGCGCGTGCGGATTCGCGGTTTAACTATGGTAACTCGGCACCAACGCGCGCGTCTGCGCCTGATGATCCGGCTCCAATCCCGGCCTTCCCGATCCCTGACTTCCCATTCGATGCCCCACCGGTCGACGACCTCCCAATCCCCGACCTCCCGCTTCATGGCCTGCTGATCTCCAACTGCGAGCTGAGAGGATGTCATCAACAACCAGCTGCACGACGCCGCCTCGATGAAAGGCCTCAATCCAAGCCAGGTCGAGGCCGTGCGTCATACCCAGGGTCCGTTGCTCGTGATCGCCTGCGCCGGCTCCGGCAAGACCCGGGTGATCACCCACAAGATCGCGTATCTGATCCGCGAGCGCGGGCATCACGCCCGCAGCATCGTTGCGCTGACCTTTACCAACAAGGCCGCACGCGAGATGAAGGCCCGCGTTGGCCGCCTGGTCAAGGGCCGGACTGGCCATGGCCTGCGCGTCTCGACCTTCCATACCTTCGGCCTCGACCTGCTCCGGCGTGAGGCCGCGCACACCGGGCTGCGCTCGGGCTTCTCGCTGGTCGACCCGCAAGACGGCGAGCAGATCCTGAAGGAGCACCTTGGGGAAGCCGGGCTGGACGGCGCCACCAGCGCCTCGGCGGCACTTGCGCGCATCTCGCATTGGAAGAATGGGCTGATCGACCCGGCCCGGGCCGAGGGCGCAGCCGATGATGAATTCGAGGCCGGGCTCGCGCGCCTGTATCAGCGCTACGAGCGCACACTGGCGGCCTACAATGCGGTGGACTTCGACGACCTGATCCTGCGTCCGGTGCGGCTGCTGCGCGAGACACCGGCGGTGCGTGAGCGCTGGCAGGGCCGCATCCGCCATCTGCTGGTCGACGAGTACCAGGACACCAACAACGCCCAGTACGAGCTGGTCAAGCTGCTGGTCGGCCCGGACGGCGTCTTCACCGTGGTCGGCGACGACGACCAATCGATCTATGCCTGGCGCGGGGCGCGCCCGGAGAATCTGGCGCGGCTCAAGGACGACTACCCGCTGCTCAAGGTCATCATGTTGGAGCAGAACTACCGCTCATCCGGGCGCATCCTGGATCTGGCAAACGGGCTGATCGCGAACAACCCCCATCTGTTCGAGAAGCGGCTGTGGAGCGCGCTCGGGCCGGGCGACCGCCCGCGGGTGCTGCGCTGCCGCGACGAGACCCACGAGGCCGAGCGCGTCGCCAGCGAGATCCTGCATGGCCGCCAGACCAAGGGACGCGCGTTCGGGGACTTCGCGATCCTCTACCGCGGCAACCACCAGGCGCGACCGTTCGAGAAGGCGCTGCGGGCGCTCAACATCCCCTATTTCCTCTCCGGCGGCACCGCGTTCTTCGCCCGCACCGAGGTCAAGGACGTGATGGCCTATCTGCGCCTGCTCGCGAACCCCGCTGACGACGCCGCCTTCCTGAGAGTCATCAATGTGCCGCGGCGCGAGATCGGCCCGGCCACGCTGGAGCGCCTGGCCACCGTTGCCCAGCAGCGCGAGACCTCGCTGTTCAACGCCTGCGATGATCTGGCGCTGGCCGAGCACCTGAATGAACGCCAGCGCCGGCGCCTGGTCGAGCTCACGAGCTGGCTGGAGCAGCATCGCCGTCAGGCCGAGCACAGGCCGGTCGCCGCGGTGCGGACGCTGATCGACCAGCTCGACTATACCGGCTGGCTCAAGGACACCAGCTCCAGCCTGCGCGTCGCCGAGCGGCGCATCGAGCATGTCGACGAGCTGTTGGGCTGGCTCGATGCGCTCAACAAGGGCGCGCTGCAGGAGGGCACGCTGCCGGAGATGGTCGCGCACCTGTCACTGATGGATGTGCTCGAGCGCCAGGATGAGGAGGAAGGCGGCGACCGGGTCTCACTGATGACCCTGCACGCGGCCAAGGGTCTGGAGTTCCCGGAGGTCTTCCTGGTCGGGATGGAAGAGGAGCTGCTCCCGCACCGCAGCAGCATCGAGGACGATACCATCGAGGAGGAGCGCCGCCTCGCCTATGTCGGGATTACCCGCGCCCGCAACCGGCTCAACTTCACGCTCGCGCGTCAGCGCCGGCGCTACGGCGAGCAGGTGACCTGCACACCGAGCCGCTTCCTCGACGAGCTCCCGGCCGATGCGCTCGACCAGGTTGACCAGCGTCCACCCGACGCCGCCGAGCAGCGCGAGCGCGGCAAGGCGCACCTGGCGGCGCTGAAGGAGATGCTGGCGCGCGCCGACTAACCAGTCGGCTCGCCGACCCCCTCTTGGAACAAGCGCCCGCCATGGACGACAGCGACGATTCGAGCTATCCTTCTGCGTCTGATGCCGTTCAAGGCACGCCATCTCTTGGCAAGCCACCGATATCGAAGGCATCACAGCCCCTCGACACGCGCCTGTAGCTCAGCTGGATAGAGTACCGCCCTCCGAAGGCGGGGGTCGCAGGTTCGAATCCTGCCAGGCGCGCCATCTTCGTCGAAGCCTCCCGGGCACCAGCGGATATCAGATGATCGATCGAATCCGACGCTTCTTTGACGAACACGTGCTGGCGCCGCGGCCGGATGGCAGCGTCGACGAGGATCACGCGATGCGCTGCGCCGCGGCAGCGCTGATACTCGAGATGACCCACATGGAAGAGGACCCCAGCGAGCGCGGACGCGGACCAGGCCGCGACCTTGCTGCCCAGCTCGTGCGGGAGCGTTTCGAGCTGCCGGCCGATGAGGCACAGACACTGCTCGAGTGCGCCGAGGCCGAACGGCGAGAGGCCACCGACTACTTCCAGTTCACACGGCTGATCAACGAGCGCTTCGCCCCGGAGCAGAAGATCGCATTGATCGAATCCTTGTGGCGCGTCGCGTACGCCGATGACCGGTTGACGACGATGGAGGAATACCTGGTCCGCAAGGTCGCCGAGCTGCTCTATGTCCCGCACGCCGCGTTCATCAACGCCAAGCATCGAGTCGAGGCCGAGCGACCGCGCTAATCGAATGATGAAGCCTGCGGGCCCGCGCGTCAGCCCCGTCGACCAAGCGACCGGCACTCGGTACCCGTTATGGTGACAGGTGCGAAGCCTCCGCGCCCTCGGCATCGTTGAGCTCGGCGCGCGATGCGCCTCGCGATGAAGCCCCCGAAGCCCCTCTGGCAACTCTACACCGCGGCAACCCTGGTCGGGGCGTTCGCCGGACTGATCGGGGCGGGGTTCCATGCATTGCTCGAGCAGAGCACCGCCGGCCGAGCCCTGCTCCATAGCTTCCTCGAGCCATGGCCCCTACCGGGCTGGTTGGTCGTGATGGCAGCCGGCGCGCTCGTGCTGGTCACCGCGCTCTGGCTGGTGCGCCGCTTCGCACCCGAGACGGCCGGCAGCGGCGTGCAGGAGGTCGAGGCCATCCTCGCCGGTGAACGCGCATTGCGCTGGCGGCGGGTGCTGCCGATCAAGTTCATCGCCGGCACGCTCGCGGTCGGCTCGGGCCTCGTGCTCGGGCGCGAGGGGCCGACCATCCATATGGGCGCCGCGCTCGGGCAGATGGCGAGCGAGCGGCCGGGACTGCGCCCCAGGGATCAGCGGGCGCTGATCGCGGCCGGCGCCGCCGCCGGCCTCGCAACGGCATTCAATGCGCCGCTCGCAGCGATCGTGTTCGTCACCGAGGAGCTGCGCGAGCACTTCGAGTATCGCTTCGCGACCATCCAGTCGGTCATCCTCGCCTGCTGTGCGTCGGTCGTCGTCAGCGGCTGGCTGCTCGGGCAGGGTCCCGACATGCCGATGCCCGACCTCGGGCAGGCGCCGCTGCAGACGGCACCGCTGTTCCTGATCCTGGGCCTGCTGATCGGCGCCCTGGGCGTGCTGTTCAATCGGCTGGTCTTGGGCTCGGTCAGCACCTTCCGCGCACTCGGCACCCGGCGGGCCTACGTCACGACCGCGCTGAGCGGCATGATCCTGGGCGCCCTGCTCTGGTTCGCACCGGCGACTGTGGGCGGCGGCGAGCACTTAGTCGAATCGCTTCTGCACGGCCATCCTGGGCTGCTGTTCCTGCTGGGGCTGCTCGCGGTGCGGCTGCTGACCACGATTGGGAGCTACGGGCTCGGCCTTCCTGGCGGGATCTTCGCACCGATGCTCGCGCTCGGAACCCTCTGCGGCGCGGCCTTCGCGTTGGTGGTCGAAAACCTGGCACCGGCGTTAGCGCTGGAGCCGGCCGTATTCGCGGTGGCAGCGATGGGCGCGCTATTCGCAGCAACGGTCCGAGCCCCGCTCACCGGGATCATCCTGGTGATCGAGCTGACCGACGCCCAGGCGCTTGCACTGCCGATCATCCTGACCTGCCTTGCCGCCACCTTCACCGCCGAGGGCTTAGGCGGGCGCCCGATCTATAGCGCCCTGCTTGGCCTCAGCGGACAGGGACCACCCCGTAAGCCCGTGCGGCGCATCGCGGTCGGCGCTGCGGTCCTCGCTGGATTCATCGGCATCGAGCAGCTCGATGTCCGCTGGCCGGGAACGGGAGTGGCTCCGGTTCGGCCTATCGCCGAGGAGACCGCCAGGCTGTCCTCGCACAGCAGGCCTCGCCCCCAGATCGCCAAACCCCTCGACCCTTTACCACCGCTCGCGCCAACACCTCCGACGGTCGCCACCAGCATGGAGAGGGTTCTTGCCGAGCAGCAACCTACAGCGCCCGGAGCAAGAAGGCTCGCACTGAGGAAACCTCAAACAACGGACGACCAAGACCAGACGACAGCAGCCGGATCGAGCCCCGGGATCGATCACGGCCCTGGTGCGGCAGCCACCAGGCCAGGGGATGCTCAACCTCGCTACAGCATCCAGCTGATCAGCTTTCGCGACCAGCAGAGTCTCGTGCGCTTCGCGGAGCAGCAAGGACTCATCGGAAAAGCGCAAACGCTCACCAAGGCCTCTCCGAGTCAGCGCTGGCATGCCGTGTTGATCGGCAGCTATGCATCGCGTGAAGCCGCCGCCGATGCGCTTCAGCAGTTACCGGAGCGCTTGCGCAGGCTCGATCCGATGATCCGCGCCCTGGGGCCTGACGTTGAGCTGACACCGATCGCAGCGCAGACAGTTCGATAACCCCATCAATCGAGGAAGCGCTCCTGCACCGCCGCCGCGCGCAGTTGGCGCAGCCGCAGCCCGGCGGCATCGACCGGGTTCAGGCGCAGATAGCCCTGTGTCACCAGCCGGCGGTAGCAGCGGTTCACCACCGCCAGGGCCGCATAGCGCGAGCGCGCACTGAGCCGCCCGCCCCAGGGCTTCCACTCGTGATCATGGCGCGGCTTTGCCTCACCGTACCACTGCGGCCAGCGCTCCGGGGCCTGCAGCAGATCATCGAACAGGGTGATGTCCGCGCCGGTTGCTTCAGAAAGCGCCTTGCCGCGCTCTAGACCGAGCCAGAGCAGGAAGCGCTCGATCTCGCGCTGGTAGGCGGCCAGCGTGTTCGGGTTGTCCTTCTGGCGCGCGAGCCAGCGGCTGACCGCCTCCAGATCCGAACGGCAGTCGGCCAGATGGCCCTTGTAGGTGTCGACCTGGCGCGCGAGTCCCCGCGCTACGGACCAGAGACCACCGGTCGCCAGCCTCTCGACGAAGAGCGCATGCGAGAGCAGACGGGCGACCCGCCCGTTGCCATCGAGAAATGGATGTATCCAGAGCAGTCGATGGTGGGCGGCGGCGGCGGCCAATAAGCACTCCATCGTGCCAAGGCGTGCATAGTGCTCGGCGTAGGCACTGAGCAGGCGCGCGATGGCGCCGGGGCTGGGCGGTGTAGGCCGGCCCACACGGACATCGCGCGTGCGCAGGGCGCCGGGAATGACACGCTCGCGCGCCTCCGTATCCGGATGCGTGATCCACAGCAGGCGCTCCGGCAATTGGGCTGCGAAGCGTTCGTGAATGGCGCAAAGGGTCTCCCGGCTGAACAGGCGCCCCTGCAAGCCACCGCCATCGATCCAGGCCTGCACGGCAATATGGGCGCGCGCCTCGAGCTGGAGATCGCGCTGCTCGGCCACGGCGCTGAAGTCCTCGCGCAGTGACCGCTCGATGTCGATCGGATGGGTCGCGTGCCCTTCGATCAGGTTGCTGTAGTAGCAGTTCATCGCCCGCACGAGCTCGGCGAGGGCCGAGGCAATGCCTTGCGGCAGGCTATGCTGGAACCCGGACGAGCGGGCGACGAGCGCGACGACCTGATCGCTGAGCGCCTCACGCTCGGGTACCGTTTGCCCGATCGTCAGCGGCATCATCGCGGCCGCGCTCTCGCCTCGATCAACGAGACTGACCGCTTGATTGGCCGGATGCGTCTCTTGCATATGACCAATTCTATCAGAGCGTTGTCAGCTTAGCGGGCCGATACAAGGCCGGTTTGATGGCCGCTTACGGGCGACGACCGAGACCCGAGCTGCCGTCGGCCCAGTGGCCGCCCGCAGCAGCCATCAGCCAGCCGGCGCCGCCGGCCGGGATCGCTGGCAGGGCGCCGGGGTGCGGGGATGCCTCGGCGGAATCGGCGATGCACCAGGGCAGCCAGGCGGTGGCGGTCGGGGCGGGCAGGTTCGGGTTGGTGATGGGCGGCGCCGCTCGCTCGGGCCATCACAGCATCTGCACCGTACGGGCCGCGCATAGGCGCACGAAGCGCTGGCCCGGAAGCGAATCGCTAGAGTTTTTTGAGTCTTAATCCCCTTCAGATCGGGTCTCAGTTCGGACACGGGACGCGCAGAACGACCCGCTTGCACCGCCGTCTTAATCCCCTTCAGATCGGGTCTCAGTTCGGACAGAATAGCGGTTAATAGATTAAGGGAATGGTCACGGTCTTAATCCCCTTCAGATCGGGTCTCAGTTCGGACACTTGGGATGAAGACCAACGTATCGATTGTTTCGGTCTTAATCCCCTTCAGATCGGGTCTCAGTTCGGACCGCGGGATTGATGAACTCGTGCGAGAGATCGCGTCTTAATCCCCTTCAGATCGGGTCTCAGTTCGGACGCCATGCCCGCATCAAGGTGCGCCTGTCCGGCGCTGTCTTAATCCCCTTCAGATCGGGTCTCAGTTCGGACAAGACCAAGCGGGAAGCGCGCGAGATCGCACACGTCTTAATCCCCTTCAGATCGGGTCTCAGTTCGGACAACTCAGAGCCGAATGCGCAAAAGACCTAGAGCGGTCTTAATCCCCTTCAGATCGGGTCTCAGTTCGGACGACCCGCGTCATCGGCGGCACCGATCAGATGGGTCTTAATCCCCTTCAGATCGGGTCTCAGTTCGGACAACTCGGCCGCACTGACCGAGTTCTCCAAAAGTCTTAATCCCCTTCAGATCGGGTCTCAGTTCGGACACGACCCGCGCGTCAATTATTACGGAATTGCGTGGTCTTAATCCCCTTCAGATCGGGTCTCAGTTCGGACAAATGAAAAGCGTCAAGCTCTCGCGCGAGCACTGGTCTTAATCCCCTTCAGATCGGGTCTCAGTTCGGACGTGCGCTCGCAACCAAACTAGACGGTGCCTTGTCGGTCTTAATCCCCTTCAGATCGGGTCTCAGTTCGGACAGCGCTCCGTGTAACAAACTGGGCTGCAACCGTGTCTTAATCCCCTTCAGATCGGCTCTCAGTTCGGACATTGGTACTGCTCAACGTCGCGCTGTTACGCGGGCGTCTTAATCCCCTTCAGATCGGGTCTCAGTTCGGACGCGAGCTGATGGACAAGCTCGCCGAGCGCGTGATCGTCTTAATCCCCTTCAGATCGGGTCTCAGTTCGGACCGCTAATGGCGCGGTCAACGGGAAGGTCACGTCTAGGTCTTAATCCCCTTCAGATCGGGTCTCAGTTCGGACGCCGCATTCTTCGGCAAATGGGACGGGACTCTTGTCTTAATCCCCTTCAGATCGGGTCTCAGTTCGGACATCACACCGATGACCAGGGTTTTCCCTGGTGGGGTCTTAATCCCCTTCAGATCGGGTCTCAGTTCGGACTAGCCGCCGAGCTTACCTCGATCTTTAACAACTTGTCTTAATCCCCTTCAGATCGGGTCTCAGTTCGGACAAGGACGCCAAGCAAGCGTCGGGCGATCGGCGTCTTAATCCCCTTCAGATCGGGTCTCAGTTCGGACTATCCTTTTCGTTACTTTGTAACAAAAATAATAGTCTTAATCCCCTTCAGATCGGGTCTCAGTTCGGACCGTGCAGGCGCCAGCCCCATGTTACAAAAAAGGTCTTAATCCCCTTCAGATCGGGTCTCAGTTCGGACACACTGTTCAGCCATCTTGCTACCGACACAGCCGTCTTAATCCCCTTCAGATCGGGTCTCAGTTCGGACATGAAGCTGCGAAAGCAACATACGTTGCGGGAAAGGTCTTAATCCCCTTCAGATCGGGTCTCAGTTCGGACGTCGGTTCCTGACTGTGACGTTCCGTAAGAATGAGTCTTAATCCCCTTCAGATCGGGTCTCAGTTCGGACACAAACGCTTACAGGGTCTCGATGATCCGCGATGGTCTTAATCCCCTTCAGATCGGGTCTCAGTTCGGACGTTCGAGGGTCCGTGTGTTCAAAGTGTTATGCGTGTCTTAATCCCCTTCAGATCGGGTCTCAGTTCGGACGGCGAGCGTCCGATGGGTCCATCCCTTGGGTGAGTCTTAATCCCCTTCAGATCGGGTCTCAGTTCGGACCAATACAGCCGACCACTGGGTCGAACTGTATTGTCTTAATCCCCTTCAGATCGGGTCTCAGTTCGGACGTATGAGGGACAACAAGGCCCGACCAATCTGGAGTCTTAATCCCCTTCAGATCGGGTCTCAGTTCGGACGGCTCGGCAGTGTTGACCGAGCGGGACTTAGTGGTCTTAATCCCCTTCAGATCGGGTCTCAGTTCGGACCGATCACGGAGTTCTACAGCCAATGGCGAGCGTCCGTCTTAATCCCCTTCAGATCGGGTCTCAGTTCGGACAAAATCATCATCGGACCTACTACTGTTCTGGACGTCTTAATCCCCTTCAGATCGGGTCTCAGTTCGGACGGGAAACAAGTGGCAAGCAGACGTAACCGTCAAGTCTTAATCCCCTTCAGATCGGGTCTCAGTTCGGACAAAAACCATGAACATCAACCTAGCCAGCATCCAGAAGTCTTAATCCCCTTCAGATCGGGTCTCAGTTCGGACATGCCAGGCAAGGCGTATGCACTCCCAACTGCAGAGTCTTAATCCCCTTCAGATCGGGTCTCAGTTCGGACTGCAACCCCATGACACACTTGTTTTAATGATCAGTCTTAATCCCCTTCAGATCGGGTCTCAGTTCGGACCCTCGCTTGGTTAAGCGTGTAGTGCGCGAGCCGGTCTTAATCCCCTTCAGATCGGGTCTCAGTTCGGACCATCGGGGCAGGGAAGCCTTGACACTCACACGTGTCTTAATCCCCTTCAGATCGGGTCTCAGTTCGGACCGCTGGACGCTGCAAAGCCTTTATTTTCTTGCGCCAGGCAAAGCCTGGAAGAGGGGGATGATCGCGAAATGATTTGAGTGATCGGAAACCTCTTATTGTGACCCGCCGGGTGAAAGTCCCGAACCGGAAAGGACTGGCCATCCACCGGAACCGAGTGTTGCGTGGTGTGGGGGCGACCCCACCTGCGAAGCGTACACAGGGGGCAACTAGGCCGTGTGATTGAGCCTCGAAAGAGTGAATGTGGAGCCGACGTTGTGGAAAAGGCGGAAGGCAACAGTGAGCGGATTGACAGTGGCCGGATGCGCGCACTCCACCGGGGTCTGAGAGCAGGGCATGGTTGCAAGGGTCACCCAGGAACCTGGGAGGGCTCAGTCGTTCCTTGTCAGCGACGCGGTGCGGGCGCCGCGTAAGAAGCCGCCCAGGCTGGCCGGACGCGGTCCAATCGGCCAGAGCGAAGTGGACCAAAGGCAAGGTAGTGCCAAGCGAAGGCAACGAAGTGCGGCACGATGGCGGCTGAGCAATCGGAGCCAGCGGATAGTACCGATGACGGCGGGGAACTCGCCCCAGAGGACCCGTCTGAGGGAAGCGGCTGGTCGGTTGAGACACCTTCTGGAGGGATGATGGCGTGAACATTGGGTCACCTGCTCATCTGAACAGTACGACAGAAGATCGCGGCATAGGGCTTTTGTCCGATGGGTGTGCAACGATTGTTGTGTAGCGACTGCTCAACTGAGGAGCCGGATGCGGGAATTCCGCACGTCCGGATCTGTGGGAACCACGGGTGAGCAATCACCCGTGGTCACCCGGC